>CAZTQO010000083.1:0-25129 GCA_964615655.1 uncultured Candidatus Obscuribacterales bacterium | reverse complement strand
CTCGCCTTTTTAGTGCTCAGGTCTAGCGCCCTTAAGCCCTCATTCGAGATTCGCCATACTAAAAGGCTCGCCAAGATGTTAGTCTGAGACTAGCGCACTGTTGGCAACTCCGGGTTGCAGAGAGCAGAACCCTGCCATCGCAAGCATGCGATTCTAAGAGAGCAGTTAATTAGAAATGGCTACACTTGAGCTGCGAGTTAAATACGAAACCAGGCTGAGCAAGTTCTTGTTCTGGACAGTCTCATTGCTTTCGCCATTATGGTTTTTGCTGCCTTTAATAGTGATAATCTGCTCCTTTCTCTGGAATCGCGGTTTTCTTGCGGTGGCTAAAATTCCAGCTTCCGTCGACCTCTTTGCTCTGGGACTGGGGGCCATTCCGCTTCTAGTAATCGGCAGTTTTATCTGGCTCTTTCTGAAAAACCAGATGCTTGTTTTAAGCCAGCAGGGCGTAGTTTTTCCAGGGCTTTATCTTTATTCGCTGGTTGGCAGGAGAAATCGAGCCTGGTACGAGCTTGAAAAAATCGAGCTTAAAAATGCAATGCTTTCAGATTACAAAAATGCAAAGCTGTGTTTGAGGTATAAGGGCGCATCTGCAGAACTGCCTCTATATAGTTTCAAGCCCCCAGAGCTTGAACAGTTGATTCTGGGAATCGAGACTTTCGCCGATAACTGCGACGGCAAAGACTGTCTTTTGCCTTTGAAAAAGCAACTCAGGTCCGAGTTGAAAATTGAAGGCAAAAAGAGTTATACGAATCTATGGGAAGACGAACTGCGATACAGATATTCTTCCACTACTTTTATTCCGCTTGCACCGGGAAGCACACTTCAGGAAGGTGAGATCAAAGTATTAAGGCAGCTTGGCTTCGGAGGGCTCTCTGCAATTTATCTTGTACAGGTAAAAAACAAAGACCTGGCAATCTTAAAAGAGTCTGTTTTGCCGGCTGATGTGGAAAGCAGTCTCAAAGCCAAGGCCGAAGAACAGTTTATAAGAGAGGCGAGAATTCTTGCTGGTCTTGAGCACCCGCAAATTGCAAAAGTTCTCGATCATTTTGTCGAGCGCGGTCATTATCTTCTGCTTCAATACATTCATGGTCAGGATCTCAGGCAATATGTGATTGAACAGCCAGCGCCGTTACAAGAAGCCGAGGTTATTTTCATTGCAATTCAAATTGCAGAAATACTTGCATATCTTCATAATCAGGAAACTCCAATTGTTCATCGTGACCTGACGCCCGAGAATCTGATAATCGATGACAGAGGCAAAATCGTTTTAATAGACTTCGGCGCTGCAAATGAATTTTTGCACACAGCTACAGGAACACTTGTCGGCAAGCATTCTTATATGGCGCCCGAGCAGTTGAAAGGCAAGGCCTGCAGCGCAAGCGATCTCTATTCACTGGGTGCAACTCTGCACTTTTTGCTTACAGCAAAAGATCCGGTGCCGCTTTCTGCAAGCCGTCCAAAAAAACTCAATGAGAACATAAGCGACGAACTCGACTTGCTTGTGTTCAAACTTACGCAGGCAAAAAAATCAGATAGACATGAAAACGCCGAATCGTTAAAAACAGAGCTGGAAGCGCTGCTTGCAAAACAGGGATCGCTTGCATGACTGAAACAGAAAATGGCGAAGAAAAAAGTAATCAATATAATGGGCATATTAATGACAAAACAGAAAGTCAGGAAACTGCTCAATCTAATGACCCTGTAAATGACCCTGTAAATGACCCTGTAAATGATTCGGTTCTGGAACTAAATGATCTCAGCACGCTTAGATCCTGGGACGAAATATATGACGGCCCTGTTAAAAGATTCCTTGCCAGAGAACAGAACAAGAAAAGCAAGAATAAAGAAGCACCGGCGCTAAGCAAGTTCTGTACCATGTCCAGAAACGAAAGCATGAGCATGTTTTTGATCGTGCTTTTTGCTGCCTGGCTGATTCCGTTTACATGGAGCAAATCGCATGACATTGTAATGACTTTGTTCCTTATACTGGGAGCCATTCTTTCAAAAGCTTCAAGCATTGTCGTTTTCACTTTAGGTTGGGGGCTGGCGCTTTACCCGTTTGCAGGAACTATTTTGTTCATGTCTTTAATAAACTGGCTCAATTCGTTCATGCAAGCAAACAGCCTGATGCTCGGGGCAAACGGACTCTACATAGCCTGGCCCTCTCAAAGAAAGAAACTACTTCTGTGGACGGATATAACATCGGTTTTTCTTTTTCGCCCACATGGAACTATGTTGCCTGAAAAATGGCTTGTGGGTTTCGGGACACCTAAAGAAAATCAGCCGGTTAATATAAGGCTCCCGGTTGCATCCGCACTCGGTATGGAACTTGTAGATGCACTTAAAGCCAATTGTAACTGGGTTAGTGTGGACCCGGATCTTATTGAGCTATGGGAGCCGGCAATCGGCGATAGCCACACTGAACTCTGGATCAAATCACTGACAAAAGCACCAAAGCAGGAAGAACTGCTCCCGCTTTTTCCTGGTGACCGGCTCAATAACGAGCGTTATTTGATTCTAAGCCGCATCGGAGTTGGCGGCCAGGGAACCGCATATCTTGTTAAAGACCTGCAGACAGAAACAGAGGTCGTGCTTAAAGAAACCCTCTTTCCGGTATTTGTAGATCCCGAAGTTAAAGACAGGGCTCGCGAACGCTTTAACCAGGAAGTGGAGCTTTTGTCGCGCTTGAGTTCGGAGAATGTGGTTGCCCTTCGTGATTCATTTTCCGACGATCACCGAGCTTATCTGGTTCTTGATTACATTGAAGGTGTTTCTTTGAGGCAGCTTGTTGCAAAAGAAGGAGCACTTGCTCAAGAACGTGTGTATGAGCTGGCTTTGAAATTATGCGATATTCTCGAATATTTGCACGGTCTCTCACCACCTGTGGTGCATCGCGATTTCACGCCGGATAATTTGATGCTCGACAAAGAAAATAAGCTGATACTGATAGATTTCAATGTTGCGCGAGATCTCGAATCGAGAAAAACCGCCACTGTGGTGGGCAAGCACGCATACATTCCTCCCGAGCAGTTCAGGGGCGAGGCAGACACAAGAAGCGATCTTTATGCTTGCGGCGCAACACTTTACTTCTTGCTTGCAGGCGAGGACCCTGAAGCCATTAACCAGTCCTTTCCACATGAGAGCAATCCTGAAATTAATGAGAATTTGAGCATGGTAGTCGGCAAAGCGACCGATCTCGACCCGGAGCTTCGTTATCAAAGCGCTGCTGAAATTAGAGCCGACCTGAAAAAAATTCTGTTATAATTTCAAGCTCGAATTTCAAGCTCGAATTTCAAGGTCGAATTTCAAGATCGAATTTCAAGGTAGAGCTCGGGGGCAAAATTGTGATATGAGCGAAAAAGTTCTTGAGCTGAGTATTGTTCTCAATGCATCTGTTAGTTCTGTCTGGAAACTCTGGACTACGGAGGCAGGCGTCAGAACATTTTTTGCACCGGCGGCAAATATAGAACTAAAACCAGGCGGAGCATATGAAATATTTTTCTTTCCTGAAAATCCGCCTGGCTCACGAGGTGCGGATAATCAAAGCATTATGGCTTTTGAAGAAGAAAAAATGCTCAGTTTTACCTGGAACTTCACTCCTGAGCTTGCTGAAATCAGGGATCATAGAACCCTTGTGATTTTGCGTTTCGAAAAGCACGGTGAGTCGGGCTGCCGGCTCTCTCTAACTCAGACCGGCTGGGGCGAAGGGGAGTCATTTCAAAAAGGATTCGAGTATTTTAAATATGCCTGGGGCGAAGTTGTTTTGCCCAGGCTTGCCTATTCTATCGAAAAGGGTTCAATTGACTGGTCTAAGCCGCCAACTGTAGAGCAAATGAAAGAGCAAATGAAAGCGCAAAGGGTCTGAGCTGATGCCTGAAAAAATATCTATTTTTCGCTATGCAACACCGGGTGGCAAAGCGTTCTATCTTTGTATGTTACTTGTTACCGTATACGCAGTTGCTGTTACCTGGATAGACAATCACGCTTTTCCTGTAAGGCAACTGCTTAAAGCTGAAGACACCATGGGGCTTGGTGTTGTTATCGGCCTGCTTTTTGTTTTTCGGATAAATTCCTCATATGAAAGGTGGTGGGAAGGTCGTAAGCTCTGGGGTCAGCTGGTAAATGATCTGCGCAACCTGAGCATCAAAGCCAGAGAGCTTGCCTTGATAGACCCTGAAGAGAGCCTGCTATTTTCGCAGTTGTTGACAGGCTTTGCAAAATCCCTGAAAGACCACCTCAGGGGAACTGAGAATCATGAATATATTCCGGAGCTTTACAGGCATGAACTGGAGTCGGTAAAACACGTGCCGCTTACTATTGCAAGACTTGTATATAAGAGAATCAGAACCTGGAACAGAGTAGGCAAATTGAGCGATATAGACATGCTGCAGCTCGATTCACATGCCCGCGGCCTCATGGATGTATGCGGAGCCTGCGAACGCATAATGAAATCACCGATAAGCGGTACTTATAAGGTTGTTTTTCGCTTCGGCATTGTTTTGTTTGCGATCTTCACTCCCTGGCTTTTAGTTCCTGAGAATCACCAGTTAACAACGATAATGACGATTTTGAGCATTTATTTTGTAATTGCGCTTGAGTTTCTGGCAATAGAACTCGAGCATCCTTTCGGAACTTCAATAAACGACCTGCCGCTTGAAAGCATTTGCGATACTATTGATAGCTCGGTTAAAGAAATACTGAACTGAACTCAGCCTGCATTTTTCTGTCCGCTAGCCTGATTTTGCCCGCCATTTGTTGCATTGATCAATAACTGGATATTATGCCTGGCGACATCTGAGCCAAGCACATCAGAGAGCCTAAGTAGCGTTAGCCCCTGATAATATCCGGGCTGTCCGGGAAGCTTCAAATGAGACGCCAGAATATTCCAGGAATTTGGGTTTGCAAGTGTGCCCCCAAGAGCATTCTCACCCTTCAATCTAATACCCTGGCGCTGCGCTTCGGCGCCGACCCAATTGGCAAGCGTGTAAGGCATGGCTTTTGCGTTCATATTAGCGTCCTGACCGTCCGGCATCTCAAGGGCTGTGAAATGAAGCATCAGCCTGTTTCCGCCCGGGTTTTTCATCACTTCGCTTATTCCAGACAAGAGTGGTCTGTAGCCACGACCGAGCGCATCACTTGTCCAGTCGTTGCCGCTTGTGGTGATCATTCCTGCGGTAAGCTCTGCAAGCCGGTCCGACATGATCACGTGATCGCCTGCGTTAGTGCCGATGCGCCAGTGAATGCCAGGAATTTTCATGCCGATATCGGCATTTTTAAATGCCGAGTTGGGTCCGAAGACTTCAAAGGCAGGCGCCATCGCTGTTTGAATATGCTTGACTAAAGTGCCGTTATACCAGTCGAAGTAGTCTTTTCCGTACTGGGTATTTGTATGAATCTTGTCTCTGAAGAAAGCCTCTGCATTCACAGGCGGCTCGATATTTACTACTTTGCCTCCCCAGGCTTTTTCGACAGAAGCAAAATCACCATATTTAGCCATTACCCAGTTTTTAAAATCGGCCTTTGCCAGATCTGAGTATGACTGAAGTGCTCCGCGGCTCGGGTAGCCGACATGCTGGTCATGATGATTGTATGAAGGATAACGGGCTTCACCGGCTGGTCCCAGGCTTATGTTGATTTCGGTAATATGCTGGGCTTTGCCGGCATATTGCTTGCCGAATGCAGTCATCACATCTTTATAAAGCGGCACGGAATGCTTGTCAGCCCAGAATTGAACGTATTCAGACGAGTAGTTACCCTGTTCGCTCTTGAACATGCCCGCTCTGGGATCACTTGATCCTAACTGGCTTGCAACTTTGTTCCATACCCAGAACGGCACCGGCACGTCTACGTTGTCGCCTATATTTCCGCCGGCTTTTGCTGAGTGGAATGAGAGAATCGGCACCCAGTTGAGCCCTTTTGAAATTATCTGAGTCGAGAGCTTGTCATAGTATCGCCAGTCGAACTGACCCTGTTTGGGTTCAATAACACCCCACCAGACATCTGTTGAAATACCGTCAATGCCAACTTTCTTACCTTCTGCAAGCAATCTTGAAAAATTATCCCAGGCCTGTTTTGATGCTTCGCCGTTGGGATCTTTTGGATCGCCGATTAATAGAGGCGCCATGGCATTGATCTTTGTTTCGGGGCTGCCCAGCATGATGCGGTTGCCACCGGTGCCATTTTTCCACTGGGGTGCCTGATCACCAAGCGTTATTCTGATGCGGTCGCCAGCGCCGCGCTCGAGAAAAACAGGACCGTTGCCCCCCGGAAATAAATGACTTGCTCTTTCTGGCACGCCGAGTTTTTCGGGATTGCAGCTGGCTATTAAATCCGCCAGTTTCGGTATTGGAATGCCCTTTTTCTGGTCAGAATGCTGGAAAAGCAGCTGTTTTTCGGGTCCGACTTTTTCCCAGCCGAGAATATTTCTTACTTCGCGTACTGTAGTTACTGCAGTCTTTGTCTGTTCGCTTTCAAATTTTGAAAGCTCGCTGAGCCCCCCGGTTACAAGAAACTCGCGACTTCTTCTTGCTAAACCCAGTGAGTCTAAAGCCTGCCAGCTTGTGTCTTTTACTTTTTGCTGGAAAACCGGATCTGAAACTTTAAGGCCGGCATAAGCACCGGCAGCTGTAACCGAGCCCTCTAATAAGCCGTGACCGATTACTTTGAGCGGGTCGATTTTGCCTGTTTCGCTCATTTGTTTGCTTGCTTCTGCAACAGTGCCGTTGACAAAACCAAAAGAGCCGCCCATAACCATGCCTGAAATCACTTTGTTTTGAGAAAGCGCGCCGTTGTAGGCAAATCTATTGATGCCTGCATAGAGACCTTCGCCGGCTGTAAATAAAGCAGCATTCATCAGAACCACCTGCGGATTGAATGCAGTTTGCCGTAATCTGTCGTTTAAGCCTGAAGGGTCTGTGAATGTTTCACGCTTGAATATTTCTTCGGCAGCTCCTGAGCCCATGCCCATCATGGCACCTTTCATCGGTGCAAACTGGCCTGAAGCGCCGACTATCCCGAATACTGCTTTTAACGAACCGCCTTTTGCCGCGCCTAAACTGAAATCAGTTGCCTGCTCTTTCCAGCTGGTGCCCGGTTTTGCTTGGTCCAATCCATAGATTACTGCCGCACTCACAAGACCAAGCCTGCCGCCGGTGAATAAACTGGCTGTTTTTGTGAACTCGGCTGCGTAGTGGTTTACATTGCCTCTGGTTTGATCGTCTTTGATCATCAAAGATGTGACGGAATTAATTCCCTTTTGCAAATAGGCATTCGCATGGGGATCTTCGTAAGCTTTCTGCTCGGGCGCCGGCATTTTTGCAGCAGCAAGCGAGCTCAATAAATCATTTGACGACTCTTCGCGCAGCCGTTCAAGCGCTTTTTGCGAAACAAGTTTGTCGTTCTGCATTTCATCTGCAGCATCGGGCTTTAAATTTTCAGCAGGAATTTCTGGCATTCTGAGCGGCTGTTAGGGGGAGAGAGTGCGCTGTATAAAACTAGAATATGTAAGGGCCCAGCTCATAACAATGGGAAATCTCCCACTGGGAATGCTTGCCCTGCTTGCCTCCGCGGTTTTGGAGCATGTGATATTTCTAATAGAAGCAAAATTAGTCGCACTTAAGTTTATCGCTTGACTTCTCTTAAGTCGCGCTAAAGAAGCGCTTTTTGCAAAGACAAGTTTAAGCGCGTCTAAGATCTTTTCAAGCTGCTTATCAGGGTGTAATTTCTGGTATCACGCTGCCTTCCTCTATGGAATCGGGCTCATCAAGCAGTTAAACTATCAAAAGAGTTTTTATAGGGGAGCCGGCTGATTTGACTCTGAAAGTGACAGGCAGAACTTCGACCTTCGTATCCGTGCAGATTTGTTTGGCGCTGGCAGGGTCTGCTGTTTTTGCAATTGCTGAGCCCGCCGATGCAGCCGAAACTAAAAAAACTTCAAAAACTACAAAAACTGCAAAGACTGAAAAGACTACAAACCCTACAAACCCTGGAACCCCAAGTTCGGTTTCGTGGTCGCAAGCTTACAGAGCCGGCGAAAATGAATTGAGGGAAGGCAAGCTCGAAGAGGCGGAAGCACATTTCAGGCAGGCGATTATACATGTGAGTTCGCAGTCTAAAGATCCTGCAGACAACGAAAAATGCACGCTCAAACTTGCCGACACACTTGCCTTACGAGATAAGACCGAGGAAGCCCAGGCTCTCTATAAAAAGCTTTTGGCATCGCTTAGCAAGCGATACGGCGCAGACAGCCAGCAGGTCGTGCCTGTTTTATTTGCGTTGGGCTCAATTCAGGAAGCTGCGGCAAATCACTCAGCAGCCATGAGTTACTACCGCAAAGCTTTGCAAATCAATGAAAAAAACTGGGGTCCTTACAGTCCGGCTGTCGCAGACAATTTACACCGCCTGGGCAGAGCCACTTACAAAAGTGGAGATAAGCCGGGTGCTGAAAAGCATTATAAAAAAGCCATTTCGATTCTTTCCAAAGATGCAAGCCTGACTGCTGCCACCAGGCTCGAAAGCCTGGTTCATGATTATCACGATCTGCTTCAGGGCAATGACGATTCGAATAAACAACTATTGAGAGACTTCAATAGAGACATTTATGACCGCACAGGGCAGGAGCGCGGTTTGAACCCGAACTCAGCTTCAGATAGTGGCAGCAGCCCAGGAGCTGGCTCAGGTGCCGCTTCTCCCAATGCCGGAAACAAAACATCAAGCTGGCAGGAGCAAAAGGACGAGAATCTCAAGCAAACAAGACAGGCACAAACAGATGCCGATCCTCAGATAGCTCTGCGCGGTCCGATTCCCGACCAATCTCTAAAACCTGCATATGACACAGTGCAGAGCACTATTTTTAAAGAAAAACGCTATGACGCAGGTGAAGATAATTACAAGCGCATGATCGCCACAGACATAGATGCGCTTGGTCCGCACCATCCATCAGTTGCAAACGACTCTGTGGGTCTTGCCCAGCTTTATATTTCGCAGGGAAAATATCGTGATGCGGCCCCGCTTTTAAACGACGCGCTTTCAATTTACGAGAAAACTTACGGAAACAATAACAGCCTGACTGTCACCACTGCCGCCACACTTGCTCTGGTTGAATTTCACCTGGGTAATACAGAAAAAGCTGCTGAGCTTTACAGAGATGCACTTAGTAATGGACAGTCCGTACTTGGACCAAATGATCTGGAAACAGCCAATATACTTAACCAGCTTGCTTATCTTTATTACCATCAGGGTAAGCTCGCGGATTCAGCCACTTTTTACCAGTGGGCAGTTTCAAGCACCGAAGGCGCAGTAGGTAATAACGACCCACTGCTTGCTGCCTGCTTAAAAGACTATGCTCAGGTGCTGAAAAGCCTGGGCAAAAACGAGCAGGCACAGGAACTTGAAGCAAGAGCCAGTAAGATAGGCTCAAGCTCTAGAACAACGAACAACTGATCAACGACTCCTGCTCCCCAGATATGGCTGCTATCGAGCTAAGCGCCAGGAGTTAGCTTTGAGAGGGTTGTTGCGAATTTTTCTTTTTGCTAAAAGCCCTGACTATAAAAACTATGAGCAAAATCAGGAGACCCGGCCCTAATACGTAATAACCAATGAAGTAACCCTGTCTTTCGGCCGGTCCCATTGACTCCAGCTGGACGTCTTTGGAGTAAATTTTGTTGATCGAATCTTGGTTTAAGACAAGTGAAGAAAAGAAATGACTCTCTTCATCAAGTTGATTCTGGTTGAGTATGTAAATAACTGGAATCGATTCTGCCTTGGCTACGAGTTGCATCATATATGGTTCACCGTCTTTTTTGACTTCATAGACATAGCCAGTCCAGCCCTTACCGCTTGCAGGTTGACGTTTTCCAAGCTCAAAGGCAACTCCGCTTTCAGTTTTCTTTTCTTTAAGTCCCTTTTCAACTCCTGCAAGAAACTTATCGAAATTTTCTTCCGTGCTTCCTTCACCACCATTTGTAAGACCGCCGGCCAGAGACCAGAATCTTCCGTCTTCTCCTTTGTGAATGTAAACCTTGGTAAGTGGCGACATCCCTTTTCCGGCCTCACTTACTGAAACAGGAGCTGGCATATTGACCTGAAACTCGCAGCTTTCAGGGCTGTATGTGTGTTCTTCGGCCCTGACTAAGGAACTTGCGTTGAAAATAAGACAGGCATTGACTATTAGAGCAAACAGAAGCAAAAGCCCTAAACGCATGTGTTTGCAGATCATAACTAAGACTCCGGTTGCTATAAATGTTGACAAGGGGTTTCCGGACTTTCTTAAAAATTAAGTCGTTTCAATCCTATTCATTTTATTCGTGAACAGTGTGATTCAAGCACAGTGCTTGCAAGTTTGCAAACTCAAGGCAAAGTTTTGGATGAGATTCTAGTCCTCTTTGCTTTCGGAATCTCCTGTTTTGGATGGCTCTTGCGTATTCTGGCTATTCTTGTCGCCACCCATTTCAGGCTGCTTTTGCGCTTCCTCCGGACTGCTCTCAGAGCTTGTGGTGCCGGGTTCAAACTCGGCACCGGGTTCTGCGCTTTCAGACAGTTCTTCTTTGAAGCTCACAACTACCGCTTTTGCCTTCGTATTGTTTTCGAGTTCTTCGCTGCCGTCTTTTGCAACTAGATCACCTTCTTTGATATTGCCGAATACTTCTATCATATTGCCCATAAGCTGGCCCTTGCGCACCGAAACCCATTCGATTACGCCGCCTGCGAGTTTGCACACAAACGTATTTAGTGGTGTTGATACCACAGATGAAATCGGAACAAACAAAGAAGGTTTTTTCCTTCTTGTTGGCCAGTAAATCTTACAGAACATACCCGGAAGCACTTCGAATTTTGGATTGAAATAATTGAGTTCAACCGGCATGGTTCTTGTGTTTTTATCCAGGTTATTGCTTATTCTGGCAACCGTACCGAGAAACTTTCGCCCTGGAAAAGCCGAAACAGTAAATTCGACGTCCGAGCCAAGCAGCACGCCTGCTGTGTCGAGTTCCGGTACCGGCGCCACAATTCTCAAGAGATCAAGCTGCTTAATTCGGCAAATAGGCGGGTAAGCGCCGGTTCCGTCCGGACCCACAAAGCTGCCCACGTGCAATTTTCTGTCGGTAATATAACCGTCAAACGGCGCATTTATTTCCAGATAAGAAGCAAAGTCTGCGTAATTTTCAAATGCTTTTACCATTGCATTTACTTCTTCTTTTCGCATCGAAACTTCGTGGCCTTTAGCATTCACCCGTTTCATGGCAGTGTTTACGTCCTGGCGGTCCTGCTCTACTGACTGAGCCCATTGCACAACGTCGTTGTCAGCTATTACACCAGGCAATAAAGATGCTGCATAAACTCTTTGATAGGTTGATTCGTCGGCTAATAAATTGGCCTGACGTCTTTTCAAATCGGCCTGCAGGTCTTGAAGGCGAGATTCTTCAGCTGCAAGTTCGGCTTTGGCTGCGGCAATTTTAGCCATGGCTTCGCTTCTTCTTGCCATATATTCAGGCGCATAAATTTTGACCATTAACTGGCCTTTTTTCACAATAGAGCCACGGTCAACACCGATCCATTCCACAAAGCCCGGTACTTTCGGATAAATGAGCACGTCCTGATAAGCGTTTATTTCACCGGGCAACTGATCTTCACGAAAGAGAACTCTTTTGGATACTTCAACAGCTGGCACTGAAATTTCAGCTGGCTCAGGCAGGGTTTCAATTACGTTTGGCTTGTGAAAATTGCGCCATACGAAGAAAAACACAACTCCTGCCACCACAAGAACTGCAAGCACAAAAAATATATTGTTTTTTCCCAGGATTTTATTATTGCTCATAATTTTCAGTTGATCATATTAAACTCTAAACTAGACTCCCCTGTCCTCCGGATGTACCGAAGGCGAACTTACAGGAGCATGCTCCTGCACGATTATAAATACAAGCGGTAATAAGGTAAGCACCGACATGGTGGACATGCTGAGTCCACCGATCACAGCTCTTCCCAGAGATGCACTCTGACCGGACGAAATAGCCATAGGAATCATACCGGCAACCATGGCAATTGAAGTCATAAGAATCGGGCGCATTCTTGCCTGGGCGCCTGCAATCGCAGCTTCTTTGGCATCGAGCCCTTTTCGCCTGTTTTCTTCTGCAAAAACAACAAGCAATATCGCATTTGCAATTCCGACACCTGTGGACATAATTGCACCCATAAATGACTGAATATTGAGAGTGGTGCCGGTTACGGTAAGTATGGTCAGAACCCCGAGCAAAATAGCAGGCGAGGTCGACATAACAATGAGCACGACTCTTGCCGCCTGAAAATATGCAAGCAGCATCAATGTTATTACTACAACTGCAAGCAAAAGACCGGTGAGCAAATGGAAGAAGGTATCGTTTAAGAGAGGCACCTGACCGGCAACGTCAACAAATACTCCGGGAGCCGGGCGACCGGCTTTCTTAACGGCATCTCTGATTGCATTTGACACGCGCCCGAGATCATGACCTTCCATATTTGCAGTAAGCGAGACCATGCGCATCATGTTATAGCGGTCGAACTCACCTGTGGTCGTCCCGTATTCTACTTTGGCCACATCCTGAATCAGCGGGTGCTGCCGCCATCTTGTCGGCGCTTCCGGATAGTGCTTGTCAGTGTCGGGATCTTCTAAATGATCCTTTTCTTCCATGTCTATATCTTTACTGTTTTCCATGGCCGGAAAGTGTTCGATGTCTTCTTTAGACCTGATTTGGTTTTGAGGCACTTCTACCTGAACCTGGTAAGAAAAGCCGGTGGAGTCGTCTTTCCACAGGAGCAGTTTGACAAAACGGCTCGAGAAAAAGGCCGGCTGCAGCGACATACCTATTTCTTCAGGCGTAACGCCGAGCTGGCCTGCAAGTTCACGGTCTATGTTTATCTGGCAGGTAGGATAATCCAGAGGCTGCCCCCATTGCAGATCTCTAAGTGTGGGTATTTTGCGCATTTCTTTCAAGACTTTATTGGCAAAAAGCTTGTCGGCAACCAGGCTGTGTCCCATTATCCGTACATTTATAGGTGTGGGCGAACCCAGGTTCATAATCTGGCTTACTAAGTCACCAGGCTCAAATGAAAACTTGGTGTCGGGAATTGCCTTTGCAAAACGGTCACGAAGCCGGTCTTTAAGTTTTTCCATGTCGATTTTGGCATCTTCTTTCAGCTGGACGTCTAATACGGCCTGATGCGGGCCGGCTGTCCAGAGAAATGCTGAGCTTATAGGAAAGAAAGGCGGCTGCTGTCCGGCATAGCCAAGAGTTTTTTCTACATTTTCTTTGCCGACTTCGGCTTTTACTTCTTCGATGGTTTTCAGCACGCGTTTTTCAAGCGCTTCTACTCTCATGCCTGTAGGAGCGGTTATTCTCATGCGAAACTGGCTTGTGCCGGCCGGAGGAAAAAGCTCTTTGCCAATGTTTTCATAGAGAAAAATAACTGTAGAAATTGCAACTCCCAGATAAATAAGAATAATCAGGTGCCTGAGCGGATAGAAGAAATGCAGCAATTTACCGAGCCCGTCTTTCATCGCATCGACAAAGTCAGGCTTGTGCTCTTTGTGTTCAGCTTTCAACAACCATACACCCATAATCGGCACAAGCGTGGAAGCAAGCGTTGTCGATGCAATCATTGAAAAGCCGACCGCAAGCGAAAGCGGTATAAAAAGCTGCTTGGTTATCCCGACCATAAAAAAGGACGGTATAAAAACGGCCACAACTGAAAGCATGGCAAGTAGCCTCGGCACCATTGTTTCCACGCAAGCATCAAAAACAGCGCGATGTAAAGCGGCTCCTTCGGCAAGATGGCTGTGGATGTTCTCAATACATACGGTAGCTTCATCCACAAGAATACCGATAGCAAGAGCCAGACCGCTTAGAGTCTGAATATTTATGGTCTGACCTGTCATCCACAAGCCGACAATCGCCGACATCAAAGAAAGCGGTATTGAAGTTACAACAATTATTGTGCTTCTAAGATCCTTCAAAAAGAGCAAGATCATTAAACCCGGCAATATAGTCCCCATCATGCCTTCATGAAATACATCGTTTATGGCTTCGCGTACGTATTTGGACTGGTCGAATTCATAGCTTATCTTTACATCGTTAGGCAGCACCGCCTGCATTCTGGGCAAGGCCGCTTCAAGCGCATCCACAACCGAAACAGTAGAGGCGTCGTTTCTTTTTACAGCCGGAATATAAACGGTGCGCATACCCTGGAAAAGCGCGTAGCCTGCAAGTATGTCTTCGGAGTCTTCAACCGAACCTACATCTTTCATAAAAATCTGCGGACCGTGCCCGGTTCTAATAGGCATATAGTCAAGCTGGTGAATATCCGGAAGGTCCGTGTTAACCGGCGCAATTCGCAAATAATCACCGGTTCTGACATTGCCTGCCGGCAATACTTTGTTGCCGGCTATCAGAGCTTTTATAATTTCATCGCCCGAGACATTGTATTTTCTCAGCTTGTCCGCATCTACATTTAAGACGATACTGCGGATATTGCCGCCGAATGGCGGTGGTGCTTCAGCACCCGGCACAGTTGCAAGCATTGGTCTTATGCGCGTATAAGCAAGATCTTGAAGTTCTCTGACGCTGCGCGTTCGAGACGATAATACAAGCTGGCCTACAGGCAAACTGCCGGCGTCGAATCTGAGCACAAAGGGATTGAGCGTGCCTTCAGGCATCAAACTGGTGGCGCGGTTAGCCATTGCCACCACCATCGCCATAGCATTTGCCATATCAGTATCCGGCTGGAAAAAGATTTTTATGAGCGTGACATTTTGAATCGACTGGGACTCAATATGCTCAATACCAGGCACATAAAGGAAAAAGAGCTCGTAAGTGGAGGTTAGATAACCTTCCATCTGAGCAGGCGACATGCCGCCGTAGCCCTGAATCACATAAATAGCCGGGATTTTGAGATCCGGAAAAATATCGCGCTTCATGCTTGTGAGCGCCATGACTGCAACCAGAATGATGCTTAAAATCGCCGCAACCACGGTGATCGGTCTTTTCATTGCTGTTGCAATAATCCACATGCGAAAAGCGTCTTCCTTATTCGACCTTTCTCAAATTGCTGCCTTCGGCTATTTCTACCAGTTGCAAAAATGGCCTGAGGTCACCCTGCACATAAGCAAGCGCAAGTATTGACCGCCACACTTCGACCTGAGCGACGGCATCCTCGACCTCAGCTTCCACAAGCCCACGTTCGGCCTCGGCAAGCGAAACCATATTGGTAAGACCGGTTGAATATCTCTTAAAAACCATGCTTTCTCTGACTCTTGCCGCATCCACAAGTTTTGGAGTTTCTCTGGCTATTTTTGTTGTTTGGGCAAGCAAAATTCTGGCTCTGGCGTCTTTTTTCTCGAGCACCTGCATAGCCAGCTCAAAATCAGCCCGGGCAGCAAGCTCGTTGCTTCTGGCCATATCCTTTTGTGCTTTTAGTGGAAAATACTCCATAAAAGGAAAGCTGTAGGTTACGCCGACCATATAATCGAAGACTTGAGGAAGCACGCCACCGGCCACCGAGCGAATCGGATTTATGGTCGAATCGGCGCCACTGCCCCGGCCCCAGACCGAGCAGTTGAGCCATAGATGCGGCCTGTATGCACGGTCGAGCACATTCCATTTAGCACGCCATCGTAATATCTCGGCATTTTTCATCAAGCCAAGTGGGTGTGATCGCAAATCAAACGGCCCGAATGCTTTCACTTCAACGGGACGTCTCACAAGCGGCTCGGAAACGATTTCAATATCTTGATAAGCGATGCCCATTCTTTCTGCCAGTTCCACTAACCTGAGCCTTGCGTCTTTTTCGGCTTTTATAAGCCCGATCCTGGCCTTTGCAACTTCGTATTTCCAGTCGGCTGCATCGACTCCGGGTCTTACACCGGTTGCTACAAGCGTGCGTGCTCTTAAATCTGCAGCTTCCATATGTTCTAGTTCTGCAGTAGTGGACTGAATTATTTGCTTGGCCTCGACCGCATCTAAAAAAGCATTTGCGGCAGCAAACGCCACATCGAGCTTGGTCAGATTCAGATCAGCCCTTGCAATTCTTGAGTCTGCATATGCAAACTTGTCGTTTGCTTTACGCAGCCCATAATCGACTAAGAGCCAGTTAAAGTTTAAGCCCGCAAGATTGTTCATTTCCGGAGAGAATCGCAGGTGATTAGCCGAAGGACCGGAATCAACAGGAACCGTGTCAAATCCGGAGACGTTGTTCATAACCACTGAGGCTATTCTGTTAGGAGTTACTGCCGACTCCTGCAGGTCCATATTCAAGTTGGGAAGATATTGTGTCTTTGCAAGGGTTACATTTGCTTTGGCAGCGCGCAGTTTATAGAGCTTTTCGGTTATGGTCGGGTAGTTTCTCAATGAAAGAGCCACTGCTTCTCGTATGGTTATGGCTCGAGGCGCTGTTATCGGCTGAAACTGAAGATCAGGAATCGGCACTTCCCGCCCGGCAGCCAACACCTGCGCAATGTTAGCGCTCAGAATCAGGGCAGCACAAAAAACTGCTATAAGGAATTTTTTTCTAGCTAGAACAATCAAATGCAATTAACTGCCCGTTTGCCAAGTGGTAAATCCGCTTCAAGCGCTCTAAGACGCATAGAATCAGCTGTTCGGAAACTCACACTTAAAAGCACTCTTAAGCACTCTGAAACTCAGTCTCTGAATTTATGCTTTTCAGAACTTCTTTGCATAAGCCGAAGCCATGTAATTTTACTAAAAAGCTGGCAGACCCTTGATAAAGAGATGATCAAGTTTTATTTTTCAAAGTGCCCTCAAGCGATCTTCTTGAACTACTCAAAGACTCAATCCGCAACGCAATGCGTGAACCGGCCTATTAAATCGCATCTCGGATATAATTGCATGACGTCGAGAAGATGAAATTTTATGTTCAGGCACTTTATTTTATTCTGCTTATTAGTGTTCTTTGCTTCCACTACTTCTGTGCAGGCCGACTCGTTTTTTGACGTATCGCCTGGCGACGACATAAAAGACTTTGATTTCACAAGCGATCGCGATATCACAAAATATGACGATCGTGATACCAGGGATGATGCCAGCAACTATGACGACGATTCGGATATGACTCGCAGAGAAGACAGCCGCAGCAAGCTTCTTAAGCGCAAAGACCGGGCTAATCGGACAGGTTTTGATGATCCCGATGACGACGAAGACAATGACAACGGCGATCATCATTCAGACACGGACCGCGAACATCACGATGACACAGACAGGCAACGTCATGACGATAGCGGCGGCGGCCGGCATGATGATACAGGCGGCGATAAGTTTGACGGCTCGCAGTTTGATAAATCAAGTTTTATAGACACGGATTTTTCGAAATCTTCTTTTCGAGACGGCTTCAAGACCAGGCTGCATTCAAGAGTTTATTTCGATGCTCAGGAAGTAGAAAGAACGCTCGATAAATTGCGCGATATGGAAAAGCGCTTTTACGTAAAAGACCATGACCCGGATCGTGATGACGATTTCGATGATACAAGTCCCAGGGCCGTCTGGGAAAAACTGACGCAAGACATTCCTAAAATCGGCGACTGGGTGCCAAGCCCCGCCGACCGCCTTGACAATGGCGGCTTTGAACTCGACAAAGACAACGGTCGCCCGGTGCCTTATAGACTAAACGGTCACGTGGACATACAAAGGGGGTTACCCTGGGAAAAAGACGACTGACGAAATTGTCCCAAAAAGATAAGTAAAAGAACAAGACGAGACTATCTCTATCAGGGCACCAAAAGATCTTCGGCCTTGTTGCGTAAAGAGCGCTTCATGATCAAATAAGCACTTGATTCAAGCCCGTCGGCTTCCGACTTTTTACCGGACTGGCGCAGCACCCTGGCATAATCCACCATGCAAGAAGCCATTAAATTGTTATTTTCACCAAGGGCGGCACTGGTGCTTGCAAGCGCCCATGCATAAAGATTTTCGGCTTTGGCAATTCTGCCATGCTCATATACTAATAAGGCCAGGTAATTCAAGCGCAGCGCAACTTCCAGATTTTTGGCCGCAAGCGGAATTGCTGGCAATTCATTCTTGCGATATTCCAACTCGGCTTTTGATTTAGTGCTTTCGTCCTCACCCAGGCTCAAGAGGGTCCTTGTTCGCTGGCTCAGCGAGGAATTCGCCCCATAATTGCTTTCGTATATTTTCAAAGCCCGGCTCAAAAGCGGTTTTGCTTTTTCATACTGCTTCTGCCCTAAATAAACGATAGCTAGGCCGCTGAGATCTCTTGCCACACTTGGATGATTTTCTCCAAGTGAATTTATATCGATTGAAATCATCCTTTCATAAAACTCGATTCTCTGAGTTCTGAGTTTTTGCAATGCCACAAAATCATCCACCGGGCGGCTTGCTCTTATGGGCGGCAATGAGCTCTCTTTCGGGTTTGATAAATCTGAGAAATCGTGACTGCTGTCTTTTTTGGATTGATTTGATAGATTTGATTGACTTGATTGATTAGTTTGAATTGATTGATTAGTTTGACTTGTTTGACTTGTTTGATCGGCAGGTTTCTTAAGCCTGCCGCTTACTTCCTTTGCCCAGTTTGAAACTGCCACAGCCTTTGTGCGCCCGACTTTGTCGAGCTCGTCTTTTAGGAGTTCCTTTTGAAAGCTGCTGTTAAATGAGCGGCCCTTATCAGGCCACTTTGTCCAAAGATCGATTGAATCATTGAGAACGGTCATCAAAAACTCGCCGGAAGGCAGTCTTTCTTGCGTCATCAATATCTCCAGAGCTGAAGCAAGAAGTTCTTCGGCTTTAAAATAATAGCTGCTTCGGAAAAACGACAGTGCCAGCTTATGCTTTATCTCGGCAATCGTCAGTTTATCGCTCTGTGACGACTCGGCAATTAGAAGCGCCCGCTCGTAATATTTTTCAGCTTTTTTATGCTCACCGTCATTTTCAAAAAGATCGCCCAGTGAAACTAACACAGGAATTAACTTCGGACTTTTCTTGCCTTCGGCTTTTTCAATTAATTGCAGTGCTTTTTTGTCAAGATGTATTACTTCTTCAAAGAGGTCCTGCATGGCTTTTACTGAAGCTAGCTCTTGCAAACACTGAGCTATTTCAATTTTTGAAGCATGGGACTTCTTAAGCTCGTCGAGCGCTTGCAAGTAACAGAGTTCGGCCGCTGCCGGGTTTTGAAGCCGGAGCTGCCGCTTTGCTTCTTCTTCTTGTACTTGCCAGTCAGTCTTTTGTTCTTGAGTCTTTGGTCCCTGAGTTTTTTCGGCGGCGTAAGCAGGAAGTGCTGTAAGCGCGAAACAAATAAGAAGTGTAAGCTCTCTGCTTGCCATAAGTCACCTTAAAAGAGCCGGGTCGCTTTTGCGATACAAATAGATTCTTGCAAGCACCAGGTCAAGAAAGGCCATGGCAACCGGAGTAAGAATCAGGGGAAGAAGAGGAATAAAACCAATCACTAAATTTGCAAAGAAAAAGATCAGGTAATAAGCAAGAATTTGCCATGAATAGCCTGTTACCAGTTCGTTGCTTTTTTGCAGGGCTTCAATCGGTCCTAAGTCTTCATCAACTATTAAAAATGGCGCAAAAGCTGTGCGAACTGCAAAAAACAGGCCGGGAACCAGCAGCATGAGACTCCCCAGGGCCGTACCTATACCGATAATCAACATGCAAAGAAAAAAGTTCATGAAATAGGGCATTCCTGCCTTCAAATCCGTAAAACTTGCGCCTTCTCCCCTTACCAGTTTCAAAATAATAACGGTCCAGCCGGAGCGGCAGGCATTATAGGCCGCAGCAAAAGCAAGCGCGAATATAACCGCTTCCGGAAAGATCACGATACCTACCAGCTCTTTGTTTATCATTGCAACCACACCGGCTGAAAGAAAGCCGATTATGCAGGCAGGTATGCCTACCACAAGCATTGGAGCATAGCTCAAGAAAGCTGCAGCACACGAGGCGAGCACGGCGTTATCCTGGAACACAGGCCAGCTATCTTTTATAAGGTCGATAAAAGGTATTTCTTTGCTTGCGGGCAAGTCTTTTGCCATTCGGTGCAACCTCAGCTTAACTTCGGTATTTTACCTGACTTCCAGCTCAGTGTTCCTGATTTTGCCGCAGCTGCAATAGAAATTCGTCGTCAAGAGTCGCTGCAAACACCGTAGTTAAGCATACTTGCACATAATCAAAGCAGGCTATAGACTTCCTTGAGCAGGTCGCATCAAGCTAAGCTCGCTGCTTTGCAGCCTGCTTTATAATAACCCGGAGAAGAGAATGCTAAAAGGAAAGAAACTGGCAGTGCTGGGGGTAGGAAAGCTCGGCGAGGCACTGATAGCCGGCTTGCTAAAAAAGGGCGATCTTGACAGAAATGATATTACAGGCAGTGTCGGACACGAGAGTTCGCTTAGTCGTGTTAAAGACAGGCTCAATATTCAGGTTACCCTCGATAATCGCGAGCTGGTCAAAGGGCGCGACATAATCTTGCTTGCAGTCAAGCCGCAGAATATGGACTTTGTTTTGCGTGAAATCTCAGGTGGTTTGACTGAGTCACAAGTCCTAATTTCAGTTGCGGCCTCAGTTACGACAAAGTTTGTGGAAGAACGTCTTGACAAGAAAATTCCGGTTTTGCGTGCGATGCCCAACACGCCTTGTTTAATGAATGCCGGTATGACAGGGTTGAGTGCCGGGCAGCATGCAAGCGAGCAAGATAAGGCAATAGCGCAGGAAATTTTTAACTGCGTGGGTCGCACCGTTTTTGTAGATGAAGCACTGATGGACGGTGTTACAGCGCTTTCTGCAAGCGGTCCGGCCTATCTATATGTCATAATCGAGTCTCTGGCTGAAGCTGGAGTCAAACTCGGTATACCCCGAGAAATATCTACGTTACTTGCTGCCCAAACCATGTTCGGAGCCTCAAGCATGGTGCTCGAGTCACAGGCGCATCCGGCTTTACTCAAAGATAGCGTTACAACACCTGCTGGCTGTACCATAGACGGACTGATGGAACTTGAAGAAGGAAAACTCAGAGTAACTTTAATCAAAGCAGTTGTTAAAGCAGCCGAACGCGCCCGTGAACTTGTAAACACCCAGAACTCAAAAAAATAAGCGCTGATTTTTTCGAGGGCGCCGGATAAAATTAGACTGTTTCGACTGCAATTTGTGCTGACAAAAGTCGAAAATGTTTTTCTGCCCCGACGCAGCTGGAGAATTTCAAGTAGTGCTTGCAACAAAAATAAAAACAGCGGACCTCAAAAAAATCAGACTCTTTTTTGCAACTAATGCTCAGAGCTGCGTGCACGAAGCGGAAGGCATGTTAAAGCATCGCTTCGTCACTCCGAGCTATGCTGTCAAAGCAGGAAAAGACGACCAGTCGGGCTTACCTGAACGATCGCGAACCGGACATTATTTACAAATGTACGACTGGGATGCGTGTTTCTTTTCCCAGCTGGCGCCCAGAGTCGGAGTTGAGAAACTTGCAGAAGATGTGATTGCAAACTTTCTTGCACTTAAGCAAGACAACGGTTATGTACCCAGAACAGTTTCACCCGGACGGATCTGGGACGCAGGCGATCAGTGCAAGCCGTTCTTATGCCAGACTCTTTTGCATCAGTTTCAAAACGAAGAAAAGCTCGGTCAGAGGAAGGAAAGTTTTGCACTTTTAATAGACCAGCTTGATTCTTATCTTTCTTATTTTGAAAGAGAACGCAAAGGCGAATACGGGCTTTATCACTGGCGCAATGTGCTTGAAAGCGGAGTTGACGACAACCTGGCACTGCTTTCGCCCAGAGAAGCAGCAAAGGACGAGGACGACTCGGTAAGCAAATTCCCGGACGGCAAACTGCTTGCCTGTGACCTGAGTGCTTATTTACTTGCCGAATTCAACGCAATTGCGCATCTGGCAAAAATCTATGAAAAAAACGACCTGGCACTTAAGTACGAGAAAAGAGCGGCGGAGCTGGCAAACGCAATTGAAACTCATTTGTGGAACGAAGACTTATCTATGTATTGCAATCTCAATCCCCAGGATATGAGCCAGGTAAAAATTCGCGCCTGGACAGGTTTAGTACCTGCGCTTCTGGGATTTGCTAAATCTGAGCGCTTTGAAAAAGTGCTCAGAAATAATATATGCACAAGCGAGCATTTTTTAAGACCAGCCGGCATTGCCTCAGTGGCGGCATCCGAGCCACTCTATAACAATGCTTTGCGAGGGCTCTACGGCAGAGCGATTGTAAGCAACTGGCAGGGTCCGGTATGGGTACTTACAAACGGTCTTGTCTGCAGGGCGCTTGTCAAAAACGGTTTTAGAAAAGAAGCAGAAGATATTGCCTGCCGCATGCTCAATACTTTGATTGGTGACCTGGATAAAAACGGCACCCTGCATGAAAATTATCATGCTGAAACCGCCGAGGCTTTATGGGCGCCTCAGTTTATGAGTTGGAACATAATCGCGCTTGAGATGGCGGATTTACTTGAATGATCTTCAAATTCACTTTTGCAATTTTTACTGCTTTATTGATTTTGCTCTGGCAGCTTGCTCCTGTAAGTTATGCCGCGCAGCCGGTAGGCATGGCCGAAAGCAAGCCGGCACCAGCTGCTCCTGACTTAAGCCAGGGACTCTTTGCCGAGCTTGAAAAAGACACACTTTCAAACGGCAGTCCCCGGACGGTTTTAAAAAACGGCAATACAATTCTGGTCTTGAACAAACAGGGAATGGTCGAAGATGGAAAGAACTCGCCATACGGGCTTTATGAAGACGACACACGCTATCTCAGCTCATGGCAGATGAGTGTTAACGGCAAAAAAGCTCCGTTTTTATGCTCCTTCAGCCAGAAAGGGTACAGAGCCAGTTTTCTTTATTCGGTTAACGACGAACTTTTTATAGAGCGAGAAATCGTAGTTTTAAACGGCGTGAGCGAAAGAGTAAACCTGCGAAACTTCAGCGCAAAAGGACAGAAAGTCGAACTCGTATTTGCACATGACTCGGATTTTAAAGACATGTTCGAGGTTAGAGGACAGAAACGGCTTAAAAGCGGGCAGCACACAGGTAAATTTCTAGAAACTATTGTCGGGGAAAGCTCGAAATTTAAGTCAAGCTATCTGGGAATCGATAAAAAAGAATATGCTTGCTATCTCACAACTAAGAGTAAAGCTGCAAGAAATTCAGCAGGCAAGCTTGCCTATGTCTTTGAACTCGCGCCGCAAGAGGCAAAATCAGTTGAGTTCAGAATTGAAACTTCAAACAATGCAATTTCCGATCGGAACAACTCAGAGCAATCCAACTCAGGTCAGTTAAACTCAGGTCAGTCAGACTTAGATCGGTCAAACTCAGGTCAGTTAAACTCAGGTCAGTCAGACTTAGATCGGTCAAACTCAGATCGGTCAAACTCAGGTCAGTTAAACTCAGGTCAGTCAGACTTAGATCGGTCAAACTCAGGTCGGCCAAACTCAGGTCAGTCAGACCTAGATCGGTCAAAATTAGAGCAGCTAAGCTCGGAGCAGTTAAACTCAAATCAAGCCAGTGAATTAAATTTTGAAAGCATAAGCAAGCTTGCAGATGCTGATTTCAGACAGTGGAGGCAAAAAGCTCCTACAATTAAATCAGATTGGCCGGCTCTAGATGACTTTCTGGAGCAATCATTTTATGACCTGTATATTCTGCGTCAGAATACTCCGAAAGGACCATGCATTGCAGCCGGGCTTCCCTGGTATGCAAGCGCTTTTGGAAGAGATCAGTGCATTACTTCTATGCAAACGCTAAGTTTCATGCCTGAGATTTCCAGGGATGTATTGAAAGTGCTTGCAGCGTACCAGGGAAAAAAGTCAGATCCTTTTACCGAAGAAGAACCCGGAAGAATCATGCACGAATTGCGCCTGGGAGAGATGGCTCGCTGCAAGGAAATCGCTTTTATTCCCTATTACGGAACTGTGGATGCCACACCGCTTTTCTTAGTTCTGCTAACTCGTTATTTTGAAGCAACAAAAGATACGGCACTATTAAATGAACTCTGGCCGCACTGCGAAGCTGCATTGCTTTATCTAGACAAATCGGTAGTCTCAAATCAAAACGGCTTTTTACATTATGGTGGCAAAGCAGGTGCTGCACTTTCCAACCAGGGCTGGAAAGACTCCGGTGACTCGATAATGCATAAAAACGGAAGCCTGGCAAAAGCACCAATAGCGCTCTGTGAAGTTCAGGGATATTTATATGAGGCTTATACAGGCACGGCGCGTCTGGCTCAAAAACTCGGAAAAGAAGAGCTTGCGGCGAAGTTACTTGGAAAAGCAGAAAGACTGAAAGCAGAATTTAAGAAATCATTCTGGCTTGGTGAAGAAAAATTTGTCGCACTTGCCCTTGATGCAGACGGAAGAGCCTGCACGGTTATTTCGTCTAACCCTGGGCATTTGCTTGCAAGCGGAATTCTTGATCAAGAAATGAGCGATGCTGTGGTTAAGCGCCTGATGCAGGAAGACATGTACAGCGGCTGGGGAATAAGAACTCTCTCTTCTGCCGAATTGAAATATAATCCTATGAGCTATCACAACGGTTCGGTATGGCCGCATGATAACGCAATCATTATGGAAGGCTTTGCAAAGCAAGGATACAGTAAATACGCTTCTGAGCTTATGGAAAGCCTGATTCAGTCGGTCGAAGCTTATCCTGAAAGAAGATTGCCTGAATTATTTTGCGGCTTTAGGCGCAGCAATTTTGAAAGACCCGTACCCTACCCGGTGTCATGTTCGCCGCAGGCCTGGGCTGCCGGAAGTATTTTTCAAATGCTTCAAAGCTCTCTTGGTCTCAAACTAATTGACAGAAAAATTACTGTCGATGAGCCGCAGCTTCCGCTAAAGATGAACTATCTGAAAATAGGCAATCTCGAAAGCGATGGAAAAAAGATAAGCCTTGAATTCAAAAGAGATGTCGGCGGCAAAATTCAACTTGGATTAAAATCTGAGCTGGCAAATCCACATTGAGGAAAAAATCGTTTTGCTTCACTCTGTTTCTGTGACACAATGATTTTGACTGGTTCAAATCCTTCGAAAGCAATTATTAGATTTTTCGGTCCAACGGGTTCAAGTTTGCAGCCGTATGAACTCTGCTCAATACGCAGCTCCGAATACATTTCGGATAAAGTTACATCAAGCAGCAATCC
>CAZTQO010000082.1:0-26036 GCA_964615655.1 uncultured Candidatus Obscuribacterales bacterium | reverse complement strand
GAGTTAGCTTCCAAATTACTGTTCACAATGTGGGACAATACGACTATTCCAGGTTCAATCGAAATATGATATGACGTAGTAATAGCTTTGCTAAGCAAGAAAGCAGCAGAGCAAGGTTTCCCTTACTCTGCTGCTTCTTGTTTGTTTCGCTCAGAGCTTCAAAGCTCTTTGCGGACCTGTTCTGCTCAGTTCTTGTTCAACATGTCCAGGAGCTGGAGCAGGTAGAGGAAGAAGTTCAGGAAGTCCAGGTAAAGCTGCATCGACAGATTTACGGCGTTCTCCCAGGTATTCTCCGCCTTCGCCACCCGGAAGAAGTCGAAGATGAAGTAACCCGAGAAAATCAGCATGCCGAAAATCGACTCGATGATGCTTCCTGTCCGGCTCAGCCTCCAGAAGATGCTGATGAAGCCGACGGCCACAAGGCCGAGCAAGCCGAAGAACAGGAAGCCTCCCAGGAAGCTGAAGTCGATTCCCGAGAAAGCGCCAATCAAGCCGCAAACGGTCATGACACCGCCGGTTCCGACGAAGGCGCCGGCAACGGTTTGCCAACCCAGCCGTTCCGAATACATCTGCAGCGCCGGGCCGGTGATCAGACCGGAAACGAAGGTCCAGGCTGCCAGGGCGCAGACGCCCAGAACGGGGCTGGCATGCGCGGCGGCGATCACGCCGATCGTGCCGAAGATGAAGAGCACCGCAAGAACCAGAAACTGGCCGAGCGTGCGAATGTTGCGCCCGAAATAGGCGCCGAGACCACCAATGCCCATGCAGCCCGCAAGCAGCATGGCAACCTTTGTTGCAAGAGTCGTTTCAATCATGGTTTTTCCTTTTACACAGTGTGAGCTTGTGAAAAGCAGGGAGACTTCTGCAAAGAAGCTTGCTTTTCGGGTTGTGAAAGCGGTCGGAGCCGGACGAAGTGATTGCACTTCGCCCGGCTTCTCTTGGAACTGGCGCAGAATTAGCCGATCTGAAGCGGACCGGGCTCTGCCGTTTTGCTGCGAGCCAGGCTGTGGTGCCTGCCGTAGAAAACGAAGAAGCCGATTACAATCGACCAGACAACTGCAAGCCGGATAAAGGCAGTAAGCGGCAGCTCAATCATCAGCCGCGCCGGCCCGAGAATGCCCAGGATTGCAACCAGAACCCAGAATGCACCGCTAAGTGCTTTCCTGCGGTCGCTCCACTGGGTTTCGCGGAGAACTTTCACCAGCACGATTGCCGATGCTGTGATGAAGCAGGTCATGGTGCCTATATTGGTCAAATGCATCAACTCGTCCACGGCAAGCAGGGCTGTGAGCGTGGCGATTGACGCGCCGACCACAAGAGTTGCCACAACAGGTACCTGCCTGTGATTGACTTTCTCAAACACGGCAGGCAGCATTTTGTGCTGTGCCATATTGAAAAGCAAGCGCGTGGTCGAATAGGCGCTTGCCAGCAAGACCGAAATCAGCGCCACGGTAGAGCCGACAGTCACCCAGATCGTGGCTGATTTGTATCCGAGAATTTCCAGTGCTTTTGCCATGGGAGCGGCAGTGCCCTTACCACCGGGAGCTAGCTGTTCGAACGGAACAGCGGCGCAGAGAAAGTAGGTGGCTGCCACATAGAGCGCAATTACTGCAATCAAACCCAGAAGCATGCCCATGGGGATATTGCGCTTCGGGTTTTTGGTTTCGCCGGCAGCAGTTGTGGCCATATCCAGTCCGACATAGGCGAAGAAAGCAACCGAGGCACCGCCAAGTGTGCCTGGCATGCCTGCGGGTATCGGGCGTGAGAGCAGGCTGGGGTCGTAGTGCATTGCAAGCAGCACCACGACCGTTGCGATCACCAGTAGTTTCACCACGGTAAAAATGTTGGTGAAAAGCTTGGTTTCGCCGATTCCGCGCATGAGCACCAGGGTAACCAGAACGATGATGCCCATAGAAAGCAGGTTGATTGAGTGCAGCTGGCTCAGAAAAAGCACGCAAGACACAGCACCTCCTGCGAAAAGCAGAAAGCCGACCGTGAGTTTGCAGCTCTGGAAAACCCGCTTTTTCAAAGAAAGAGCCTGCTGCTTCAGAGTCTTAAAGCTGCTATAAGCCAGAATTGCTCCCAGGTTCAGCCCGACAAAAGCCGCTCCGAAATAGAGCCAGGGCACTTCGGTGGGCGTTTCTGTGAGCCAGTCGGGCAGCTTGAGACCGAAGCTCATGTCGAGGGCCATTTTAACGTGTTCAGCCTGGGACACAGCAACAGCAGCAGTGCCGCCGATGCATTCCATTGCAACGTCAATGAACATCAAGAGTCCCAGAAGCTGGCCGAAAGCCATGCAAGCATAACTGCCGGTGCTGCCGGAGCGCGTGCTCAAAGTTGCCAGCCTGGCAAGGCAGAGCGCAGGGGCCGCACAGATCAGGCCGGCTTGCAAAAAGGACATCCAGGCATGAGAGCCGGCGTACTGGCTTGCAATAATCCCCGGGTTTGTGAGGATGCCGGCGCCGACAGCCTGGGTTACGGTGAAAAGAAACACGCTCCAGAGGCCCAGAGAGCGCACAAGCTTTTCGCCACCGAGATGTTCGTCGATGTCGACTTTGTAAGTGGCGTCATGCCAGAGGCCGCTGAACCAGTTTTTCAATCCGAGCATTGAGTCTCCTCCGGAAAAATGTTTGCAATGCGGAACTTGTTTCAAAAGGAACCCGGGCTCAGGCAGGATGCGCTGAGCCGACAAAATCCAGACCCCAAAAAAGAGCTGTCCGGATTCAGAAATTGGTTTTATTGCTTTTCTTCGAGATTTCTTAGAGAGGAGCGAAGGAAAAAAAATAGGAGATATGACCGACTCTAGAACATCTGCTTAAGTGGAGACAAACGGCCAGCAACAAATGTTTGCGCCTTACCGTAGCTTGCGGCATGATCGCGCCTTGTCAAGCTAGCGCACTTACTCAGCTATTAGCTTGTACTGAGAAAAAACTTAAGAGTCTTGAGACTGTTTTTCAAATTCGAAGAGATTTTCGAGTTTCTCTAATTGCGAGCTTGAACCGATTGCGAAAAACTCATCATCTGTCAACAGTTCCATGCCCGGATCAGGATAGGCAGTGATTTTTTTTCCTCTCTTGACTGCAGTAATTGTCGCACCTGTTTCTTCTCTGATTCGCAGCTCACGAATGCTTTTTCCGGCCTCGTTGGCCGATTCGTTGATTCTGTACCAGATTCCCAGCTGGTCGCTTTCGTAGCTTGATTGTTTGGCCGTAAATTCGACACCACTCAGCTCGGGCTGGAAGAGCGCATAACGCCTGGTTATTATTTGCTCCATTGCTGCTTGAATTTCGCTTTCGCTGCGTTTAATTGAATAAAGAACCAGTCTGGTTATTTCAATGCTTGCTTCGAATTCCGGCTGTACAACAGCGTTTGCTCCAGCTTCACGGAGAATGCGCATATCGTCTGTTTTGTGTGCTCTTGCAATTATTTTGATTTTTGGATTGTGCTTCCGTGCATAAGTAGCCACGGCGGTAGCCGAAAATGGATCCGGTATTGTGATTACCAGCACACGTGCGTTGCCGATATTACATTTGGAAAGTACTCCCGGGCTCATTGCGTCTCCGTATATGTGCTTGATGCCGCTTACTGCCAGCTCTTCGACAATACTTGCATTCAGTTCGACAACGATAAACGGTAACTGGTAAGACTCTAGCACCAGACCCAAGTTCCGTCCGCTCCTTCCAAAGCCGCATAGAACCACATGATTTTTCAAAGAGCTGCTTACGGGGCTGAATCTTTGATCAGTTGTATCTCCTTTGTTGAATTTGCTAAGGAGTTTCGGAAATACCGCCATTAAACCCGGGCTTGCAATCATGCTGATGATTGCTCCTGCAAAAAAGAGGTTGTAGATTGATTCGTTTATCAGTTTGGATTCGTATCCCATGGTAAGCAGTACAAAAGAGAATTCGCCTATCTGCGCAAGCCCAACACCTACAAGAACCGCGCTTCTGAAGTTCTTCGTGGCAAGCAGTGCAGACGCTGCGCCGATAACTATCTTTCCTGGTATCAAAAGCAAAACGAAAAGAATTACCTGAAGCCAGTGCTGGCAAATATAATTTGGGTCGAGTAGCATGCCAACCGAAACAAAAAATACGGTTGAAAACACGTCTCTTAAGGGGCTTACATCATGCAAAGCCTGGTGCGCATAACTGGATTCGCACATCATGATACCTGCAAGAAATGCGCCAAGTGCAATTGATAAACCAAGTGATTTGCTGAGCAAAGCTACACCCAGGCACAAAACCAGAAGCGTAAGCAAAAACAATTCTCGTGAGTTTGTTTTTGCGGCCCAAGCAAGCAGATGCGGCACCAGTTTAATGGAGCCGAAAATTACCGCAAGCACAAAAACAAAGGCTTTGCTTGTTGAAAACAAAAGAGCAGACCAGTCAGCCGTTGATTGCTCCAAAACTGGCATGAAAGGAATTATCACCACCAGGCTCAGATCTTGTACAAGTGCAAGCGGAATCAGAATCTGTCCGTGAATCGAGTCTAGTTCACCCCGGTCAATAAGCACTCTGCTGATTACCACTGAGCTTGAAATTGCACAAATGCATCCGAAAAGCAGCCCGGCAGCGGGCATTCTTGCAAGACCGGTTAAGGAAGCAATAGCCCATGCCACTGCAATAGTGGCTACAATTTGAAGTAGTGCTGCGCCCACGGTTCTTCTTGCTGAATTCAGGACCTGTTTCAAAGAAAGATCAACACCGAGCGCAAAAAGCAACATTGCTACGCCAAATTCGGAAAGAACTTTGATCTGCTCAGGCTCGCTTATTAGCTTGAAAACGTGCGGGCCTATGAGCACTCCCACCAGCATGTAACCGGCAATCACTGGTTGTTTCAACTTGCTGAAAAGCAGGCCTACAAGCAAAGACGCTGTCCAGATAAGTCCTAGATCTCTTATCAGGTTCAGATCGTCCATTTGAGTGATGTCCTTTCAGACCGGTATCATGACAAATGTGATCCCAGGCAAAAGCTGGAAAAAAAACAATTCTACACTGGCTTGGGAGTCAGAATAGCCTGCACTTCAAGGTATACAAGAGCTTGGCAGCCAGTCTCTGATGCAAGATTTCGCACAATCATGTATGATTCGGAGTACCTCGCTTAGCTGCGCTAGTTCTGGGAATAAGTTTAGTAAGCTAGGCAATTACCAGGGAGAGAAAGGCTGATAAATATGACCCAGCAAGACTTGTTGTCGATTAACACTGTGGCTGCAAAACTTGGACTTTCGGTCCATCAGTTGCGCAGGTGGGAGTTGATGTTTGGACTTGAAATCAAAAGAGGCAGAGGTCAGCAAAGGCAGTACAGACCGGAAGATCTTTCGATTCTTGAAAGAATCAAAGAACTTGTGGAGCAGGGATGGCCGACATCGCAAATCAGACCCCAGCTCGAGGCCGAGGGATTAATTACACCCAAATTGATCGGTGTGCCGCAGCAGCCAGGAAATCCTGAAATGCTGATGGAAGCCATTATTGGGCTTAGAAGCTTTGCAGAGCGAAGATTTATCGAGATATCGAAACAGATAGATGAACTCAGGCAGTTGATGATTTCAATCACTTTACGCAACGAGTTGAGAAATGAAATATCGTCGCCCTGGCAGCCTGTGGAAGAAGAGTTTGCGCCTCCTGCCCCCGATCTTCCGGCCCAGGAAATTTCAATTGGGCCGGCGGTGAATGTTGCAATGCCGGAAAGCCCGGAATTTGCAAGTGGGGCACCTCAAGCTCCTCCTGAGAGAAAATCTCCGCTAATGCCGCCGCCTGTTCCAGTTCCGACACCGCCGGAAACTCTGTTTGAAAGCGAAAGCTCATACGAAAGCGTGCTTGAAGCGGAGCCATTCGTAATCAGTAAGGCGGGCCATGCTGAGCCGCCAGTTCAAATCGCCGAGGATCTCGCTAGTGAGCAAGAGCCGGAACTTGCTATGGCACCGCCGGAGCCACCGGCGCCGCTGGAGCTACCAGCACCGCCGGACCCCCCAGCACCCCCAGCACCCCCAGCACCGCCTCCGGTTCCTCCAAGAGCTTCTGAGCCCCGAAGACCCGCATTCGGACTGGGCGAAATAACCGATCAAAATTATTTGACTGTGCTGGGAAAAGCGCTCGATATGATCGGCTGGACAGACGAACAGGCCGATCAGTATTCTCAGGATAGTTTTGGAGTTCCACACTGGGATGAGCTCGGGCGAAGCCAGGCCGAAAAATTGATTGCTTACTTAGTGGAACAAATGAGTTCAGGAAGCGATCCTGCAACAGTTTGAAGCAAGCTTTGGGGAGATCGAGCTTTGCAATTTCCAGGCCGGCAGCCGGGATTAATATAACTATATGAACTAATAGACGCTTTGAATATGGAAACGGAGAGAGTCAAGACAGCATCTTGACCCTCTCCGCCCGCAGCCCTCGACTTAGAAATCGAGGGTTTCTTCGACTTCGGTCAGCTCATAAGGCTCGCCGGCGTAAGCCGTTTCGAGCGAAGCGAGCTTGCCTGAGTAGTCAGTCAGCCAGCGCTTGATCAGCGGGACCGCAACAGACTCGGGCAGAATCCCCGTACCGAGTTCGTGCTTGATTTCGTAGCGTTTCCGGTAGCAGGCATGGACTTCTCCATCCACCTCGCGGGAAATCTCAAGCTCGACTTTCTTGCCGCGAGCCCTGAAATAAACGAAGTCTCCGTTTTTAAGGATGCCCATCAGCTGAACAGGGCATCCGCCGGACGGTCCCCAGAATTCTCTGAAGAAACCGGATGCGCGCAGTTCCGGATGTGCTGTCGCACCTGCCGGCCACATGGGCAGTTGTGTGCCCATGTGATCGAAGTAGCGGTGCGCAGGCTCATCTGCAGAACTGTTTCCCAGTGGAAGCAATGACATTGAGTCTCCTTTTTTGTTTGTGATTTGAAAAAACAGAATGTCTGACCTGGCTAGCTCTCGTAGCTCCAGTTCTTTTCGAGTTTCGCCCGCACTTCCTGGCAGTGCGGACAAATACCTTCGGCGCGGTCGGCCACCGAAGCTGCGTCCGGGTCAAGATCGAGCTTCAGGTGATAAGCCCGCGCCCAGTGGAAGTCGGTTTCGCAGAGCAGGTGAAAGTCGAAGGTCGCAAGCAGGTTTCCGCGCCGTTGCGGGGTTCCGTCTTCGACCATGGCCCGGAAGTTGTAAAGCCTCTGTCCGGCGTTTTGGGCAGAGTGCCTGCGCAGCATGCCCGCAAGCAGGTTTCTCAAGTTGCCCGTAGCATTGCGTTGCAGCGGCTGTTGCAGGCGGGAAATCAAAATGCCGCCTCCGGGGGGAGTTATTTGGATCACCTGGATCTCGTGGCCGGAGGCCTCGATGACCAGAGTGGAGGGACGGTCGGCAGTTACCCAGAGCTTGCTTTCGGCACCGTGCGGTACGCCGACAATGCAAGTGGTGCCGTGGGTGAATTCCATGAAGGAACGCTTGCTGTCAGGGTTGCAGATCTTGGCACTAATCATTTTTTCTCCTTGTCTGAACTTCCATGTGTTTTTGAAGAAAGTGATGCTCTGCTGACACACAGCAGAGCATCAAGGAAATCGAAAGACGTGTATGTCCTTGCCTGTGTTTTGATCAGATCCTTATCACCGGTGAAGCTACGGTGCCGGAAGAACTAATGCGGCTAGACCGACTGATAGGCAAATTGCCGCCAGAAGGCCGAAGGCTGAAAGCAGCAGAATCAGGAAGTTCAGCGCCAGGCCAAAAGGGGATGACATGTTTTCGGCCAGCATGAAACAGCGGAACATGCTGTAGATGCTACCGATCCCCAGTAAGCCAGCGGCGCACAGAACGATTATTGCGTGAAATAGCATGTTGTACTCCTGGACGATGGTTCAGCCAATCTCCAGGGGCGACATCCCTTCCGGCTGCTGTTGGGATGCTTGTTTGCTTCGTAGTCAAAGACGTCTATCCGGATTGAGAAACTCGGCAAGCATCAGTTCCTCTTCAGAGCTGTCCTTTGAACTTTTGATGTTTCTTGCCTGCCTGAATTTAGCTGATTTTGCCTTTGTGGGGGAGAATGAAGGATGATGACTTGAGCCTAGTCCAGATCAGTTACAGAAATACACAAACGTAAAGGCAGATTTCATTTGAGCAGGCTCATGCTCAGATCTGGCTGCGCTAGTCTCTTCTGCAATAAAAGGCTGGAAGCTGCCATAGTAGTTAGGGCTCGGACGAATGTGCTTTTGCTTAAGTCTTTGTGAACAACCCGCTTGGAAACCCGACAAAGCTGTTGAGAAGCAATGATTTATCTCTGCTTGACAATTTGCTAGCTAGCGAGGGCTTTAATCAAAGCAGGTAAAGGCACGATCAGAGATTTTTTCTTTTCATGAACTCAATGGCTTGCGGGTTGCAGCAACTGAGGCATCTTTTTCCAGTTATCGAATAGACATGTTTTTTCAGCATGCACATATCCAGGGTGAATTGAGCACCCTGGGGAGGATCAGTGCAGAGTATGCTGATGTCACTTACTAAGATACCGTTTGCAGGTCTGGGTGTTTGGCATGAACAGGGTTTGAATGCTTCCTGAAGCCAGTATTTGTAGTCTGCGGACATAGGCATTTGTCTTTCGGGGCAGTCAAGGCAATTGAGGTCATGCAATAGCTTCCAGACACCAAGCCGCATAAGTACTTTACCTGCATTAACCTCGTGCTCAATGTGAGTAAGATCGAGATCTTCATTGGTAACGAATCTTTCGATCCTGGCATCCTGATCGGTAAGGAAGAGGTCGTCTTTGCTTTCAACCCGCACATATCCCACGACTTTGCGGCCCATAATAGAGTTGTTTGTGTTAACCACGACGGTGTATCCTCCTCCTCCCGCGTTTATAATACCCGCTGAAAAGTAACAAGCGTTAAGATGTCTGATTAAACTTGGCTTTGACAACTATGCTAGGGATCATCTTTTGTTTATCTGTCCTGAAAGGGGCTGTTCATAAGCTTTATGCCTGGCTTTTAATCTGATCTTCTGACTCCTTTTTTGCTGAAATATTGATTATTCAATTTGCTTAGTACTGTTTTAGGCTTGCGCTATTGTTTGTTTACCGCTGAATTTCATAAGCTGCGTTGCTCTGTATTTGTAAAACGTAGAACCGACAAGAACCACCCCCCAAGCCATTAAACACTGAGAAATGAAAGTTTAGCGCTCTGAAACAGGAGCATGGCAGGGTGTATTGTTGTTGATTCTGTCGTTGTTTTTGCCAGCACCATAGCCGGTGGCGTCTGGTAAGGATTTTGAAGCCAGTACTTGAAGCTGTGCTTCTTGGAACTCACAGGAGGATTTGCCATGGCCAAGCAATTCCGAGCTATCGTTTTGACTGATGAGGCAGTCTCAAAAGTGAAAGATCTAAAAAGGGCGGAAATGCCCAGCTTCGTTTTTGTGCCAGAGATGGGGCGCAAGTCAATCGACGAGATCGAAAGTGACCTGGTTCTGGTGCCGGTTCTTGCGGGAATGAAAGTACCTCGAGACCTGCATGCACGAAACGAAGGGGTTGGTGACCTTATCAAGGAAGCAATCCGGGAGCAAGGCTTTCAGGGTAAACGCGGTCAGCGTTTGCTTGTGGAAACCGATCTTCCCGGATTCGATTCTCAATCGCAAAGGCATGTGCTGCTTGCAGGACTGGGTCGTCCGGATCGTTTCTGCGGCGGTACTGCTTATGAGGTTTTCCATAAGCTGATCGAAGAGGCGATCAGCCTCGGGGTCAGCCGGATTACGATTCCATTTGCTCCAAACCGGGGCACCTCTGCCTGCCTGAATATGAAAGGCATGGGTCACAAGCTGCATCTTGCGCTGCACAACTGTGTGAGTAAGATCGATCATCCGATCAAGCTCAAGGAACTGCAGATTTACTGCACGCCGCAGGCCAGACCGCATATTCAGAAGGGTCTGGACATTCCGGTAGGCGAGGCACACAAGTGTTGCACTAAGATCTAGTCTTAAAGCTGCAGCCGGTTGAAGAACTGCGTTCTTCTTCCGGCTGTAAGCCTTTTTGGCATGAATACTATAAGCAGTAAGAGAAAGCGAAGTTAAAAAATGAGAAAGCCGTGCCGGCGGGAAGTCTCGGTTGAGAACTTTCCCGCCGGCTTATGGCTTTCTTAGCTGACGCGTACCATGTCGAATGAAACAACCGGATCCGGACGCAGAATGATCGGCTTGAGGAGCTTCCGCGGTGAACCCGGCGCAGGCGCCACTTCTTCTGTCGGACCGAAATCGGTTTCGATTCCCGTGCCTGCTTGCATCTCGCGAAGGATTACCGAATACTCCTTCGGTTTGACCTTCTTGAGTTCAGCAAAGAGGTCGTCCGCAATCCTGTTGATGGCGAGCCGGTGGCGCTTTACCCCGTCTTCATCAGCAGCCTGCCAGTTTCCTGCAACGCAGGTCTTGGGCAAGGTTACGCTGATGGCGATCCGGGATTCGTAGTCGCCGGTCTGGTCGTAGAACCAGGTGTAGCCGGTAGCCACGACGTGGCTGGCTAACGGATGTTCGAGGCTCAGCTCCGGTGCGGACCACCAGTGCTTCCTTGTGGGAAGCTGCCAGGCTTCGCGCCAGACGGTAGTGATACCCGTGGCACCAGGGTAGGAGGCGCTGGGCCTGGAGGTTTTTCCAGGACCATCAAACTCCTTGGTGTCGAGCAAACCGGTAAAGCCGGTTCGCGGATCAGCCAGGTGCTCCTTGCTCGAAGCAACGATACCGCGTGCTCTTCGCGAGAGCGATTGCAGACCGTGCCGACGGGCGACGTGAGCAAAGAGATCCTGCGTGCTCACTTCACCATGCGGCCATACAAGCATCTGAATAGTGTTGAGCCGGTAGAGGATACCGGGAAGACGAACGCCGATGCCGGGGCCTGGTACTGCTTCGGTCGGTGCTTCAGGTTGAGCCAGGTCATCCGGGCACAGACCCATGCAGGTGAGAGCGTTGCGGACACAGCCAAAGGCCCAGGAATTGCGGTTGCTGCCGAGAATGTCTTCGTCGAGTCCGGCACCGGAGCGTTTTGGGTCGCTGCCCAGACTCGAAGCAAGATGTCCCAGATCGAAGCCTTCGCCAGGCGCTCCTGCGTCTGCGATTGCTCCTACCATACCGCCTCCATGGCCGCCGTCGTGCCCACCATCATGTCCATCATGCATTTGCTTTTCTCCCTTCAAGTGAGGTGGTTGAATGTTGAACAAAGGGAAGCCAGCTCCGAAACCAAAATCATTCCACACTGTTGAAACAGTGCTTGCAATTGCCGGAGATGATTTGGGGTTTTGCTTCGGAGAATATTTCTGGTTCGTGTGAAGATAAAGAGACACTTAGACCCTACAAAGTCGGCTGCTTATAGATCTAGATCTCTACGCTGTGGGCGTGGGGGAAACCACCGCCATGATTGGTGATTTCAACCTGGCGAGGCTCTACTAGTGATTTGTAACTTTCTACACACTCGAGAATTAGCCCTGTTTAATAGGTGCTTGAAATTCGTTAGTTAAGCGCTAATTCGCGCTTAACTTTGTAATTTGAGTTTCAAATTGAACTAAGATCTATCAGCCTTCTTGGAGTTCATTATGCATTCGGAGTTTAGTGAAATCGAAAATACCTGCCGGACAGGCGCACGGATCGCGCGGGCCCAGGCTGAATGGTTGTGGCAAAATGCCACAGACGATCAGTTGTGCCGGCTTGCAAACATGGTGCGAGATCGTTTTCACGAGCCCGGTACTGCTACTTATTTACTCATGCGCATTATTAATTACACTAATGTTTGTGTGGCAAAATGCGATTATTGCTCTTTTTATAGATTACCGAATGCTCCGGATACTTATCTGCGGAGCAAAGAATATATTTTTGGCAAAATAGACGAGCTTTTGCAGGAAGGCGGCGATTTCTTCGGTTTTAACGGCGGTTTCAACCCGGATTTGAAAATTGACTATTACTGTGATCTTTTCGCTTCTATTCGCAAAAAGTACGGCAACAGTATTGAGTTTTATGCCATGACTGTGGTTGAACTAATCTATGCTGCAAAAATAAGCAAGATCTCAGTGCCAGAGGCTCTTGCCAGATTGAAAGAAAGTGGTGTCAACTGGATCACCGGGGGTGGTGCCGAGATTTTGTCTGACTCTTTCAGGAAGAGGCACAGCCCACTTAAATACACGGTTCAGGAATATATGCTGGCTCAAAAACAAATTCTGGATGCCGGTATGAAAAGCACGGGCACTATGGTAATTGGCTTTGATGAAAGCCTTGATGAACGGCTTGATCACCTGGAAACTGTTCGCAATTTTCAGGACGAGACAAATGGGGGACTTTTCAGCTTCCTGGCCTGGACATACAAGCCCTACAACAATGAGCTCGGCGGCAAAGAAATAAGCTCTCAAGAATATTTGCGGCACATTGCTCTTTGCCGAATTTTTCTCGACAACATAAAGTTTATACGCAGCTCGGTTCTGACTCAAAATGCAAGTGCCTTGAAAGGACTGCGTTATGGAGCAAATGATTTCGATATCCCCTGGGAAGACGAAGTCACTGAGAAAGCTGGTGCAACTATTGAGCGTGATGTACAAAAGATTCTTGATTATGCAAGAGAAGAAGGGTTCAAGACTTCTTACAGGCAAATTGCTTCTAGGTCAGGCGCGCTTGCAAGCAAGTGATTTTGCAATATCCGGCTATGTTGCTTGCCTTGGCCATTATTTTGAATTGTGAACGAAGGGTTTGGCTGGCTGAATGAAAGAGGCTAGCTGAATGGGAAAGGCTGGGCAACACGAAATGAGCTGTTCTTTCCAACTGTTGAACGTTCGTTTGCCGCTCCTGTGACCCTTTTACTTTCTTCTTGTTTCAATTCTCTTGCAATGGAAAGGTCGGTTAAGACCTGGTTTTTCCTGTTCGGAGATCTTTGTGCTTTCTTCATTATGGTTTTTCTCCTGTCGCCAATACCCTCAGCTTAGCCGGCAAGCATAAGGGAATTGTGAGGAAAACAACCCCAAAATTTTGGGCGGCGCAAAAGGCACTATAGCAAATCGTAGTAAAGAAATAAAAAAGCAGAAGAGAGAAACCGTTTTGCAACGGTTCTCTCCTCTGCCGGAACTAGCTAGCAGCTAATCCCTTAAATCGTCCTTGCTCAGTTCTTCTTGCCGCGAATCTTGTCCCAGGCGGCAGCAATCTTCTTGCCGATCGACTCGGCAATGCGGACTGCGATCATCCAGCCGCCAAGGAAGCGTGCCCAGGCGCCGCCATGAGCCGTCTCGAGGCAGTTACTCAGGCTCTGAGCATAGCTGCCGCGATTGAAGACCCAGGCAATGCCCAGATATCCAAGCGGGAAGACGATCTGGTAGCAGACCAGGTAGCTGACGATGCCAACTGCCCAGCCGTAGCCGGAGATCTCACTCAGGTGGATGTAAGCACCAAGCGCGATCGCGGAAGCGATGCTGACGATGTTACCCACGAGCTTGACACCACCTTCGACCAGGATCTTGCCGCAAACGACATAGAGGAAGGTCACCAGAGCGATGCCGCTTGCCACAGCCACCGACAGGCCCAGAACGCCAGCGTGGAAGTGTGCAATCGTAAACGCCGCTGCGACCGACAGTACAAGCGCCTGCGTCACATTCAGCAAATGCATGAACATGCTGCGGTAAGCGCGGTCCTGCGGGTTTTCCTTTTCGCCGATATAGGTCTCGTTATAGACCTTGCGGAAGACCTTGTAGAGAGCGTCGAACTTGCCGTTCACGAAGCTGTGAGCGTTCTTGAGCGCGCTGCCGATCGGGTAGGCGACGTGCAGCAGGTCACGGCTGAGGAAGCGTCCGATGATGTAAGCCAGAGGCAGAGCCAGGAAGAAGTTGACGACTAAGGCAAGCAAAATCGCCGCGCAAGTCACTCCGACCCAGACTCCGTCACCGACTTCAATCGGGCTCATGCCGTGGAGAACTTCACGGTAAATCCAGATGCCTTTGCCGATTTCGATTGAGCTTGCGACAAAAGCCAGGAAGGCTCCGCCGGAAATGAGTTCGCCGACCACCCGGTAAGAAAGGATGCCGGCAACTGCAGCGGTGGCAAGAAGCGCCCAGAGCGGCCAGGCCAGCTGAGTCGCCAGAGTAAGAGCCCACGAAGCAACACAGAAGGCGATCACGACATTGCTGAGCTCGCCGAAGAACTCGCGGTACTGGCGATCGGGCTCCGAGTAGGTGCTGTCAGCCAGTTTCTCCACAGCCTTGTAAGCCCAGTAGAAGCACTCGGAGACCGCCGTGTGAATCGCCGGGAAAACCAGCGCGCAGTAGACGACGAATTCGAAAGCGTAAACTGCCCAGCTCCAGCCGCCCAGTCCAAGGGAGCTTACGAAAGGAGCGCTTGCGTAGCAAGCAAGCACACCGGTGAGCACGCAGATACCCTTCATGCGGTCGTAGAGGCGACGCTTTTCGTAAGAGCCGGCGGAGCTGATGCAGAAAGCGATGCTGCCGCAAAGTGCCCAAACAGCCCAGCTCATCCACGAAGGACCGGCGTTGAGATATTCGTGGGTCAGCGACCAGCCAAGCAGGCTGAAGCCGGCGATTCCTGCCATATAGAGAGCCGAAATCAGCAGATAGCTGAACCAGGTGAGGTGGCGAAGTTCCGGCTTTTCAGGCTGATTCTCGCTGTCGCCGCCAGGCTGTCCGGCGTCGCGAAGCCGGTAGGGGACGAAGCTGGAATCGGAGTTCAGATGAACGCGTTCCCAAAGCCAGTCGGAAAGATCTTCCAGCGGACGGTAAACCCAGATCAAAAGCGGGCACCACAGGTAGATGAAACTACCGAAAGTGGCGAAGATGCCGGCGGGTACCCAGGCAAGCGCCGAATGGCCGAACTGCCAGCCGACCGAGTAGGAAGCAAGCACACCGAGGGTAATCGAAGCCAGAGCGCCGAAGCAGCTGTAGGCAATCGCGCGGGTGAGGCTGGTCTCCTTGTAGGCTTTCTTGACCAGGTACTTCATGGGCTGCCAGAGCAGCACATTGATGAAGAAGGCAACGACGATCCAGAAGATGCCGACGTTCTCGTTGGCTTCCGGTTCGTTCTGACGGTCGTTCAACTTGTTCTCAGACATTCTCGATGCTCCTTAGCAAAGGTTTTCCAGCGACTGAAATAGCCGCTGAATTTTTTTGTCCGGACTTCCCGTGTTGCACGCTGCAACAAACAAATTCGGTTCTGGCGAATGATTGTTTTTTCCGGGGGAAAGTCTCGAACAGGAAAAGGGGAGAAAGGGTAATTTGAAACTAGCTATTTGCGCCCTATTGCTGCAATTGTTTTTGCGCAATGAAAAGCTCGAACTACTGCGTAAATTACGGCAAGACTCCGGCAGTAATTTAGTAAGTAAAAAGCAGGAATTGTCCCTTAGCATTGAGCTCGTGGGTAAAACAGAGCCTTTCTTTGATTAGAGGCTAGCTCAATATGGCAAGCTTAGACGCTGCGCTAGCATTTCGTATTTGTTTAGTTTTCAAAGTCTCCGTCATTTTTGCTTTCCCCCTTTTTGTTTTCGGGTTTCGTGCGCGCCTGAGTAGCTATAAGCAATAGTAGGAGTTCGATGAAAGAAGAATCCGGTCTGGTTTTGCTTTACCAGACCGGATTCCAGAGCTGCTTTTCACTGGCAGTTTTTGCCGCATCCAGGCTTCTTCTTTTTTGCGCGCGGCTTTCTGCCGGATACGGGCTCTTTCTTGCACCGGCAGTTCTTGCTTTTTGCGCCTGTGCTGCACAGAACCGGACGCTTCCGTCCTTTCTTGTCCACAGCCACAAAAACAAGCTCAGCTTGCGTCACGGGGATGATCTTCCCAGCCCGGTCAGCTTCCACTTCAACATGGACGCTTACTGAAGTGTGGCCGATTCTGCTGACGCTACCGTAGCAAGTAATGACGTCATTTACGTGAACAGGCTGCTTGAACTCAATCTTGTCCATGAAGCGAGTCACGCAGCGTGCAATAACCTGGCTCTTGCAAGCCCGGCGTGCCACGTATGAGCCTGCCCAATCCATGTACGTAAGAAGCAGCCCACCGAAGATGTTACCCATGCCGTTGGTTTCGTTGGGCATCATCACTTTTTTCAGCGCGATTACTCTTTCGCCGCTGATATCAGCGGCGGTGGCAGCGGACGACTGTGCTCGGGATGGCTTCTTGCTCGTGACTGCCGGGTGTTCAGCCGGGCATGCGTTTTCGGAGCCCTGATTGCAAACAGGAATTGCTTTGTCATTTTCGTCGACCGCGACGAAAACTGCAATCGCCTCCGTAACGGGAATGATAAGGCCGTTGCGGTCGACTTCGACTTCAACCCGCACTGTGACAGAAGTTCTGCCGATTTTTTCGACGGTGCCGTAGCAGCAGAGCACATCGCCCACAAGCACCGGGCTCCTGAACTCCACTTCGTTCATGGCCCGAGTCACCATGCGATTGATGCGCATGTTTGAACAGGCGTTTCGAGAAACAATAGAAGCAGCAAGGTCAATCTGGCTCAGGATTACTCCGCCAGAGATATTGCCCAGCTCGCTTGTGTCGCGCGGCATCATGGGAAGCCGCACGGCCAGTTGTCTTTTGGCTGTGCACATAATCAGTTTCCTTAAATTGAAAAATTGAACACTGGTTTATAGACCGGAAAAAAGAACCACCCAGCGAATCTAGCGCTAAAGCAGGTTCTAAAAAGCAGCAATCCGGAAACTGAGTTCTACACTCGGTCTCAGGCATAGTTTAATAAGGATGTGTCTTTGTTATTTCGTTTGCGGGATGGGGTATGTGAAAAACTTTGCTCACTCAAACTAACGCTTATGCATCTTGACTTTCAAGAGTCAGAACCCGAAAGTATTGTCAAGATGGCATCTCGGAACATAACATTTCAGGTGTTTTCTGGAAAAAGCACTTTTCTTATTCAATTTTTCATTGAAACTGAGCTGTGTTTCATTCATCCCTAGCGAAGCTTGAATAGATTAAAGACAGGTGAAACACCTGAAGGAAAGCTGAATCTTCTGCTTTTTCTCGTTACTTTGCGAATCATATATTGAGCTTTGAGCCAGTTTCTAACTAGTTTGCTTTTGTCAATTCTTTGTTCACAAGTCAGCGTCCTTTGAAAAGAAACCCCGAAAACAAGCCCTTAGAAAACGAATAGAAAGTTCAGTGCTGCAAGTATTGCTGCGCTGAAAAAACACAGGATATGCAGAACTGGCGTGTTGTATATCTTCGCGCCGTTTGAACTGGGTCTTTTCGAAAGTCCTGACTTTGCGTTTACGGTTGGTCTTAGCTTTGTAGCAAGACCCATCGTCGATTTTCACGTTTAAGCAGGGCGCAAGACATGCGCCTTGAACAAAAGAGGTAAACAAATGAAATGTTTCACACTGAGGGCGAAGCGCGAACTGCTTGCTGCGCCCTGTTTGCATCATCCAATGACATACTGCGCCCCTGAGCTTTATCCGGAGCCGCAGGAAGGTTTCAGAGTCGAACCCGGACAGAGCGAGCTCCTGGTCGCTGACGGACTCAAGGTTTTTATATGTCCTGATTTGCTCAGAAGCTGCAAACCCTGTCAGGACGAGCCCGGCAAGCTCTTGATTGAGCGGGCTTCAATGGAACGGCGTTCAAACGGCTCACTCTGTCTGCTGCCTGAAAAGCAGGGTGAACCTGATTCTGCTCTGGTTCTTGTTGATCTCGGACGTGGCGCTTTCAGCAGCGTGCGATACGAAATCGGCAATCGTGTTTTTCTGCGCGCCCGGCGCAACTCGGACGAGCTTTTCGGAACCGAAGAGCTGGCGCTGGTGGAAGTTCCGGTTGGACGCCCGTTTTCTGCTTACCGAAGCAGCCGGCGTTGGTACTGCTTCGGCGGCGAGGTTGTAGGCGAGCGTTTGCAGATTCGTTACGACGGGCAACGCCTCAAGTGCGATCCGGCTCAGTGAGCCAATTTCGGAATCGATCCACAAAAGTTTGTTTCCGCAAGTCCGAATAAGAAAGAAGACGAACAGGAGATCGCATAGTGATGAATACAAAAGAACTGCGTCCGGGGGTCAGCGACGGCTTTGCACTGGGTCTGCTAAAGGAAGAGCAGCAGGCTTGTCCTGGTGGGAACGTGCTGCTTTCACCGCTGAGTGTGTCGATGGCACTGGCTATGACCCTCAACGGTAGTCGCGGCAAGACCCGCAGCGATATGGCGCTCGCTCTGGGTTTTGGTGTTGGACGAAGCCGCCGTTTGATCAACGAATCCTGCGCCGCGCTTCGCGATTCGCTGGCTGATGCCGGTGATGTTGATCTGGAGATGGCAAATAGCCTGGTAGGCTGCCCTGAGATCAGCTTCAAAACGAATTTCCTGAACAAGGCAAAGCAATACTTCGATGCGCGTATTCGGCTCTTAGACCTGCAGGACCCCTCGGCAGTGGTGCTGATGAATTCGTTCATCTGCCAGAAAACCAAGGGCAAGGTGCCGGCGGTACTGGAGCAAATTGAAGATCCCGACTACACGCAGTTGATACTTCTCAACGCCGTATACTTCCACGGGCTTTTCAGCGAACCTTTTGATTGCCTGCTTACGCAACCGGAGCCTTTCAAAAAGCTCGACGGCGCAAGAAGTGTTGCTGCACTCATGTATCAGCGAGGAAGCTTCTCCTACCTGAGTGAATTCGAGTTTCAGGCGGTGAAGTTGCCTTACGGGCAATCCGGCCGATTTGCTTTCTACGTCTTTCTGCCCCGGGCCGAAGGCGAGGCTGGCCTGCAGTCTCTGATTGAGCTCCTGCAAGATGAAGATCACGGTCTTTCGCATTGTTTCGAGCGCTTTTGCGAGCGACCCGGTGAGCTCTACCTGCCGCGCTTCAAAGCCGAATACTCAAGCACGCTCAATCAGAGCCTTTCGCGGCTGGGGCTTGAGGAAGCTTTCGATCCGAAGAAAGCAGACTTCGGCACGCTGGCAAAGTCTGACTGCACTACGCAAATCACGCTCAAGCACAAGACCGTGATCGATGTGAATGAGGAAGGCGCGGTCGAATATGCGGAGAAGCAAGCAGCTGTGCTTGCGTCGAGATCAATTTCCGCAGCCGGCGCTTTTGAGCTTCGGCTGGACCGTCCTTTCTACTTCTTTATTCGGGATGAGGCAAGCAAGAGCATCAGCCTTGCCGGCCTCATAAACGACCCCGCTTAACAGGTCTAAGTACCTGCTTGCTGATTTCGGGTGGGGCTGCGGATTGCTCTGTGGCAGTCTGCATGCCCCACCTTTTTCTTCTTCTCCGGAGGAACAGTAAAATGTTGCCCAATTATCTTTTGCTTGCAGCGATTGCTTCGCTTGCAACGTTTGTGATTTTTCTTCTCTGGCTCTGGAATCGTTACGCATTCTGGAAAGCCGAAGGGAAAAAATATGCTGCAGACCCTGGCTATGTTCCCCCGGTTTGCGGCTTCTTCGGGCGCTGGCTTCGAAGCTTCGTCGGTCGACTGGCCGCGTTTGTTTATCTCGGCCCGGTGCGCATCCACAGCCGGCGCTTCCTTTCAGACAGGCGCCGGCTATTGATTCTGGGAAATCATCAGACTGAACGGGATGCGATTGTAGTGCCCCGCATTGCCGGCTTGCGAAAGCTGCGCTTTCTGATGGCAATGTCACAGGTGCAACCTGCGCGTGCATTCTGGGTTGCCCTCACCGGCGGTATCGCTGTCGGTCATCCCAGATCTACGGGTGGCACTGTAGAGAAGTCTGCCCGTGCGCTTGCCGATGACGGTGACACTTCAATGGTGATTTTTCCGGAAGGTGAGTTGCACCGTGATGGAGAGCTCAAGCGTGAGAATTTCCGTGACGGCTCCATGCGGATTGCACGGCTTGCCGAGCGCTTGTGTAAGGAGCGCGCTAGCAATAGGGAGTTCGCGGTTCTGCCAATCTATATTCGGTACGAGCGTGACTATGCTCGTGCCGGCTGGATGCAGAAACTGCTTTTGAATCTCGGACTCTGGAAGTGGCGGCTCTTTTTTGGAGAGCGCACATTCGGCGTCGATATCTACTGTGGAAGCCCAATCGCGCTGAAAGACATGCCCGTCGACGCGCACGAAGCTACTACGGTGATCTTCAACGAGATTGCCAGGATGAAAAAAGAGAGCCGGAAAAGCGCTTCCTGAGCGGGCCGAGTGGCTGGCTAAAACTGCATAAGGCAGAAAGGGGTTGTCCAAAAACAACCCCTTTCTGTCCTTTTAGTTCTTGTCTCTGAGTCTGCCTTCTTGTTTTTTTTGCGCCGATAGTATTATAAAAAGTAGTAATAATCAACAGAACAAAATTATTGGGAAGTTTGGAGCAAGAGCAAGAGAGAAAGGGAGCTTTCGCCCCCTTCCTCTTCCTGTCTTTCAGGCTGGATTCAGCTCAGACCGAGCTGCCTGTACTGGTTCAGGGCCTGGCCAGTTCGGCGCAATTGTCGCTGCTGCTGATCTGGAAGCTGCCGACGCCAGCGGAGCCTGGCTTGTGGAGCAGGCAGGCAATTGCCTTGCCCTCACCGTCGACCAGGTGCTTGTGGAAAGGGCTGACCGAGGTGTCGATGATTGACCAGTCGGTCGGAACAGCGAGCTGGACCGTGTGGTGGTCTCGGACGCAGGTGCGACGGGCGCCCAGGGCCTCGAGTGCTTCGAAGGGACCGCGCGGCGGAACATGCAGGTGCTTGAGATCGCCGCAGGCGCAGGAGCCGCAAGTTTTGCCGTTCTTGTTCATACGCTTTTCCTTTCAGGGAAAAAATTGAGGTTTCAGTTAGAGCAGACAGCTGGTCGCAATTCTGGCCAGATTTCTATGACCAGCCACCTTGAATTGAGGCTTCAGTTGGAGGGCTTCAGCTCTTGAGGCGTGCGAAAACCGCGGCGACAAAGAGGCTAACACTGCCGGCGTAGAGGCCGGAAAGGGCGAAGGCCGGGAAAACGAAGCCCGTGTACCAGAGGACTCCGGCTACAACCGCGAGCACGAGTACAGGCACGAGCCGCTTGAGCGCAGGCAGACCGGAAGCGCCGTTGTAGAGATAGAGCGCCAAGTAGGCACTGAATCCGAGCCCGACAAGCGCGCCGCCGATGTGATCCACGACAGTGGCCGTGCCCTGAAATTGCGGCAGCGCGGCTCCGAGTAGCGTGGCGGCAAGCATCCAGACAACGGCGGTCGAGTTTTTCTTGATCCAGTCGATCATGTTTTTCGCTTCCATATGTTCGTGAAGATGGATGAGTTCATTCTGGGGTCCGTTTGTAAACCCCGCGTCTTCAGACACCCAGAAACAGGCAGCAACTTCAGATTGGTTGGTATGTTCGCTTTGCTGACTGATGCTGCTTTTGGGCTTCCTGAGTTCGGGTGAAAGAATGACGACTTACCCTAACAAAAATCTGCGTCCTAATTCTGCTTTGTAGTGCCAAAATTGTCGTAAGAACCGTATGCTGCGGATAATTTGTCTTATGCCAGCCGCGCCAGGTCGTTTGCCGGAACCCGAATGCTCCAAAAAGACCTCAATTACAAACTCCGAGGCTATTTAGAGACAAAGGCCACAGTCTCAATTGCATCAATTAACAGTCGTAAACTCACCGCAATTAGTGGCAACATTTGGTCACAATTGTAAATAACCTGCTATCTTAGGCGGTGCGGCGGAACGGGCCTCCAGAACAGGACAACGGAACGGGATGAATCCAGGTCTTTTCAAGTTCTTCTCAGCGCTTATTTTTCTCATGCTTGCCTTGTCTGCATGCAGCAGCCACGAACCCAAAAAGGAGCTTACTGTGTCTGCTGCAGTCAGCCTGAAAGATGTTTTGAATGAGCTTGCCAAAGACTTTGAAAGCAAGAATGAAAACTCCAAGATCTTGTTTAACTTCGGCTCTTCTGGGGCGCTTGCACAGCAAATTATGCAAGGTGCGCCTGCTGATATTTTTGTCTCAGCTTCAGGTGATCAGATTAATGCACTCAGCCAGAATGGCTTTATCGAGCCGGGCGCAGTACGAGAGCTCGCAAGAAACAGCCTGCTTGTTGCTAAAGCCACAAGAATGGAGATTCATGCAATTCAGGAAATTCAGTCGCTTTCTGATTTATGCAAACTTGAAAGAATTGCAATTGGAAATCCAAAAACTGTACCTGCAGGAGCATATGCAAAAGAAGCGCTCGAAAAAGCCGGTGTTTATGAAAAGTTGAATAAAGATCATAAGCTTGTACTGGCCGAAGACGCCAGGCAAGTACTTGCTTATGTGGAAGGCGGTGATGTCGATGCAGGAATTGTTTATAAAAGCGATCTGCAAATAAGCAAGGATGCTAAGCTCTGCTTTGAAATTCCACTTTCATATGCAAGACCGATCAAATATGAGATTGCTTCATTGAAAGAATGTAAAAACAGTGCTCTGAGCCGGGAGTTTATTGAATTCATGACTTTGCCGCAATCAAAAAAAATGTTTGAGAAAAGAGGTTTTTCTTTATGAACGATCTGCTTTTTTCTGTTCAACTTTCTTTGCTGGTTGCGTCAGTTTCGACTTTGTTGGTGGCTGTTTGCGGCTCGGGCATCGGTTATTTGCTGGCACGACACAAATTTCCCGGTGATTCAATACTCGATGCCCTCTGTACATTGCCACTTGTGCTGCCGCCAACAGTTGTTGGATATTATCTGCTTTTCCTATTCAGCAAATCTGGAGTGCTTGGAAAAACAATTTTTGAGTTTACGGGCTGGTCGCTGGTTTTTACCTGGCAGGCTGCCGTACTGGCAGCGTTTGTTATATCGCTGCCTCTTATGATCAAAAGCAGCAAAGCGGCATTTGAATCAGTAGACCCGGAACTGGAGCAAGTGGCGTATACTCTGGGAAAATCGGAGCTTGAAACGATTTTCAAAGTAACCGTGCCCTTAGCGGCACGCGGATTAATAGCTGGTCTTGCTTTGAGTTTTGCAAGAGCACTTGGCGAATTCGGTGCTACTTTGATGATTGCAGGCAATATTCCAAACAAGACTCAGACAATGCCTTTGCTTATTTTTCAGGCTACCCAGGCCGGTGAGAGCAATCTTGTGTTTGTGCTTGTTCTCTGTTTGAGCGCGTTTTCTTTTTTGCTTCTATTGCTTTTGAATAAATGGGGGGCGCGCTGGTGAGCAACTGTCTTGAAATAGACATAAAAGCTCATATCGGCAAGTTCAGGCTGGCGGTGTCTTTTCAGGCAGGCGCAGAGTTTACTGTAATAAGTGGTGCCTCTGCCAGCGGCAAAACCAGCATCCTCAAGTGTATAAGCGGCTTGCGCAAACCTGATTCGGGCTTGATTCGTTTTGCTGCAAAAACATTTTTTGATTCGGACTCAAAGATAAACTTGTCGCCCCAAAAGAGGGGCTGCGGCTATGTGATTCAGAAGTCCGGACTCTTTCCTCATTTAAACGTAGCTGAAAACATATGTTTTGGCATAGACAAGAAAACTGCTTCCGAAAAGAAAAGGCGGCTTTCTGAATTGCTTGCGCTTGTGAAAATGGAAGGGCTTGAATTGAGAAAAGCCGGTGAACTTTCAGGCGGGCAGGTGCAACGAGTTGCACTTGCAAGGGCACTTGCTCCTGAGCCTGAGATTCTGCTTCTTGATGAGCCATTTAACGCGCTTGATCCCGAATTGAGACAGGAACTTGGCGAAGAACTCAAAACCATACAAAATAAGCTGAATCTGCCTCTGATTATGGTTACTCATTCAAGGCAGGAAGCTCTCTTGCTTGCAGACAGGCTCATATTGATCGAAGCAGGCATGGTCAAAGAACAGGGCTCGCCCGTTGAGCTGGGAGCAGGAAAACATGAACTTGAAGACATGCAGTTTTCCTGGTAGGGAAAATTGGAATAATGCTATTCTGGGATCTAGCTCTTAGAGGCCAAAAAGATGAAAAAAGACAAGCTTTCGGCTGCAGTCATGCCTGTCCTAATAGGGTTTATTTTCGGGTTTGTCTTCTATCAGCTGCTTCAGTATTCTTTTCAGTTAAATGCTCCCGAAAATTCAAGATCTGCGGAACTGAGCTTCCCAGAGAAGGTGTTTTTGAGTTTAAGTGGGGCGCAAATAACCCCTCAGGCTTTTGTCGCCGGCTCGATGCCAGAATGTGGCACTGAGCACGGCTCGCCCTTTATTCCTCCTTATTTGCTGGAAGAGTTGAAAGTCAGAAATCCTGAGGACCCAAGTATCGTATATACGATGAATAAAACGGCAGAAATCGAGAAAACGATGTTTGTCATGCCTGCAGCAACTGCTGAAGCTGGCAATACAAATGCAAAAATCGAAATTTATGACGCAAAAGGAAAAGAAGAACGCCCGGGGCAAAAAGCTCGTTTCGAGGGCGACAGACCCTCGGGGGACAAAGAAGTAGACTCATGTTTTGAGTTTTCTCTGGCAATACGCAAGTTCTATAAAGAAATTTTTTCTCGCAATTCAATTGACGGTAAGGGCATGAGAATGATTTCGACTGTCAACTTTGGGAACGGGTTTAACAACGCTTTCTGGGATGGGGTGCAGGTAACATTCGGTCGCCCTGGCCCTTCCAGCCCATTCAGTACTTTTGTACTGCTTGATATTGCAGGGCACGAGGTTACTCACGGTGTAACACAGAAAGACACTAACTTAAATTATTACGGGCAGGCAGGTGCATTAAACGAAAGCCTCTCAGATGTATTTGGTTGTTTGATTGTTCAGTATGTCAGGAAACAAACAGCAAACCAGGCAAACTGGCTTGTCGGCGACGGAATCTGGAAAAAGGACATAAAAGGCCGGGCATTGCGTGACATGTTGAATCCGGGTACTGCTTACGACGACCCCAAGGTAGGAAAGGACCCGCAGCCTGCACATATGAAGGACTATATAAAGACACAAAGAGACAACGGTGGTGTTCACTACAACTCCGGAATCCCGAACCGGGCTTTTGCGCTTTTTGCCAGAGATATCGGTGGGTATGCGTGGAAGGAGCCCGGACAGATCTGGTACAAAGCCAGAAGTCTTGCAGGCAAGAACCCCTCATTTGCACAATTTGCCCACGCTACTTTGGAAGCAGCAAAGACCCTGGGTTATGAAGGTGATCTGGGAAAACTCAAGAATGCCTGGACAAAGGTGGGTGTGACACCGTCAGCTACAGCTAAAGACACAGACACACCAAAGTACAGCGGCGAGTTCAATAACTCAACTTATTTCTAAATTCCAGATTGCCTGAGCCGCAATACATTCCGAGTGCTTCCTGGCAGGCGGCTAAAATTGCTAGCGCAAGCTTCCAAATGTTGTTTCCTGGAGTTTCTACGATTCTGGGACAGTTGATTGTGTTCAACCAACCGCATTTCCTTGCTTTGTTTTGCTTGGCTCAATTACGGTGTTGCTAAGTTCTTTTTTTCACGCATTGGCTCAGACAGCAAACAGATATTCATCACGCTAACGCAGAAACTCCAGTTGAGAAGATTCAGGGATGAATCTTGCCGAGGGCAGCACCGGCTCTGCGAACACTTTTTCGTTGCGGCAGATTCACTTGCCGGACCAGGAATCCTTGTTTTTACAGTCACACCAAGTGAGGTATTTATGATTGAACAAGATAAAGAATCCAAGCCGGTTCAACGAGCTATCGGTTTCAGGTTCAAAGAAACGTCTTCCAGGGAGAATGTCGACGTAGTCGTCAATTCGTTGCGAGAACTCAAAGATCAAATACGCGAAATCCGGAGTTTGGATGGCGGCATCAACATAAGCAAAGAGGGCAGAAACAAAGGCATTACCCATTTGTTTGTGCTGAAGTTTGCCAGCATGGCAGATTTGCAATCCTACGCTCATCACCCAGCACATGAGGCTTTCGTCCGGGTCTTATTGCCGCATCTTGCCGATTCAATCGAACTCGACAGTCATCTCATCTAAACAGCGATTGGAACTCTTAGCTGAAAAACTAAAGGAGAAAGACTATGGACAATCTAAGCTCGGCTTGTCCTACGATCCCGATGCACCTTTGCTCGGCAGACTCAGACGTATCTGGATCTAGCATCTGACTGCACTCAAAACCGCCCTCTTCAATAGATAGGGCGGTTTTGCAGGTGCGTTAAACCGATTTCGACTTGATCTTTAACCCCACTTCATCCATGAATTTTTCAAACCAGTAAGTATTCGGCGACCACAGGTCGCCCGGAAAGTGCGAGGGGCTTAATCCCTT
>CAZTQO010000081.1:0-26240 GCA_964615655.1 uncultured Candidatus Obscuribacterales bacterium | reverse complement strand
AAGGGATTAAGCCCCTCGCACTTTCCGGGCGACCTGTGGTCGCCGAATACTTACCAAAGAAACGAAAGGAGCTGAATCCATGTGGATAACAGCTCCTTTCGCTGAAACTGATACTGAGTGATTTCCCTCTAAGACAGACTCAGGCAGAGGCGCTGGCTGCAAGCAAGCCAGTCTCTGGAGCTGAACCTGGTAGCCGGTGCAGGCACGGATGCCTTCAGTAAGAGCTTCAGTTCGATTGCAGGAAAGCGCTGGCGCAGGCCGGCCAGGGTAGCCATCACACACTGTTCGGCGAAGGCGCCGCAGGCGGTGATGCTTTCGGGAACTGTTTTTAGCCTGTCGGAAAGCTCGATTGCAATTTGCAAAGAGCCGTCCCACTGGGCTTTTCGCAGATAGCTGACATGCGGATAGCCCTCAAGCTCGTCCGTGATGGCTTCATGAGTTGGATGACCACGCTGGTCTTCCACGATCAAGATGTGTTCGCCCAGGGACCTTGCTTGTCTGACTGCCTGCACGACTTCGGACACGTAGCAGCTATCTTCCGCTTGCAGGAAGGGCCACTGCATGTCCACGACACAGAGCATGCTCTTCATGAATGAAGATTCCTTTCTGACTGTTGAAAAGCGACTAATAGTCGTAATTGCTGCGACGAATCGCCAGGCGATTGGCCTGACGCTTCCGGCGATTGCCATCACGCTTGCTTCCGCCGTGGACGCCGCAGCCTGAACTCTTGTAGGTGCCGGCTTCAATTGCCGCTTCCCGACGAGCACGTCGTTCCGCTTTCAGCAGGAAGTCCTTGCCAATAAAAATCTTCATCTCGTCCTTTTTCTTCTCTTTGACCTCGTGCACTTTTTGCCTGGCCATGTCTTTCTCCTGTTTGAGTAAAATGAGCCAGTAACGGAGCTCCGTAATCAACGGGTGCATCCGGCACTGGCTAAACCTGGAAATTTGGGTCTGAAAAGCTATCGTTGACTGTTTATGGAGATCCTGGGGTTTTGAAGAAGAATGGAAATACACCCAAGCCTATTGAATTCCAAATACCGGAGGCAAGCTGTCTCCGGTATTTCTCCCAGAGCCGGTATTTGATAATTGGCCCAGCTGTCGCAAGCTGCGGAAGTCAAAATTCCCTATTTCAGATATTAAGAAGTCAGTTGCACTATGATTTAGAGCCGTTAAAAGGGGATCTTAGATGCCAACAAGAAGCAAAGAAAGTCTGGCCCAGCTCGGCATAAGCAAAATCGATTCAGGCGCGGGAATTGTCGAATATCGTTTGAAAAACGGTCTGAAGGTTCTTTTGAAAGAAAATCACAGTGCGCCGGTTTGTTCTTTTATGGTCGTTTACCGGGTTGGCAGCCGTAACGAAGCTGTCGGACATACAGGTTCGACACATTTTCTCGAGCACATGATGTTCAAAGGAACCAGGCGCTTTAATCCGGCGGCCGGCAGCGGTGTAATGGAGACCTTCAGCCGCATAGGTGCCTTGTTGAACGCAACTACATGGCTGGATAGAACAAACTATTTTGAATGTGTTCCTTCCGAATATCTAGAGCTTTGCATAACTATCGAAGCCGATCGTATGCGCAATCTGAATTTGAAACAGGAAGATCGCGATTCGGAGATGACAGTGGTCAGAAATGAGTTTGAAAGAGGTGAAAACAATCCGGGCAGTGCACTGGCAAAGGAAGTCAGTGCGCTTGCCTTTCGCGAACATCCCTATCATCACCCCACAATTGGTTGGCGCTCAGATGTGGAAGGAGTTCCGCTTGAAAGACTCAAAGAGTTTTATGACACTTATTACTGGCCTAACAATGCAACAGTCATTCTGGTCGGAGATTTTGAGCCAGATAAAACACTTCGTTTGATACACAAAAACTTTGGCAAAATCCCGGCTTCTAAACATCAAATTCCGCAGGTTTATACAGTGGAGCCGCCCCAGGAAGGAGAACGAAGAGTCGAGCTCAAAAGAGCAGGCGATCTGCCGCAGCTCATGATTGCTTATCACACGCCGCAGGCTGATCATGCCGACACTTACCCGCTTTCAGTTATGCATGCGATTCTTGGTGATTCTGGCAAGCGTTCAAGCCGCTTGCACAGATCTTTGCTTGAAAAAGGGCTTGCAACTTCGTGTTATGCAAACAACGGAGAGTTCAGGGATCCTTTCCTTTTTACTCTGGGTGCAACACTGGCTCCCGGGAAAAATTTCGAAGAACTTGAAGCAGCAATTTATGCCGAGCTCGAACTGCTTGCAAAAGAAGAAGTAAATCCAGAGGAGCTCTCACGAGCCAAAAGCGCTAACCGAAAAGGAACAACACTCGGAAGCGCGGACCCGCAGACATTTGCAAACATGCTCTGTGCTGCCGAGTCTGTAGCAAGCTGGAAATGGCTTGTTGAATATGACGACAATTATGATGCGGTTACTGCAAAGGATATAATGCGGGTTGCCAAAAAATATTTTGATCCGACAAATAGAACTGTCGGTCACTTTTTGCCCGCTCAGAAGAATGGAAATGACGTTATGAGCGAGTATATGGCGGAACTCGCAAAGAAAAACGAAAAAGCTAGGAAAAAGGAGAAAACTGAGAAGAGGGCTGCCGAAAAGAAGCGGATCGAGCTTCCAAGGCCTGGTTCTAATAAGTCTAGTTTTGCAGATAGAGTTATAACAGAGAGGCTCGCAAACGGTCTTACACTCTTGGTTCTGGAAAATCCCGGCACTGGTTCGGTAGCGATTCACGGAGCTATTGGAGCTGGTGATTACTACGGTAAGCTTGAATACTCGCTGGTGCCTACTTTGAGTTCGAGCATGCTCACACGAGGGTCGGAACATTATTCAAAGGCAGAGCTTGCAAAAGTACTTGAGGAAATGGGCATTCGCTTTGGCTTTGCAGCAGACAGATACAAGGTAGGATTTGGAACTCTTGTTACCATTGACGATTTCCCTAAATTTGTTCCGGTTCTGGCCGACCTTGTCAGAAAACCGCTTTTTCCGGAGCAGGAATTCGAGCTTGTTCTCAAAGAAGTAAGAGCAGCTTTAACACGCAGTATGAACGACACAGGAAGACGGGCCAACAAAGCACTGATGCAGGCGCTTTATCCGCCCGGCCACCCTTTTTACGATAAATCATATGAAGATTCGATTGCGGAGCTGGATCTGCTTAATACCGACCTGCTCAAATCCTTTCATAAGGATCACTATGGACCCGACGGCACTGTGATTACAGTAGTCGGCGATATTAAGGCAGACCTTGCGCTGTCTCTTCTAAAGCAGCACTTTGCCGACTGGAGCGGCCCTGAAAAAAGAGAGATTTTTGTAAGTGATCTGGCATTGCCGGAAAAACCTCAGCGTCTTGAGGTGAATTTAGAAGACAAAGCAAATGCGGATATTCTTATCGGGCATGTAAGCGGGCTTTCACGCAGGAATAGTGATTTCTTTGCTGCTCAGCTTGCAAATGCAGCGCTTGGAAAAGACACTATTTCAGCGCGCCTGGGCAAGATTTTGCGAGTAAAGCATGGGCTTACTTACGGAATCTATAGCTATTTTGAGGACAGTTCTTTTGGTGCGGCGCCCTGGATGATTGGTTTATCCGTAAACCCTGCAAATGTGAGCCAGGCGCTTAAACTTGTTAACGAAGTAGTTAGCAATTATCAAAAAAAAGGAATTACGAGGGAAGAACTTGAAGATGAAGCCGGGCGGGCCGTCGGTTCTTTTCTTGTTTCTTTAAGAAGCTCGGACGGAATTGCTTCGGCGCTCACGCGCTTTGAATTCATCGGACTGGGAATTCCAGCCATGGATTCTGTTGCCGAGGATTTTATGTCTGTGAAGAAAAAGGATGTTGACGAAGCACTCAGAAAATATATTCACCCGGACAGGGCCCTGACTGTGGTTTCGGGAACTCTTTCAAAGATCAGCTAGATAGATAGAATCGCCAGAGGTGCAAATGAGAGCAAGTGCTGCAAAAGCTGCAAGAAAAATCACAGCAAAGAGCAAAACACCAGTTAATGCCAGGCTTATTGGGCCGGAAGAAATGGGGGTCTCGGAATACCGGCTGGATAATGGCTTGAAGGTACTGCTGGCGCCCAATCACAGTGCGCCTGTGGTCACATTTATGCAGCTTTTTCGTGTGGGCAGCCGAGATGAAGGTGTGGGTCATACGGGAGCCACTCACTTTCTGGAGCACATGATGTTCAAAGGCACCCGTAAGTTCGACCCCCAAAATGGGCTTGATTCGACGGAACTCTTGAACAGAATCGGAGCAGTGTCGAATGCCACTACCTGGTTTGACAGAACAAACTATTTCGAAACTGTTCCATCCGAATATCTGGAATTTTGCATCAAGGTCGAAGCGGATCGCATGAGAAACTTGCGCTTGCGCCAGAGTGATCGCGATGCGGAAATGTCGGTTGTGCGAAATGAACTGGAACGTGGTGAGAACAGTCCTGAGGAAGCTCTGGACAAAGAGATCTACGCGATTTCTTATCGCGAACATCCGTATCATCATCCGACGATTGGCTGGCGCTCAGATGTCGAAAAAGTACCGATGGAAAGGCTGAAAGCTTTTTATGATACTTTCTACTGGCCTAACAACTGTACCGTGATTGTGGTTGGAGATTTCGAGACCGGGGCGGTTCTCAAGCTTATCGAGAAATATTACGGCAAGATTGAAAAGTCTCCCAGAGCAATCCCGGATGTTTATACAATTGAGCCACCTCAAGAAGGTGAAAGGCGTTTTAAGATCAGCCGCTCGGGCGATCTCTGCCGTGTATGGGTTGCTCACCGTACACCGGCTTCGAGGCATCCGGATCATCATGCGTTAAACGTAATATCGCATTTGCTTGGTGGTTCACATGATCGCAGTAGCCGGCTTTACAAAGCCCTTATCGACAGCGGGCTTGCTATGGATGCCGCCTGCCGCCATGATGAATTACGCGACCCCGCACTTATGATAGTTGCAGCCACACTTACGCCGGACGCTGATCCTGGCCTCGTTGAAAAAGTAATACTTGACGAGCTCGAGCGATTAAAAACCGAAGCAGTTAGCGAGGCTGAGCTTGCTCCCATTAAAAGCGCAAACCGCAAAGGCAGCATTCTTGCAAGAGCAGATCAGCTCGAGCTGGCATTCGCGCTTGGGGAAGCTGAGGCTCGTGATAGCTGGCGCTGGCTAAGTTCTTTCGACCACAAGTTTGAAGCAGTCCTTGCTGACGACATCATTTCGGTGGCAAAGAAGTACTTTGAAAAAGACAGCCGCACTGTCGGGATTTTTATTCCAAAGCCGGAAGCTGAAGAAGATTTTGAAGAGGAGATAAACGAAGGCGAAAGTGAAACTCTTGAAAAAAAGAAAAGCCGGAAAAATGGAAAGCGTGTTCCGAAGCTAAGTGCCCAGGAGCTTGAAAAAATTCTATGTCCGGCCAGAGCCTCAAGCAGGAAAAGTTTTTCTTCGCAAGTTCATAGAGAAACGCTTGAAAATGGAATGAGCGTTTTGCATATGGCAAACCCTGGCACAGGCTCCGTGGCTGTTTCGCTCTATATTCCATGCGGAAATTATTACGAGCCACCGGAGAAACATGGGCTTGCTGATGTGGTTTCAGACATGCTGATGCGCGGCTCCGAAGATCTGGACAAAGAAAGCCTGGCTCAGATTCTAAAGGAAATGGGACTGCTTGAAGGTCTCAATATTCATACCAACAGCTTTTCAGTAAATACAGCCAGTACAGTTGTGGTTGAAGATCTGGGGCAATATTTGAAAACTCTTTCTCTGGTTTTGCAAAAGCCTGTATTTAAGGAAGAGGAGCTTTCAAGGCTGAAAAACGAGTGGATTGCAAGAATTCTCGAACAGAAAAACAACACAGGCCCGCAGGCAAGCAATCGTTTTTTTAGAGAGCTTTATCCGGAGGGCCATCTTTTTCATCAAATCGATTTTGACGAGCAGATAAGACAACTTCAGAGCATGGATAAAAGCGATCTTCAGTTTTTTCACGCAAATTACAGCCCCGCCTCTGCAATCATGACCATAGTTGGCGATATTGACTGCAAGAAAGCGCTTGAACTTGTGACTGAAAATTTCGCTTCCTGGAACGGTCCTGAAGCGCAGGTCATAAAACTCGAATCTGTGGAAATGCCTGAAAAAGCAAAAAGCTTTGAAATCAGGCTTCCCGATAAATCAAGCATGGACATTTTGATGGGTTACCCGCTGAAAGTAAGAAGAAGCGATCCTGATTTTTATGCGCTTAATCTTGCAAATCTTGCTCTTGGAGGCGACACCATAATTGGACGCCTGGGAAAAGTCTTACGTGAAGAAAATGGGCTTACATACGGAATTTATTCAAGCCTGGGAGACTGTTCATATGGTGCCGCTCCATGGACAATAAGCCTTACTGTTAATCCTCAGAATGCAAAACTTGCCCTGTCTCTTGTTCATGAGGTGCTCAATAAATATCGCAAAAGCGGAATCAGTGCCGATGAATTGAAACGTGAAGCTACAGGTGCGGCCGGACTATTCACAGTTAGCTTGCGTTCGTCTGTTGCAATAGCAAGAATTATCACCAGATTCGAAGCACTCGGTCTGGGTCTTGAAGGACTTGATTTGCATACAAGAAAAATCCTTTCTGTGAAAAAGGCGGAAGTTGACGAAGCTATACGCAAGTATTTACATCCGGAAAGAATGCTGACTGTAATGGCAGGCAGCTTCTGACTTGAGCGAAAGATTAACGTGAACACATGTGTTCACGGTTGTCATGTTTGTAACAGTTATATGAGATAGTAAGTGGGTTGAAAAGCAGGGAAAAGAAGGCGCTGGCCTTCTTTTCCCCGGAGTTCAGCTTTTTTCGCTCTGCTTTTCGAGTAAACGCAAAAGCTGTTCTTTCAACTGGTTATCTTTTTCCAGTGCATTTATTAAGCGCTTATTTTTTTCCTGCTCTTCAGAAAGCTTCTCAGCCAGCAGCTGTGCTTCCTTGTTCTGGACCTGGCCGATTCGATTTTGCACCGATTGCGAGACAATACCGATGCAGGCAGCTGCAAGGCTTATGCCAGAGAGCATCAGACCCATGCCTATGCAGCGTCCGGCAAAAGTCTGCGGAACCAGATCGCCATAGCCTACTGTGGTTGTGGTTACCACCGAGTACCAGAGCGCGTCGAAAAGGCTCGGAAAAGTTTGCGGCTCGACCTGCATCAGCATTTCGGAAGCAGTGAAAATCACCAGCAAGAAAACGGAACTGGTAACGATCACAGGATGTGTACGCATGGTTCTCACAATGTGACGGACCACTAAGAGACCGTTTGCAAGAGTACCCAGCAGCTGAACAGTTCCGATTGAAAGAATGTTTGTCAGATCCCTGAGTATGCTCACATCATGATGTGGAAACCAGGCAATGCAAACAAGCAGCTCAACCAGGTGGGATCTGGCGTATTGCCATGGATTTCCACTCAGCATGCCGTAAGCAGCAAAATGGATCACAAAGAAGATCCAGATGGTGAAACGAGAGAGAATCTGCACAGTAGCCCACTGGGAGGCATTGAGAACGAGAGCGTCTGCCTTGACGGCTACGATCTCGTTGCTTGCAAAAAGGGCCAGTGCCAGACATGAAAGCAGGAAAAGCAGGTTGTCGGCTTTTCCTTTGTGGCGCAGGAGAAAGTCCTGCATAGATCTGGTCAATGTCATCGAGCGTGTTTCCTGTGTTTCAGGTAAAGATCTGCAAGAAGAGAAGGCGGGCTGACAGTTGCCAGCCCGCCTTCTGTGAAGATGCGCTCAACGTGCCATCAGCGCTTCGATTTCCTCAACCGTTTTTGGAACAGCCGAAGTGATGACTTCGTTGCCGGAAGCGGTGATAACTACGTCATCTTCGATTCGGACACCGATGCCGCGAAAGCGCGCTGGAATGCGCCTGTCGCTCTTGTTGAAGTAGAGACCGGGCTCGACAGTAATCACCATGCCGGGCTCAAGCATTCGTTGCTTGCGACCTTTCGAAATTCTGTCTTTGCGGTCGTAACTGCCGACATCATGGACGTCGATGCCGAGCCAGTGGCTTGTACCGTGTGGCAGAAAATCACTGAGACTGAGCTCTTTGCTGCCGGAAAGAATTCCGAGCTGCTTGAGTCCGCGGCGCAGTACTCGTTCGGCTGCCTGCTGAACCGCAATCAAGCGGACTCCGGGGCGAGCCTTGCTGATTGCAGCAAGCTGGGCTTTAAGAACTAGCTCGTAGACTTCTTGCTGGGCCTGGCTGAAGCGGCCGTTTGCGGGGAAACAGCGTGTGATGTCTGCCGCATAGCCGCCGTTGCGCGAACCGAATTCGCAGCCGGCGTCGATCAAAACCAGATCGCCGTCCTTGATCTGGCAGTTGTTCTCCACATAGTGAAGAACACAGGCATTGTTACCGGCTGCGACGATGCTGCCGTAGGCGGGAGCCACAGCACCCGCTGCTTTGAATACAAATTCGAGCACTGCTTGTAGCTGTTCTTCGCGAATACCGGGGCTGCAGGCTTGCATCGCCTGTTTATGTGCCTCGGCTGATATAAGAGCAGCATGACGCATGACTGCCAGTTCTTCGGCGCTTTTGACCAGCCTCAATTCAGCAAGAATCGGCTTCGGGTCGACAAGCGTTTTCTGCTTGCGGAGGAAAACCCGGCTGAAGATTTCGTCGAAACCGATGTTGTGGTTGAAGCTGTAATAAACAGTTTGAGCCGCTTCCAGGAGCTTTGAAAGCACCTTCTCGAAATCGGCTACATCGTATGCCGTGTTGGCGAAGTATTGCTTGCGGGCACCCAGAACTCCGAACCTGACTCCATCCCAGGTTTCACGCTCCTTGTTTTTGGGCTGCACGAACATGATCACGTTCTGTTTGCCCTTGAGCTTGCAGATAACCAGGACCGAGTTTGGCTCGGGAAAGCCGTTCAGGTAAAGAATATCCGAGTTTTGCCTGAACGGAAAGTGAGTGTCGCGGCTGCGAACAGCCTCGGGATTACTCACGAGAATGCAAACAGAATCATCGGCCATGCGCTCCCAGAGCCTGTTCATACGTGACAGGTATGAGATTGCACTTGTAGCTGGAGCTTGCGGAAGCAGTGGTAGCTCCGCATGGATTCTTTTATTCATTTTGAGAGACCTCCAGAGAAGAAAGAGGGTTCTTTGCAGAAACCGTTTGTTTAGGGCAAGAACAGCAAATCCAGTTTCCATCCAGATCCGAACATCTGCAGGCTGCAGGAGTCCGGACCGGGAGTAATGGTCAAAACACTGGGGGTTTGATGAAATTCTTTGCGGTGCTTGCGGGACTTGGAACGCTCAAGAAACTAGGAGATGGGCTTTAGCGAATTCCAGTTCAGGTTTTTTAAGATCTAATGAGATCCTCTTTTTAAAAGCCAGGGTCCGCAGCTGCCCAGCGTCTAAAGCCCCGTCTTCTATGGGCTGTAAGTTAAAATCCCTGCCGGACCATGGTCTGCGGGTGCCCACCCTTTGTGATTAGCGCAGCTCGCGAGCCGAAGCGAAAAGAACGGCAGTTAAGGGTGTCAAGGGGCTTCCTTAAAATGCAGCTTTCTGGTATCGCATCTGGTGCCCTAGTTGAGCGATATCTGATGCTCAGAAATTCCTAGGCTTTTCTCCTGCTTTTCCTCTTTTTTGCTTGCCAATCCGACTTTGATCTCGTTTCAAAAGCTTTTCAGACAGCCTTAATATACTTCCGAGCAGCTAAGGTTAACGGTGGGTTTCGGTTATGAGTGGACTAAATCGTGTTTACGTTGATGATGTGATATCTACTTACTTTGAAATGGGAACTGCAGCTCTGGCGCGCAGGGAGTACAGTATTGCCCAGAAAATGTTCAAGGCTGTTTTTGAAGAGCCGAGTTCAAAATCACAAAAGGAAAAAATTATGCTGCAGCTTTTGATATGCTCGGCAGAAGCACATGAAGGGCTCAAGCAGCTCTATAAAGCTAAGCTGCTTTACATAAGAGCTCTGGCTCTGAAAAAGAAATCGAAATGCGGCTGCGATATGCAAACTGTGGATCTTTTCCTGCGTCTTTCGCACTTAACTGCCCAGCAGGGGCTTTACAGGCAGGCGCTCGACTTTGCTCTTGAGTCATTTAGCGTATACAAGAAATCAGCAAAACAGGAGCCGATTGACTTTGTTCGGCAGCTCCGGAAAACGGAACGGATTATGGAACTCAAGGGACGGAAAAGCGAACAGGAAAAACTTCTGCAAATTATGCAAGAAGCGAAGAATGAAGCTCTGCAAACCATCCCGAATGTAACTGCTTTCTTGCCCCAGCCAGTCTCGATCGCTTTCTAAAGCATCTGAGCTGAACTCTTGTTTGGAATGTAAAGCATTGATTTGGCTTGGCCAAGGGGTAAGAATTCTGTATCCACCCTTTTATAAGGTCAAGAAAATTATGCGTACCCAGCTTCTGGTAACTTCGGTTGGAGAAGATCGCCCCGGCATCGTCGCCAGGCTCACTGAGATTTTTGTTGCTAACAATGCGAATCTGGAAGAAAGCCGCATGGCGATTCTGGGTGGAGAGTTTGCCGCAATCATGCTTGTGAGTCTTCCGGCTGCAAATCTTGCGTCTCTGGAAAAGGATCTGGCCAAGCTGCAAACTGAGGGGATTTCTGCAAGCGCCCGAAAAACTGAAGTCAAAGACCCTCAACGTTACAGGGCTTATGAAAGCTACGAGATTCTGCTGAAAGGAGCAGATCACGAAGGCATTGTTCACACTGTTTCGTGCCAGTTGAGAGATTTGCGAATCAACATTCAAACAGTGGAGACCTTAGTAGTTCATGCGCCGGTAAGCGGCTCACCGCTTTTCCAGCTAAGAGCAATGGTGCAAGCCCCGCCTGATCTTTCACGAGCGCAGTTGAAAGAGAGCCTGGACAAGATTGCCGCACAGGAATCTGTGGATATTGAGCTGATTTTGCTAACAGTGTCTGCCTGACCATGCGGGTTTTTCTCGGCGCTTATGAAAGGAATTTGGGTGTTTTATTATGATTACAGTCGGCATGAACTATCATGTGATTTCTGGTAAGGAAAAGGAATTCGAAGAAAAGTTTGAAGCGGTCGTGTCTGCCCTGAAAGACGCATCAGGACATCTGAGCTCCACCCTCTGGAAAGATGTTAAGCAGAGTTCCTCTTATATGATCACAAGCGAATGGGCAGAAGAAAGCGATTTTCAGAATTTTGTAAGTAGCGATACTTTCAGGCAGGTCACTAACTGGGGTAAGTCCGAAATTCTTGCCGGAAGACCTGTGCATAGGATTTACCGTCACTGAAGAGCTTTTTCCGCCTTCGATGAAATTTGCAGCGTCTTCTACAAAACGGAAGCCGGATCCCGAGAAGCACGCTTACTTGGAAAAGCGAGACTGTAGAAACATTTGAAGGAGCTGAGCCACTGAGCCAAGCAGGCTACTATAAGTGATCGCAGGATTGCTGAAAGTGGTAAGTGTCAAAGAAATAGAAAGAAGAGAGCTGCCTGGCAAGTAGCAGCTCCCTTCTAATCAAACTCTCAGTGTTGGCTCATGAGAGCATTAACTTTATAGGCTACGCGATTGCTCGTGAAGAGCTGCTCTTGCCTTTCGCACCATGCTGTTGCCGAGCATGCCCTGGAAGTGAAGAATCAGAGCCGGCTCGGGTTGCTCTTGCTGCTTGCCCTGGTATTCTCCAAAACAAGCTTCGCCTTTCAGATTGAGAGCCAGAAAATTAAGGCGGCCTTCGGCAAGAGCGTTTACCAGACTCATGCCAATCTCAGGGTTTTTCCGCATGCCGGCGCGTTCACGGATTTTTCGTTTCAGCTGGCATATTGCCTCTTGAGCTGATGGGGCTTCAATATCGAAGCGCCGGATGCCGGTAAAAACCACGAATTTTTCCATAAATGATTGCTCCTTTCTCTTCAGTTGCGCATTTAAGCTGCGCATACAAACTGCGTATTGCTGAAGCAGAGAGAGCTCTGCTTCGGGAGTCGTTTGCTGAGAGTGCTCGAGTCGGATTCGATTTGATTTGCCGGCAAGCTGGAAGCAACTGCTTTTACAATCAGTTGAAAAAGTGTTGGTATTGCAAATTTCTGGTTTGGCTGGCTTGTTTCCTGCTTGATAGACGTGTTGCGACTCGATTACTCTGGCTTTAAGTCATTTCTGGCCTCAGGATCAAGAGCTGGCAGCAAGATCTTTGCTTGAACTTTTCGATCTAAACAGCTTGAACTGAGGATCTCCCCAGAACCAAGCCTTTATGCGCTAGCGCTAAGTATTTTAAGAACTGGTTCTTTTTGCAATCTGAATTTACAATAGAATCTTCCATTGCTTGCTGAGCAATGAAGATTTGCTCAGATTGGGTATTTTAGGCATTAGGCAAGGAGACCTTTATGCAGCTGGCTGGCGAACTGGCAAAAATGAATCTTGCAAGTCTTATCAGGCTTGTGAGAAACGGCGAGTTGACCGGCAAAGTTTGTTTGACTCAGGGGGTAAATACAGCTTCGATTTATTTTGTCAACGGACAGCCGGTGCATCTTGAGGCTGATCATGGCAATGGACGCGAAGCGCTGCTCGAGCTCTTTTGCTGGCGCAGCGGCACATTTTCATATATTGAGTGTCCTGTATCTGAAAATGAAAGATCACTTTCTTTAGACGAGCCGCTTGAACGATTGTTGAAAGAAGGGCTTGCCTTTCAGGAAGCACAGCACTATTTGGAACAGCTTCGCATCAGTACTCGCACAGTGTTCAAGTCAACTGTAAAGGCAGACAATGACGAGTTTCTCGCAGCAATGAACGGGCGGCTTCCTTTGGGCGAAATTGTTGCATCGCTGGGTCTTTTGCGCAGCGATTATGTGATTCGTTTGCAGCAATACATTGCAAACGGGAAAGTGTTGGTGGTTGAGGCTCCTGCAGTTAGTTCGGGTCTTGAGCTGCCCGATTGGGTTGTGTCCAGGCTCAAACAGGACAATCCGGATATTTCTCAGTCGATAGTTGATCTGGTAATCTGGGCCGACCGGATCAAATGCTGGCTTTATCAGGCAGATGTCGATTTGATGCGGGTAATACAGTGTCTTGAAAATGAATCTGAGACCGGCCAGGACTCAACAGAAGCACAAACTGATGAACTGGCGCAGAGTCCTGAGCAAGAGAGCTTGCCTTCAGCATCGGGATCTGAGCCCGAGCCTGCTCCGGTGCTCTTGCCTGATTCTGAATCCGATTCTGATGAAGAAGAGCTGGCTGAACAAATCAGAGTGGCGGAGCGCGAACTTGTAGAGGAAGAGCCGGAGCCGGAGCTTGAAGCAGAATCAGGGTCGGAGTCGGATTCTTTTGGTCCGGGTTTGTCTGCGGTGCTGGAACAGGTTGCAAATACAGTAAAGACGGGCGGCTCCGAAGACGAATCCAAAAAGCAGGCAAGACCGCCAAGCTATGAGTTTTGAGCCGGGAATTATCTTTCGACTTTTTTTACTGCTTCAACAAGTGTTCTGATTTTGCTCAAATCAATCGGATTTTCCAACTTGCCCTGCCTTTTGAGTGAGCTGGCAACAATAATCCCGTCTGCCAGCTCCAGCAGGTCTGAAACGTTGTCCTTGTTACTGCCGCTACCAACAAAGATAGGCAGATCAGGAAGGGCTTCCCGGACATTTTCCAGATCTGAAATTTCCGGAGCATCCCCTGTGGCCCGGCCTGTGATGACCAGAGCATCTGCAAGTGATCGCTTTACTGTGTCCAGTGCTTGCATGCGAATGTCAGACCACTGTCCAAGCGGCACTGCGTGTTTGACCATAATGTCTGCAAAAATTGCAACCTTTTTCTCCATTGCCAAATGTCGGCGGTAAAGTAGAAGCTCATTGGCTTCTCCTTCAATGATTCCCTGGTCGCAGAGCATAGCACCACTGAGAACATTTACACGAATGAACTGGGCATCCACTACAGAAGCTATGGCAAGGGCAGTGCGTGCATCATTTCTCAGCACATTTATTCCAAGCGGCAGTGCGGAAATTGCTTTCACGCGCTGGGCTGCAAGCGTCATCGCACAGGCTGTAACCGTATCCACCCTTGATTTGACAAACGGTACATCAAAAAAATTCTCGATTATGATTCCGTCAACGCCACCACTTGCAAGTGCCGCTGCTTCCTGCTCCGCTCTTGCAAGCGCTATGTCAAGCTGCCCGTCATAGCGCGCCGAACCGGGCATGGGTAAGAGATGAACCACCCCAATCACAGGCTTCTTGGTGCCAAATATTTCTTCCAGCATTATCAATCCTTTTGTTGTTATTGTCTGGGGTTCTGAGGCTTCCCGGAGCTAAAGAGCATAGCAGGATGCTTTCCAGGCTTCCATAACCTTGACCTTGTGCGGAAGCATATGTAAAGATCTTGAGCCGGTAAACTACTCAATTCAGAAAAAGAACTTGAAATCATGTCAAAACTGGCTTTGGTTCATAAAGAAGAGTTTCAGCGTCATTTAACTCCCGAGTCACACCCCGAGTCTCCAAGGAGGCTTGCTGCAATCAATGAGGCGCTTCATCGCTCAGAATTGCTGCAGGCTTTAAGCCGGCTTGAACCCGGCATGGCTGAAATAGAAGATCTTATAAGCGTGCATAAACCCGATTATGTGGAGAGTCTCGAAGAAAAAGGCGAAGAGGCGCGCCGGCGAGGAAATATTTTGCAGCTTGATTCGGATACTTATATGAGCTCGGACTCCTATCAAACAGCAAAACTGGCTGCCGGTGCGGGGCTTGAGGCTGTTCGCGGCGTAATTAAAGGCGGTTTCGCCAGATCTTTTGTGATAGTAAGACCACCCGGTCATCATGCGCTTCCGGACAGCCAGATGGGTTTCTGTCTTTTCAATAATGTGGCGATTGCAGCCAGGCAGGCCCAGAAAAAGTATGGACTGAAGAGGGTGATGATCATCGACTGGGACGTGCATCATGGCAACGGCACCCAGGAAATTTTCTACGATGATCCAGCTGTTTTATTTCTTTCCTTTCATCAGTTTCCTTTCTGGCCACCGGATATCGGCTGGTACACAGAAGACGGCAGCGGCGAAGGCAAAGGCTTCAATGTCAACATACCGCTGCCGGCAGGTACCGGTGACAGGGGTTATTTGAGTGCCTGGGATGCAATTGTTAAACCGCTCTCTTTGGAATACAAGCCGGAACTGCTTTTTCTTTCGGCTGGTTATGATGCCCATGAAGCCGACCCTCTGGGCCAGCAGCAAATATCTACGCGGGGATATTTTATGCTGGCAAACCGGCTTTCTGAACTGGCGGAGGCACTGAATGTTCCGATTGTGGGGTTCCTGGAAGGTGGCTATAACACGCGCAGCCTTGCTGATTCCGTGGTAGCAACTGTGAAGGTGCTCAATTCACCCGGCTCGACTGAGCGTGAAAATATAAAAGCATTCAATGGCATCTACGGTGCCGAAGTGAGCGCCAGCACCAGAGATCGCAACCAGAGCCTGGTAGATGATCGAATTAAAGAAATCAAACAGCATTTTTCGAAATACTGGAGCTGCTTTAAAAACTAGCCATTATATGTAGTGGCGTTTCTCTGATCTTGGCCGTCTTGTCAGCGAAGGTATTGGTGGCGCTACTGGTATTTCAGGTGGTGGCAATCACCGTTGATTTTCTGAACTGCGCTTAATACCAGCTGCTGCTTGCTGTCATGAAAAGTCTGATCCAGAGGGTTGTTTCAGGCTTTAAGAATCTGGTCCCAGGGGCTAGCAGCGCGGCGCTAATCGTGAGCACGCCAGGGCGCCAGATTACAGGCAGCTCAACCAGCTGGATGTGGCTGCCAGGACACAGGTGTTCAGAGGGCTTCGAGAGCCTTAAGTTTCATGTAGCATTGAAGCTTAAAACAGTTATTCTTGAAAACTGCGTGCCGGCCTTGCAAGGCTGAGATGTTTAGTTCCCACTTTCCGATTCCGAGGAGATTAGCCTTAAGTCCAAATAAAAGTGCTCTTTTCGGAGTTGGAAGTTCAAGGCTAAGAGCCGTCGGGGTATGCTGTGTTTAGATGCATTTGCATGCTTCGACTCCTCTGTTCTTCATGCAACCTGTGCTTTAGCTACGGGCTGCGTAAACCTGAAATCTCTCTTGCAAGGAGAAAACTTCAATGAGAAATCCGAATGTTGCAAAAGAGCTGCATCGGCTTTTCGGTCTCACGACCGATCAAGTCGACAGCGTGATTGCTTCTGCTCTGAAGGGCGGTGGGCAGGGAGCCTACTGCGATATCTACTTCCAGGCAGGCAGCGAGGAGTCTCTGGGTTTCGACCAGGGCCAGCTCAAGAACACCACCCGTGAGGTGGTCAACGGCGCGGGCGTGCGTGTGGTGATTGGCGACAAGGTGGGCTACAGCTTCACCGATAACGTTAATGTCACCAATCTGCGTCGTGCTGCCCGAATCGCTCGCTCGATTGCCGATTACTCCAAGGGTATCGTCACCGAGCCGGTCGCTGCCAACGCTCCGTCCACCAAGCTCTACGAGATCGGCATTTCGCCGACCACGATTGGGCTTGGCGAGCGCCTGGCGCTTCTCAAGAAAATCGATGCCGAGGCTCGTGCTTACGACCCGCGTATCGAGAACGTCATGGTCAGCGTCTCTGCCGAGGACTACACGATCATCATCGCCAACAGCCTCGGTGGTCTGCTTGCTGACCGTCGCCCGCTCGTGCATCTGAGCGTCGGCTGCATCGCCCGTGACGGTGACCGCGTCGAAACCGGCAAATCCGGTGGTGGCGGCCGCTACGAATTCTCGGGTCTGGCCGATGAGACCATGTGGAAGGACCATGCGCGCACTGCCGCCAAGCAAGCTGTGGACATGCTGTCTGCGGTTGCTGCCCCGGCTGGCGAGATGACTGTGGTTCTCGGTCATGGTTGGCCGGGCGTCCTGATTCACGAGGCAGTCGGTCACGGTCTGGAAAGCGACTTCAACCGCAAGGAAACCTCCGCTTTCTCGAAGCTCATGGGTGAGCGCGTTGCTTCTCCGCTTGTCACGGTCGTCGACGACGGCACCATGGCCAACCGGCGTGGTTCGCTCAATTTCGACGACGAGGGTACGCCTACCGGCACCACAGTGCTTATTGAGAAGGGCGTGCTCAAGGGCTACATGCAGGACCGCCAGAACGCCGGGCTCATGCGCACGGCTCTCACTGGCAACGGTCGCCGGCAGAGCTACCGGCATGTGCCCATGCCGCGTATGACCAACACCTACATGGCTGGTGGTCAGTCGACGCCCGAGGAGATCATCCGCTCGGTCAAGTACGGCATCTATGCCGAGACTTTCGGCGGTGGTCAGGTCAACATCACCAACGGCGACTTCACTTTCAGCGCCACGGCCGCCTGGCTGATCGAGAACGGTGAGCTGACTCGCCTGGTCAAGGGCGCCACGCTTATCGGCAACGGTCCCAAGGCCCTGCACAACGTGTCCATGGTCGGCAACGACATGGCGCTTGATCTGGGCATCGGCACCTGCGGCAAGAACGGTCAGGGTGTTCCGGTGGGTGTCGGCATGCCGACGATCCGCCTGGACAAGGTCACTGTCGGCGGTTCCGCCAACTAAGTCTGAGGAGACAATGCTATGAAAAAAGAGCAACTTCAAGCGACGGCGGATTTCGTGGTCGCCGAAGCGAAGCGCCTGGGCGCAAGCGATTGTGAGGTCACAATCGCTGCGGGCCAGTCGGTTGATATCGGTGTTCGGCTCGGCGAGGTCGAAGAGCTCCAGGGTGCACAAACCCAGGGTCTCGAGTTCACCGCCTATGTCGGCACCCGTCATGCATCCATGTCTACCGCGGACCTCAAGCGCCGGTCTCTGACCAGGCTGGTTCGCGACACGATTGCTACTGCAAAGCTTGCCGAGGAAGATCCGTACGCGGGTCTTGCCGAAAGCAAGTTCTTCGCCCGAGGCAAATTGCCCGAGCTCGACCTTCTCGATGCTGCTGCCTCGAAGCTTGCCGTTAAGGACAAGATCGAGATGGCGATGGCTGCTGAGAAGGCGGCCCTGGGCTCTGACAAGCGGGTGAGCAACTCGGAAGGCGCCGGTTTTTCGGAGTCGCAGCGGGTTCTGGTCATGGCCAACTCGCGTGGCTTTTCCGGTGCCTATGAGGGCAGCAACTGTTCGATTGGCGCCAATGTGATTGCCGCTGATACCGACGGCTCCATGCAGGTCGGTGGCTGGTATTCGCAGAGCCGCAGTCTTGCCGGTTTGCAAAGCCCGGAAGAGGTCGGTCGGATTGCTGCCGAGCACGCACTTCGCCAGCTCGGTGCGCGCCGGGTCAAGTCTCAGTCTTGCCCGGTGGTCTTCGATCCGGACATGGCTGCACGGCTTGTCGTGCAGTTTGTCGGCGCTGCTTCCGGTCCGCAGATCTACCGCAAGTCGTCCTTCCTGGTCGGCAAGCGTGGCAAGTCTGTGGCTGCGTCTGCGGTCAATATCATCGATGACCCGCTGATTGCCGGCGGTCTGGCTTCCCGTCCGTTCGACGGCGAGGGGCTGGCTTCTGCAAGGCGGGTGATTGTCGGCGAAGGCAAGCTCGAGTGCTACCTGCTGGGTGTCTACGCTGCGCGCAAGCTCAACGAGGACCCCAATGGCGGCAGCTTCTCGAACCTCTATCTCGAAGCCGGCAAAGAGACTCCGGAGGAGATCATCGCCTCGGTGGCGAACGGTCTCTATCTGACCAGTGTTTCCGGTCCCGGCTTCAATGCCACCACCGGTGATTACTCGGTCGGCGCCTCCGGTCTCTGGATCGAGAACGGCAAGATTGCCTTTCCGGTTCAGGGCATCACGATTGCTGGCAACGTCGTCGAGATGTTCAACGGCATCGAGGCGATCGGCAGCGATCTGGTCTTCCGCGGCCGGGTCAATGCTCCCACGCTCAAGATCGGCAAGATGATGATCGCCGGCGAGTAAGCAGGCGAAAGGCAAGGGGTGGGTTGTGTGTGAAAACATGCAGCCCACCCCGATACCTTTGCAGAGCTTGCAAGAAAGTGCCACTAAAAATGGTGCTTGATTGCAAGCTTTGCGTTTTAGCTTTGAGATACTATAAGCTCTAATATAACGAGCGGCTACTAGAAATTGCAAAAAAAGAGGAGCGTCAGTAGTCACTACTGACGCTCCTCCGGGAACGGGCTTCAACTCAGCGCAGGCTGAGAATCAAAGAAACGAAAAAGACGATCTCAAGCACGACTGCGACTACCGGCACAAACACGAACCAGATCATCGAGGCGATTACCCGGAAATAATTGGTCGGGCTGTCACCGGATTTTCGCGGTCCGAGCCATTCGGCAACCGGTTTGGCTGTAATTTGCAGCAGCACCGAAAAGAGCAGACCGACCAGCAGGTAAATGGAAAGCGTGGACATGGGGTTTCTCCTTGCCGGCAAAAGGCGGGAAAATGGTTTTTTGAAAGTGCGCTTATTTAAGCAGCTTCTCGCAGATGGCTTTGAGCTCTTCGATGCTCTTGTAGCCGAGCATGACTTCTTGCTTCTTGCCGTTCTTGAAAGTGATGATCGTCGGCATCCGCCGGACGGAAAAGCGGGTGCTCAGTTCGCGGTTCTGGTCAACGTCAACTTTGACGATCTTGACCTTGCCTGCATATTCGCTTGCGATCTCCTCGAGATTCGGTGCCAGCATCTTGCAGGGGCCGCACCAGGTCGCGTAGAAATCGACGATCACTGGAATCTCGGATTCTTCGACTTCCTGCTTGAAGCTTTTGGCGCTGACCTGCTTGACCTGCAGCGACTGGTGTACTGGCGAATTGCTTTTGAAAACAATGTTGCCGGCAAGGCTGAGAAGCACGATGATTGCCAGGCCGACAAGCAGGGCTTTCGTGAGGGTGATGGTGGTTTCGAACATTTTTCTTATTACTTTCTTGCACCGGATATGGTGCGTGCGGCATCTTTCAATACCTGGGATTCTTGGTCTTTGATTGAGCAGCAAGCAGCTTAACGAGCTGCTCTGTCAATGGCATCCGTTACAATGCCCGGGGTGATGAGTTCGGGCAGCAGCACCGGCTCTTTGCCGGGGCTGTAGATGACGTACATTGGAACACCTGGCCGCCCGAATGACCTTATGAGTGTTCCGACCTCCTCCTGCCCTCTTGTCCAGTCCGCCTGCAACACAACGACATTGTGCTTGCGCATAAGCTCTTGAACCGAGGACATGCTCAAGACTTTCTCGTTGAGTTTGCAACTGAGACACCACTCAGCGGTAACATCCAGGAAAACAATCCTGTTTTCGCCAAGATATTTCTGAACTGCCTCCTGTGAATATTTCTCGACTGTGATCCCGTTTAGTTGCAGGCTTTGCTCGTTCTGAACGCTGTTTTCAGGCAGGGTCCAGACTTGTGTATAGAAAGCACTGCCTGCAAGCAAAAGAGCAAGCCCGGCAACAATGACCCGGCGGAGCCAGGATGTCCGGCCGGCAGCAAAGCGGGTATAGATCCAGGTCGATATCACAAGGCAAAAAAGGAAGCTGAGCGTGCCTGTTAAAGCTGCTGTGCCGCCGACTTTGCCAATGACTGAAAGCATCCAGACAAGGGTTCCAAGCATGAGAAAACCCATTGCCTCTTTGAAGCGCTCCATCCAGACCCCGGGCTTTGGCAGGAACTTGAGCCAGCCGGGGAAGTAGGAGAGCAGCAGATAGGGGAATGAGAGTCCCATGCCCACGGCAAGCAGAACTGCAAATACCCACGGACCTGGCTGGCTCATGGCAAAACCCAGCGCGGTTCCCAGGAGCGGGGCGCTGCAGGGAGTTGAAAGCAGGGTTGCCGAAATGCCGCGGGCAAACGCCGAAGCCATGCCGTCGCTTTTAGCCGCTGCGTTTTCCAGGCTCTGGACGCCGGTCTGAATCTGCACATAGAACATGCCGAAAAGGCTGAGCGTCATCAGGCAGATGATGCTTGCCATGCCCACAAGATAGCTGAGTGACTGGAACTGGAAGCCCCAGCCAAGCTGTGTGCCCAGTGCTCTTGCGCATACGATTGCACTTGCAAGCGCAGCAAAAGTAAGCAAGGTGCCTGCAGTGTAAGCAAGCCCGAGACGAAGGCTCTGTGAGCGCTTCTGTCCGGCTTGCTTTGTGAAACTCAGCACTTTAAGTGCGATCACGGGCAGCACGCAGGGCATCAGATTGAGCAGGAGCCCGGCAAGAAATGCCAGCGTCAGAGCGTAAGGCAGGCTCAAGCCGGTATTTGCAGCAGCTTCCTTTGTCGCAGGGTGATCTTGCTCGGCAGGCCTGCTCTTGTCGAGTTCGGCAAGCGATCCGGTAAAGTTCTTAAACGCCAGCAAAGCAGCTTCGGCGGAGGGTTTCCCAGCAAAGCTGCTCACAGGCAAATCAAGGCTGAGTTCGGTTTCGCCTGGTATGCAAGAGCCGTTGCCGCAGAGAAGCCAGCTCACTTTTGCGCGAATCTGAATGCTCTTGTTCTCAAGCTTTTGATCGAATTTGGCGCTTGCAGCCAGTACAAGCTCTTTGTGATAGCCGTAGCTGACAAGCCCTTCGTTAACGATTCGCTCCGGCCGCGGCCAGGCAAGCTCCGAAACCGAAGCGCTGTCTCTAAGCTCGAACTCGACGCTGGTCGCACGTCCGCTGTCGCCTGGCTCGCGGAAGTAAATGTGCATTCCTTGCGGAATTTTGAACAAAACGCCAAGTTTGAGCGTTTCTCCGGGACTGACTGACTCTGCCGATGAAATAATCCGGCAGTCAATCATCGGTGGTTCGCTCTCCTGAGCGAACACTGTCTGGCCTGCTGCAATAATGCAGGCGAGGCCGAGAATCAAGGTGAAATTGCGCCACATAGCTAACTCACTGTGTTAAAGGTTAATGGCAAGGCTCTCTGAGTTTCTGAGACCAGAGAGAAGTAACTTGTGTGTGCAGCATGAGCCTTTCAATCGAAAACAAAGAATCAGCAGGGCCTCCTCCAGCAGTCCATCACCGGCGGTCTGGCCGCTTGAGTTGATCGAACAGTGAGCTAGTAAATTCGCCGTACTGGGGAAGGGCTCGGGTCTCTGAGGATGCTGCACACATATATACACAGTAAGACCCTATACAGGGGCCGGCGGCTGCTTCAAGGGCAAGAAAGAAGAAAGTCTCTAATTATTGTCAATGTCTAGCGCGCCTAGTGCGCTTTATTAGAAAGCACAAAAGCTAATCAGCTTCTGGCTTTTTGTCCGCGAAGCAGCGGCTGGCCAATTGTGGAAATTTTCTTTGCTTTCGCCAGAATGCAGCCTGGATGTCAGGTGGATGGGCCGTTCCAGATGCAGGCTATTTCCTGCTGCTTTTGAAAGCTGCGCTATGTGCATAGCAGCCGCTTAGCTCATGAATCGCCAGTCTTACAAGCGATTAAGTAGCCTGCCATTTACTTTGAAGCAGCACTTGAGTAGTTTATGTTGCATTTTTCAAACAAGTCTTGCCGCCCAACAAAAGCAAAAGTTTCCCAATTCCCGCACGCCAGAAATAACTCATAAATCTGCCAGTGGGCAGATCGTTTTCCCGGAGCTTCGCCTCTGAGATACGGATCTGGTGCGATAAACGGAATTGAGAGCAGGATTTGTTTTTCAAGTTCTCGCATGAGAACAAGGAGATTCACGTGACTGCCCCAACTAATGTGCAGCTTTGTGAGCCTGCCAGCAAACTGGATCAAGCCTGGCGGGACCTCTACTTTGCTGCATTCCCAGTGGTGGAGCAGGAACCGGAGGCGAAATTGCAAGGACTCATCGATGCGGGCCGAATGCTCTATCACAGGACAGTCGGCAAACAGGGTGAGTTGCTTTGCTTTTCGCTGGTTTCGCTTGCACCCGATTTTTCGTTTCTTGCCTACATTGCTACCGACCCGAAACAGCGTTCCGGGGGCTATGGTAGCAAACATATGCGTGCGCTAATCGACACGATCAAGAAAGACTACCCGCAGCACAAGGGGCTCTTCTTTGAAATCGAGTCGACCAATCCGCAGCTTATTAGAATAAGCGATGAGGAGAAGACCACCAGGCAGCGCCGCTTGAGTTTCTACCGCCGTCTGGGAGCCAGAAGGCTTTGCCGCGGCATGCAGTATCTGATTCCAGATCGCAACGGCAATGGCGAATACGAGCTCGATTTGCTCTATTTCAACTTTGCCGAAAACGCGCTTACTCAGAAGGAAAAGCTGGCTGTGGTCTCTGAGATTTACCAGAGATTCTATGGTCTTGCCCAAGATGATGCCACGGTGCTGAAAGTACTCGGCAAATTCGGCGGCTGTTCGACCAACAGGTGCGAGGATGATGATCTTGAAAACGTCGCTCCTGAGAGCTCTGGCGTGAAATCGGCTGCTCTTGCTGAAGCTGTCGAGCTTCCGGCTAAGACAGCTGCTCCGACTACTGGACTCAAGACCTAGTTTTACGGCGCCATCATGGATGGTGGCGCCTTTCAAAACACAAGCATTTGCTTGTCAAAGCAAAGGAGAAAATATGTTAACAACAATCTTGCTTCGTCTGGTTCTGACGATTCTGGTGTTGCTTGTGGTAGTCCCGCCTGCCACGGGTGAGGGCGTCGCGGTTCGCAACGGCGGGTTTTTCCGTGCCCTGCTCACGCTTCTGGTGGTGGGCTTCCTCAACACTGGGCTCTGGGTTCTTGTCGGACTCAGCACGCTCGGAACGGCGCTGCTTGCAAATCTACTCCTTTTCGGAATGGTCGGACTTTTGATCAATGGCTCGGCGTTCTGTCTTGCCGGCTGGCTTATGCCCGGCGTGCTTCAGGTCAGGAGTTTCGGCTCTGCCTGTTTTGCCTCGCTTATCATGACGGTTGCCGGTCTTTTGATCAATCAGCTCCAATTCTGATCTGCTGATGGCGTTGGGGCCGGGACAGGAGCTTGATAGCTTCTTCCCGGCTCCCTTTTCTTGCTTGCCCTTGTACTAGTAGGTATGGTAGGTTTACGCTTGCATTTTGTTTGGGGTTCCCCCATTTTTGAGGAAGCAAAATTGTCGAGTTTAAACAAGATCCGACCTGAGCAAATCAGGGCATAACTGACTTGAGACCAGGTTTATCTATGCTTGAGTTCGAAGAAAAAATCGTAAGAGCCGAAAGCGGGAATTTGGTATGGCCTTCCCCGCAAGACTACAACGAGTCAATACAGAACCCGCAGTTTGCATTTAGCGATCAGGAACTTGGCAGTGCAGAACCCGAGCTCAATTTAATCGGCCTTCCCAAACCGGCTTCAGGAAATTTTGCTTCAGTATACAGGCTATTCTCTAAGGACAGGGACTACGCCGTGCGTTGTTTTTTGTCTCCGCTTGCAGGTCGGAAGGAGCGATATCAGGCAATTTCAAGCGAGCTGGCCGGGCTCAATCTGCCGTTTCTGGTGCCCTTTTCTTTCATTGAAAAGGGTATCAAAGTAGGCGGCTTGTCTTACCCGATCATGAAGATGGACTGGGTACGTGGCCGTGGTCTCTTGCAGTATGTTGAAGAACATCTTTTTGAGCCGCCGGTGCTGAGAAAGCTTGCTGCTGATTTTAAAAATCTTATTAGTGAGCTGCAGAAAAATGGTATTGCACATGGTGACCTTCAACACGGTAATATCATGGTTGAAGCTGACGGGTCTATCAAGCTAGTTGATTATGACGGCGTTTTCGTGAATGCTCTGAAAGGCTTGCATGGTAATGAACTTGGACACAGGAATTATCAGCATCCGCAGCGCAGCTCATCAGACTTTGATAGCGGTATCGATAACTTTTCAGCCTGGCTTATCTGGTCATCAATTGAAGTACTTGCTGAAGATCAGACGCTCTGGTCTAAATTGAATGCAGGCGACGAGTGTCTGCTGTTTCGCAGGCAGGATCTGATTTCGCCTGAACATTCAAGAGTATTTCATATTCTCGAGTTGCATCAAAGCCAACGTGTGAGAGAACTGGCTCGAATAGTCAGGCACTTCCTTGGTATGAAGCCCTCTGAAATAAGCAATCTCGAGTTTAAACCGGACAATCTTTCCGGTCTGCCGCTTCTGGGTGCAATCATTGAACTTCAGGAAAATCACAGTCAGCAGATTCGCTGCGATGCAAAAAAACAAAATGACTCCAAAGCTGCAAAGCAAGCAGTTGTGCCTGTTGGCTTTGCAGGAGCTCTACAGGGTAGATACACTAAGTTTCTTTCAAGCAAGAAAGAGAAAAAGTTTTTCGTTTTTGCCGCAGTCGTTGTTTTCTCGGTTTTCACAGCTGTCTCTTTAGAAACCGGCAGGCATGAGTTTGAAAAATTGGATTGGCAGGTGCAGAATTTGATTAAGAAAGACATGGACAAGGCCAGTGAAAAGTGGCGGAAAACTAATGATATTCTTGAAGAAAGCAGTGGCGGTCCTGCTCCGCAAGTTTTGATGCGAGAGGCTCAGAAGCTAATGCTGAATCGGAAGTATGAGGAGGCCAAGAAATACCTTGCCCAGATTTTGCAGGCAAGCGGCGAACTCGAATCGAAAAAAACTGCAAAGAATCTGCTTGTGGCTCAGAGCTGGGAGAAGCTCGGTCAATGCCAGTTCAATCTAAGAGAGGATGATTACGGAACAGAATGCTTTTCGGAAGCTCTAAGAAGCTATCTCTTGATGCATGATGCAAACAGGGTGATCCTTTGTAGAAAGAAACTTGCGGATGCAGCTTTTAATTCAAAACAATATCGCCGGGCGCTTGAAAGCTATCTTGCATGTTTGGTCAATAGCCCGCGGTCTCATAGAAAGCAATATCTAAGGTCGGCTCTAAACGCAGCTTTCGAATCACATAAAACGCTGCCCGCTGACGAGAAATCTGCCAGGGATTTTTATGAAATCTGGTTTTTGCTTGCTGCAATTAACGATGCAGAGCTTTTCAGAACCCTGATTCAAGCAATTGAAGTGGCCGCCTTGCAAGAAGAAAAAGAAGGCAATACTAATGAAGCACGGCTTTTATTTGAAATAGAGCGAGATCTTGCGGGTAACAGGGATGATCTATCTGAGTTTGAAAAGACAGCAGACAGGCGTTACAAGGAGCTTGGAGGGCTCTAGCGCTAGCCTAGTCGCCGCCCAACATCAGCCAGATCAATAAACAGCCCACAACGAAAAACACAAATAGAATTGCCACAGCCCGCAGTGCCCAGCGCTTGAGAATTTCAGCAAGCTTTTTCTTTATGAACTCAATAATTGCTTTGAGTATTTTGCTCATGTGCATTCCAGTCATTTTGCTAAGCACTATTTGATCATAGTCTGACCTGCTCTTCTCGACAAGCAGGAGAATCCTGAAAATCGTACTAATTTGCATAGTATAGCGGCTTGCACCTGTAAGCATTCGGTAAAGACAGGTTGTGCTAAAGGAGAAATTATTTTCTAGCCGC
>CAZTQO010000080.1:0-26279 GCA_964615655.1 uncultured Candidatus Obscuribacterales bacterium | reverse complement strand
CATAGAACCTGATACCGACCTGGTTCCTGACGCTTCAAGAATTTCGCCTCCTCGCCTGGCCAGGGGAGTTGATCCACAAACGGCATTGAGTCTTAAAGTTGAAATCCTGCAACAGGGTGAGGTGGAGCTGAGTGATTTTTATTGTTCCCAGCATGCCACCAAAACATCGCTCTTGCAGGGGGTTATCACAGTGTCACTGGCACGCGCCGACGAGCGCCTGAACCGGGACTTTGTACTGCGCTGGCAAAGTGCCGGTGACTCTGTGAAATCATCTTTGATTACCTATCAAGATCCGGCTGATGGTGAAATCTACGGAATGCTTTCAATCATGCCGCCTAAACGTGCCGGCTATCTAGGAGCCTCAAGAGATGTTGTATTTGTAGTTGACCGCTCGGGCTCGATGCAGGGAGTAAAAATGACCTCAGCGGCCAGAGCCTGCAGTATTCTTTTGAACACGCTTGGACCAAATGATCGTTACGCAATTGCAGTATTCGACAATGTTGTCGATTTTATGGCCGGTGAAAACGGCGGCTATTTCGTAGATGCCGATACTGCCGGGCTTGAAAAAGGCGAAAAATACCTGCGCAATGTCACGGCCCGCGGCGGCACCCACATGAACCACGCACTTTTAAGTGCATTTGCTGCGCTTTCTAAGCGCAAAGAAAGAGACGGCAGACTTCCTGCCATAGTAGTACTCACCGACGGCGACGTCGGTAATGAATCACAGATTTTGCAGACCATCCAGACCCAGATCGGCGATGCTCGACTCTTTGTAGTGGGCATTGACACCGCGGTAAACGCCGGCTTATTAAAGCGCCTGGCGAATCTGGGAGGCGGTACTGCTACATTTGTTGAACCCGGGGTTCAACTTGAGGAGGCCCTGGCCTCGATTGGCCGGGAAATAGGTGCTCCGCTTGTATCGGACCTACAAGTGGAGAACCAGGATCTTGCCATCGACCGGGCCTCCCTTTCTCCGGCTCGCATCCCGGACGTATTTGCCGGACGCGCATCCACCTGCTTTTTCAAGCTTCAAAACAGGGATGGCGGCAAGCTCAAAATTACGGGGCAGAAAACAAACGGCAAAGCCTTTGAAGAAAAAGTCAGAGCTCAAAAAGTAAACATGCCCTGCATAGCCCAGCTCTGGGCAAAGGCACATATAGCGGATCTTGAAGACAGCTACAGAATTCAGCCTCAATCACAGCAGAGCCTGAAAAAACAAATTATCGAACTATCAGTAAAGCACTCGCTTCTTACAAAATTCACTGCCTTTGTGGTTGTTGACGAGGCGGAGATAGTAAATAAAACAGGCGAGCTTAGAAAAGTAGTACAGGCAACAGAAATGCCGGCACTCTGGGACATGGACTGTGAAACTGTTTCTGGAGGTGCTTTCAAAAGGCTCTCAGCAGGATATGGCGGCTTTGCACATCATCGAAGCGCGGCATCAAATTCGCAACCAGCGGATATGGGCTGGGGCGGAGCTGCAGACAGCTGGTCGGCACCCTCTCAAGAAACAAGCGGGCAGATGTTTTGCAAACAAGAAGCAAGTCCTCCGCAATCGCCTTCACGGTCTCGGTCACCAAGACCGCAGTCGGCGCCCCAGCCGGCAGCTTCGGCAGCTTCGCCACCTGCACCACCGGCGCCGCCGGCACCAGCGGCCGCTGATAAAGCAAAAGACAACCCGGCTTCATTAATCGACAACCTCAAGAACCTGCTTGGTGGCGGCAAGCCCAGAGAAGATTCTGCCAGAGACATCAAAGACAGCTGTCAAAAAATCGTTGGCGAAACTACAGAACTGAGAGCTAAAAAGCTCGACATGCCGACACCGGATTCAATAAGAGAATTGACGAAAGCAAAAGAAGCTGCAATTCCACAGAGTAACGAAAGTGTATTTGCTAAACAACTAACGGAATATGCCGCTTCGCCTCATGCAAGAAAACAGGCTCCGGAACTTGTGTTCGAGCTTACGAAAGCTCGCAATCAACTGGATCAATTCTTTGCCGAATTTAAAATAGCATTTGACGAAGTTGAAAGCGATAACAGCCCTGACCCGGCAAAACTTGAATCAGCAAGGCTGAATCTGCTTCAAACACTTGCTCCTATGAAACTGGGCATGGAACTGAAACTGCTGCAGAGGTTTTTGAGGGCAACTGCAATTGAACTGATAGCTTCAGTAAAAGACAACTCAGTTACAAAAAACGATCTCAAAGCATTCTGGCAAAGCAAAAAAGAAGTCTTCGACGACGTCGCAAATGAGCTCGAAGCACTTCTGAGCGGCAAAGAAGCTGCCTTCTGGGACGGCAGCATCTGAGGCTAGTGATAGTCCGGCGCTGAACTGCGGGGGCGCCGGACTGTCACCACGGCAGCAAGCAATAATACAAAAACAACGCAGACTCATTTTTCCTGCACAAACTAATCAACCTGGATCTCCGGAAAGAACAGCCTCAAGGCTGTTCTTTCTGTTTTAAATCAGGCAAGAACTAATCAGCCGGCACTGACAGCGGATTCGAAATTAAACTCTTCAGACCCGGCGCTCGGCATGTCGGGCAAGCTTACTTGTATGAAACGTGCAAAAGCCTCGCGCAAAATATTGCGGTGATAAAAGCGCTCCTGACCTTCAAGCAACCTGCTTACCCGTTTGTTCAGCAAGACTTGCTTCTTGTCGTTTGCTCTTAAAATCACAGCAGGTTGCGGCAGCTCCGGAATCTGCTGCTGTATATTAGTGCATGCATCCACACGGGCGCTTTTTGCCAGTGAGTCGATAATACGAATCATATTTGCATAAGACTTTGATTGTGTTTCCACACCTGCTTCTTGGTTGAGGCCAAGTCCCGGCAGCTCGTGAATATAGCTTCCCAGACCGAGTACCGTCGCTTCAGGTGGCGTGAGTAATCCGGCGATTTGCCTCCAGACAGCCGACGCACCGGCTTGCCTGCCGCCCTGAGAAAACTTAGAAGCTGCGTATGCGTTTTGTGAATACTCGCCGATAAAAACCGGCAGACTCATAACCGGTTCTGCCTGATCGCGCAAAACCAGTGAATGCAATTCGTGCACATCCGCAACCGAGGCAAGATGCGCATAACGCCTTCCGGGATAAAGAGCCTTCCATTCAGTTCTGTTCAAACCGTGCATTTCAGGCGAGATCATTGCACTCAGGCTACCGCCTTTTGCAAAACGAGCTTCTTTTAAAACCGGCGTAAGCACTGAGCGCACAGTATTGCTTTCAGTGTTGGGTTCAGAAAATGCGGCAACAAAGCGTCCGACCATCTTATGAACCAGATTACGCTGCAAATCAAGGGTCATTACATGATCGCAGCCGCTGAGCAAAAAGAGCGCCTTGTTATTCGAGCCCAGATTTAAATACGCTTCTGTTGAATTATTAATACTGCAAATAGTATCGTCGAGGCTTTGCATTACAAGAACCGGAACTCTTACCTTAGCAAGAGCAGTACGTGCGTGCTCCACGAGTTCAAGCATTTCGGCAAGCGGTCCGTAATAAGTTCTGAATACGCCAAACTCATTATTGCCGCCTTTTTTGGCAGCCTGAATTGATTTAGTTATTTGTTTTTGAATGCGCTCGTCTCTGATGCCGTAAGGAGGCAGTTCTTCCCAGTAACAATGTTTGCCTAAGAGCGGCAGCAAACGCACCATGCGATGCATAATTCTGCGCGGCAGCTCAGATGTAACCACTAAATCAACCAGGCTGTTGTCCAGTACCGAGCCGTCATATTTAAGTGTAGGCGACATCAAAACAAGTCCGGAAACCCGGCTTTCTTCTGCAGCAACTTTTGAAGCAAGCAAAGATCCCATAGAAAGACCGCAGATAATTACACGGTCGTTTGTGCTAAGGATCTTTTTTACACCGTCACGAACACTGTCAAGCCACTGACGCCAGGTCGAGGCGACAATCGCCTCATTTGTGCTGCCGTGTCCGGCAAGCAAAACGTTTTCTACTTCAATTCCTGATTTTGAGAGATATTTTTCAAGAGGCTTCATCTCGACAGGTGTGCCTGTAAGACCATGAACAAGCACGACACCGGTGCGCTTTGCACCCGGATTTGGGCCCTGACAATCGGCAACGATATCCATAGCTGGCAATTACTCGCTTTCTTACTAAGCCGGCGACAACTAGCCAAGAGCGCAACAGCCGCCAGAATCAGCATATCCGGCAATCCTTACCGCTACCTTACGAATGATCCTTCTCAAGCGAATTCGCTTGAGAAGGATTTGCAAAGTCCAAATCAAGCAGGAAAGTGCAGGGGTCTGTCCTGAAGCAGAGGCTCCGGGTTGCCGCTAGCGATTCCGGGAACGATTCCGGGAATTTCCTTGTTGAAAGCCAGGGAAACTGCTCTGCCTTCAAGAAGTGCCTGCAAGGAGTTCTTGATTTCAAGAAAGTTATCGAAGTTGTTATAAGCGATTTTCTGAGCTTCGGCATATTCGGAAAGTTTGCCTTTGCTAAATAGCAGATCCGCTTCTTTGGCCCAACAAAAGTCGCTGCGCCCGTCGCCAATTACAACCCGAATGGTTCTATAGGCCTGGCTGCCGACGATCTGGCACTTGCAAACTCCGGACTGGCAGCCTGCAAGCCTTGGTCTTGCCGAAGCTTGCAAAGAAAAGTCGCCGTTTTCTGACTCAATTAAGTGGTTGGCAAATACAGCGTTTGCCCTGACACTGCTCTTTGCAAGCATGTATTCAATAACCCGGTCGAGCCCGTCACTGACAACCACGAAGGGAATACTCAGGCTCCGGCACCAGTCCACGAATTCATTCACACCCTCAGACGTTTCCAGTTTGTCTAACAGGCCAGAAACCGCCGTCCAGCCGCCTTTTATAAGGGGAACCTGCCTGGCCATGCATTCCCGGGCGCTGATTTCACCTCTTACCCACAGAGTTTCAATAGCTTCCCATTCGGGATCGGCAAGTTCAGAAAGGAGCAGATCAACGGTGTCCTTTTTGGTAATTGTGCCGTCGAAGTCGCAAAATACCTGAATCTTAAACACACAGACTCCTTTTTTACATGTCCTTTTTGCAGGCGCTCAAAAGCTGATCTAAAAGATCGTGGGCCATGTCCATTTCGCGGTATGTGATTTCAAGCGAGGGCGCAAGTGTTACCACGTTTTTGAAATAACCGCCTATGTCAAGAATCAGTCCCATTTTCTTGCCCATGTAGCTGAGATTACCTTCAAGACCACGCTGGAACATGGCATCTGCAAGGCGGCGACTTGCCGTGAATCCGTCGGCTTCGCAAATTTCCATACGCAATGCCAGACCGAGCCCGTCAACGTCACCTATCTCCCGGTGCTTTTTCTGCAGGTCTTTTAACAGCTCGAGGAAATACTTGCCTTTTTCAGGAACGGTTTTTGAATAATCGCCTTCCTCGAATATTTTCATTACTTCTAACCCGCAAGCAGTTCCAAGCGAATTTGAAGAGAAAGTCGAGTGAGTAGATCCCGGTCCGAATTTATCGGGGCTTATTAAATCTTCTTTTGCCCAGATTCCGCTTAGAGGATTCAAGCCATTTGTAAGAGCCTTGCCGAAAACCATTACATCGGCAGATGCATCAACATGTTCCATTGCCCAGAGTTTGCCTGTGCGATAAAAGCCCATCTGGATTTCATCATCCACAAGCAAGATACCGTGCTCTTTGCAAACTTTTGCCAGCCGTTCCATATAGCCTTTTGGCGGTATTACGTATCCGCCCGTGCCCTGGATAACTTCGATAAAGAAGGCTCCAAACTCGGATTTGCCGGTTTTGGGATTCCACCATGAAGTATATTCGTGCTCGAACTTGCGCTCTATTTGCTGCACGCAATAAAGCTCGCAAGAATCTACTTTTTTTCCGTAAGGGCAGCGAAAACAATATGGAAAAGGAACAAACTCGGCGCGGTCGCCGAATTCACCATAGTGTTCTCTGTACCTGTAAGAAGAGGTAATTGAAGAAGCCGCAAGCGTGCGCCCGTGATAGCCACCTTCAAAAGCCAGCATGCGGCTTTTTCCCGTGTGTTTGCGTACGAGTTTTAATGCGTCTTCAACCGCCTGAGCACCGCCCACGTTGAAATGCACTCGTCCTTTTTCTCCAAAGGATCTTTTGATGCTTGAGGCCAGTTTGTCAGCAAGATAAACCTTTTCTTTGTGCAGGTACTGGCAGGCAAGCTGGGGAATTTTGTCGATTTGTTTTTTGAGCGCTTCACTTACTCTCTTATTTGCGTAACCGAGATTTACCGCCGAGTACCACATCTGCAAATCAAGAAAGGGCTTTTTGTGCCCGTCATAAAGATAGCTTCCTTGGCAGTTTTCAAAAAACTGCGGTCTTTCAGCATAGTGAACAGTGTCACCGTATGAGCAAACTTCTGATTCACGCAGCAAGAGCTCATCTTCCTGCTTTGTAATTTCAGCCGACTCGGCAGCGGAGCTTTCTTCGAACCTGAGCCCGGGGCAGCCTTTCAAAACCTGCTCCAGATCCTCTGCAGCTTTATCCTCGGCTTGTAAATTGCTAGTCATTTAGATTTTTCTCGATTTATTATTGAGTACTGCTTTTTTAAGAGATGCTTTAGGAGATTGCTTTGAAATTAAAGCAGACGAATCAGTATTTGCCAGGAATTGTCAGCGATCTTGCGGTCCGAGTTTTTGAACTAAAGTTAAGATAGAAAGCCAGGCAAGAGGATATCTAAGCTTGCTTGCCCCAACCTTACACTGATTGAGAGCATCTTAATTTCCTTTTCAGTTTGAACTCGTGACATCAAGTAAAATAGTCCTTCAATTGCAGTAGCTAAGGAGCTAGTGGCTCAAGCGAGCTTGTGGCTCAAGCGGAGTTAGTGGCTCAAGCGAGCTTGTGGCTCAAGCGGAGTTGTGGCTCAAGCGGAGTTGGTGGCTCAAGCGTAATAATTTCAGCCAGATTAAGCGAATCTGAGCTAAAGAGGCCTCAAATGAGAATTCTGCTTGCAGAAGATGACGAAATACTTTCGGACGGCATTTCAAAAGCGTTGAGGCAATGCGGCTACACCGTAGACCACGTGGCAAGCGGGCAAGACGCCGACGTGGCAATCGCCACCGCACCTTTTGATCTGGCGATTCTCGATCTGGGGCTGCCGAAGCTGGAAGGTTTCGAAGTCTTAAAACGCATGCGTTCTGCCGGCAAAAAATTCCCGGTTTTAATAGTCACCGCCCGGGACGGTCTTGAAGACCGAGTCTCCGGGCTTGATCTCGGCGCCGACGATTATATGACCAAACCCTTTGATCTTCCTGAACTTGAAGCCAGAGTTAGAGCGCTTATCAGGCGCAGCCATTTCAGTGCCGAAACCGAATTTACCTACGGTCCTGTAAAAATGAACACGGGCAGCCGCGAAATCACAATTTCGGGCGAGCCGGTCGAATTTTCTTCAAAAGAACTCGCCGTATTTGAACTCCTGCTTCAAAGACCGGGGCGGGTTGTTGCCAAAGAGCAGTTGCTCGATCATATGTACGGATTCGATGAAGAAGTAAGCCAGAATGCAATTGAGGTTCTGATTCACCGGTTGCGCAAGAAAATCGAGCCTTACGGTCTTGCTGTTCGCACTATACGCGGGCTGGGCTACGTACTGGAATACAAGCCATGAAGCCATTCACTTCTTCGATAAGGCGCCATCTTCTGACCTGGCTTTTGCTGCCGATTACTTCGCTTTGCTTTATAGGCGCCGGGCTTACCTATGCGCTTGCAGTCGACTTTGCAACAGATGCATATGATGATGCCTTATTAGATTGCGCGCACTCGGTGGCCAGCCGTCTGGTTTACAAAAGCTCGATCCTTACGGTCGATATGCCGCCTGCGGCCCGCGCCATCATAAGACACGGCGATAAGGACATAACCTATTACCAGATAATCGGTGCAGACGGCAATATTATGAGCGGTGACGCTTATATACCCGAGCTGCCAGCAAGCGAAAAAATAGGACCGGAGCCGCTTTTTTACGACGGCATCATAGGAGGCTCTCCGGTACGCTGCGGCGTTATCGAAGTACCGATGAGCCCGAGCAAAAAACGCATAGTTATAAAGGTGGCAGAAACAATTTCAGGAAGAACACAGCTTACACAGAGTATTTTTCTTGGAGTGCTTATTCCTCAGCTTGTTTTGATCGTACTTGCAGCGCTTGCAGTCTGGTTGGGCGTGGCCCGCGGGCTCAAACCGCTCAGCCGGCTCAAAGAAGCTGTGGAAAGCAAAAACCCCCTTGATCTGCGGCCGCTTTCCGAAGAGAACGTGCCCAAAGAAGTAAAGCCTCTGGTGCTATCAATCAACAAGCTTTTGAAGCGCCTGCAAGAAGACAGGGAAGCCCAGAAAAGATTCCTTTCAAATGCCGCGCATCAGCTGCGCACTCCGCTTGCCGGACTCAAAACACAAACCGAGCTGGCTCTGCGCCAGGAAGCCCCGGACGAAATCAAAGAGTCTCTTGAGCATATAAGCACCAGCGCCAGAAGAGCCACAAGACTTGCCCAGCAACTCCTGGCTCTTGCAAGAGTGGAGCCCTCGGTGTTTAAGAATGTGGCACGTGAGGCCATTGACATAAACATACTTGCCAAAGAAGCCAGCAAGGAACTGGTAATGCAGGCAATCGAGAAAGAAATCGATCTTGGCTTTGAAGGCTGGCAACAAGCGCTCATAATAAACGGCGACAGATCAAGTCTTTACGAGATGTTCTTCAATTTAATTGAAAATGCCGTGTTCTATACCCAGGCGGGAGGCGCAATTACAGTTCGCACTTCAGTTGCAGGCGGTGCTCCGGTATTTTCCGTAGAAGACAACGGACCAGGCATTCCAGAGCCTGAGCGCCAGCGTGTTTTTGAACGTTTTTATAGAATACTGGGCAACAAAGAAAACGGCAGCGGTCTCGGTCTTGCAATCGTAAGAGAAATAGCAGACGCGCACGAAGCTCAGGTGCTTATAAGAGATGGCAGCAATGGCAAAGGCACAGTTATAGACGTTCGCTTCCAGCAAATCGACTTTTCACCCGTAGCACAAAAACAAAGCAGCACAGCAGCTACAGCTCCAGCACTGCAGGTGAACGAAGCAAGAATTAGATAGCGTGACATTGAGGGCCGGTCCTTGAGCATCACACAAAAGGGACTATTCCTCATATTAGTTCTGGGAGCAATGGAAATTGTTTTTGTTGCTGCGCTTTTCTGGCAGCTGAATCTTGCTGAAGCCGGCGCAAGGCACGAAGCCCGGGTCAAAGACATTTACAAACACATCAAGACAGTTTCACAAACTCTCTATAAGATCCACGAACTGATGAACGAATGGGAATTGAATCTAAATCAAAGCGCCAGCTATGAAAAAAAACTGAAAAGCCAGTATTCAATTCTGTTTGAGAACCTGGACTATTTGAAAAAACAGAGTCTGGAAAAGCAGGAAGAACGGCATCTTCTGGGACTATTAGATTCGCGCGCACGCCTGCTTTTTTACGAGTATGAAAAAGGCATGCGCAATGCTGCAGCGGCCTCCCCCGAGAAACAGGGCGAAGTTCTCTTGGCTTTTACGGAGAACATGCGTGGCCAAAAGTATGGAGTTCAAAAACTGGCAATCGAGTTTCTGAGGACCAAGCAAGAGAGCTTGCAGTCGCTGCCACAAACGCAGCTGCTTTTCCGCAAAAATCTTGAGCAAATTGTGCTTAGCGGACTTGCTGCCAATATAATCATTGCACTTTTTCTGGCACTCTTTTTTCTTAAAGACATAAGCTCAAAACTAGCGCTTGTACTGGATAACAGCATGCGGCTCCGGACTTTTTCGGTCTTGAATAAGCCTCTTGAAGGAAAGGACGAAATCTGCCTGCTCGATCGTTCATTTCATTCAATGGCTGAGCAGCTGCTGGCGCACGAAGAGCTGAGACGCTCCTATATAAGTTTGTTCCGGGACGACCTGCAAACCCCGCTCAGTGATGTATGCAAAAACATAAGCGGCCTGGCTCAAGGCGAATTCGGCGAATTAACTACGGAAGCAAAAAAGATGCTTGACTCGGCAATGAAGAACTTAAACCGGCTGAGAAACATAGTAGACAGCCTGGCTCAAGCTGGCAGCAGTCTTGCTGCACCCGAAATGAAGTTGGAAATAAAACAAGTGCAGCTTCAAGAGCTTTTTGATATTTCAGTCGACTCGGTTTCTGAATTTGCTCGAGTGCATGGGGTAAAGCTGGAAAGCAGCTGCCAGAAGAGCTCTTCATTTTTTGCTGATCAAGATAAGCTCGTGCAGGTAATAGTCAATCTTCTGTCAAATGCATGCAAATTTTCGCCCCGCGGAGAAAGCGTAAAGCTGAATGGCAGGCTTGAAGACGGTTTTTTGCTTGTAGAGGTTCTCGATAACGGGCGCGGCGTACCTGAAGAAAAACAAAAATCTATTTTTGATAAATTCCAGCAAGCAGAGCTGGGCGATGCCAAAAGAGGCAGCGGCACCGGACTGGGGCTCAATATCTGCAAGCAAATCATTGAATCACATGGTGGACGGATCGGCGTAGAAAAACGAAGTGAAAAAGGCAGCCGTTTCTGGTTCAAAATTCCGGAAGCGCAGCAAGAAAAGAGCCTGAATGCAAGTATGCCTTTAAAGGAAACCGAAGCAAAATGAAATTGCCGCACTCGTCATTGAAAACACGTTTACTGGCTCTTGTAGGCAGCATGCTCTTTTTAGAACTGATATTTGCTTCGTTGCTACTGATTCAACTGCAAGAAGCCGAAGTCGAGCTGGCAAAAGAAAGCAAAATGAAGGAAGTGTACCGCCTGAGTCAAGCTCTCATTTATCAGCTTTACGATTACGAGCAGAATCTTGAAGACTGGAGCCGGCATAACGACCAGGCGGCCGAGGCAAAAGCCCGACAGATTGCACAAAAAATGCGTGACGAAATTGCCTGGCTGGAAAAAAACCTGCAAAACAACTCACAACTTTATGAACAGATAGAAGAGCTCAAGCATATTCAGGAAAGCATGTTCAAGATTGTAGATAAAGCCAAGGAAATTCTGGGTCGCAGTCACAGCAAGCTGCAACTGATGGCTCTCGGACAACATCTGGCTCAGAGAGCCGATTCAATGAGACGCAAATGGGAGCGTCTTTCTGTTAACTTGATCAACGACGAAGAAGGCTTGTTAGATACTTTTCCGGAGCTCAATCAAAAGCGGCGGCACACACTTAGCTTACTGGTAGCAGCAGGGGTATTGCTCAATGTTGCCATAATTTCCGGATTTGCTTACCTTTTCATGCGTTCGATCGTAAGCAGGCTGAAAATCATGGTAAGAAACACCAGACGCTTATCCATGAAAGAGAAACTGCTGCCGCGCATCGGAGGTGCCGATGAACTTGGACAACTTGATGACGCACTTCATAAAATGGCTGAGTCAATAGAATCAGCCCAAAAAGAAAGGCAGGCATTTCTTTCAATAGTAAGCCATGAGCTGCGCACCCCGCTCATGGCAGTAACGGCAACTTTCGAGCTTCTGGGCGCCGGAATCCTGGGAAAACTCGGAACTGATGCCAGCCGGATTTCAGATGCATCAGACAAAAAACTGAACGACCTCTTGAATTTGATAAACGATCTGCTTGATCTGGAAAAACTTGAAGCCGGTAAGCTTTCTATGAACAAGAGACCCATATATATTGAACGGGCCATTGAAAAAGCTATCGAACAGGTTCAGGAAAAAGCAGACTCAAAAGATATCCGGATTCTGGTACAGGAATCCGAACTTGAGCTCGAAGCCGACGCTGACAGGCTTGCGCAGGCAATAAAGAACCTGCTCTTAAACGCCATTCACGCATCCACCCCTGGTTCTATTATAGAAATAGAGCTGAGTGAAAAAGAACTGAATAAAAGAAAACCGGGTGAATCGCAAAAAACACTCGAGCTGAAAGTCCTTGACCGCGCAGGCGGAGTACCGGAAGAACTCGAAGCCCAAATATTCGAGCGCTTCCGAAAGATCAATCAGGACATAATAAAAGGAATGGGCTTGCCAATTGCAAGAAAGATTGTAGAAGCCCACAGCGGCAAGATTTCATATGAAAAAAGAGCAGGCGGCGGCAGCGTCTTTTGCCTTCATCTGCCGACAATATCTGCAGCCGCATAAGAGGATCTAACACACCAGCAAGGGCAGCGTCCGTGCATCCGCATGAGAAAAATCGACATCCTAAGCAGAAGCACGTAGCCGGATCTCTTCAGGATGGATCGTTCGAGCTGCATCGTTCGAGCTGGATATTCTTGAGCTGCATATTCTTGAGCTGGATATTCTTGAGCTGCATATTCTTGAGCTGCATATTCTTGAGCTGCATATTCTTGAGCTGCATATTTTGAGCTGGATCTTTTCAACTAATTTGTTGTACTTTAGTCGCACGACACAGAGGCGAAGATTCAGAAGTAATACACGAGTCAAAAGAGGCATCGGGAATTCATGAGCATATCAAAAAATTCACAACTCTTGCTGATTCTAATTCCAGCCCTGGCTCTGGGGGCGATCTTAAGCCTGCTTTCCACGCAGAAAAGCTTTGCTGAACGGCAAGCAAACATTACGGTGATCGCTCATAGAGGTGCAAGCGGCTACCGTCCGGAACATACACTGAAAGCCTATGAGCTTGCTATCGATCTGGGAGCAGACTACATAGAACCGGACCTTGTACCTACAAAGGACGGTGTTCTGGTCGCCCGGCATGAAAATGAGATCTCAGGAACCTCAGATGTAGAAGCGCACAAAGAATTTGCAGACCGCAAAACAAAAAAGCTGATTGATGGAGAGCAAATGGAAGGCTGGTTTGTGGAAGACTTCACGCTTGCAGAGCTGAAAACACTGAAAGCACAGGAAAGGATGCCGCAACTCAGGCATAACAATACGATTTACAACTCGCTTTATACCATTCCGACCTTGCAGGAAATAATAGATCTTGTCAAAAGAAAGAGTACCGAAAAACACAGGGAAATTGGACTCTATATCGAGCTCAAACATCCAAGCTACTTTCGATGTATCAAGAACTCAAGTGAAGAGCCGCTTCTGGAAGCCCTGCAGAAAAACTCCTTGAACAGCAAAGACTCGAAAGTATTTATTCAATGTTTTGAACCCGGCGCACTCAAAAGACTGCATAAAGCTACAGAATTGCCCCTGATTCAATTGATTCTTGAAACAGGAAGTCCTTTTGATCTCTCCGAAGAAAGAGAAAATTTGAGTTTTTCTCAAATGACTGAAGCCCCGGGGCTTGCAAGAATAGCCAGATACGCAAGCGGCATCGGTCCAAACAAGGACCTGATCTGCCCAAGAGACAAGGACGGCAACCTGCTGCCAGCCAGTTCACTGATATTAGACGCTCATAAAGCAGGACTATTGGTCCACCCCTGGACCTTCCGAAATGAAAATCAATTCCTCCCGGCAGATTTCAAGCATCGGAAGAATACAGCTCCAGACCGGCACGGGAATGCGCTCTCAGAATACCGCCACTTCTACGAGCTGGGCGTTGACGGAGTATTCAGCGAGAACCCGGATACGGCAATTGAAGCACGTGACTCGAGCTTGATGTAAATTTAAGGACTTTATTTATAAAGGTATGAGACCTGTATCCATCAAGACCGGTATCCATCAAGACCGGTATCCATCAAGACCGGTATCCACCTTCTCTATCTATCAAGGTCTGTAATAGGCCATGTCTTTATTAGGGCCTATATCAAGGCATCTAAATCGATGCATGTACTTAAGATTTTCTCCTTACAAGCGCTTCTCAAAATCCCTTACAGGTGAGCATTTCATTTTTTTTCTCCGGTCAATCAGAAAAAACGGATGCATCTTTTTAGATGCCATCGCATAGGGTCTGAAAAACTCGGCAGGGTTGCCCCGCTCCTGAAAGCTCAGAGTGACGCTCCGGCATACAATTTGAATATACGCAGGCTCACATGTTAATTTTTGCTAGATTCCTGGCTTAAATGGCTCATTCAGGCAAGCAAAGAGCGTATGCTGACAAGCTATAGTTTGACCGGCCTCTCTAATTCAAGGGGAAATAAGCTCTATGTGCGGTCTCATCGGAGTAGTCGGAACTGACGACTCAGCATATGAGGCTTTTGTCGGGCTTCTTAACCTGCAGCACCGGGGGCAGGATGGCGCCGGTATATTAACTGTCGACACCAAGCGAAACGAATTCAGCCTTCAGAAAGGCACCGGTCTTGTAGACAATGTGTTTTCAGAACGGAGCTTTCGCTCTTTAAGAGGACCGGCAGCAATAGGACACACCCGTTATGCCACAATTGGCAGACGGGACCCGAACCTGCTTCAACCTTTTCTCGACAGCCATACAGGCATAGCACTTGGACACAACGGCAATATAGTCAATTGCTATCACCTGCGCGAAGGCTTACAGGGCACCCATCAAAACATGATTTTCAGCTCCGAATCCGACTCGGAAGTTATTTTGCAGCTGATGGCCAGTTATTTGAAAGGTGAAACACCGCGAGATTCAGACTCGCTTTTTGCTGCAATTGGTTATGCCATGTCTGAGCTTGTGGGAAGTTATGCAGTAGTCGGAGTGCTTAAAAACTGCACGTTGTTCGGATTCAGAGATCCAAACGGAGTCAGGCCTCTTTTCCTTGGTAAAAAAGACGAAAAGGTATATGCATTTGCAAGCGAAACAGTCGCTCTAGACTATATGGGCTACAGCGAAATAGAAGAGGTGAAGCCGGGCGAAGCCGTGATTATCTCAATCGACGGCAAAGTCGAGCGCAAAACTCTTTACCAGAAGTCTTATTCGCCCTGCATGTTCGAGTGGGTTTATTTTGCGCGGGTCGAATCGCAGATGGGCAATACTTCCGTATATCAGGCCCGCTTCCAGCTTGGACTTATACTTGCAGAAGAAGTTAAAAGACGCGGAATTGAAGCAGATGTTGTATTGCCGATTCCGGAAACAAGCCGCATTGCAGCGGGCGCCATGGCTGAAGCACTCGATCTGCCATTTAGAGAGCTTCTTATCAAGAATAGATATGTGCAGCGCACTTTCTTGCTCGACGATCAGGCAGCAAGGCAACAGGCTATAAAAAGAAAGCTCTTTCCGATCGCCCAGGAAATTGCAGGCAAACGTTGTCTGGTTGTGGATGACAGCATTGTTAGAGGCAACACAGCAATTCAGATAGTCAAACTTATTAAACAAGCCGGCGCTAAAGATGTGATCCTGGTATCCACATGCCCGCCAATTGCCAGCCCCTGCTATTACGGCATTGATTTCCCGAGTACTACCGAGCTTGTGGCCTGGAATCGTGACGAGAGTGAAATTGCAAGAGAACTGGGCGTCGACCGTGTAGTGTACCAGTCTTTAGAAGGCTTAAAAAGAGCACTCGCTCAAGAATCGCTGTGCACAGGTTGCTTGAACAAGGAATATCCTACTGATGTTTCACACGGCTCGGCTTTTGAAGAAAAGCGAAATCTTGACCGCAGCAAAACTCTGAGTGAAACAGTCTGAAGGAGAGAGCGGCGTTAATGGGCACCGGACAGCAGAACAAACTGAAACTCAGATACGAAGGCTCAGTTAAGCGTGTTTTCCAGTCGCCATTTCAAACAGACGCGCTTGTTTTTCAATTCACCGACGATTATTCGGTTTTTGACTGGGGCAAGATGCCTGACCAGATTGAAAACAAAGGTCGGGCGCTTGCAATATTCGGCGCTTATTTTTTTGCAGTGCTAAAAGAGCCAGGGTTCTGGCAAAAGCTGGCAGACTCGAATTCAGTCCAGAGCTTCCAGAAAGAATTTATCGCCCAAATTCTTGAAAGCGATACTTTTGCCCGGCTCAAGAAAACAGGATTAAGAAGCCACTTTCTGGGTCTAATTAACGAGAGCGGCAAAACACTGACACTTGCAGAGGCTGCTCAGGCAGAGCCTCTGTTTATGCATGTTGACGAAGCACTTGTTCAAAATCCTGAGCCGGTGCTGGTGCTCGATCAAAACATATTTCATTATCCGCAGGCAGAATTAGATCGCACAAGGCTGGTTCCACTCGAAGTAGTTTTTCGATTCGGGATGCCGGCTGGAAGTTCGCTGAAAGAGCGCCTGGACAAAAACCCCGATTACGCAAAAGTACTTGGGCTTCAAGAGCTTCCCGCACCGGGCCATTTATTCGACAGGCCGGTGCTTGAGTTTTACACAAAGCTTGAACCAAAAGACAGGCTTCTTAGTGCTCAAGAAGCACTCATAATATCTGGGCTTGATCCGGAGCAGTTCAAAAGCCTGGTCGATACAGCCTTTCTCATAAGCCTTGCCCTTTATGCTGAATTTCAGGAGCGAAGCATTGAACTCTGGGACGGCAAGCTCGAGTTCATTTGCCGGAACGGCGAACTCAGCCTGGCAGACAGCATCGGTCCGGACGAGCTGCGGCTGATTTACAAAGACACTCATTTATCAAAAGAAATGATCAGGCAAGTTTACAGAGAAACTGCATGGGAAAAAGCGATAAAACAATCCCAGAAACTAGCTTGCGAACGCGGCAGCCTTGCCTGGAAGGAAATCTGCATAAATGAACTAAAACAGAGTCCGCCGGCTCTAAGCCCCGAGCTAAAAGATCTGCTAAGCAAACTTTATTGCGTGCTTGCCAATCATCTAAGTGGCAGTGGTAGTGGCAGTAGAAGTGGCAGTGGCAGTGGAAGTGGCAGCGGCAGCGGCAGTGGAAGTGGCAGCGGCAGCGGCAGTGGAAGTGGCAGCGGCAGCGGCAGTGGAAGTGGCAGTGGCAGTGGAAGTGGCAGCGGAACTAGCAGTGGAAGTGGTGGAATTGGTGGAATTGGAAGTGGCGTGAGCGGTTCTGGAACTGAGAGTAAAAAAGCACTGTTTGAAAAGATGCCGGACCTTGACGGATTCATACAGGAAGCGGAAATACTAAAAACAATCAAAGCAGGAAGCAGGAGATAGCAAAGTGGATAAAGCGCTAAATGTAATGGTAATTGGTGGCGGCGGCCGCGAACACGCCATTTGCTGGAAGCTTTCTCAAAGCCCCCTGCTGCAGTCTTTGTATTGCCTGCCCGGCAACGGCGGCACCGCTGCTCTGCCAAAAAGCACCAATGTCGAATCGATTGAGTTCGAAGAAGAAAAAAACGGCGAAAAAGTCAAAAGAGAATACTCACTAAAAGACTTAAGCTCCCAGGTCTTTCCGGCAATTGCCGCATTTGCAAAAGCAAAGAACATTGATCTTGTAGTTGTGGGCCCGGACAATCCTCTTGCAGACGGCATTGTAGACCAACTGGAAGCTCACGGCTTGCGGGTATTCGGTCCGAATAAAAAAGCAGCGCAGCTAGAAGCAAGCAAGGCTTTTGCCAAAGAATTCATGAGCGCAAATAATATACCGACAGCGCGTTATGTAGCCGTTGATTCGCACGAAGACGCCGTTGACTTCATTCGCAACAACGACTGGGCAAGAGTCGTTAAAGTGGACGGGCTGGCGCTGGGCAAGGGAGTTTTTGTTTGCGACACTGAAACGGAAACACGCGACGCCCTGCAAATAATTTTCAGAGAGAACCGCTTCGGTGATTCAGGAAAAAAAGTGCTTCTTGAAGAAAAGCTCGTAGGCGAGGAAATGTCATTGCTCATGTTCTGCGACGGCAAGAACATCGCATTAATGCCTGCTTCACAGGACCATAAAAGGCGCTTCGATGGAGACCGCGGGCCTAATACAGGCGGCATGGGAGTGTTTGCGCCGGTTGATCTATATGCAAACTGCAAAGAACTGATTGAAAATGAAGTGATTGATCCCTTGCGCAAGGCGCTGGATAAATGGCCGGTAAAATTCAAGGGTGTTTTGTATGCAGGATTGCTTTTAGTCAAGAATGAGTCAGGTTATAAGCCCTATGTGCTCGAGTTTAATGCCCGCTTCGGCGATCCTGAAACCCAGGTCATTCTGCCCTTGCTTGAAAGCGACCTGCTTGAAATCTTGTGGGCGTGCACTGAAAACAGCCTCGACAAACAGGAAATCAAATGGGCGAACAAGGCTTGCTGCTGTGTAATTGCCTGCGCCGAAAGCTATCCGGAAGGTTCATCGAAAGGCGAGGAAATAAAAATCGATACGACTAACAACGGTGTCATTATCTTTCACGCCGGAACCCGACGCGAAGGAAGCAGGCTGGTAAGCGCTGGAGGAAGGGTTCTGGGCGTTACAGCCACCGGCAAGAATTTGAGTGAAGCTATCGACCATGCATACAAAGGCATCAAACTGGTTTCCTTTAAAGACATGGCCTACAGAAAAGACATCGGCCGGAGGGCACTGACAAAATGTCCTTAAAACTGGCGATTCTGGTTTCGGGCCGCGGTTCGAACATGCAGGCAATAATCGAGGCAATTGAAAACCGCAAACTCGACGCGGAAATTAAGCTGGTCTTTTCCAACAATCCCGAAGCCCCCGCATTGCTAAGTGCTCAAAAAAAAGGCATAAACACAGCCTGTATCTCTCACCGGGGTATTGCCAGAGAACATCATGAGCAGCAACTATTAGGCATACTCTCCAACTATGATATCGACTTTATTGTACTAGCCGGCTATATGCGGATTCTATCCGAGAATTTCTTGCGTGCATTCAAAGCAGGTGCAAACGAGAATTTTTACCGGGTAATCAATATACACCCGTCATTATTGCCGGCATTTCCCGGCACTCACGCTTACGAAGATGCATTCAACTATGGTGTAAAACTTGCAGGCATAACTGTGCATCTAGTAGACGAGAAAGTCGACCACGGACCAATTCTGGCGCAGGAAAGTTTCGAGCGCCGCATCGACGATGATCTTGAAAGTTTCAAACAAAGAGGGCTGGCCCTGGAGCATAAGCTCCTGCCCCGGGTGCTTCAAGAAATTGCAGATGGCGGGCTCGAATTCATATCTGCAAAATCCGTACAAGCTCTAAAAAAGGAGACGTGCATCAAATGAATCTGGCAAGCAAGCAGTTGAGTGAAAGTGCCAGCAAAGAGACTGCGGCAAAGCAAGTAATCTGTCTTGCGGTAATTCCAAAGGCAGGATTCAAGATTGATGCAGATCTTGTCCAGTTTCCGCTTTACTGGCTTGAAATCCAGGACATGATCGAAAGAGAAGCTTTTATAGACTCGCCCCTTGGCCAGGCTCTGAAAAATGTGCTCATAGACCCATTGCTTGAAGAACTCTGGTTTTCACTGGGCGGCAAAAGAAAAAGCTGGATTACGCGCTGGACTCAGGAAGGCTTTCGCTGGTTTGCCGAAAGACAATTTTTGCCCGGCGTCACAGATAATTTAGCGCGCACCGTTGAAGAAGCACTTCATCTAAAAGGTCTGCCGGACTCAATTAAAGTTGCATCCGGCAGCGGTTTCCTTTTTGCGTTTCGCAGCGAGGCCGACCAGCAGGAAATTGAGGAGCGAGGAACCTATAATTTTTTCCACCCACTTACCGACCGTTTTAAAGTCCACGATATAACCGGTCTCTACAACCGTTACCTGGGCTTTCCTGCCGTGCACCTGCCCGAGCACGCCGAGTATGAAGAAATAAAGCTCGATCTCAATGACGATCAATTGCTTGAACTCAGCAGACAAAGGCTGCTAGCTCTAAACTTAAAGGAAATGCAGGCAATTAAAGCGCACTATCAAAAGCCTGAGCTTGCAAAAACCAGAAAAGCAGAGGGGCTGCCTGCCTGGCCGACTGATGTTGAACTTGAAGTGATTGCACAGACATGGTCCGAACATTGCAAGCACAAAATATTCAGCGCCAGAATCAAACATTCCGAAAGAACACGTAAAGGAAGTGAAAAGGCCGAAATCGAAAGCCTCTACAAAACCTTTATTCAAGGGCCGACTTATGAGCTGATGAAAAAGCGCAAAGATCTGCTTTCGGTTTTTGAAGACAACTCGGGAGTGGTTGCCTGGAACGACAGCCATGCGGTCTGTTTCAAAGTCGAAACCCATAACTCGCCGTCGGCACTCGAGCCCTACGGCGGAGCGCTCACAGGTATTTTAGGCGTGAACAGAGACGTGCTTGGCACCGGACTTGGCGCCAAGCCGATTTTCAACACCGACATATTTTGCTTTGCATATCCTTCTGCAATACTTGCAAGAAGACCCAAGTTGCTCCCTCCCGAAACCATTATTCAGGGAGTAAGACGAGGAGTTGAAGACGGCGGCAACAAGAGCGGGATTCCAACCGTAAACGGCGCTGTTTGTTTTCACGACGGCTATCGGGCCAAGCCCCTGGTCTTTTGCGGCACAGGCGGCATTCTGCCTCTGAAGCTGCCGGAGCAAACTGCAATTTCCAGGCTAAAATCAAAGTCTGCAATTGAAAAACACACTGAAAGCGGCGACTTGATTGTGATGGTTGGCGGCAGAGTAGGCAAAGACGGTATTCACGGGGCTACTTTTTCGTCCGAAGCGCTTCACGAAGGCTCGCCTGTAACCGCAGTGCAAATAGGAGATCCATTCACTCAAAAGCGCGTGCTCGACTTCGTGCTTGAAGCCCGTGACCTCGGTTTGATAACCGGAATAACGGACAACGGCGCCGGTGGTCTCTCTTCATCTGTGGGTGAAATGGCCCGCATTACAAATGGAGCCGAGCTGAAACTCGACGATATACCGCTCAAATACCCGGGACTCTCGGATTATGAAATCGTGATCTCCGAATCACAAGAGAGAATGACCATAAGCACAAGCGATTTAAAAGCCCTGAAAAACCTGGCTGAAAAATATAGCGTTGAATGCACCGAGTGCGGTACATTCAATAGCGACGGCTATTTCAAAATATCAAAACACGGCAAAACGGTTGCTTTTTTGGATCTGGATTTTCTGCATAAAGGCGTGCCGGTTCTCGAACTCGAATCAGAATGGCAGGAAGATAAAAGGTCTGATTCAATTGCAGCTGAAATTGAAGACTTGAAAGCCTGCTTGCTTTCACTTCTTTCTCATCCTAATATATGCAGCCGCGAACAAATAATCAGGCAATACGACCACGAAGTGCAGGGGCGCAGCGTCATAAAACCCTTAATGGGCGCATCACAAAAAGCCCCATCCGATGCAGCCGTAATAAGCCCGGTACTGGGAGAAAAAGCCGGACTTGCAGTTTCAAACGGGCTTTGTCCGGCACTAAGCGATCATGATCCACATTTGATGGCTCTTTGCGCAGTAGATGAAGCGATTAGAAATGCTGTTTGCGTGGGAGCAGATCCCGAGTCGCTGGTATTGCTGGATAACTTCTGCTGGCCGGACCCTGTAGAGTCGGAGCGCAATACGCAAGGCAAGCGCAAACTCGCCCAGCTGGTTATGTGCTGCCGGGGGCTGGCAGATGCAGTAAGAGCCTATTCGACACCTCTGATTTCAGGCAAGGACAGCATGAAAAACGACTTTGACGATTCTACGATCAGGCTTTCAATTCCGCCAACACTCCTTGTGTCAGCAATGGGCCGGGTGCCGGATATAGACGCCGCCCTGACCATGGAGTGGAAATCGGCCGGTGATCTGATTTATGTTTTAAGTGCTGCGTCGCTTGGTTTTGCTGCCTCCACACTTGCAGAGATTTTAGACTGGTCGCCTGCATCTTTGCCCGATATCAACTGCATCAACGCTGCACATATGTACCGAGAAATTCACAATGCTATAAAGGCAGGCTTGCTAAAATCAGCACACGATCTTTCTGAAGGCGGTTTAGGAGTAGCGCTCTCTGAGTGCTGCATCGGCAGTAATCTCGGCGCGCATATTCTCACGCACCGGATGGCATCGGCAGCAGCGGCCTGTGTGAAAGAAAGCGATCCACTTACTCGCGAACTACTTACAAGGCTTGATTTTGCTTTATTTGCAGAAGGTCCTGCCCGCATACTCGTATCAATTGCAGCTGAAAATCAAAAGGAGTTTGAGTCTATCTTTGAAGCTTTCTCCTGCATAGAACTCGGCAGGGTCACGCAAGAAAGCAGATTGAGGTTCACAAACGCCCAGCAAGAAGAAGTTTTCAATGTTGAAGTATCGGAGTTGCTGGATGCCTGGCAGACTCTCTTACCTTTTGATGATTAGCAGAAACAAAAAAAATTACTGAAGCCATTAAATTAGCGTTCCAAGGAGAGTTTTCTTAAATGACAAAAAAGGCAAATGCCCTGGTGCTCTGCGGTGACGGCATAAACTGTGAAGAAGAGACAGTGTTTGCTTTGAATGCTGCCGGTATCGACGCTGCAAAAATACACTGCAGCGATTTGCTTAACAAGCCGGAAAAGCTGGACAAGACTCAATTAATTGTTTTCCCCGGCGGGTTCTCATTCGGAGACGAAATCGCAAGCGGCAAGGTGCTGGCGATAAAACTGCGAGAAAAATTGCAAGAAGCACTGCACAAGTTCATAGAGCGCGGCAATCTCCTGATAGGCATCTGCAACGGCTTCCAGATTCTGGCCCAGCTTGAAATTTTGCCCGACTCCAACAAAGACGCCCAGAGAACAGTTTCTCTCTGCCACAACGAAGGCGGCCAGTTCATAAACAAATGGGTGAAGCTTGAAGTCTCCGGCAAGAGCCGGTTTTTCAACGGTCTTGAATCGATTCATTTGCCGATCAGACATGGTGAAGGACGCCTAACGCTATCATCCGAAACAGCAGATGAGCTGGTAAAAATGGTCAAAGAGCAGGCAGCGCTGAGATACAGCAAAAACGTAAACGGCAGCTTCGACAATATAGCCGCGCTTACAAACAAAAACGACAATGTGCTGGGGCTGATGCCGCACCCTGAAGCATTTGTGAGCTGGAAACAACACCCGGCCTGGGCTCAGCTCAAGTTTGGTCCGGTTGAAGGCGAACTCGGGCTCAGCAAAGAAAGCGCCGAAACAACACCGCACGGACTGCAAATATTCAAGAACACGGCACAAATTCTTGTGGAGATGCAAAACTGAAATGAGCAAAAAAGAAAGCTACGCAAGTGCGGGAGTTCAAATTCGCAAAGCCGAATCGTTTGTGGAGCGAATAAAGTCGCAAGCCAGAAGACCGGAACATGCCATGCTCTGGAAGGCCGCAGGAGCATATGCCGCAGTGTCTCCCGTAACGGAAGACCTGGCGGTTGCAATTACCACAGATGGTGTCGGCACCAAGCTGCTGGTTGCAAATGAGCTCAAAAAGCATGAGAGCATCGGCATTGATCTTGTGGCAATGTGTGCAAACGACCTCATATGCGTAGGCGCCAGCCCCAGCCTTTTTCTAGATTATTATGCCGTAGGCCATCTTGAAGACAGCATTTCAGACGAGCTTATCAAAGGTATTATTAGAGGCTGCGATCTTGCTTCGATGATCCTTGCAGGTGGCGAAACCGCCGAGTTGCCGGGGCTCTATGAAAAAGGACACTATGACCTTGCAGGCTTTGCACTCGGCACTGTCGAAAAATCCAGACTCTTGAACCCGGAGAAAATAAAGCCCGAACAGGCCCTTATAGGCATAGCCTCATCAGGTATACATTCAAACGGTCTTTCACTTGCACGAAAAGTAGTGGATAAGAAACACTGGGATCTCCTGCTTGAGCCAACAGCAATTTATGTAAAAGCGGCTCTTGCCTGCTTTGATCAATTCCCGGGTCAAATACAGGGGCTTGTTCATATAACCGGCGGCGGCTGGCGCAATTTGCTGCGCTTAAATCATGAGATCGGATTTGAAATCACTACTCCGCTTGCGACTCCTGAAATCTTTTCTTTAATTGAAAAACATGTGGAAGAAGAAGAAATGTACAAAACCTTCAACATGGGCATGGGTCTGGCAGTCATATGCGAGCAAAGCCAGGCAGCTGCCATAGCAGAAACCTTTGCAGCTTGCGGTCATGATGCGAAACTGATCGGCAAAGTAATAGACGATCCAGGCATTGTGCGGATTGCCGGCAAGAGCTTCGTGCTCAAAGAGAAACTTAAAGAGAAAGAATGAAGAAGAGAAAAAATGAAGCCAGAGGGATACTCATAAAACGGAAGGTCTAACAGACGCAAGGAGATAAAAAAAAATGCCATCAGTGCTAATAAGTGTGTCGGACAAAAGCGGACTTGAAAATTTCATCAGACGCCTGGAACGTTTTGAAGAGCTGCGACTGATAGCCACAAGCAGCACGGCAAAGTTTCTTTCCGAAAAGGGCTTCAAAGTAATCAAAGTCGAAGACCTTACAAAGTTCCCAGAAATACTTGCCGGGCGAGTAAAAACGCTTCATCCGAAAGTTCTTGCCGGCATACTTTCGCGCCCGTCAAAAGAAGACCGTGATTGTCTTGCCGAACACGAAATTGAGGAAATAGATATTGTAGTGGTCAATCTCTATCCATTCGAAAAGAAGCTGAAAGAAAAGCTTCCCGAGCCCGAAATGGTCGAACAAATCGACATAGGCGGCGTGACTTTGTTAAGAGCGGCAGCAAAAAACTTCGCAAGAGTCGCAGTGGTTTCAGACCCGAGCCAATATGATTTCGTAATCGAATCACTCGATTGCAGTGCGGGCAAATTTACCGAAGGTCTGAGAAAAGAACTCGCGCATGCGGCTTTTCTGCGCACAGCCGAATATGATTCGAGCATTTCGGCATACTTAGCAAGAACATTGCAGGGCGACGGTCTTTCAGGCTACCTGCCTGAAACAATGCTTTTAAGGCTAGATAAAATCCAGGAGCTTCGTTATGGCGAGAACCCGCATCATGCAGCCGCATGGTATGCCTCACCTGATAATGCTGCGCTTTACGACACTCCTTTGCCGCCATTCAAACAGTTGCAGGGCAAAGATTTATCTTCCAACAATATTACCGATATTTACGCGCTGACAAATATATTGCGAGCAATCAAAAAGGATGGAGCTTGCATAATCAAGCACAACAATCCCTGCGGAGTCGCCGTTGATATCAACATGCTCAAGGCTTTTCAAAAGGCATATGACTGCGACCCGATTTCAGCATTCGGCGGCATTTACGGATTCACTAAAGAAGTGACCGAAGAGCTTGCTGCCAAAATCACTGAGAATTTCGTCGAGATAGTGCTGGCTCCTTCATATGACAAAAAAGCTCTCGATATCTTTGCAAAGAAAAAGAACCTTAGAATTCTTGAAGTGCCGGAAAAGCTATTGAAGGAAGAATATGTCTCAGCGCCCTTCGTAAAAGACCTCAAATACATGGGAGTGGTTGTTGAAAAGGAACTTGAAGCACCGGTTGCAGCAGACACATTCCGAGTTGTAACTGATGCCGAACTGGATCCGGCGCTTGAACGCGATGTGGAATTTGCCTGGGGCGTGGTCCGCCATCTGACTTCAAACGCAATCTTCGTTGCCAAAAACGGGGTATCACTCGGATTCGGCATCGGGCAAACCAATCGGGTGCAATCCGTAAAACACGCTCTTGAGCAAGCTGGAGCCGAAGCAAAAGGCGCGGTGCTTGTAAGTGATGCGTTTTTCCCGGCAACCGACAATATTGAGGAAGCAGCAAAGGCGGGTATTAAAGTAATAGTGCAGCCAGGCGGCAGCATTAAAGACGAAGATGTAATTAAAGCCTGCAACAAGGCAGGCATTTGTATGCTCTTCACCGGGCAGCGCTGCTTCAGGCACTAATCACAGGCAATAAAATCAAATGAGCTTTCTGGCTTCGAACCTAAATTACAGAGGCTATTTGACTTTGCTTCTGGTAAGCGGATCGTTTATGATTTCAGGCCTGTTTGCAGCGGCTTTGAGTTCGGACTCAGATTCAGGTACAGGCACGAGCGCAGGTACAGGCACGAGCGCAGGTGCAGGCACGAGCTCAGGCACCGGCAAGAGCTCAGGCACCGGCACGAGCTCAGGCTCAGGTGCAGGCTCAGGTGCAGGCTCAGGTGCGGGCTTAGGCACCGGCACCGGCACGAGCTCAGGCACCGGCACGAGCGCAGGTGCAGGCTCAGGTGCGGGCTTAGGTGCGGGCTTACGTGCGGGCTTAGGTGCAAGCCCGGAATGCAGCTGTGTGGACAAACTCAGCTTGCAAGAATCAAAGAAAACCAAAGATTCATCAGCCGCTCTGCATGAAGACGAGTTTGCAGCAATTGCCTGTAAAAAAACACGAGCAATCTTAGTCATATCGCACAATCGCGGTATTGGTCAGGGCGGCTTGGTTTTTGGAAAACACTACAGACCCGATATCTTAGAACTCAGGTTTGAAAACTTTCCATACCTGGAGAATCTCAGCATCAAAATTCAAGATCGCCTGATTTCCGGCAGCTTGAAGCAGTCTCCCCAAACAAGCGAAAGGCTCGTTAATGCATCGAACTCCGAGAAAGAAAAAACAGGCGAAATCATGTTCAAGATCCGAAAATTTCCCTGGGGAATAAAAGCAGAGTGTCTATGGCAAACTAAAATTAAGCAGATTTTTCTGTGACGGCAATCGAAAATTC
>CAZTQO010000079.1:0-26965 GCA_964615655.1 uncultured Candidatus Obscuribacterales bacterium | reverse complement strand
CTGCTAAGAAAGCTGACGAAGAAGCCGCTGCTAAGAAAGCTGACGAAGAAGCCGCCGCTAAGAAAGCTGATGAAGAAGCCGCCGCTAAGAAAGCTGATGAAGAAGCCGCTGCAGCCAAGAAAGCTGACGACGAAGCTGCCGCCAAGAAAGTCGATGACGAAGCTGCCGCAGCTAAGACAGAAAAAGAAGAAGTCGCTGCTAAGAAAGCTGACGAAGAAGTCGGCAAAGAACTAGACAAAGAATCAGATGATGAAGACAGCTCTGAGGAACACAAGCAGCGCAAAACTGTTTCTTTGCAGGCAACTTTAGATAAGTTGAACGAGCAAAAACAGAGGGCGCTTGCGAAGCTGGAAGAATTCCGCAACGCTCACGAAACTGCCTGTGCCGATGGTTTAGCTGCTTTCAAAGAAGAGAGCTCCAGGTTTGAGCACGAAAAGAATGAGCGACTCAAGGAACTGAGAAAGAGTGTCTTGGGCAGGCTGCGGCGTTTGTCAATCGAAGCTGACAGCAGACTTTCCGGTCTTGTAGACGAAGGGAAAGCAAAGATTGACGAGGGATTGCAGCCCGCAATTAAAGACCTGCAGGAAGCCAAAGACGAGAAGCAAATCAAGCAATTCTTTGAAGATCTCAAGGCTGAGGCAGAATCTTTCAGTTCCAAATATACGCTGCGATTGCACAGGCTGACGAAGAAAGATCCTGAAGCAATAGTTTCAGACATAAACAAGGAACTCAGGTCAGCCTTGAAGACCTGGCAGGACGAAAGCCTTCAGCATTACGAAGTTGCGTCACAAAAGGCACTCAAGCATCTCGAACAAAAGCAACACGAGAGCCTGGCAGATCTCGATGTATATGCAAAGGCATTGAAAGACGAGCTGAAACAACTCAAAGAACTTGATCTTAATAGCTTTAAGGTACAGAAAGCTGAGCTGGATGAATCTTTCCTGCGCTCAAACAAAATGATGGAGCTTCGCGCTAAACAGCTTCTGGAAATTGCGATTGCAGAAAAGCTTCTAAATACATGCACCGAGCTCAAAGCAGCACTGGCAAGGGGAAGTTATAAACTCAAAAAAGAACTGGAAGAACAGATCGAGATCTATGCGAAAGAATGTCTTACTGATTTCGATAAAGCACTTTCTTCAGGAAAGAGTTCGATAAGCGACATTAATCGCAGCGTAACTTTCTTGAGTGAATCACTCGAAAGAGATGAGACAGATCGCAACGACAGACTTCTCAAATCTCTAAGCGTGGATCTCGATAGGAAGCTTGAAGATTTCAAAAACTCTTTTAAACAAATACAGGAAGATGAAGACAGCAGTGGCAGCCTGGAAGATCGCCTCAGCCGTAGAGCTAATGCAGTCAAGAAAAAATTTGAAGACTCGACTTCGATGACGCTGGAGAAATTCAAAAGCGAAAGCAAAAAAATATGCCAGGAAAGGATTGCGGACTGGAACAATACAATGGAACAGAGTTGCAGTGAATCGCTTGAAGCGCTGAACTCAGAGCTGGGATCATTTAAACAGCGTCGCAAAGAAGCAGAGCAAAGATTGAACGAGATGATGGAAAAACTGACGTCTCTTGCAGACTCGATGCCGTCCGGTTATTTCCAATAAATTCTGACAATCAATCGAATGAAGGGCGGCTGCGCCGCTGCTCCTTCTTTTTAGATTGCAACTGCTTGCTCTGGCTGCGCCGTTCTCTTGCAGCCAGGCTCGGTTTTGTCGGGCGTCTGGGTTTCTGAACGAGCAGGACCGAAAGAAGCATTGCTTCTAGCTTTTCCAGGCAGTTTTCAATATTTCCGGACTGGTCGCGATACTTCTGGCTCGACAAAATCAGCTCACCGTTTGAGCTTACTCTGTTTGCATATTTTTCAAGAAATCTCTCTTTCACTTCCTGCGGAACACTTGGACTCTCAAGAATTTGCCAGCGCAAAACAGCCTTTGAGTTCACTTTGTTGACATTCTGCCCGCCGGGGCCTGAGCTACGAGCGAAGCTGAACTCGAGCTCCTCATCAGGTATTTGAATCTTGTCATTAATTGTGAGCATATTGAATTCTAAAATAATTTGAACAGGATTGAACTCTTGGCATGATTTTTTCGTTTTGAAAATAGAGAGTAGTTTGAGGAGCTTGAAAATGTTCAGTCGAGTTTATTCCGGCGCGCTTAACGGCGTGGATGCATACCGTGTAGAAGTAGAGGTTGACTGCTCCGGCGGCATGGGTCAGATAAATATTGTCGGTCTTCCTGATGCGGCAGTCAAGGAATCTCAAGAGCGTGTACGCTCAGCAATAAGAGCCTGCAAGTTTCTTATGCCTTCTGCAAAGAAATGGACAGTAAATCTAGCACCCGCCGACACCAAAAAGGAGGGACCCTTTCTCGACCTGCCAATTGCAGTCGGAATTCTTGCCTCAAGCGGTCACATTCTTTCAGAGCGCCTGGCCGGGTACTGGATTATGGGAGAACTGGGTCTTGACGGAGCTGTCAGACAGGTTGCTGGAGTTCTTGCGGTTGCACTTGCCTGCAAGCAAAGCGGCACGGAGAACTTGATCGTTCCGGAGGCAAACGCTGAAGAAGCCAGTCTTGTAGACGGCCTCAATGTTTATCCTGTGAGTAACCTGAAGCAAGTCTTTCAGATTCTTACAAATGAACGAGCCCTGTCACCACTTAAGTCCAACGCCCGGCTAAGCTTCACCAAAGAGCTGAGCAAATCGGGACTTTATCCCGATTTCCTGGATGTGAAGGGTCAAGAAAATGCAAAGCGCGCATTGATGATTTCTGCAGCAGGACATCACAACATAATGATGGTTGGTCCGCCCGGCTCTGGTAAATCAATGCTTGCTCAGCGGCTGCCGGGAATAATGCCGGATCTGGATTTTGAAGAAGCAATCGAACTTACGAAGCTTTACTCTGTTGCTGGTAAGCTTAACGAGAAAGGCAGCATAGTTTCACGACGCCCATTCAGAGCACCACATCACACAGCCTCTCAATCAGGGCTCCTGGGAGGTGGCGCCTTTCCAAGACCCGGCGAGATAACTTTGAGCCATAAAGGAATACTTTTCCTTGATGAGTTTACCGAGTTCTCACGCCATCTGCTTGATTCGCTCAGACAGCCCCTTGAATCAGGAGAGGTAACTATAAGTCGTTCCCAAAACACATTCACTTTTCCGGCGGCTTTCTTGCTGGTAAGTGCATGCAACCCCTGTCCCTGCGGTTATCGCGGCGACCCCATTAAGTATTGCATCTGCACCCCGGCTCAGGCGGACAGATACTGGTCGAAACTTTCAGGACCAATTCTTGATCGCATCGATTTGCATGTTGATGTGAGCAGGTTAAATACGGTGGAGTTGAGCTCGGATTGCAGCGGAGAAAGCACAGAAACAATCAGGATGCGGGTCAAACGTGCCCTTGATGCCCAGAAGAGTCGCTTCGGCAGAGAGAACTTTGTATATAACGGGCAGTTGGGACAGCAAGATATTCGGAGATTTTGCCGCATCAACGGGGCTTCAAAGGACCTTCTGGCCCTTTCTGTTTCACAGATGGGACTTTCAGCAAGAGCATATGACCGAATCATCAGAGTCGCACGCACCATTGCAGATCTGGAAGGCAGCCATGAAATCGAAAGGGTTCATGTGGCAGAAGCGCTCAAATACAGGCAACTAAAACTGAGCAGGTGTGCCTGAGTCTAATTTTCCTTGACCATTGAGGCATTTAACCGTGTTTCAATCTCATCGGCTTTCTCATATTGCTTTTCTTGCAAGTAGATTTCTCTCAATCTGGCAAGCGTGGACAGGAAGCGCCGGTCATTAGGTCCGAATCTTTCTGCAATACTGAGCGCCTTGAGGTGCTTTTTCTCAGCAGCAGGCATCAACCCATTTTCGTAGTCTCTCTGTGCTTGAGCGTCGATTTGCTGCCACTCCCTTTCGGAAGCAGAAAGAACCTCGTTTTGCTTCATGTTCTGCAAGCTGGGAAGCATTGATGCGAAAGTAAAAGAACCAAAGATGACTATGAGGCCGAAAATCACGATCAACGAAACTTTAATCCTGAGCTTGCTATCGCTGTCGAACAAATCCAGGAGCTCAGCAAGAAATCCAGCTCCACCCGTGCCTTTGTTGCTTCCCCCTCCACGTTCCGGTTCCGGAACTTTTGCCAGCTCGCTTTGAACATGAAGCAGATCATCTTGAAGCTCGGCCATGCTCTGTTGTCGCTGGCTGCTATTTTTCCTCAGTGACTTAAGCACTAGCAAATCAAGCTCAAGCGGAAAGTTAAGATCGTCACGGCTCATTCTCAGTGGCTTTGCTTCTTCATTAACATGCATACGACTTACCTCATATGCACTCTTGCTCAAGAAAGGGGGCAAACCCACCAGGCATTCGTACATGATGCAACCAAGAGAATATACGTCGCTTCTATGATCGGCAGGCAAGCCTGAACATAATTCAGGACACAAATAAAGTATTCCTTCCGGAAAAGCACTCGAGCCATCACCGGGCTCAAGATTGATAGTCATTATGCTGGCAGCGAGCCCCGGATCGCTGATTCTGGCCTGACCGCTATCTGAAATAATGATTTTGCGTGGAGAAAGCTGGATTTTATCGATACCGGCAGCATGCAGGTGTTTTGCTACCTCGCAGATCTGGATGAATATGTTCAAAGAGTCGTTCAGCTCAATGCGCCCCTGCCGGTTAAGGATGCTGTAAAGGCTCCGGCCGGGCAAATACTCGAAAACCAGATAAATGAAGTCTCCCGCTTCACGTAAGACGGCAAAATCAGTGAGCTGCGCCAGACCCGGATGCTTAATTTGCCTTTTCACAAGCTCGCAAGCTTTGAAGAAGGATTCAAGACTCTCGGTCCTGTAATTTCGCAGAAGCTTAAGTACTTTGATAGCTGAGTCATTCTTGTCTTTAACTTTGAATACGAACGAGTCGCCCACCGAATCAAGACAGGCTATCACTTGATAGCGATCCGCAATGTTTTGCCCAATAAAAGTCTCTGTTTCTGCCATTTCAACGCGTGCCAGCCGGGCACAAAGAGTTTCGCTTTATCTTCTTTCCCAGCTTGAGCGCCTCTTAGGCGCCATGTTACAAGCAGAATTCCAAAAATCGCTCAATTAAGGATGACTGGCAATGCCAAACGGCCAAGACGCTAGCTGAAAAACTCGGCATGCAAGCGCTGAACCGCCAGATCCGCCTGGGAGCCTGCAACTACAAAACTCAAGTTAATGTCCGAAGCACCACCGGTAATCATTAAGACGTTAATTTCATCAAGAGCTTTGAAAACCCGGCCGGCAATTCCTTTTTGTTCCCGAAACTGCCGCCCCACCACGCTTATGATCGCTACGTCTTGCGCTACCTGCACATCGGCATATGCGCAGAGGTCCTTTTTCAGCTCATCCAGCTTCTCAGTATTGTCTATGGTCAAGGCAATTGATACTTCAGATGTGGATATCAGGTCGACTGCTACGCCATGCCTGTCAAATATCTCGAAAACCTTTGCAAGATAACCGTGGCTCATGAGCATGCTTGGTGAACTCAAATATATGGAACTGATTTTTTTCTTGGCAGCAACAGCCCGAACCAAATCTCCGCCATTAACAGTTGCTTTGATTGAAGTACCCGCGCAAGCAGGATTCATTGTATTGAGTATGCGAACTGTGATGTTCTTTTCTACCGCAGGATGAATGGTCATGGGATGCAATACTTTCGCCCCAAAATAAGCAAGTTCCGAGGCTTCCTGAAAAGAAACTTCGGGAATCAGCCTGGCGTTCTTGACCAGACGCGGATCCGCAGACATCATCCCGTCCACATCTGTCCAGATTTGTATTTCTGAAGCATCAAGAGCCACTCCGATTATCGAAGCGCTGTAGTCCGAGCCTCCTCGGCCAAGTGTTGTGTTAACCCCTTCCGGGGTTCTGCCGATAAAGCCCTGCGTAAAAACTACTTTTCCGGAATCCAGCAAAGGAAGCACTTTGGCTTTGCAGAGCGGCACAAGTTTATTCCAGTCCGGACGGGCTTTACCGAAACTATCATCTGTAACTATCACTTCTCTTGCGTCAAGCAAAACCGAACTCAATCCCATTTCAGTTGCAAGCCTATCCACGATACGTGTAGAAAGAAGTTCTCCAAAACCGGATATTGCATCGAGGGAGCGTTTGGAAAGCTCACCTAAATAAGCGACCCCTTTATAAAGAATCAAAAGCTCGTCTAACTTTTCAGCTATCTGGCTCTCGAGCTCCTTCCTTATTTCGGACGACTTGAAGAGAGCGGCTATCGATTCTGCGTGTTTCTGGCGCAATTGCTCTACCCTTGCAAGCGCGCCTGCAAGATCGCGGTTCAAGGCGCATTCGGCGCCTTCTATCAGTAAATTAGTAACGCCGGACATGGCGGAGAGCACGACAACAGGGCGTTTACCATCGCGGCACATAGTCTGGACCAGATCCACAACCTCAGTCATGCGAGCGGCGGATCCCACTGAGGTGCCGCCAAATTTCATTACTAAAACCGGGTTAGCCGTCATTGCTCAAATCCAGGGACTTAACGTCTCCAGACATTTGCACCCAGACCGCGCAGCTTGTTCTCCAACTTTTCGTAGCCACGATCAAGATGATGCAAACCGCTAACTTCAGTGATTCCTTCAGCTCCGAGGCCCGCAAGAATAAGCGCAGCCGAGGCCCGCAAATCCGGAGATTTGACTTCAGCACCAGTGAGCCTGTCGACTCCCTTGATTACAGCCGTATTTCCCTTCACTGAAATGTCTGCACCCATACGGCGCAACTCACCTACCTGCATAAAGCGATTTTCGTATATAGTCTCTGAAATAAGTGACGTACCTTCAGCAACAGCCAGAGCTGCCATCATCGGAGATTGCATGTCCGTGGGAAATGCCGGATAAGGCAGGGTTGTAATCTCTGTAGCCTTAGGTCTACCCAGCATTTTCACTTTGATAGTATCCGGGGCGTAAATTGATATTTCAGCACCCATTTCCTGCATCTTGCTGATAACCGAATAAATGTGGTGCGGATTCACCTTCTCGACTACCACTTCACCACCTGCACAAACACAAGCCATCATGAAAGTTCCGGCTTCGAGCCTGTCAGGTATGGTATCGAATGTGGTTCCATGCAGTTCGTCGATACCCACACCATCGATGATGATCTGGTAACTGCCTGCACCCTGAATCTTGCCACCAATCGCATTGATAAAGTCAGCCAGGTTAACAATTTCGGGGTCCTGGGCTGCATTTTCAATTACAGTCTGACCTTCAGCAAGCACTGCGGCCATCATGATGTTCTCTGTCGCACCGTTAGAAGGTCGGTCAAGATAAATCCTCTGCCCCGTGAGCTTGTCAGCCTGGGCATAGACATAGCCATGCTCGATTTTTACATCGCAGCCGAGCAGTTTCAAACCGCGTTCGTGAAGATCGATGCGGCGTTCACCAATGGCACATCCACCTGGAAGCGACACTTTTGCCTGCCTGAATCGAGACACCAGCGGTCCTAAAACTACGAATGAAGCTCGCAGCTGTGAGACCAGCTCGTAAGGAGCCTCAACGTCATGCACATCACGTGCGTTAATTATAACCTCGTTGTTAGACACGGTAACTTTACCGCCGAGGTGACGAATTACAGCAGCCATCATTTCAACGTCTGTCAAATTCGGAACATTGCGGAGAACACAGGTCTCCTTTGTCAAAATAGCAGCCGCCATTATTTTGAGCACTGCGTTCTTGGCGCCGCCGATACTTACGGAGCCGGAAAGTTCACGACCACCCTGGATGATGATCTTCTGTTCTGGCTCGCCGTCGCCGGGTTTCTTTGGTGGATCTAAGCGTGTTACCTGAGTTGTCATGTTTGTCTCCGACGACGAAAAGATAATAGTAATTGGACCGGCAGCATTTGTATATCTTTTGCGAATCTTTTTCGAATATGTTGAGAATGCTGCAAATCCTCAACCCTTCACGACTTAGTGTACACTGGCAACGTAAACTGAGTGTTAAGGCCGAGCTAATTTATTCACCGAATTAACCGCCCTTAGAGCAAGAAGCTGATAATCTTCCACGAATTTTATTTGTCTAAACCTGTATAAGCAAAATAAACACGAAGCTGCTATATCCGATGAATGCAAGGTGTTACACTGAAGCATAGACCGATTGTCAAGCCCTCGTTCCCCGTGAATTTAGTTAAATGTATCCGAATGAAATGCGCAGCATTTACAGAGATTTAGTTCTGACTTTTCTCATTTCCGGCTTAGTAAGCGCCTGTTCAATGGGCGAAGAAATGCGGCGTATCGAAGAGTCGAAACAAAAGAAGGCTCTGCGCGATGCATCACTCTCGACAAACCTTACAGGCGAACAGGTTTTTGTCAGAAGCTGCAACACCTGCCATCCCGGTGGAAAGCAAGGTATGGGACCCAGCCTCGAGAATCTTGCACAAGACTTTCCCAGCGATCAGGCATTGAAAAAGTTTATCCGCAAGGGCAAAGGCATGATGCCTGAGCAAGGTCCGGATTCCCTCAATGACGCAGAGTTGGATAACCTTGTATCTTACCTGAGAGTGTTGAGCCAGGATCTTAACGAAAAGAAGAAAAAGTCTTAACCAGAATTATATATGGCACTACAAGTACGGCACTACTGGTGATGGCAGATAAAGTTGCGGCTACTTAAGAGCATGCCACCATATCTAGCACCGTTCTGCAGCAGGAACACTGCCGGCAGCGCAGCCGGATAGTAACGAGCAGGTCTTGCTCCTATCCTCTCAATATATTTGCAATCCAGAGAACAACAGCCGCAAAGAGAAGAATTTGAGCGGTACGTGTCAGCAGTCCGGGGTTAGCCACAAAAATCGGCTCAATCGGGCTGTATTTCAGTATACTGTCCGGAATTTTGTCACGGTCGGCCAGATAAACAGAATGTACAAGCAGCGGCCTTATGCTTTTGGGTTTGTTGGGCAATCTATAAAGCACCAGCATTAACTCCGGGCTCACATACATATGAACAACCTGCGACCAGTTTACTGTTTTTCTTTGCGGCCAGTAGGGTCCTCTATATTTGATGCCATGCTTGCTTATTTGCAGGCTTGAAGGACTCAAATAGGGGCGCATTCCAAGCAACAATGCCAGCAGCGAAATCGTGATAAAAAAACCTTCGATATTGACAAAATAGTTCCAGTAATTCGACTGTTCAAGAGGCGTCCACAAATAGCGTGCCAGACCGGCGTAAATCGACGACAGAATCACGCAAAACATCAATTCGGAAGGCTCTTTGGTTTCAACATAGTTGTCCTGAAGATCAACCTCCGTATCTACCAGATTGCTGGAAATCTCCGCAGCACTTTTATCAGAATCCCGACTCGCACCCGCCTCTAAGATTTCAGGACCGGGTTCGCTCGGTTTAGCCGGGACACTTTCGTTCTTGTTTGACTGCGGCTCATCAGCCATGACTGCTCCATTTACTGAGAATTTGTTGAGCCAAAAAGTTCAAGTTTTGCCTGTCTTGCACGTTTTTGTCTATCAATATTATTATCCTCAGCCCCAGTATCTTGAATTTCCCGGTAAAAAGACTGGTCAAACGCCCTGGTTCTGATTACAACAGGCATCGGTACTGCATAACCGAGAACCAGAGCCTGCTGCTTGGGATCGAGCTGCGCAAGCACAGTGCGCAGCGTATGGCTGCCCGAAACTCCGGTAAACACCGCATCTATATCCTTGTCATCATTCAGCAAGGCAGTCACCCTTGTTCCTAGCTGGCTTAAAATCTCCGGATCGATTCCGCTTGGGCGCTGATCTATCACAAGCAGCGTAACAAAGTATTTGCGCATCTCGCGAGCAATGATACCGAAAATGGTTTGCCTGGCCACTTGAGGACAGAGAAACTTATGCGCTTCTTCGATAACGATCATGAGCTTGCGAGGCGCCTTTACAGTTTCCGGATTAGCCAGATGCTTTTCAGCAAGTCTTACATACTGAGCATGCAAGCGCCTTGTAATTATATTTGTAGCAAGCATATATGAAAGCAGGTTGTTCTGCCTACCGAACTCGAGCACAATATGCTTGCCGGCTTGTATATGACGCAGAATTTCATCAATGTAATTGTGTGAAAGCCTGTTTTTTAAATAAGCAGTTTTTTGCTTAACAGTATTCAAGCGGCGCTGCAATGTTTTTATAGATCCTGCATGGCCTTTATAAGTTTCGGTAAACTCGTCGATTTCCTCAGCAGACATCTCAAGCAACAAACCTATCCAGCTGCTTCCAAGCCTTTCTTTTACTATGTAAGCGTTTTCCAGAGTTGCTTCTGAAAGCGCGAGTTCCGTTTTCAGCAATTCGAGATCTTCAATTTCAATTTGATCAAGACCTATATAAAGCTCATGACAGTCACTGATGCCTCGTTGCTTTGAAGAATCGCTGTCCAGACTGTAAACAATCACATCATTGTTGAAAAGCTGCTTGAGACCTTTAACACGCGGCTGATTTTTGTTTTCAGACATAGCCTGCCAGCCGTATTCATTGTGCATATCAAAAACAAGAAGCGATCCGATATCTTTTTTGATTGCTCCGCAGAGAAAAATTCTTGTCAGAAAGGACTTACCAGTGCCGGACTTGCCAAAGATGCCGTTTGACCGCTCTACAAAGCGATTCAAATCTATGCATACAGGTATGTCCATGTTGAGAGGCCGACCTATTTGAAAAAACGGATCGTCTTTTCTGCTTTTATTCTCCTTCCCGAATACCAGCGCAAAATCCGATTCGCTAGCCTCATATACAGGAGAGAAATGGCCAGGAATAGTTTTGACAGGGCGTAATTCTTCTTGCCCCACAGTTCTTTCAAGCATCAGCATCGGCTGAACTTTCACCGAACCGTACATCGAGGTGCCGGAAAGAACAGCCAGCATAAACGGGTCATCATCAGGCGGAGAATTCAAAATTTGCGGGCTGGCGCAAGCAAGACTCACATCGGTAAGCATGCTGAAAAAGCGGCTGCTTTTTCCTTCCACAACCACAAACCGGCCTACCCGAAGATCTTCTACAGAACTTTCTCTGTCAAGACGCATTTCGAGCCCGCCAGACAGCGAACCCTGAGTGATGAGTCCTAGGAATTGTGCCTTCTTCAGCAAAATGGCCTCGTTTGCCTGAAGACTCTATTGTAAAGGTTTAATATCGAAGCCGCCAGATCCCGCTCCGCTCTCAGCCCTCAAGCAGGCCAAGAAGAGACGCAAATTCGGATACGGCTTTTTCCTTTTCTTCAGCCGTGAAATCCAGCTCCCTCAGCTTGCTGCTTTCATCCGTACCCTTGTATTCGATGAACTTGTATACAAGAGGTGCCTTGAGACTGCGCTCCAGCCGCAGCATATTGCCTGAAACAGATATTGCCGCTACCACGCCCCAGACTCCATCCAGAGCTTTGACAATATCATCGACAGTATGTGGCCACTGTGCTCTTATAACCGGCATCTAGTATCGCCTGTTTTGAAAAAAAACTGTCCGGAGAGGGACTTGAACCCTCACGGTTACCCATACGCCCCTCAAACGTACGCGTCTACCAATTCCGCCATCCGGACGACAGTTGCGCCGCCTTCCCATTGGGAGGCTAGATAGATAGTTTATGCATGTTGCAAGTCTTACTGTCAATAGAAGGTTAAGCTCTAAGCAAATCAAGTTGATGAGTCTGGATACATATTGATCTGTTCTTATCCGGGGCCGTTCCCCAAAAGGCAAGCCCTGGGGGAGTTTAGCTGACAATTTGCGGCAATCGCCGGAATAGTTTTATAGTTATAATTGAACTGCAGATTTTTGTTCAGCCCCATGCAGAGCGCTTTTCAGCAAAAATTTAACTTGATAACAACAAAAAGCCCTGAAATTGGGCATAATTCCAGTAACGGAGCTTGGATGCCGCAGTATGATTGAGATGACAGTTGCAGGAATTGCGATGGACGCCCGAAACGGGCATCCAATCGTAGTCTTGAACGATCCGCTCAAGCGGCGTGCTTTACCTATATGGATCGGCATGTATGAAGCAAATGCGATTACAAGGGCTCTGGACAACTACAAACCGGAGCGGCCGCTGACTCATGACTTACTGCTCAGCACCATCCAGCAGACCGGTCATAAAGTAAAACATATTGAGATAAACGAGCTTGCATCCAACACTTATTTTGCCACCATCGTTCTTGAAACAACTAACGGAAAACCTGCAGACAGCAAGGAACTAAAAAGCATAGACGCCCGTCCTTCAGATGCAATCGCGCTGGCCTTGCGGGCGAAGGCACCCATCTTTGTGGCGCCTCAGGTGGTGGCAGAAGGCACCATCTCGGCCGATTTCGAAAAGGACGAAGAAGAAGCCGAAGAATTCAAGAAATTCATCGACAATTTAAAGGCATCCGATTTTACAACCTTAAACTCTGAAGACGAAGAAGGTGACACAGGCGGCGACTGAGTAAGTCCAATCAAATCAGGGCTTAAGCTCTTGTCCTGAACTTACTTACCGAGAGCCTGTTTCAGTGCCGCTTCCAGGGTGGCGATTTTTGCTTGCAGCTGTTTTTCTTTATCGCTCTGCACTTCGACTGCCAGCTTTGCGTCCTGATCTTGCCACTCTTTCAGCTTTGCAACATTTTGTTCCTGATTGCGGCCAAGCATGGGCAGCATCGAGACAGCCCCAAGCAAAGCTCCTGCAAAATAGGCGATAAATGCCACGAGCCCTGCGTTTGTAGACAATTGCGCGCCTGCAAGATTGAGATCGCAAGATACATTGCTTGCGGCAAAGAAAAATGCCAGAGCCGCAAACAGACCCAGGATATTGATTAATACGAATTTGCTTTTTGCATTCATGGTTGGAAACCGTGTTAAAGACCGTCAATCAAATTCTGAAAGTCTTCGGGTAACTTTGACTCAAATTCTAACAGCAAGCCTGTCTGCGGATGCCTAAAGGCAAGATAAGTTGCATGCAATGCATGCCCCTTAAGTCCCAGTTTCTGGCGCGCTGCTTCAGTACCGGTGCTTTTCCGGTTGTAAACAATGTCTGCAACAACCGGACAATTTATGCTCGCCATATGAACACGAATCTGGTGAGTCCGCCCCGTTTTCAAACTGGCTTTTAGCAGGCAGAATTTGTGCAGGCGCTTAATCACTTCGTACTGGGTTTGTGCGGCTCTACCTTCGGCAATAACAGCCATGCGTTTGCGATCTGTTTTATGGCGGGCTATGGGTTTATCTATTAATGCTGAATCCTGCTCAGGCTGCCCCTCTACAAGAGCCAAATAAACTCGCTTTACTTCACGTATTTTGATTTGCTCTTGAAGACTTTTTTGTGCGCGATCTGATTTTGCCACCACCAGCAAGCCTGATGTATCTTTATCAAGCCGGTGCACGATACCCGGGCGCATGGTACCTTTAATGCCGGGCAGCTTGCCTTTGCAATGATTCAAAAGCGCATTTACAAGCGTACCTTCTCTGACTCCGGCACCCGGATGCACAACGAGTCCGGCTGCTTTGTCTATTACCAGCAGGTCTTCATCTTCATACACGATTTTCAATGGTATTTCCTGAGCAATAAGATCCAGCTCCACCGGCTCAGGAAGCGTAAGTTCTATTGATTCACCCCCATAAAGCCGCAAGGAAGCTTTGCATGTTTTATTGCCGACTTTCACATGACCTTCTTCAATCAGCTTCTGAATGAAAGAACGGCTGTAAGCCTGGTTCTGACTTTGCAGCTTGCCTGAAATATACTGATCTATTCTGGGAGCAAGATCATCGAGTTCCAGCTCGACCTGAAGCTTAATGATTGACTGGCCCACTTCCTTCCTCGCTTGCGGCTTCCTCGCTTGCGGCTTCCTCGCTTCCGGATTCACCCGCTTCTCCCGTCCTTTCTTTTGAAAAGAACGCGGCTATGATAAGCAAGCCCGCCCCCAGATCAATTAAAGCATCAGCCATATTAAAAACCGGAAAATCTATAAAGCCGAATTCGATAAAGTCGGTAACCTCACCGCGGCTGAACCTGTCGAACAAATTTCCAAGGGCACCCCCCAGAATGAATGCAATACCGCATCTTTCAAGGGCAACAGGTTTGTTGTTTTGCGAGAACTCGCGTTTAAGCATCCAGGCGCAAATTGAAGCAACAATAACGACTGCCAGGGTCGTCATGACAGCGCCGTTTTCCCTGCCGATACCAAAGGCAGCCCCAGTGTTGCGCGTTAAAGTCAGGCGCAATATATGAGGAATGAACTCGACCGACTCGCCTCGGTGCAGATGGCTATTGGCCCAGGCTTTGCTTGCATAATCGGCGACGAAGCTCGAGATCAAGAAAAACCCGGGCAAAAGCCAGTTTTTGACTCCAGACCTCATGCCGGCTTTTATCTTACGCCGGAGGCTTCAGGATGTTCGTGCTCCGACTTGGGCGCTTCGGCCTTTTGACCGTCTTCAGCCGGCTTGGGTTCTTGCTCCATCACCGGAATCACGTTCAGCCTGCGTGTAAGCATCAGATATCCCATGATTGAATTTCCCGAAGCATTCGTAAGAGCAATCGAAGCCATCAGAAGTTCATTGCGATTTTTGGAGTTTGCAGTCATAACGCGCTCAAGACGCGGATGTTCAGTTATCGGATCGCCTATTTGCTTATATTTATCAGGTACTTTTTTGGGAAGCGGAAAAGAAACGGCAGTCTGACTGATTGCACCGGTGGCGGCAAGGCCTGTAGGCAATTCGAGTTCGAGCTTGGCCGAATACTGCGTGCCTGAGCGAACCTGCTCAGGTGCTGCAAAAACCGGATCAAGCTGCCTGGCAAGGCCGTAACTCAGTCTTATCTTTTCAAAATCAATGCGGTCGCCTATGATGCGCCAGCGCGGGCCTATTTGTTTTAAATAAAGCTGTCCTTCAGATTGTGATTTCAGCTCACCTTTGGTCCCAAGACCCGGTAGTTCTTCGGCAGAAGCACCCACAGCTTCGTCTTTGGATTCCACTGTTGCATACGGACCTTCAACTCTGATTTGTTTGACCCGCGAACTTGACTTCACATTCGGATAAGCATCCCAGAGGTCTTTGGTTAACTGTTCGATTGATTTCTTGTCGAAGCCGTCGTTGTTTACATAGTCATCAGCGTAATACGACATTACCGCTTCTAAATTATGTGCATTCCAATCATGCTCAAATGAGCCAAGCAGCTTTTCAATATCTGCTTTAGACTGATCGTTGCTTTGCTGGCTCTCCTCAGCAAAGCCCGGCAAGCAGCAGAGCTGTAAGGTCGAAAGCAAAGTAATTGCGATATTTAGCGTATTTCTCTTTTGCACTGCTTGAAAAAGTCTCCTGAGACACGAATGAAAACATTATAGCTAGTGCAGGCTCCAATTATGTATTTCTTGCGATGGAAAGCCGAGACATGAACTAAATAGAACTTGCAACAAAGCCGAAGAACTTCTCAAGCGAATTCGCTTGAGAAGTTCTTCGAGAAGTGCTTGACAAGCACCGGCATTCTCGGCTGCACCCAATCAGCTTCTCCCTCTTCTCTACTGAATCTCACAAAACCAAACTGGCAATAACTAGGCGGTAAAAAACCAACTCAAATCAACTCTCAGCAATAAGAAACCGGCTGAATTAAGAAACCGGCAGTAATGAGCAAAAAAGAAGGAGCCGCCAGGCAGCCCCTCTTTTCAATTAAGCTTCAAGGCTTCTTTCAAGCCTGCGATTGCATGATATTAAACAGCAACAAGAAGCTTGTTCATTGCATCAATGTTTTCTTTGATTGAAGCAGCTGATTTATGCAGGGCCTGCTGTTCGGCATCGTCAAGCTTGAGTTCGACAATCTTCTTGACACCTTCTCTGCCAAGAACTGCCGGCAGTCCAACATAAACATCCTTGAGCCCGTACTGTCCATCTGCGTATACGGCGCAGGGGAGCAAGCGGTTCTGATCCCGCAAAATAGCTTCTACCATATGTGCAGCGGATGCTCCCGGTGCATACCATGCCGAGCCTGATTTCAGCAAAGCTACGATTTCGGCGCCACCGTCACGGGTGCGTTTGCAAAGGGCTTCGACTCTCTCAGCGCTCATGAGCTCTGTGATTGGAATGCCATTTACTGTCGAATACTTGGGCACCGGAACCATTAAATCGCCGTGTCCGCCGAGAACCATGGCACGGACATCCTGGCAGGACATATTCAGCTCCATACCGATAAATGTCTGAAAGCGGGCGCTGTCCAGAACACCTGCCATACCCAGAACGCGGTTGGTGGGCAGCTTGGTGGTCTGCCAGGCCAGATAAGTCATTACATCAAGAGGATTTGTAACTACGATGAAAATAGCATCAGGCGAGTTCTTAAGGGCTTCTTTGGCACATGACTGTACAATATTGGCATTGGTTTTCAGCAAATCATCCCTGGACATACCTGGTTTGCGAGCAATTCCTGCTGTAATCACCACAATATCCGAATTTTTCGTATCTTTGTAATCATTTGTACCGAAAAGCTTGCGGTCATGTCCGTGCACAGGAGCGGCTTCCATCAAGTCAAGGCTTTTACCCTGGGGCATGCCGTCGATTATGTCTATCAGAACCACATCGGAAATGTCCTTCTCGGCAACATACTGTGCAACTGTTGCTCCCACATTGCCCGAACCTATTACGGTGACTTTGCTCACTTTCTTTCCTCCTTATTAGGACTGGGCAAGCAACCAGCGGCCAGCCCGGTGGAGCTAGGTTAGCACAGGATCTTCCGGCTTTTTGCCGGCGTCGGGGCTGCTCAGGTCGATACAGAGGCAATACTGCGTTAATTAAGCAAAAAAGCGAGCTTAAGACAGATTTTTGATTGTTCCCGTGTTTTCCCGCTGTCGGTAGAGATTAAGGGTGGCATAATCAAGATAGACAGGATCACAAAACCGGGAACCCTGGGCAAGCTGAGTTCGTCATGCCTAATCCGGGAATCTTAACTGGGAATCAAAATAAGAGTAAAGCCGACAGCAGCCAAAATCAGAGCAGATAACTTATGAAACTCAAAACAAGCTTAGTTTTTGCGACTTCTTTCTTAAGTCTGGCTCTGGCTATTATTCCGGAATTATCGGCCATTGCCCAGGGCTACCAGTCGGCGGAGCCCAAGCTTGACAGCCCACCTCAAACTCAAGAGTCCGCAGCTAAAAAAGCAAGCGGAACCCTGCAGGGCTCGGTCATGCATGTTGACAAACACAAAAAACAGCAGGGGCGCCTGATATTCGGCGCTAAAAAAGGGCATTCGGAACCACTGAGAGCTAAAGTAAAAGACCAGGGCCCGATGCAGGCCCAGGCTCAGTCTTCAATTGGCATAATCGGAGTCAAATTCATAGCTACTTATGGAAGACCACCTGTAATTAATGAAGTATTCCCCAACACACCGGCGGACCGTGTCGGGCTCAGAGTGCAAGACGTAATAGTTGCCGTCGACGGCGTACCCACCTCCGGTCTTACTAAAGACGAAGTTTTCGACCTGATCGTAGGAACTCCGGGTACGCAGGTAAGCCTTTCGATTTTGAGAAACGGCGATTACTCGGCAGTAAGCTGCACCCGCATGGATATCAATGAACTCATTGATCCAAGAATCCGACGCGACTACATGATCCATATGTAAGTCCAGATATTAGTTTCAGAATAGCTTCAGAAGATTCGCCGGCGTTGTCAGTGTGTTAAACTTTCAGCATGCGTTTATGCTTTGATGCCACCAGATTTGGTTCCGGCTTATATGAAGCCGTAGAGCTGGCTGCAAGCAAAAACTTGACTGCCTGCGAGTTTGGATTTTCCAGTTTTGAAGTGGAAAAAGGCAGCAAGAAACTAAGCAAAGACGAAAAAGACTATCTCGACTCAGTGCATGAACTCTGCTCTAAAAACAGCATTGAAATTTCGGCATTGAAACTGCGAACCCCGGTTAAAGTCAGCGATAAAAACTCGCTTCGCGATTTCAAGACTCAGATAGACAAACTGGCTAAAGTAGCTGCGGTGCTTAAATCACAACGTATAATTTTTCAACTGGAAGCCGAGGCTGGCAAAGACTGGCTTTTAGAAGTAGAAAAAATGCTTACGCCAATTGTTGAATCCTTGAAAAAAAAGCAAATCAAGCTTTCGCTAAGCCTTTCAACGCCTGAAATTTATGCAGGCAAGTCTCTGCGCGGCTGGCGACCGCTTGAACCGCAAGAATGGCGCGAGCTCCTGGCCGGAGTCCCTGATCTTTCACTGAGTTTTTCCGTAGCAGATTGCGCCTGGCAGGGCATAGATTATTTGCGCATTTTGCCGCCGCTAGTAAAAGCAATCGAACATGTGGAAGCTCAAGACGTTCAGGTCAATCGCCAGATCATTTCAGACAGCGGCCTGTTTGGACCCTTATGGTGGCGCTATATGACAGTCGGCAAAGGACAGGTCGACTGGGGACAGTTCGTAGAGGCACTAAAATTATATGAATACAACGGTGACCTTTCTATAACCTTTAACGATGAGTTTGCTTGCGAAAACGAGCAGGGACTCTGGGAAGCCCTGGATACCAGCATTAAAGTGCTAGCACCACTTGTAAAATACTGAGGCAATCGCATGAAAAAGATATTTACTTACGCGCATACCCACTGGGACCGCGAATGGTATCAACCATTCGAAACCTTTCGTACCCATTTGATGGCGGTAATTGAACAAATACTTTCAGATCTCGAATCGGGCGATTTGAAACTCTTTTATCTCGATGGTCAGGCCATTATTCTGGAAGATGTTGTGGAGCTGGCTCCTGAGCTTGCGCCGCGCATTACAGCACTTATGGAAACAGGCAGGCTCGCTGCCGGCCCCTGGTATGTGCTTCCTGATGAAATGCTTGTTTGCGGCGAAAGTCTGATTCGAAATTTGAAAAAGGGCATAAGCTGCGTGCGCAAATTCGGCAATCCAGAGCTTGTCGGCTACTCTCCGGATACTTTCGGGCACAGTCAAGATCTGCCCAGAATTTTATGCGGCTTCGACATACATTCAGCCTTCGTATGGCGCGGAGTTCCGGAGCTAAAAATGGGTCCATGCTTCTGGTGGCTGAGCCCGGACAAAAGCAAGGTGCTTGCTTATCATTTGAGTCGGGGTTATTACCAGACAGCACTAATTGAAAAAAGTCGAAAAGCAGCTCTTGCAAATAACGCGGCGCCGGAGCTAAACGGCGAAATAGACGAGCTGGCAGCCGAGTTTCTTGAATTTGCTTCCGACAAAAAGCAGTGGGAAAACTCAAGCCTTCACAACAAAACCCCGGAAGCCCTGCTCTTTCCAATCGGCGCCGATCATACCGCCCCACCGAAAAATCTTTCTGGCACCATAGACGCTATCAATAAAAAGCTCAAAGCAGAGAATCTCGAATTAGAGCCGGTGCAGCTAAGTAATTTTGCACAACTATTACTTGCACAAGCGGAAAAGTCGCACCTGCTTACTGCAATGCTGAAAAAAGAGCTGCGCGACAACAGCGCTTCAGCTCAATATGGCAATGCCTTTCTTCTGCCCGGTGTGCTTTCATGCAGGCTTTATTTAAAGCGAGAAAACAGAGAAGCCGAGCGCCGTCTATTTCGCTTTGCGGAACCTCTTTTCAGTTATCTTTCAATGCGCGGCCTCTTAAAATATCCGCACATACAATTGAGACACGCGTTGAGCTTGCTCTTAAAAAACCATCCCCACGACAGCATTTGCGGCTGCAGTATCGACCAGGTACATGACGAAATGCTGGTTCGATATGCATCAATTCACCAGATTATCGACCCACTTGTTCAAAACGCCAGAACCAGACTCTCCGGCTTAAAACAATACGCCGATACGGCAGCCGAAGATCCGCTTTCGGACTTAAGAAGGCTGCGCGTAATAAATGCAAGCGGCAGAAAATTCAGCGGCGTGCAAAAAATCGAGTGGTTTGAATTACCCGAAAGCAAATCTTCCGAACTTGAGCATAAGCGCCTGCAAAAGCAGCCGCAAAAGAATTGGACTAATTTGCAGGTAGAATCAAGCGAGATTTGCGATCAGCTCTTTGCCGGCTGGGGGCGGGTGCCTTATTACCGGCTGCTTGAAAAAAAGCAGGGCTATATCTACCTGGAAAATGTCGAAGCATTCTCCGAACAGAATCTAAGCTGGCCGCCGGAGCATCAAGGCGAGCTGATCAGCCATGAGGCTCAGCTTAGAGGAAAGACGCTCGACAACGGCATTCTAAGAGTCTGGCTTGATGAAAAGTCAATGCTTCAAGCAAGTTTTCTCAAAGACGGCAAAAATAAGCACTACGCTTTAAAGCATATTTTTCGCGATACCGCCGACGGTGGCGATACATACAACTACGATCCGCTTTCAGATGACAATCCTCAAATTGCAAAGCTTATATCAGTGCAGGCAGGCAAGAGAGGCCCGCTGCTATCGTCCTTGATCTTGAAACATGAAATAAAGATTCCTGAGAATTTGGTTCTCAAAGAAGAAAAAGCAGGAATGCCACCGGTTTTCAAACGCTCTGCCAACAAAATAACACACGAGATTGAAACAGAAGTGATATTAAAAAAGGGCAGCAGCATAATTGAATTTGAATGCAAATTTCAAAATCAAAGCAGCGCTCACAGGCTGGAACTCGAGCTAGCAACCGGGCATCCGGTTCATTGCAGCTTCTCGGAGAATCACTTCAGCCTGGCAAGAAGATATCACCAGACAAAGCAAGAGCAAACTAAATTACCGGTTGAAAAAGGCTGCGAAGCAGTACCGGACAGATACCCTGCCCAGAGATTTCTGATTTGCAACGGACAGCTCTTTATGAACAAGGGCTTGCCTGAATATGGGGTCGAAGGCAGCTCCATCTTAATAACACTGCTGCGTTCGGTTCCAATACTTTCTCGAGGCAGAATTCGCAGCCGCGGAGGCGGTGCAGGGCCTCATTTGAACGTACCCGGTGCCGAATGCCGCGGGCAGGTAAAAGTATCTTATGCATGGGCACCGCTTGCAAATGCATCGGGCAAGAATATTTTGCATGATGTTTTAAGCGAAAGCGAAATTATAGAAGCATATGACCAGGCCGAAGCATATGAGCAAGAGCTTTTTCTTGCATTCTCAAACGAGAGTGAAAGCATGAGCAGAAGCCTTCTTTCAAGCAGCAACCCGGCAGTAAAAATAACAAGCACTTACATAAGCGAGAACGGCGAGGATCTGATTATCCGCTTACTTAATGTTACAGACGAGGCTTGCCAGAGCAAAGTTTTTCTTGATCTGAACTTTCACCATGCCCATCTTTGCCGTTTAGATGAAGAAGTTGGCGAAGAGGTCTTTCTATATCATGCTTTTGAGCCTGAGCCAGATGATAAGGAAAGCGCGGAGAATCAAGACCAGAAACGCTGCGCTTTAGAAGTGAGCTTCCAGGCAAACGAGCTGAAAACAATCAAATTAGGCTTAAGTGGCATAACACAGGAAAAAGCAGCAAAAGCAACCCGCACTGCAAGCATTAGGAAAAAGCGAGCAACCAAGACAAGCAAAAACAAAACCGGCTGAATCCCAATCAGCAAGCCGCTTTAAAGGCTATTTGGTATTTCTTGAATTTTTTGTCTGACTAGAGTTATGGGAAACCTGATTGGACTGTCGCTTTTGCTGAGAGGCAGGCTTTGCTTTTTTCCAGTTGTCGGGGTAAACAGTAAAACAGGGCAAATCCTCTGGTCTTGTTTCTCCATTTGAAGGCGGGTCAACCACCTCAATCGGTTCAGTGGGTTTCCATCCAGTCTTTACCAGTTCATCATAAGTTTTGCGGGGTATTCTCGGCTGTTTGTTTGTATAAATGGTCGGGAGAACACAACTGATTCTTTGGTGCTCCTTGCCAAAAGCGGGAGTTATTGAAAACATCACTACCAGTAAAAGAAAGTTCTTTACCATTGGTTCGACCTGAATCTCGCTGACATATATTCATTTAACTCTGTAAAAAGGCTCTGCAACAATGGTGTTTCTACGAGTTTTGGAGCAACCTCTCCTACAAGAATGGCAGCTCCTAGGTCACAGAACAATTCCTCTTTACCCTTATCGGGCACAAGATTTCCATCCTTATCATGCACAATATACCTTGAAAGCCAGCCTAATTCTTCGGGTTTGTTAACATCCATGATTCGCTTTACAGCAAGCATGTAGAGTTCATCGAACTTTGGGTCTTCTTCTGCAAGAAAGCCTTGCTTTGCATTGAGAGCATGTAATGCTTCATGAGCAACAGTCCCTTTTAGATTGAATAGTTCGTCAAATCGTCGAGTTTCACGTGTTTCAGGCAAGAAGAATGATTCACTAAAATTCTGAACACGGTCCTCAAAACAAGTGGCAGCAATATGCGTTCTAATGTTATCTCGCTCATCAGAAGTAAACTGAATATTATGATTTCTGGCTTCATTCACGAATTCTTGCGGGTGTTGGCTTGTATAAATCTGAAAGCCTTTCAAAGCTCCTTTCAGATTCTCTGGCAAGGTTCTAATTGCATCCTGAATCCTCTGGTTAAAGGATGGCTCGACTCTTCCAATGGGAGTAGGGCTAAGAACAGTTTCAGGACGGCATTTTCCTTGTAGCGCATCCGGACTGCCAAATTTCTTGCTAAATTCGGATGCCTGAGCCAGTTTGTAGGCTTCCTTGTTCTCTGGTATTAACTGTTTGTCGCCATCATAAAGTCCGACTCTTTGACCTTTGAAGTATTTATCTGTAGAGCCGCTATTTTCGCCTTCGGACCTATTCTTGTCCTGCAGCCTCTTCTCTGCTACCTGACTCTTGTTTAGTGAGCCGCTCCGAAGCTCCGAAGCCGCTTCGCTTCTCTCGTTTGTCTCAATTTTTTCAGCCATGCGGTCAGACTTGCTCTCTGCAGGTTTGTCTCCCTCTGGCGTGTTCGCGTTTCCCATGCTCCGGCTCCGGAAGTCCTTAACTTTTATACCCTACGGCCTGCCGGCACATACGCATCGCTCAAATGAGTATACGCGATCAAGCAAGCCAAGCATCTGGAACGTTCCGCTCCTAGAAGATGTGTACAAAGCCAACGCATTCAACGTCTCAGTCGAAACCTGGCACGCTATGCGCCGAAGTCAACTACTTCACTGACTCCTGTATCAAAATGACTACCCAAGTTTGATTAACCGGATTTGCCCTAATCCCTGCTTTGCAGAATTAAGGTTTCCTTCCGAATGGCTTGATGCAATTACAATAACACCATCTGCGGCCATAGTTGCGAAATGTCCATCTCGGACATAGACATCTAGACTACCTGGGACAACCTCTATGATATACACCAAAATCGCTGGATTCTTTCGTTCATAATTCGCAGCCGCGGAGGCGGCGCCGGACCTCATTTGAACGTACCCGGTGCCGAATGCCGCGGGCAGGTAAAAGTATCTTATGCATGGGCACCGCTTGCAAATGCATCGGGCAAGAATATTTTGCATGATGTTTTAAGCGAAAGCGAAATTATAGAAGCATATGACCAGGCCGAAGCATATGAGCAAGAGCTTTTTCTTGCATTCTCAAACGAGAGTGAAAGCATGAGCAGAAGCCTTCTTTCAAGCAGCAACCCGGCAGTAAAAATAACAAGCACTTACATAAGCGAGAACGGCGAGGATCTGATTATCCGCTTACTTAATGTTACAGACGAGGCTTGCCAGAGCAAAGTTTTTCTTGATCTGAACTTTCACCATGCCCATCTTTGCCGTTTAGATGAAGAAGTTGGCGAAGAGGTCTTTCTATATCATGCTTTTGAGCCTGAGCCAGATGATAAGGAAAGCGCGGAGAATCAAGACCAGAAACGCTGCGCTTTAGAAGTGAGCTTCCAGGCAAACGAGCTGAAAACAATCAAATTAGGCTTAAGTGGCATAACACAGGAAAAAGCAGCAAAAGCAACCCGCACTGCAAGCATTAGGAAAAAGCGAGCAACTAAAACAAGCAAAAACAAAACCGGCTGAATTAACTTTCGACCTGAATCCTGAGGCTATCAGCCTTGTATACTCTAACGCACGAGGGTTAAGGAGAGCGAAAATCAGCAAGATGAAAAAAAAGCAGACGGCCGCCTGATTTTGATGTTAGCGCTTGTGCTTGTGCTAACGAGTCTGACAAGCGGGTTCTGCATGCAGCCCGCAGAAGCTCAATCGGCCGAAGCGCGCCGGCTTCTTGATGAAGCAATGAAACTTGACGACCTGGGAAAGTATGAAGAAGCGATTGCAACATACAAAAAAGTAATCGAGCTGGCTCCAAACTGGGAAGCACCATATTACGATATGGGAATTTCTTACGACAACAAGAAAGACTACCAGACTTCACGCAAGTTGTATGAGAAAGCTGTTGAGCTTGCTCCGAATTATGGAACAGCCTGGGAAAGACTCGGAACAGTATGTCATGATTTGAAAGATCTGGATGCAGCCGAGCGGGCACACAAAAAAGCGATGGTTTTCTTACCAAAGAGTCGTACCCCATACTGGAATCTCTCTCTTGTCTATTGCGACAGAAAAGACTACAAGAGAGCTTACGAGCTGCTATTGAGAGCAAAGAACTTGCCTGAAGGAACCAGCATGGAGAGAATTGATAATAACTTGCGAGTTTTAAAGGATTATCTGGACAAACAAAACACAGCGAAAACAAAAGACATAAAGCAAGGCGAATCCAAAACAGAGAAGTCAAAATCCGTAGACCACAAAACTCCGGAAGACACGGATGCCTGGGAACTCATGATGAAGGGAAGCCCGGATGCAGGCAAATAACCCGGTGCAGGCAATTAAAACAAAGTAGCCTGCAATTCAGCAAGGTCGAAACGCGAATCCTAAACCTGTGGTTCTTCTTGAAGCCCGTATTTTTTCAATGTTGAAGCAGGCAAGCTTGTAGGTATACGGATCATGCAATCTCTGGGGGGCCAGTGTTGCTGAGTCGAAATAACTCCCAGGTCAAGCAAAACATCATGCACTTCTTTTAAAGTGCAGTTTTTAAAAGATGCCTGCGGGAACTTTTTTAAGCCAGGATCTTTTTTGAGTTTTTGGACAAAACCCAGATAAGGCGGATCAAGATTTACTACGAGAATTCCTTCAACCACAGGCAACTCCTTGACGCAAAAAACTTGCAGTCAATAAAAACTACGAAAAACACAGTGCGCAAGAAAAGCGGGGCAGATCCGACCAGGATCTATATATCCGCAATTTCCGTATGACTCGTTCGAGATTCCTGATTCAACTGATCAAATTCTAAGGGCAATCAGAAACAATTGCATTAGCTGCAAAGATATTATTTCAATCTTTCACATTAGATTTTGAAAGAGCGATCCTCAAAGAGCAACTGTGTTATTTTTTCCCCGGAAACTAATTGAGCAGTCGACCAAAGTATGCTGATTCGACCGAAAAATAGACAGAGAAAAACCATATGGCTAGTGCCGGTGCTTTTACAGGCATTTCTCAGCCTGCCTGTCTTTGCAGATGAACCGGCAAATGACGACAAGGAGCCGGCAACCAGGCCCGATAGCTTGCACAGGATCATACAGGAGATCAAAACATTTCAGCCACTGCGCCGCTTATCCGACAAAGCCATTCTTTCACCGCGCAAAAATAGCTTTGACGAGGCCGGTGCTTTCAATCCAACTGTTCAGAAACTGGCAAACGGAAAGTACGTAATGCTTTACCGCGGGCAAGACAAAGAAGGCATTTCCAGAATCGGAATTGCCTACAGTAAGAATGGCATTGACTTTAAGGCTGAAAAAGAGCCGGTTCTTTCTCCGGAGCTGGATAGCGAAAAATCAGGAATTGAAGACCCACGCTTGTGCAGAAGTTTAATTGACCCGGATAAATGGTTTCTGACAGCCACGGCCTATAACCGTGACGATCAGGAGGCCCAGCTCGCCCTTTACCAGTCGGCCGATCTCAAACACTGGCAACGGCTGGGGGTAATAATGCCTGCCAAAGAAGGAAATTGGAATCTGAACTGGACCAAAGCCGGTGCCATTGTGCCTGAAAAGATAGACGGCAAATTCTGGCTCTATTATCTGGGAGACAGCCGAGCAGGCAATGAAACCGGTATTGCCTGCTCCGAAGACGGCATTCACTGGCAGGACGCATCTGATAAGCCGGTGCTGCCGCTTCGCCCTGGTTCTTTCGACTCAAAAGTAGCCGAACCCGGTCCGCCGCCCATAATTACAGACGAAGGCATCCTGCTTTTATATAACGGCGCCGACGAGAAACTCTGCTACCGAACCGGATGGGCATTATTCGACAAAAAAGACCCCAGGCAATTAATTGCCCGGTCTGAAAAAGCAATTTTCGAGCCTGAAAAAAGCTGGGAAAAAGAGACTAGCTGCAAAGAAATATATCAATGCCCGAACGTGGTTTTTGTAGAAGGACTTGTTAAAGACGGCGACCGGTACTTAATTTACTACGGAGCTGCAGACAGCTGCATCGGCGTGGCTGAGAGCCAGCTAAAATAATCACTATCCAAGGACATGAGAGACGAGTGCACTCAGGTCTTTTTCAAAGCAAGGCGGGAATATATAATAAAACAGTAGTTCTCAGCCGGTTCAAAGAAGATGACTCACGAGCAGCCAGGCGATAACACAAATCACAAAGCTGAAAAGTCAGAGGTGAAATCTGAGTGTATAGAAAAACGCGCAGAGCAAAAGGCAGGTAGCGAAGCCAGCCACGGTATGGAAGACCATAACGAAAAAATAGCTAAAGAAACGGAAGCAAAACGAAAATCTCGAAAGAGCGGTGTTACAGATAAGTTCAACGAGAATCTAGAAAAGGGGAAGGTGGCTTCCGCTGACGAATTGTTGCCGTTAGAACAAGAAATCGAAGTACAGCATCAGAAAACGGAGGCATTAACACAGGTAGAAGTACCAGAAAATCGAGCTGAAGCGCTTGCCAAAGGCTTAGCTAGTCTAAGAGCGGGAAGCTTGTACAATGGAGCCCCCCCTGAAATTCCTACACGTTATGTACCGGCAGGCACCCCGCTTGAAATAAGGGGAAAGGTTTATCCATTGGATGAAATTACATCGCAGGGTCTGGAAAAGCAAGCAAACCAGAC
>CAZTQO010000078.1:0-27077 GCA_964615655.1 uncultured Candidatus Obscuribacterales bacterium | reverse complement strand
TTCTTTTAGCGATGAAAATCTGCCTTCGCCAATCTCTGTCCATTTTTGATTGGTGGTATTGGTTCCCAGGCCCCATTCCATTATTTTGACTGGCTGGTTAAACCTGATCATTGCCTGGCTCCTTGAAAACGAATATACAAACTCAAACTCAAAACTCAAATTATCACACTATGGCGGTCTTCTTTGCTGATTAAAAGCTTATTTGCTCCTTCTTTTCGATTTGCCTGCCCCTGATTCTTCTTCCTGCTCGTCGCCGTTTTCCGGCTCTTCTTGCCCTTTTCCATTTGTTACAAGCGGCCTGCTTCCTGCTTGCGGCAGGCAGTTCTGAATAGGAATCCGCTCGAGATCTTTGAATTTGGCAAGCATTGGTTTGGCGCTGGCAATCATTTCGGATGTCAGTACACTCATGACATGGCTGTCAATGGGTGCTTTCGGGTTGAGCTTGCCCAGCAAGCCTGCAAGCGGAATACCGATGAAACTGGGAATCTGCAGGGTTCTTACCTGCCTGCCCTGGTTTTCAGCAAGCAGGGTCAAGAGGCTCATTAAGTCAAGTGTTTCGGGGCCGCAAAGCTCGTAAACCTTGTTAACGGTTTCGCGGTCATAAACACTCTTGGCTATACAGTGAGCCACATCAGTTGCCGAAATGGGCTGGAAGCGGTTGAGCCCGCTGCCGACAAGAAAAATCAAGGGTGATCTTTGAAGCCAGAAATCGAGAATGCGAAAGAGATTGCATTTTTCGTCGAATATCAAAGATGGCCTGAAAATCGTCCAGTAAAAACCGGACTTTCTTACCTGCTCGTCTGCTTCCCATTTGCAGGAGAAGTACAGATTGGTAGCGTGCTCTGTGGCGCCCAGGCAGCTCAGTTGTATAAAACGTTGAATCCCTGCGTTTTTGCCGAACTCAATCAAATTCTTGACTGCATCTACATTGACTTCTTCCAACTTTTCGTCGGCACTTTCTCTCATAAGTCCGGAACAGTTGATGATAGCGGTGCAGTCCTGAACTGCTCTTTCAACGGTCGATTCACTGCGGGCGTCACCCACGATCACATCTATGCCGCGCCTGCGAAAGTCTGGAAGCATGCTGCCTTCCCAGTCGGACTTACCTCTTGAGAGTGCGCGAATTTTGACCTGAGGATTTTCGGCCAAGGCATCTACTACCTTGCGCCCGACGGTTCCAGTTGCTCCAACAACAAGTATCATTCAAGAAAAAGGGCATGAAAAACAGGCTACATACTAATAATACCCTCTCGGCAACCAGGCTGAAAACTTGCTTTGCTAAGCTCAGAAGCCACCGAATCTGATACCACTGCCGCCAAAGCCGAAATTTAAGCCGGAACCCATTCCGGAACCCATTCCCCCGAAAGGCGTCATGGGTGAGAGCCCATTGTTGAAACCGCCGTATGAAGGGTAGCCGTAGTTGCTGACCGTGCGCCTGCCCACTACCGCTCCAGTCATGGGGTCTATGAGAGTGCCTGTGTATTGATCGTAAAGCAATCCTGTTGAAGGGTCTGTAACCAGATTCCCGGGTGCTACCGGATATGCTCCGGTATATCCCCCGCCCAGGGCATTGCCGAGTCCGTTTATAATCTTCGAAAGACCACCAGGACCGCGTGACTGCTGTTGCTGCCGGGTAAGCGGCCCCGGACCTGGAAAGTCAAGATCCGGGAACTCAGGGTCCTTGTATTTGCGCTGGGGCGCCGGTTCGGGCATCTGTTGTGAAATCGGCACTGCTGCAATCAACCTATCGATTCTTTGCGGCAGGCTTTTACCTGGCTGGGGTTTGTCCTGGGGAAATACATTCTGTTCCAGCCTGGAAAGCCTCGAAAGAATCGTTTCCTGTTTGTCTTTGTCAAAGCTGCGGTTGAAGAGCTCTTTTTCAAGAATTGCAAGTTTCTGGCTCACACCCATACCTTGAAGGCTATCTTGTGAACTGGCTTTGTAATCCGGTGCCGAAGGAGGCATGCCAGCTTGCGAGCCTGAACCGTAGGTGCCGCTTCCATAATTGCCTGCTTGTGAGCTGCTTCCGTAGCTACCTGAGCCGTAAGTGCCTCCTGAGCCATAGCTGCCGCCGCTTCCTTGATAGGGATCGTAACTTGGCCTGCCATTGTAGGGATTGCCGGCCTGCTGTTTGCGATAATTTCGTCCACCGGCGCCATTGTCACCTGTTATGCCTGTGAAAGGCTGCAATCCGCCGCCGTCGTCCTCTTCGTCGGCCCACTCGCTGTTTGCGGGCTTAACTTTTGCAACATCCACACCGGTGCTTGATCTGAGCCTGTCAACGCGTTCTTGCAGGTCTTTGGATGCGGCTGTTTTGCCAAAAGCCTTTATTTCCAAGCGATCCAGTCTTTTGCTTATGTTCTCGCCTATATAATCTCGACCCAGAACCTTCTTTTCAATAGCGGTGACTGCCGGATAGCTGCTGTCGTTAACAATCGGCTCTTCTTCGTCTTTTGGCGGGCTTGAAGGCTGGTAGCTTTGTTGAGGCCTGCTCTCATGCTGTGGTGCCGGCGGTGGCTGATCAGTTGGCTCCGGCCGGGCTTCCGGTTTTGGCGAATTCAAATCCGGGACCAGATCAAGCAGGGCCTGAAGCCGCTCTTGATTGGAACCGCTTCTTGCCTCACCAAAAACAAGCTTTTCCAGGCGTTCGATTCGTTCACCTTCTTCTTCTTTGGGAAATGCATGCTGAAAATATTTGTCTTCAAGTTTAGAAAGATTACTTGTTGCACTTTCGTCAGCAAATGAAAATTGTGGGGCTGCCAGAAATGAGATGCTGAGAGCTGCTGCCAGAAAGCAGAAATTTGCTTTCGGCATTGTTTTTTTCTTTGCAGGCTGTAGTGAGCTTGGGCTCATTTTGTGTTACCTGAGGAGAATTCCAGCTAGATTAGCTCTAATCGCAAGTTCCCTGCAGTGCCATATTACCATGGCTGCCAGTGGGCAAAACAGCTCCTTAACCCTGATTTCCAGGGCTTGTGCACCATTTTCGTCTCTGCCGGGCTTGCTGGGCGTCCAACAAATATGAGACGCATTGCAGACAGCTTTGTTTCCATTTGGTAGACAATAGATTCCTGAGTTTTAGGCTCGTCTGCTTTTTTGGAAAGGAAGTTTAATGTCGCTTTCAGTTCAACTGGATGGTACGAATCTCAGCTTCGAAAGTCTGGAACTGCTGGTTAGTGGGCAAGCAGAAGCCAGGCTTTCGCCGCAGGCGATCGAACAGGTGAAAAAAAACCGGCAAGTAGTTGATCGGGCGCTTGCTTCAGAGCAGGCTGTATATGGAATCAGCACAGGCTTCGGAAAATTCAAAGACATATTTATTAAACCCGAAGATCGCAAACGATTGCAGAAAAACCTGCTTCTCAGTCATGCCGCCGGTGTCGGACCGCTTTTTGAAACTGAAATAGTAAGAGCGATGCTGGTTTTGAGAGCCAATGCTCTGGCTAAGGGTTATTCGGGAGTGCGCCTGGACTTGCTTGATTTATTGCTTGCTCTCTTAAATAAAGGCATACATCCGTTGATTCCTCAACAGGGATCGCTGGGGGCCTCAGGTGATCTGGCTCCACTTTCGCATCTGGCGCTTGTGCTTATAGGCTGCGGCCAGGCGGAGTATAAAGGCGAATTCTTAAGCGGTGCTGAAGCGCTTGAAAAGGCGGGGTTATCTCCACTTGAACTTGAAGCCAAAGAGGGTCTGGCGCTTACTAACGGCACTCAATTGATGTCTGCTATGGGAGCGCAGCTTATCAAAGAAACAGGCTCTTTAGTGAAGCTTGCAGATATTATTGGGGCGATGTCGCTTGAAGCACAGCTTGGCTCACCAAGAGCTTTTGCTGAAAAAATACACAGGGTAAGGCCTCATAAAGGGCAGCTTGCATCTGCCTCCAATCTCAGGCGCTTGCTTGCAGGCAGCGAGATTGTTGAAAGTCACCGAGACTGCCCGATGGTTCAGGATGCCTATTCATTGAGGTGCATGCCGCAGGTACATGGTGCAAGCAGGCAGGCACTCGAGCATGCAAAAGAGGTCTTTGAAATTGAGATCAATTCTGCAACAGATAATCCGCTTGTCTTTGAAGACGAAATAATTTCAGGCGGAAACTTTCATGGACAGCCGCTTGCCCTTGTACTCGATTATCTGGCAATTGCTATTGCCGAACTTGCAAATATTTCTGAAAGACGCACTGAGCGCCTGGTGAATCCGGCTCTTTCAAATGGATTGCCTGCATTTCTTACCTGCAACGCCGGCACCGAATCCGGTTACATGATTGCCCAGTACACTGCGGCATCGCTTGTGAGTGAAAACAAGGTGCTGGCCCACCCGGCAAGTGTTGATTCGATTCCGACCTCTGCCAACCAGGAAGATCACGTTTCAATGGGGGCGAATGCCGGACGCAAAGCAAGAATGATTTTAACGAACACTTTGAACGTGCTGGCAATCGAATTGCTCTGTGCTTGTCAGGGGCTCGATTTTCGGATGGCCCCCAATTTGCCCGGCGCTCACAGATATGGCGAGGAAGCTGAACTTGATCTGAGCCCGGGGCCGGGATTACTAGCTGCCCATAAGCTTCTTCGCGAGCATGTTCCTTTTATGGATCAGGACAGGCCGGTTTATCTCGATATTAAAGCCGCACGTAAATTGCTTGCAAGCGGGCGCCTACTCGAGGTGGTTGAAGCTTCAATCGGCAAGCTCGATTAAGCAGGAGAGAATTATGGGAATCGCTGCGCTTGATTTAAAAAAGCTCCAGCAAACCTGGACAAAAGACTTCTTTGCGTCGATTGTGGTTTTTCTGGTTGCCCTGCCGCTCTGCATGGGGATTGCAATTGCATGTAATCTGCCGCCGGCGCTCGGTGTAGTAACAGGAATTGTCGGCGGCATCGTAGTAGGTTTTTTGCCGGAAGTCCTCTGCAAGTAAGCGGACCTGCAGCGGGTCTGGTAGTGATAGTCGTTGAGCTTATAAGAGAGCATGGTCTTGAAAAAGTATCATTGATCATTTTGATTGCCGGGCTGATTCAGCTTGCGGCAGGCACCTTGCGCTTGGCGCAGTGGTTCAGGGCAGTGCCGCCTTCAGTGGTAAACGGAATGCTTTCGGGCATTGGCGTACTGATACTTGCAAGCCAGTTTCATGTAATGGTGGACGATGCACCCAAGGGATCGGGGATAAACAATTTGATTTCAATTCCGCTTGCAATATGGAAAGGGCTGGTGCCGGACAATGATCCATCATCGAGCCACCATCTTGCCGCCCCGATTGGTTTGCTTACCATTGTTATGATTGTGCTATGGGAAAAATTTGCGAAAGGCAGGCTTAAATCTATACCGGCTTCGCTGCTTTCGGTTGTAATTGCAACACTTGCTGCAATGGCTCTGAATCTGCCAATCAAGCATGTTGCTCTGCCTTCGGATCTAACAGAAGATCTTGATTTTATGGCTAACTTCAAAGTTTCGTGGCTTGCCAACAAAGAGTTATATCTGGATGCTTTAGGTGTAGCTCTGGTCGCCACTGCCGAAACTCTGCTTACAGCCACTGCCATCGATAAAATGCACAAAGGTGCAAGGACAAATTATGATCGAGAGCTGAGCGCTCAGGGGATCGGCAATATAATCTGCGGTTATTTAGGTGCGCTGCCTATGACAGGAGTTCTGGTGCGCAGCGGTGTCAATGTCAACTCCGGTGCCCAGAGCCGATTGTCCACAATTCTGCATGGCATCTGGCTCTTGCTTTTTGTAGCTACGCTGCCTTATGTAGTTCGTATGATTCCTACTTGCAGTCTGGCTGCGCTGCTTGTCTATACCGGATACAAACTTGCAAATTTCAAGGTCTGGAAACAGATTGAAAGTTTTGGAAAAAGCGAGCTTGCGATTTATCTGGTGACTGTAGGCTCGATAGTTTGCCTGGACCTCTTAAGCGGGGTCTTAATCGGCATCGGACTTTCAATTGCAAAACTGCTTTATATTTTTTCCCATCTTGAAATTGAGATGGAAGACTTTCCTGATAAGAATCGCACCGAAATGAGCTTCAAAGGCTCGGGGACTTTTTTGAGCCTGCCTAAAATTGCAAGCGCGCTTGAAAGTGTTCGTCCGGGCACGGAACTGCACATTCATCTTGATGAGCTGGATTATATAGATCATGCTGTGCTTGATCTGTTTATGAGCTGGGATAAACAGAGCAAGGCCGCAGGTGGTGCCTTGATCGTCGACTGGAGCACTCTGGGTACGGTGTTTAAAGAAAGCCGCCTGTCAAAGAAAGATCTCAAAACATCTGAGTTTCGAAAAGTTCTGCCGGAAGCCCATGACGGAGAAAAAGCGGAAAAATAAGGATTGGGGATCGAAACTTAATAAGACTGCTTGGCAGGGGGCTTAGCAAAAGCAGGGTCAAAATAGTAAGATTGCTATTTGAACGGGCGATTGGCGCAGCTGGTAGCGCAGCAGTATCACACATTGAAGGTCGGGGGTTCGAATCCCTCATCGCCCAGATTTTTGAAAGTCATACATAAAGATCATGCGATGTATGTTTAGGCAGCTCCCCTGCATAAATCCGTAAAGTTGCCTCTGCTAAGTGTTTTTGCACGCAGTTTGCACTTCTTGCTCCTAAGCTTAAATCGTTCTCAATAGAGACCGCAGGAGCATGGACTTATGACTGAACTAAAAGAAGCCGCGTTCGAAGAAAAGCAAGAAAATCTGAGCAGGCAAGAGCTGTCTCAAAATTTTCTTGACGACTGCAAAGGCAAGCCTTCGTGTTTCAACTCTGAGTTTGGCAGGTCGGAAAATCAAAGCCATAATTTGCCGTTTCTTGAGCTCAGCAACAGTTCAAGCGTAATACATGCAAATGATAGTCAAGTGGGGCTGGGGCAAACGCAGGTACTTGACAGGATGGAAACTTCTTTCAAGCAGGAAAAAGGTGGATTCAACAGTCTCAAAGACTTCTTGCAAGACACAACGGATGAAAATGCTCTTAAAGCAGCGGATTTGCTTTTTGAAGGCGATTCAGAAAACCCCGATCAAGAAAAATTCAAAGAGCTTGCTGATATGCTTTTAAGATATAAAGATCTCGGTCTTATTACGGATCTGCTTAAGGAAATAAACAAGAACCTGCATGAGTCCGGATATCAGATCATGGTAATTCCAAAGCCATGCAGCAGCCAGCAAAGCTACGGTGTATTTCTTCGCGACTCCAACACAAGCCCCGCTGGATTCAAGCGCTTATTCGAATTCAATCCGGCTGATGGCCGGGCTAGAGCGCGGAAAGCCTGAGCTTTGATCCGGCTCTATTTCTTTTCTTGCCGGTGCCTGGGGCAGATGCTTCTGGAACTGCGGAAAAAAGGATCACGCCGGTAATCTAAAGACGGCATCCAGGACCACTGCCCCTGCCCAAGCCTGAGCAACTCTTCCAGGTAAGAAACACTAACTTCCTGTCTCAATAACTTGTGGACAGCGCAGCGAAGAGAACGACTTTTGCGTCGAATCGGGCAACGGTGCCCATGCATAACAGACATCTTCAATTTTTAGACCCCGGATGAAAAAGCCAGCTCTGAATTATTACACGAGGTTGAGATAGGCTTTGTTTCGAGCAAATATTGCTATGGTGCTTTCGTCTTGAGACTCAGCCGGAGCGGATTTTTGCAAACGCTCCGCTTCTAAGAGCTCCTGAATTTGAGCAGCAAGCTCGTTTGCTGTTAAGCCTGACTGGGCAAGCTTTCTGAGTCTATAAGCGTTTAAGTGTGCTAGTTCCATATTTTATTTCTTCTTTCTTCTCTTTTTAGCTTTTTTGTCTTTTTCGGCCATTTCGGCCAGGATGCCTTCAAGAGTGTCGACCATAAGGTTTATTTGAGATTCAGTGATTATGAGCGGCGGCTCAATTCTTACGGTGCGGTTGGAGTTCATGGTTCCGGCCACCAGCACGCCCCGGTAGAAGAGTTCTTCCTGAACAGCTTCTCTGATTTCTTTGCTTTGAAATTCAAGACCGATAAGCAGACCTTTGCCTCTTACATCCATGATGTATTTGGAATAGTCTTCTTTGAGCTCGTTCAAGCGTCTCATGAAATAGTTGCCCATTACTGCAGCACGAGCCGGTAAATGCTCGTCCACGAGTACTTGCAAAGTGGCTGTGGCTGCTGTACAGGCAAGCGGATTGCCGCCGAAGGTCGAGTTATGAATGCTCGGGTTCGGCTCAAGTACCTTCCAGATTTTCTTGCTGGCGATAAAGCAGCCGATCGGCATAACACCGCCGCCGAGTGCTTTGGCCAGACACATAATATCGGGTACCACACCTTCGTGGTCGCAGGCAAACATACGGCCTGTTCTGCCAAGCCCGGTCTGCACTTCATCGAGAATTAAGAGCACGCCTTTCTTTTTAGTGAGCTGGCGTACTTTGCGTAAATAACCGATGGGCGGAACATTGATACCGCCTTCACCCTGAATGGGCTCAAGTATTACCGCAGCAGTGTTTTTCGTGATTGCAGCTTCAAGCGCATTGATGTCGCCGAAGGGTACATGTTTGAAGCCGTTCAATAATGGCTCGAATGGTTTGCGGAACACATCGCGGCCTGTAGCTGAAAGCGCTCCCATACTCACGCCGTGGTAAGCGTTTTTTGTCGAGATAATTTCAGACTTGCCTGTTGCAAGCCTGGCAAGTTTCAAGGCGCCTTCAACTGCTTCTGTACCTGAGTTGCAAAAGAAGCTGTATTGTAAATCTCCGGGAGCAAGTGCAGCAATTTGTTTTGCCAGATGTGCCGCCCATGGATTCAGAAGTTCCTGAGAGTGCAGGCAAACCTGGTCTAATTGAGCTTTAACAGCTTCAATTACTCTTGGGTGGCGGTGGCCTACGTTAAAGATGCCGAAGCCGCCCAGGCAATCTAAGTAGCGTTTGCCGTGATTGTCGTAGGTAAATACGCCCTGATCACGGAACTCAACAGCACCTTCTGCGCCGGCGAGCTTCTGGGAATATGCCGTGTTCAGATGATTGATTGAATTATCCAGGCAGGACTCAGCGATTTGTTCGTAATGCTGCCGCCCGTAATTTACTGTTGTTGTAAAACGTTTTGTGCTTTCTCTGCGTTTATAGACTGCCATAATGGCTCACCACTCTTTATTTATGAAACTATGAAACTTTGGCTCAGGGTACTGAGGTCAGCACTCTATCTGGTGTCACAGCAAGCACGGGCTCTCCAGGCCAGCCTGCTGCTGCCTTAACCGAGACCCTTACCTTTACCCCTGTACCGATGCATGATATGCCAGCGCTGCACCGGTCAGTCTGAACCAACCTGGCTGTAACACTTTCGGTTACGCTAACGAAATTCTTGTGCGTTGGAAATATAAGTACGCATAAACTCCGAGGCGGAAAGACGTGTATCAACCACGTTCCCATCGCCTTTTACCTGTTCCTATACTACTAATCTACACTGGAACTCCCTTTTCGGACAATGTGCATGCTGTACAAAAAAAGAAGCAAGAATTTCGCCATCTTGTCTAAAGCCATTTTGCGCTTATGAATTGAGCCATTCGGGGAAATGCTTGCAGTGTTTTGCTTGGGCAACTCTTGTCTTGTCAAAAAATGAAGAAATTTGGAGCATGAGATAATTAGCCGGTTTTCACGTATTGACAGGAATTCTGAAGCAGAAAGCTCTCATTTCTGCCCTGATTAAGCAGTTTTATCGGGCATGACTATTTTTTTTGCAGCCTCTGGCGTCAGATAAAGGAAGCGCAAACGGCTCCTCAACTTAAAATCAGCTCATAGATTGGTGTTTTTTTCAGGCAAACTAGCTTGCCATCTTGCATAATTGAATCGGCTTTTAATTAGATGTATATAGAGAAACTACGACTTTTGGATATTCCGGGAGAATCAGAAATTGAAAAGGCTGGTTATTGCTGTTTCATTGACTCTGCCTCTGTCTTTATCATTTGCCGGTAATCTTGGCGCAAATGCGGCAGAATCAAGCCCGATGCCAAAAACACTTTTGGACAAGTATTATCTTGGTGTAACTTATTTCAAAGCCGGTAATCTTGAAAAGGCGATTCTCGAGTTCAGAACCGTAGCGCTGAGCATGCCTGAAGACCCGCTCATTCATGTGAGCCTGGCTGCTGCCCTGCAACAACACGGCGACAGTGAGGATGCGATTGCGGAATATAAGAGAGCGATTCAGCTGCGACCTTATGATGCTTTTGCCCGGGAGAGTCTCGGGCTTTTGCTGCAGGCCAGGGGAAATCTAGACGATGCCATAGTCCAGTACAGTGAAGCTGTAAAATTGCGTCCGGATACGCCGCTCTTGCGTTTGAATCTCGGAATTGCTTATAGAATCGCCGGCAAATTCGATCAGGCCGTTAACGAGCTTTCGCTTGTGGTGCAGGCTTATCCGGATAATCTCAAAGCTCGTTCGCAGCTTGCTGCAGCTTATCAGGACAAAGGTCTATTTAAAGAAGCAGTCAATGAATATCAGCAAATTGTCGCACACGAGCCCAGAAACTTTTCGGTGCACTACAACATGGCTTCGGCGATGATGGCGCTCAAAGATTTTCCGAATGCCGTCACCGAACTGCGCAAGGCGATCAGTATTGATTCGACCGTAGCAGATACGCATGCAGATCTTTGCCGGGCCTTGCTTGCTCAGGGGCAAGTTAAGGAAGCCATGGATTCTTTGAAAAACGCAATTGCTTTAAAAGACGACAAAGCTGAATGGCACGCGCTTCTGGGAAGTCTTTATCTAAAGCAAAAGGACATAGCCGGTGCAACAATTGAGTTTCAGACTGCAGTCAAGCAAAATCCGAAAGATATAGAAAGCCTTTACAGCCTTGGTTATGTGCAGCAGCTGGCCAGCAATTTCGGAGCCGCCTCAAGCTGTTATGCAAAAGTTCTGGAGGCAAATCCGAAAAATGAAAGCGCCCATTACAATCTCGGTATAGTCAGGCAATTTCAGAAAGACTACAAGGGTGCAGAAAGCGAATTCAAGGCGGCAATTGCTCTTAATCCGGAGGATGGTGCCGCGCTTATAAATCTGGGCAGAACTTATCTCTTGCAAGATCGCTTAAATGAAGCAATCGACTATTACCGGCAGGGCTTGAGTCTTGACAGCCAGGACTTTTCAGCATACGTAGAGCTTTCAAAAGCACTGATGAAAACCCACGATATAGCCGGTTCTCGCTCGGCGCTCGAAGCAGCGTTGTCTTTAAGCCCGGACAATAAACAAGCTCAACTGGCTCTTGTAGAGCTGGAAGAAGAATGTGGAAATATGCAAAAAGCAGAACTGCAACTGCGAAGGCTCAGGCAGGCAAATCCACAAGACCTGGATATAATGGAAAAGCTTGCTGATAATCTTGACGGGCAAAATAAGAGTGAAGAATCAATTGCTCTTTACCAGCGTCTTGTCCAGCTGAAGCCCCGAGACCCTGATGCTTTTAATTCACTGGGGCTTGCTTTGCAAAAGCACAACGATCAAAGTGCGGCGCTTTCGATGTTTAAGAAGGCCCTCGATATAAATCCGCGTTTTGTGGACCCTTATATAAACATCGGCAATATTTATCTGGCACAACAGAATTACGCGGAAGCCGTGCGTCAGTACCAGCAGGCAGTGGATCTGGATCCGCAAAGCACCATGGCTCATTACAATCTGGGTCTGGCACTGCTGGGCGGCAATGATCTTGCCGGTGCGCAAGAGCAGTATAAGAAAGCGCTTGAAATAGATCCCAAATATTCAAATGCATTTTATGCTCTAGGTCTGCTTTATATGAAGCAAAACAACGAGGCTGATGCAATCAGTTCATTCGAGAATTATCTTGCGCTTTCCCCGCAGGGACCATACAGCGACCAGTCAAAAGAGAATCTTGCCAAACTGAAGCCGGTCCCTCCCCCGGAGCCGGGAAACATGGCCGGAAGTCCGGCTGACTTAGAACCGCAGAATCCGGGGCTGCAGGCTGCTGATTCGCAGTCTCCGGCTCGGCAGGCACCAAATCTGCAGGCACCTAATCTGCAAGCTCAGCAACAGGTTCCGACTCAAAATCAGTCAACTGTGTCTGATAACCCGCCGCTTGCACCGGATATGAACAACAGCGGCGGCGGCAGTATGCAGCCACCACTTGCGCCACCAATACAATCAGGCAATGGCGGTCTGATGCGCTGAAAGCGCCGGTATTTATCAGAAGATCCGTCCGGCTCCGTCTTAGTTCTTTCTATTTATGGAGAAACTTATGGAGAAACGATTTGCAGTCGGTGCTAAAGGGAGTATGATACCTTCGGTGCTGGTTTTTCTGATACCACTGGCGGAGATTTTTGATGCAAAAATATCTTTTGACGCTGTTTGCATTTTTGCTTGCAAGCCCGGCGGCACATGCCGACTGGATTGCCGATTACTTCAGCTACAGAAGCTCAGCTGATCTGGGACAGCTGGTAATCGAATCTGGAAGAATCAGGGGTAAATACAATGTTTTGAGAGCGCAAAAATCAAGGGATAAGCTGGCAAAGAAAAACATATTTGTAGGAAGCTCCGGAAGCGATCAAAGTTACAGGCGAATCGCTAAAGTGGGTGCTCACTCAATCGATTGCACCATAACGGTTCATCCTCCGCTCGGGCATGGTTACGGAGGTTCCAACTACACTGCCGACTTGCTTGCGATTATTGACGGGAAAAAGAAGATTCAGTGCAGCCTTGGATATCTTGCACAGAAAAACAACTTGCATGTGGAAAAGGTCGTGATTTATCCTGAGGACCGCTTCATAGAAGTGGCTGCTACTGCCGGCGATCGAAACATACATGTGAACCCGCCGGCAAAACACTGCTTGTTCAGCGACCCTCATGTGATCAGCAACGAAAGTCTCATTTATTCGTCAAGCCTGAGTATGCGCTAGCGATTTTAAATTCGGATTGCTTTTAAAAAATTGAAAGGATGCACTCATAGTCTGCATCCTTATTAAGGCATCTGGTGCCAGTTAGGGGACATTGAGCCCTGTGTATTTATATACTATCTAAAAGATGGCGATTAGTCACCCCGATTGCTATGCGGATTTATCTTAAATTTTTGGGGAGGCACCGTCAGGCACCTCCCCTTTGAGTTTATTCGTGAGTTCATTCAGATGATGAGCTTAGTTATTTATCAAGCTTGCATCTTCTTAATAACCATGAGCCCATCTCATGTCTGCGGGCAAGCCGGGAACCTGCGGTCCAACGTTGCTCTTCACTGCTTCCTGCCAGGATACTGCCCGATAACCGAGACATTCAGCCTGATTGTTGGTTATGTATGGTCTGAAAGGAGCCCAGGGGTTGTTTCTTTGTGGTGGATGCAGATTGTAGTCGTAGTGCAGGAATGCACCGCCACCATTGCTGTAAGATGACTGGATGTATACGTTGGCTGCAAGCACGGCCCCATAAAGATTTGCGTTTTTGGACAGCGTTTGCGGTTGGCTGTTGGAGAGCGTTGATCCGACTGTGACGTTGGCATAGGGCGCATTGACAATAACTCTTTCATTGCCCTGCAAGTATATATTGGTTGATTCTTTTGAATATATATTGAACTGGTTTGCAGCACCGCTGGTTTCAGCGATGTCAGTCACTTGGTTGATGGCAATCTGATTGCTGTCAGTCAGGTTCTTGTTGGCAAAACCGTTGTTGCCGCTGAAGTTGAGCCCGGTTTTTCCGTTAATGCCTGACATGTTGATTGAGCTGCTGTTGTCTACAGTCATTGAAGTGGCGCTCTTTGAACCTTCAAGATATATGTTTACAGGAGGTTGTGCACCATTTGCAATCTGTCCCTGGGTGCCGCTATCTATGGTTATTTGCGAGTTGCCTGAAACAGAAAGCGAGGACATTTTGTAGTCACCGGGCTTGATTGTCATGGTGCCGCCATTCATGTTGATGGATGCCGGAGCGGGTGAGCCGTTTTCTGAAAATATCAACTTGGCACCGTTCTTGAGTTGCACTGCTCCGAGGTCCTGGGTGCCGTTTGGAGCACCGATGGGATTCGGCATTTCAGGCTGCGGGTATGTATAACCGCCCTTGGCTCCCACTTCATTGAAGCCGGCCCTGCCGCCCTGCCATTTGCCGCTTGATGCATCAATGGTGGCATTCTTCGAGCCCTGTGACGTTGCCAGCGGATCCCATACACCATTTTCAATTCCGTTTATGGGACCAAAAACGTTGGTGGCAACTTTTGTGCTGCCTGCAGCCGGTTTCTGCGCAGGCAATCCGTCATAGGACTGGTTTGCATAAACCCAGTCGGCGCCGCCTGCTTTTGCCTGTGAGGGAGGCACATAATAATAAGCTGTGTTGCCGCCGTTTGAATAAACATTGCCGTAAAGTTGCATCCAGGGGGCGCTGGTTGCAGCCTTGGCATTGTATGTTTGGCCTGCAATCTGAAACTGCTGGTTATATACAGATAGGGGGTTTGGAAACTCGAAGTGGTTTCCGCCTTCGGCAATGCTCCTGGTGTAACCACCGCCGCCGTAAACCTGACTGATTTTGCCGAGCGTGCCTTTGTCTGCCGCCTGCTGCGCGAACCCCGGTGATGCACCGGCTGGGGTGTTATAAGCATTGATTGCCGATTGTCCTGCAAATATCACAGATGCAATCCCGAAAACACCATAAGGATACTGGCCGTTTGAGGCAGCCCCCGAGCCGAAAATCGGCTGCAACAGGCACCTTACATTTCTCTGAATTCCTCTTGCCGGAATTGTTGTGCGCACATTAACCATTCTGTAACGGGTGCTGGTAGTGTTATTTGCCGTGTTCTGGTTGAGGATGATGTCATGCAACATGGAAGCGGGGGGCGGATTGGTTGTGCCTGCGCTCCCGGGTGCCGTGACCTGCACCTCAACAACTGCGTTGGCTGCATTTGCAGGACCCAGAACAGATGGAGGCACGGTAAGCCATGGTGTCGCTGCCCCAACCGTAGCGGCAGTGCCCGGTGTGGCCCCTATATCCCAGCCGGAAGCGCCGGTGTTGATCTGGGCAAGTGCATAATCCACTCCCATTTCCGATATGGACCTCAATCTGGTATCTGCGTTCATAGTAGTGACACTGTGGAAAAGCGGCATTATCGTTGCGAACATTGCCGAGACCATGAACGTGGTTACTACGCCCACGGCCAGCACGGAGGCAAGTGACATCCCCTCCTCGTTTCTTGTTGGACAGGTTGGCTGCTTGAATTTGGATCTCATGTCACATACCTCGACTGATTGTTTGAGTGATTGACAAAATATGCTCGGGCATCAAATAAAAGTTCAGGGTGCGTTGGGAGCCGGGAATCCGACCATGGAAGCCTGGTTGTTATTGCGCAGGTACATTTCAGTTCTCAACGGCATGATGCTTACTCTGCGTGCCGCATCCATGCTCATGAGTTGAACGTTCGCTATAACTCCCACAAAGTTCGGTAGCTCGCCTTCATTTGCCGAGCCGGCTGCAAAAGTTGTTTGCAATGGGCCTGGAGTAGGTCCGAGGTTGTACTCATTGTTGCGGTGAACATACTGAAAAGCGGCAACTCTGCTTGCATTATTGGGATCGAGCGGTCCGATGATCCCGCTAACCAGAGTAACCGGAGTTCCTGACTGGAGGCTGGCAGGTTTATTCGAACCACCAACAACTGCAGGAAACACGCTCATTTGCAATTGAAAGAAATTCGTTCCTGTCTGCTGAGTTCTTTGAACATCAGGCACAATTCTAAAAACGTATGTATCAAGCGAAGGCATGTTCGCTGAAGCAAAGCCGCCGGTTCCAGCCGGGATGGCTCTGGGCCAGCCGTTTTGATCAAAAACCGGTATTTGAATTATCAGCGTGTCTTCTCCCAGCGTGTAAGGCGGTGGACCCCAGTCTGGAGGGACTGTGCCCAGGACTCCGGCTGGGTAAAACGGATTTACACTCGAAGGAAAAACGGCAGATAAGTTTGCCGCGGTTCCATCGTTTATCTGTTGCACCGTGACGGCGCTGTCTCCCTGGATGGACGAGAGGTCATCGGAGGGCCCGGGTGGGGCGTTCCAGTAATTATTGCCCTGGGGCGGCACCTGACCCTGGATATCACCCAGGTTTCTTGCCATTCTAACCACGCGTCCGAGTTTTTCCATACCGAAGCGGGCAGCAGTCATGTTATCCGTGCGGGTCTGCAGCTTGTTGCTTTCGACAACGTTAAGAGTGAGCATTCCCATGATAGCCATGGCCACAGCGGAGAAGATCAAAGTGGCAACCAGAAGTGAGATCAGCGAATCGCCTTTCTGGTTACGAATTTTTGGATTAGATTTGAATAGTTTTTTCATGGCTATGCCTCAACTATGTAGACCGAGTTGCGTAACCAGTGAACTCGTTTGATAACGCTTCACGGCACCTGAGGTATCCAGATAATCGATAGTAACTTGAACCATAATGGAATTTGCAATTGGACCGGCAGTGAGTTCCACTTTGACTGTGTCATCGCGCTGTCCGGTGTCCGGATTTAAAGTGTGGAAGGTGTATTCCGATTGCTTGAGCACATCCGTGCTGTTATGTGATGTAACGGCACTGCTGCCGCTGCCGGTGGTGAAACTTCCAGTGTAATTGTAGGCACTGTCTTTCATGAGTGGTCGCGGGAACAGTATATTGGCCGGGTTGCCTGTACCGTTGACCACCGGGAAGCTGGTACCCATATTCTCATTCAAAATATTGTATTGATGTATTCGTACCTGGTCTATACAGGCCTGGGCCACATTGATAGCATACAGCTCGCCTTGAGTCATGTTGCTTGCTCTGCGGATCGATGTATACATTTGTGCCAGCGCTGCTGCAATCAGGCTTGCAACCAGCACCGCCACGATAGCCTCCACAAGAAAGCTACCCTTGTCAGATCTTTTCCGTCGTTTTGAAATCACTTGCGTATTTCCTCTCAAAAAAAAAGAACAAAAGAGTCCTGGAAGTTCCATGAGAACTTCGCCAAAATTCCGCTCGTTTTCGCTACTACTAGATTAAGCCCTGAAAGCCTCTTTGCATACCGACCTCCTGACAATTCCTACAGGCTTCTTTTACATTAATTAATATATGGGGAAAAGCAGAAGGCATTTCTGCGGCAAATTCCTACAAGATGTCAGGGAAAACACCTGGGCTCTGGCGAAATCACTGAAGAAAAGAGAGGCTCAAGACGCTTCAGCTTCTCTTTTGCGGTCTGCGCGAGCTGTTAAGTGTTTAGGTGTCCTGGGAATATTTGAAACTAGGTTTCTTTTGGGTTTTGGACCTGGCTGTGAGCGAGCAAGAGCAGCGTATAAAAGTACTGATTGCAGATGATCATGGAATCATCAGGGAGGCCTTGCGCAGTTACTTGCAAAAGTGGACTGAATTTGAGCTTGTGGGCGAGGCAAAGACAGGGCTGGAGGTTCTGGAGCGTTGCGAGGAAATAGTGCCTGATGTTGTAATTATGGATATCTCGATGCCTTCGATGAATGGAATCCAGTGCGCTCAGATACTCAGCAAGAGATATCCCGGTACCCGAATTCTTGCGCTTACTTCCTATGATGATCAGGAGCATTTGAAAGAAAGCTTGCTGGCAGGGATGAATGCGTATGTGCTCAAACGCTCATTTTCTGAAGATCTCAAACTTGCATTGCTTACGGTTCATAGAGGTGGTACTTATATCGATGCTGCGATAAGTAACAATCTGCGCTTGCTCTTGCAGGGGCAGGATCAAGACAGCAAAGACAACAAACTGAGCGAAAGAGAATTACAGGTTATCTCGCTGATTGCCAGGGGGATGTCTTTGAAAGATGTTGGCAATCAGCTTAAAATCAGCGTCAAAACAGTCGAAACTTATAAGGCCCGCTCGCTTGAGAAATTGAATTTAAAATCAAGGGCCGAGCTAGTCGAGTATGCTCTGGAACATGGACTTATTAAATCGATTGGCTGAAGGTCCTGGCAAGAAAAAATCATATGCAGATTGAGCAAAGCAAAATTCAAAGTGCGGCCGCAAGACCGGGGCGAAAAATTTCCACCAAGCAGGCCTTTTACCCGCTTTTGATTGTTATTGCTTTTCTGCTTGCTTACCTGCCCTGGCTTGGCAGCTATGGACCGATAGATCCTACCGACAGCTTCTTTCTTGAATCAGGTCGCGAGCTTATTGAAACAGGCAAATATATTTTGCCCCTCAATAATTATGTGCCATGGCTGGACAAACCGATACTTTTTTTTTGGATGCTTGTCGCTTCTTTCAAGCTCTTAGGTGTGAACACATTTGCCGGGCGCTTGCCTGCGGCACTTTCGGCTCTGCTGACCGCCCTGATTATTTACGCAGGCAGCCGCCCGATGCTGAAGCGGCCGGTGGCAGCCTTTGCTGCTCTGATCTTTCTTGCATGCCCGCTGAGTTCAATAATAGGCCATGTATGTCTAACTGATATGACTCTTTGTGCTTTGATATGCGGCAGCCTGCTTTTTCTTTTTAAAGGTGTTCATTACTCAAGCAAAAAAGATCTTTTAACAGGTTATTTTTTTCTGGCACTTTCATTTCTTTGCAAAGGCCCGATTGCACTTATTATCTGTGCTGCTTCCTTTCTGGCTTTCTTTGCTTTGACCAGCAGCTCACGGGCACAGTTCTTCTCCAGTATCAAGAGCATGCAAGTTCCAGGCGGTCTGTTTATTTTGCTTCTGCTTAATGCCCCCTGGTACATTGCCGCAGAACTTGAAAGCGGAGGCAGGTTTCTGACCAGCTTCTTTTATACGCAAAATTTCGGAAGAATGATGGGCACCGTCAATCACCAGGGACCATTTTACTTTTACATCCCTGTTTTTCTGGGCGGCTTCTTTCCCTGGTCTCTTTTCAGTGTTGCCGCTCCGGGATTCTTCATTAACTCTTTTAAGCGGCGTTTCAACGCTAGAAACTCGTTTACACGATTTGCCAACCTCAACCTTGTTTTTTTTGTGATTGTTATTGCGCTGTTTTCAATTATCAAAACTAAGTTGCCCACATACATCCTGCCGGCCCTGCCTGCATTCTCAATATTAGTTGCCATGCAGATATATTTGCTTGCCCGAACAAAAAAGCTGCAGGTGCTGTATCTGCCAGTTGGGATTCTTCTTCTGGGGCTGATTGCCGGCGTATTCGTTCAGGGATTACTCAAGGGCTATGTTCGTGAAATTTTTTCCCAGAATCTCTGGATCTTTGCTCCGCTTTTTATTTTGATTCTGCTTTCCGGCTTTGCTTTAAGCAGGAAGCGGCAGTACATTTTTGCCGGGGCCTTGCTTGCCATGTCACTGCTTTCATGTGCGCTACTTGTTCCTCGCGGTCTGCAAATCTTTTACAGAGAGAGACAGATGGAGTTCAACAGGCTTGTGCTGGCAGCCAAAAATGCTAATGCCAGTATCGCGATGGTATTTGCCGAAGAACCCTCGGTGCCCTGGCTCACTCATAAGCCTGTGTCCAGGCTGATGAACAGGGAGGATGCCCGGGCCTATTTGCAGAATACACCTGGACCTCATTATGTTCTGGTACAGCCGGCTTTATTGGGCCGCTTAGACTGGTTTGACGGCTCTCCAAAATTGATGATAGATTCAAGTCGCAAATGGCATTTGTATGAAATCGCTAATTCGTCCAAGAATTAATGCTCCGTCAAATAAGCAGTCAGGTGCTGAGGAATTCTCTGCTTAGAACGCAGCCGCAAGGTATTTTTAATTAGAATACCTGCTGAGAGCCGCCACAGGTTGCCGGGCCCGGTGTATCCTGGTATTAGCACTCCTTTTACTATTTTGCCGGCTCTGTCAACATTGACAGTATAGATATGCCGCCTGATAGAACTGGCAGAGGTTAGCGGATAACAGGAAGCATATCTTGGATCAGGCAAGCAGAACGACCATATATATAGTTGAGGATCTGGAGATCTTACGCACCGGCTTGTTTCTGGCGCTCTCAAAAGAGTCGGATTTTAAAGTCGTGGGTGCGGCTTCGGATGGCTTGACGGCAAGCAGGCAGGTGGCAGAAGTTCGTCCTGACATTGTCCTGATGGATCTGAGTCTGCCGGTGATGAGTGGAATCGATGCCACCGAGCTTATCAAATCTCGTTGTCCGCAAACTCAGGTTGTGGTTTTGAGTTCGCATGATGATGAAGAGCATGTAATGGCGGCATTCTGTGCTGGAGCGTCGGGATACTGTTTGAAGAATCTGCCCGGAGCCAGCCTGATCCTGGCGATCAAGTCTGTTGCAGAAGGTGCGGTCTGGGTTGATCCAAAGCTGGCTGAAAAAGTGTTGCAGCTTTTTGATAATCGAAGTCTTCAAATGAAACAGGAGCTTGAAAGGGCAAAAGAGAAACTTGTCACTATTTCAAAACGCGAGCGCGAGGTGCTTCGCCTGCTTTCGGAAGGATTGAAAAACAAGGACATCGCCAAAAGGTTGAGCATAAGTCCTTCGACTGTGCGAACCCATATAGATCATCTGGCTGAAAAACTCTCCGCTACGGGAAGAACCCAGATTGCAATCAAAGCTCATCGTGCCGGGCTGCTTTGAATCAAACAGCCAGCTGTCGATTAGAGTTACCATAAAGAACCAGACCATGTCCTGATCCCTTCTTCAGTCGTTTAATCCCTTCCTGCATGCTGGTTGTGGAGTTGCCGATTTCGTCCTGAACAATCAGTGCCTCAATCAAAATGGAGCGTGGTACCAGGCGTAAACTGAGCAATGCGTTTCCGAGTTTTAGTTGCTGTTTTCTTCCAAGCAAGAGGGCGCTTGCCAGTTCATGTTCACTCAGAACTCCGGCCAAGAGCAATAGCTGACCCAGAAGTGGAGCTGATTTCTTTTTCGAAAATCTCAGATTTGCCACTTGCTTTTCCAGCATGCTGATTTCATAACTTGCATATGCCTTTTGAGCTACTCGCTTATGTCTATCAAGTCGCAGAGTCTTCAACCGTGCTTCCCCCAGCCTTAGATTGCCGGCCAGATGAAAACGAACAGTAAGGCAAGGATCACTTAACAGCCTGTCCAGAACTGGAGCAGGTGTGGAATGATTCAATCCCACTGCGACTCTGACTTCTATGTCTGAATCCTTGCTCAACTGTTCCAGGACGGAGGTTGGACATTTCGGATTGGCAGCCAACCTCCGTCTTACCTTTGCGCTGGGGGAGCGGCTTAGAGTCACGGCTTGCTTGATGCTGATAAGATCTGCACCTGCCATAGTGTAGTCGTCCATGCAAGCATTCTCCGCAAACACTAATTTAAAACTAGCACCAGTTTTGAAATCTAAATATCAACCTAAAAGACAGCATAGCATCCTCCATTTGGAGGATAAAGGCGAAAAGCAAATCGTAATTTCTGCTGTAGCCGGCAAGCAGCTTCAAATGGGGCTTCCAACTCATAAGTTTGCCGGCAGAGAGCGTTCAGAGCCAGGAAGCAATGTTCTCAATTCTCTGAATCTGGAGAACCAGTTCTTTGTTTTTGCCGTGATCCTTTATTGATCCTTATTGATCATTTTGATCCTTTTGATCCTTTCGATCCTTTTGATCCTTTCGATCCTTTTGCTCCTTGTTTTGCTGCTTGTTTTTATGCGCGGGCGCGGGCTGCTTCTGATCAGCTTCTGGTTGATGCGGCCTGAAGCGAGGATCGTCTGGATCAAAAGGAGCCATATTTGCGTTTGCCTGGAGACTTACACTCGTAATGCTCATGCTCAGTAAGAGCAAGAAACAGGATAGTTTTTTCATTCTGACTCTCCGTAAGATTGGGGTTTGATCAGGCAAAATGGAAACCGGCCCACTTCATTATTTCTCCACTCAGGAAAGAAAAAAGGTTGGCCAGAACAATTGCTGTGTAATCCAGAATTCTTTGCTTCCCAGTCAGAGTTTTACTCCTTTGAAAAAGCAAAGCAAAACAGAGGCATTCAAATGCTGGTGCGAAAACCTCTGAAACACTGATATAGACAGGGTAGTTTTCGTAAGGATTCCAAAGCAGAGGAAAAACAAAAAGCACAAATGGATAGCTCAAAGCAGTCAGCATTACTCCGGCTCTTAGCTTCTCTCTAGCACTGTATCGTTTGCCCAGGCAGGCAAAAAGTACAGGCGTTTCGAAACTGATTGTCAGAAGGTAGCCCATGGCAGCCATTTTAAGCCAGCTGATTGTATCTATGTTCAGCATCAGAGCATCCAGATCAAAAAAGGTATTTCAGCAAGTATATGGAATACCGCAACTGTAAAATAAAGGTCTCTTGTGGCCGAGTAATCGTTAATGAACATTGTCCAGAGCAAAAAAAGCGTCAGGTTTGAAGCAATAAAAACAGCAGCAAACAGCTTCTGAAACAAAGGTCGTTTTCGTGAAACGGGCATGGAGAGAGGATCGTATTTCCTGTTTTTGAACAGAGTTGAAAATACAGGTATTGCAAGCAACCAGACTGCGTAGTGAGTCAATTCAAGAAAACTGTGCAGTGATACCAGCAAATGTGTTGAGAGCCATGGCAGTATAAATGAGCCTGCGTGTCTTGTGATTTGCAAATTGAGCTGGCTTGATTCACTTATGTTTGGTTCCGGCCAGAGTCGAAAGACCATGCAAATCAGAATTAAGAATGCCAGGACTACGATCTTCCTGTATGTTTTTAGAAATGCAGGTTTTGATCGTTGTATTTCGCGGTCCAGAATGCAAATTGCGGCAAGCGGGTGTAGATACACGAGAGCCAGACCGAAGGCAAGCGGCTGCCAGATGCTCAGAGCAAGCAAGCAGGAAAAGAGAATCAGCGCTTTTTTGAGACTGCCTTTTTTGAATGCTTTCTTTTTGCTGATGACTAAAAGGGCAAGCCAGCCGTAAAAACAAAGGATCCAGCCCTGAAAGAACTGCAGCGCACTTTCATATGCTAGATATTGACTATGCGCTGAAACAGTGAGCAGTGCATATGAAAGACCCAGCAGGCAGACCCCGCTGAAAGAACCCGAAAAGAAAATACTCAGTGGTCCGAAGCGAGAAGGTAATCTGGAAAGAAAATAGCGCAGCTCCACCCAGTTGTGCGGTCCGGCAAAGAGGAAAACAGCTCCGGCTGCAACTGCAACTGGAAAAAATGCCGACAGACCGGCTGAAAGAACCAGAAATGAGACTGCCAGGCCAAAAAAAAGATTCTGTCCGGGGACGCTAGCCAGCTTCTTAACTGAATTTATGCCGGACGGAACGCTCAGTGATTGCATGCAAATGATTTAGCTCATTGAAGGAAATAGACCATGCTGATACGGAGATTTCTTCTCCACTTATCGTTTTACAGGACCAGGCCGAAACGGCCTCGAAAACGGAGCAATACCTGGTGAGCCAGGTATTCAGGACTTCTTATTCTGTTTGGATTTTCCTTTTGCTGAATCGTTCTTGCTGTCGCTTTTCTTTATGTCGCTTTTCTTGTTCTGGTCTTTTTCTTCAGGGCTTTCTTTGCTGTCCTTTTGTTTTTCAGGACTCGCGGGGCTTTCTTCCTGCGGCTTCTCGCGCTCAGAGCGGGGGAGCGGTCTTTTAGCTCCAAATGGCAGTAGATCTGCAAATGCAGCATTAATGTTCGAAATGAGCAGTCCGAAAAGTAACGTAAATGCGAGGATTGCTCTCATCTGATTCTCCTTCTTGTAAAGCGTTGAGCGTATCTGCTGATTGAATTTTACCCGGCAGTCGAAGCTGAAAACACCGGAAAATCACTGGTTTAGTGTGCAAGCCTCTCGGCATCCTGTTGGCCGTAACAGTAACAGACTCGAGATATTTCTTGCCGGTTTTCTTATTGATTTTTGCATCCTGGCTAACCTGCTGAAATCAGGTCGGCTTTGCCAGTTTTCTTTCGGGCTGCAAGCGCCCTTGCAAGCAGAGCTTGCTGACCCAGCTCCGGGTCGGACTTTACGATTTCGATTGCCAGCTTTCGTGCCATTTCCAGGATTTTTGCATCTTTTACAATGTCTGCAAGCAAGAGCTCGGGCAATCCGGACTGTCTTACACCAAGAAACTCCCCGGGCCCTCGCAATTCCAGGTCTTTTTGAGCCACGACAAAACCGTCGCTTGTCTGGGTCAAAATTTCAAGACGCTGTCTGCTTGCCTCCGAACGTGAATCACTTACAAGAAAACAAAAGGATTTGTCGGCGCCCCGGCCTACTCGGCCTCGAAGCTGGTGCAATTGTGCAAGCCCGAAACGGTCAGCATTCTCAATAACCATCACGGTCGCATTTGGCACGTCAACCCCAACTTCAATTACAGTGGTCGAAACCAGAATCTGGTACTCGCCTTTGCGAAACTCTTCCATTACCTGGTCTTTTTCAGCTGCTTTCAATTTACCGTGCATAAGAGCAATCTTGAACTCGGGAAAAACCTGATTTTGAAGCTTCTCATATTCAACTGTCGCTGCTTTTGCAGAAAGCGTTTCGGACTCTTCAATCAGCGGAAACACTATATAAACCTGACGGCCGAATGCAACCTCTTCCTTTATTTTGCTGTGAAGCTCCTTTTTATTGCTGCCCAGCACAAGCCTGGTTTCGATTGCTTTGCGCCCCGGCGGCAACTCGTCGATTTCGGATACGTCAAGATCTCCATGGAGAGTGAGCGCAAGTGTTCTCGGTATTGGAGTTGCGGTCATGGTCAGGAGCTCCGGATTCAATCCCTTTGCCTTTAAGTTTGCTCTTTGTTTGACCCCGAATCGATGTTGCTCGTCGATAATCACAAAACCCAGACGATTGAATTCTACATCGTCCTGAATAAGTGCATGGGTACCGATGGCGATATTCACCTGCCCGTTTAACAGCTCTTGTTGAACTATTCTGCGGTCTTTCGCGCCCTGCTTGCCCAGAAGCAAGGCACAACGCAATCCCAGTGGCGACAGCCATTTCTGGAACTGCCTGTAATGTTGTTCGGCAAGAATTTCAGTCGGTGCCATAACTGCTACCTGGTAGCCATTTTCAATTGCAAGCAAAGCCGACATTGCCGCAATCACGGTCTTTCCTGAGCCGACATCACCCTGTACCAGTCTGTGCATGGGTTTTGGCGAAGCAAGGTCGCGCTCGATTTCTGCAAATACTCGCTCTTGCGCATTTGTAAGCTTAAAAGGCAGCTCTTTCCTGAATCTTTCAAGCAGGCTGTTTTGGCTAGAACTCTTGATTGTCAGCGCATTGTTAGAAGTCTGGAAATGGTGGCGCCTGATTGCCAGCTCGAGCTGGGCCAATAAGAGCTCATCAAATACAATTCTGGTTCTGGCTTCTTCTGCCTGCTCCAGGCAATCAGGAAAATGAATTCCCCAGTAAGCCGAACTCAGGTCAATTAAACCCAGGCTCTCTTTAAGACTGTCGGATAGCGGATCTTTCATATGCGGTACAAAAGTATCCAGGGTACTGTGAATAATTTTGCGCAGGGTTCTTAAAGAGAGTCCCTCAGTCAGACCGTAAACAGGAACCAATCGCCCCACATGCAATGAACCGAAATCGTCATCATTGTTTGCCAGGGTTCCCAGCACCTCGATTTCGGCATTTTTCAATTTAAGCCTGCCGTCGTAGTCGTCACGCTCTACCCGGCCGCTGGCCATTACCTGGGCACCTTTCGGGTATGCGGACTTATATCTCTCAAGCAAATATTTATTCGAGCGCCCGCCAAGAAACTTGCTTATCTGGATACTGCCCGACCCATCGTTTATATTGATGTTTAGGATTGAAATATTGCCTTTCTTCGATTGAAATGCACCAGCCGAGCGGATTGTGCCGAATATAGTCACGTCTTCGCCGGGTTTCAGCTCTCTTATCTTTCTGTGATTCTGAAAATCCAGATGTTGCCTGGGAAAATGATTCAACAAATCCAGTGCACTCTCTATTCCCAGCCGGCCAAGTAACTCGGCCATTTTAGGGCCCACACCTTTGAGATATTGAACATCATAACTTTCGGGTTCTTTGTCGCTAAGACGTTTCTTCTCTTGCAGCTTTTTTTCTGTCTCTGACTTAGGATTTATTCCATCTAATTGCTTCTTATCGGACTGCTTGTCCTGTAGTTTCTTGCCAGGATTCGCTTTTTCCTGCGCGGTTTGAAAATTCGCTTGCGGCTCGCTCACCTTTGATTCTGCTTTCTCTGGGAACCCGGTTTTTGAAAACAAAAGCTCTTCAGTGCGTCTAAGAGTGGCAATTCTTGCTGCCAGATCAAGGTTGGGGTAGTAACGATACAGTCCCCTTATAGTAGTCCAGCGAAGATCGAGGGGAAAACGCTTGACCAGGCGCTCGGCCGTCCGGTGCATGAATTCAGCAAAGGTTGTTCTTTTGCCTCGGAAATTGCTGTATTTAGCACGGCGTTCGATTGCCAGAGCCTTGCTCAGGGCAGCTATCTCCGATTCTCTATCCAACTTTTGCGGGCTTTGCGTATATGTCAAAACTGCACCAGAAATCCACCCAGCCTAAGCCTAAGCCTAAGCCTAAGCCTAAGCCAGAACTATGCTCACAGTCATTAAATCTTTTGACCGTGACTGTTTGAAATGCAATGCATATGCATTGCATTTGCATTGCATTTGCATTGAGGCTTCTATCGGCGACCTATCCTTTTGGCAGCTTATGTTCAGTGTCTATTTAAGAACAGATGCTTTATTGCAGGCGGTTCAGAATCAGCTTTGAAATTGCTTTCAAAGTAGCAAATACACCCAGACCTTCCGAAGCTACAGCTTCGAAACTGGGAATGCCCCGGATATTGAGATCTCTTTCCATACGCTCGACGCTCATGGCGTTTGCCAGATCGCGCTTGTTGTACTGCAGCACCCAGGGAATGTTGTCCAGGGTCAGGTTGTACTCTGCAAGGTTGTCTATCATGTTCTGCAAGGACTCTGCGTTTTCTTTGGAGCGCATGACATCTGAGTCTGCTACGAATATGATTCCGTCGACTCCGTTAAGAATAAGTTTGCGGCTGGCGTTATATTCGACCTGACCAGGAACTGTATAAAGAGAGAATCGGGTCTTGAAACCCTGAACCGAACCCAGGTCCAGAGGCAGGAAGTCGAAAAACAGAGTTCTTTCAGTCTCTGTTGCCAGGCTTATCAGCTCGCCGCGCGTTGAAGGCGCCAGCTGGCTGTGGATATATTTCAAATTTGTTGTTTTGCCACCAAGACCGGTGCCGTAATAGACGATCTTGCAGTTGATTTCTCTGGCGGCGTAGTTAACAAATATTTGACCAATCATCCGGTTCAGGAATGGGATGGTCAAAAGTATCCATC
>CAZTQO010000077.1:0-30822 GCA_964615655.1 uncultured Candidatus Obscuribacterales bacterium | reverse complement strand
TTACAGGCTGTTCGACCTTTCCGCCTTCTGCTTGCACGGGCTTGTCACCGGTTACGGGCTGTTCGACCTTTCCGCCTTCTGCTTGCACGGGCTTGTCACCGGTTACGGGCTGCTCGTCCCTTCTACCTGCTTGACCGGTATTATCAGTCCTTCTTGCGGCTTCGGCTCTTGCGGCTTCGGCTTCGGCTCTTGCGGCTTCGGCTTCGGTTTCTAATGCTTTAGCCTCGGTTCTTGTTGCCTGAACTCCGGTTTTTGCTGCTTTAGCCTCCTCAGCATTTTGCACAGGTTTGTCTGAATTTCTTCCTTCTGATACTTTGGCTGCCTGCTGTTCTTCGACGCCACTGCCATCTATTTTTAGCTCCGGCAACCCGGCGGAGCTACTCGAGTCTGCTCGTCTGAAGCTGCTGTTCTGGGTTGAGAATGCCTCTCTTGAAACTTCTTCTTGCCAGCCACTATTTTTTTCGGATGACGGATTTCCTTCTTTTTCGAATTGTTCGTGCATCTGCAGGCCTCCTGCCTTTACTAAGATTTTCCGATTCCTCAATCTCAATGGCTGAAGGTTAACAGCGATTTCTGAAATCTATTTGAAAGTGGAAAACTCTGATTGAGGTGGAATTCACCAGTGACAAACAGGCGCTCCTCAGCTATAACTTAATATGTAAGGAATCTATGGGTAGCTCTTATGTTCGATCAGTTCAATGACGATGTTGCAAAAACAGTCCTCTGGCTGGTTAACAGGGTCAAGGACTATTCGAGCAAGCCGGACCCAGATATGAACAACGAGCAGAAGCTCTGCCGGCTAAATGATTTCAGCTCCTACGAAACGCCCTACATAGTTCAGGCAATGGAAAGCGAAGACCGTATTTAGCGCTTGCCATTCGATTCTCGAGTAGTTATTAGCTTTAGTCCCAATCCGCACCGATTAATGGGGGCTCAACGGCGTCCGCCGTGATGACCGCCACCGTGATGACCGCCACCGCCGTGATGACCGCCACCGTGATGACCGCCGCCGCTGTGATGACCGCCGCTGTGATGACCGCCGCCGCCATGCTGACTACCGTGAAATCCTTCGCCGCCCATATGACGGCCACCGCCGCCTCCTGAATACAGCCTGCCAGGCACCTGATCATGAGGAGGAGGAAAGCCGTGTTCTTTGCCGGGCCAGCGGTTGCGTCCCCAGTGATTCGCCCAGTTGTTGTTGTTCCAGTTCTGATTGTTGAACTGTTGCCGGCCCCAGTTGTTATAACTACGGTTCCAGTTGTTAAAGCGCCTGTTGTGCCAGAAACTGTTTTGCTGGCGCCATTGATTGAACTGCCTGTAGTTGCGGTTTAAATACACCGGCGATCCTCCGGCTCCGTAATACCAGGGATTGCCTCCTCCCCAGTAAACCGGCATTCCATACGGAATCTGCCCGAGTCCGAAACCAAGCGCAGTGCCTGCAGCAAGACCGCCTGCAGCTCCAAGCGCCGCAGCTGTTCCTGCCTCAGCGCCCTGGTTTTGATTGGTGGAATTGTTCTGAAGCGGCGGCTGCTCGTAATAGTCATTTCCATAGTTGTAATTCGGATTCTGATAGGCTCCTGAATATGACTGCGCGGAGGCATCTAAAGGCATGAGTGCCGGCAGACTTTGCTGAGTGCCGGTTTTGTCGATATACCATTGCTGGCCGTCTGGCGCTGAAAAAATCGTCACCGTCGGGCCTGCAACACCGGCGCCAGGGAGCGCTATTGCTCTTTTGTCATTGCTCAGATAATACTCTTGATTATTTTCGCCACGTAGAGTGGGAAAGACAGTCATGGAAACATTTGTGTCCGAGTCGTTTAGAAAATCTCCGGGCTTGCAATCTGTCTCGGGGCAGGAAAACGAGCTGATAAACACAAGAACGGTCAAACTCATTGTTATTTTGAGCTCTGGCTTTTTTCTCACTTCAGACTCCCGGATTCCAAAAAAACTCGCTTTACCATCGATTCGAATTCGCTTGCCAGCTTATCCGTACAGAATCTCGTCTGCACCGATTTTTTCAACTCCGCTAAGTCAGAAGGAGCAAAGGGTCTGCTTTTCAGTTCTTTCAACTTGCAGCTGAGATTTCCCGGCTGACTCATATCAAGTAGCCAGCGCGGATCTTCATCAAGAATAAAGCGGCTGCCGCCGTGAGGATGGCAGAGCACAGGCAGGCCGGAAAGCGCGGCTTCGATTAGAACGGCTCCCAACCCTTCATAGAGACTGCAAAGCACAAACAAATCCGACATGGCAAAGAGATCCTGAACCCTTCCTTCCGGAACAGTAAGAAAGCGCGCACGACTGCCAAGCTTACTTGAAGCCAGTTCCTGCAATGCCAGCCCCTCCGGTTCAGGTTGCCCGCAAATCAGAAGCCTGCAGTCAGGGTGATTTAAAGCCGCCACTTCATTTATCAAATAATCAAGTCTTTTGTGGTGGCTATTCCAGGCTGAAGCACAAACAATTATCCAGTCGCTTTCTTTGTAGCCAAATTCGTCCCTCAACTCAGCTCTCGACCCGGACGGCACTATATTTGGTACCACGTTCGGAATTACCGTCATCTTCTCCGGAGAAATGCCAAACTCGAGTGCCTCTTTATACGCCTCCGGCTGGAGGTGCTGAATGAAATCGAACTGCTGGTAAGTACTGGGTTTGAAGCCACCGCCGTTGGCAAAAATGATCTTATAATTGCGATCGCTCAGTTTCCTGAATTCGTAAAGCACATGGGCAAGCGGAACTTCTTTCGTCCAGACCACGTCAGGCTGCCAGTTTTGTCGTGACTCCGGTATCAAACCGAAGGCATAGCTTATTTGCTCAAGCACATAGGCAAATTTCCAGAGTTTTTCACGTTCAACAAATGAAAAGACTTTCAAGGGCGACTCGAGCCACTGGTTACGGCCGATACATGCTACCTGAGTAGCCCCCGGGTATTCGGCACCGGCAAACAGCCTGGCATCCAGCTTACTTTTGCCGGCAATCGCTTTGTGAAAGCGAGCAGTTGATATCTCAAAACCGCGGTTTATTCTTCCTAAGCCGCTGCTAAAAAGGGCAAGGCGAATCTTTCGCGTGGCAGCTCTTTGCTCGCCCAGAGAGCTCTCAGTTCTTGCAAGCGATTGCCCGTTCTTAGTCATATGATTGCTTAAGTCCTGAAGCATCAACAATTTCCCAAAACAACAGGTCGTAGTGACTCTTATAAGCCGCCTTCAGCCGATACAGGTCCTTATTTTATACGACTACAGGCTTGCAGTCCCGGAAGCCTGGATTCCAAGAATTATTTTTCAAGACTTTAAGCGCTAACAAGCTGCTGGACGCAGCTTTTGACAGCTCAAGTCAAGAAGTGAAACTGGGGTGCAAGGATTCGAACCTCAGAATGTCTGGACCAGAACCAGATGCCTTACCGCTTGGCGACACCCCAATATAGAAAAAGCCTATCATTTCGGCTTGTTTTTCGCAATCGCCACTTGCCTCTTAAGCGAATTCGCTTAAGAGGCAAAAAATTAAGTGCGCCTGCATACAAAATAGCTCACGGGGTCCGGACCATAATTGATAGCAGAGTGTAAGGTTCCGGCTGGCAGAACCAGCAGGTCGCCGGGGCAAATCTCGTATTCCTTATCCGAAACCATAAAGACAATACGGCCTGAAGCCACAACAATGAATTCGTCTTCAGCATGCTGGTGGGGTGTATAACTGGCACCGGCAGTGTCCTGCCATTGAAAAAGTAAATAACCCTCATCCAAAAGTCTGTCTTCGAGTTCCTTTTCTCCAAGTCCAGCATAAATTCCTTTGTGCAAGGCAAGTTCCGGCTGAGCCACGTTTTAGTCCGCCCTCCGGTAATTCTCAACAAAGGCTATGCTCAGATGCTCAAATAGATCTGTAAGTACCCGGCAGCTATAAACTCCCGGACGCTCACCTGCAGAGGCTCTTATCTCGAAGAGATTCTCCTTGCTGTTTTCATTTAAAAGCTCGAACAAACGCGGGTTGCCTGCAAGTCCGCTGCCACAAGCTTTAGCCGCGGCCTCTTTTGCAGTCCACAGTGCTGCGATAAACTTGCTTTTCTCAGATGAGCTCTTTTTTGCAAGCCAGCCAAGCTCGGTTTTTGTAAATGCCAGTTCCGCAAAGCCCTCTTCTCGTTCAACAGCATCTTCAACGTCAATTCCTGCATGGCGCTCTGAGCAATGCTCTTCTGCAAGAGCAACCGTCATGTTGCTGCAGTGTGAAATCGAAATTTGCGGCAGTCCGGATAGTTCTATTTCCGGCAGAAATAACTCGACGCCACCGCCATCGGTGCTGCGTATTTCTATATCAGCTGGTCTCAGAATAATATTGTATAAGCCTCTCAAAAGAATTCTGGCAGCATCTTTAGCTGCGATGCGCCCGCTCAACCAATCCAGGCGGCGCTTCTCGCTTCGAGCAACTTTGCGCCACTGGCTTTGCTCTGCTTGCGTCAGCAAATAATCACCGAGCCAGTCGAGGGTGGTTTCGTCTTCAGGTAACTCTGATCTTAGAATGCTTGCAATTACTCTCTTGCCAGATTCATCAAACTCAAGAGGCCTACAGAGTAACACTGACGGATCTTGAACAAAGTTCTGAAATTTCTCAGACAACACAATAGCCCGGCTGCTTACATCGTTGATGCGAGCAAGTACCTGATTCTTCTCGTCGCTAATTTCAACTCTGGCCTCGGTACCGCGCAAACTCATTGATCTTAGATGCGCTGCAGCTGTAAGCAGCTTTCCGCATTGTTCGTGGTAGCCCTGAAAAAACTCTATGCTTTCTATATGAAAAGGCAAGAGTGCAATTGCCGGAATCTCGTGCTCGTACATCTGGTAAAGGACAAACTGACTGCCATTGTCGAGCATGAGCGGGTCGATAATTAGCGGCAACATTCGTTCAGGTTCGCTTGACGCAAACCAGTTATCAGCAGGTCTGCATCGCAGCTTTCCTTCTATTTGTTTTCTGGCTACAAGCTCAATACTCTCAACCGATTGCATGAGCGGGCCGTGAAACATGCTGCCCTTGCAATAAAGTTTGCCGGCAGAAATACTTGCCTTTCTGCTTTCTGTTTCAGAGGCAAATATCGAGCGCTCAGGCTTTGCTGGCAACACGCTTGCGAACTCGACTATGCAAGAAGCAAGCAGGGTGGAGTCATCGGGGTCTCCGTCCTGAAGGCAAATTCTTGTTTCGACGCAATTATTCTCAAGCACCTTCATTTCAAGATTGAGTAGCAGCTCTGCGCTTGTAACTGCAATACGTTTGTAAGCCCTGATGTCGCTCAGCTTGCTTAACAAGAGCGCTGGGCAAAGCAGGCTGGCTCCTTCAGCCATAATCTCGAGCGCGACCATTAAGGGCAGCAAATGAATGCGGCTTGAGTCTTTCGAACTTCTTACCTGACCGCCGATTGCATGATCGAGCAAAAATGGATAGTTGCCAGTGCTCAAAGAAAACTGCAAACCAAAACAATCTTCATATGAATATAGTGCCGGATCAGGAAGGAACGGATAGTGCTGCGGCAGCCTCAGTTGAAAATCATAGCCCGTAGCAAGGCTGTCTTCACTTTCTATTTCAGGAGTGTCTTCACCCTGCAGATAAGCCATCATAAGCTTTTCTTGCGTGCTCATCAAAGAGGCATGAAAATCCTGAAGGCTTGCCAGATAGCAGATCATGACTTCATCGCTTAGTCCGGAATTAAAATCTAGAGGATCAATAAATTGAAATTGAAGCGGATCATTTTCGGACATGAGCTCTGCTTGAGCGTATGCCTGGCTGATATCCATGAGCTCATCTTCAAAAAGCTCCCGTGCTCCGGCTTCAAGCTCTTTTTCAAAACCAAGCCTTCTCTGGTAGAGCGCGTCCAGCTTCATATTTACGCCGTGACAGGCAAGCGCTGCCAGCATCGAATTAAACTGATCGATTCCAGAACGCCCTGGTAGATTTGCCGCCACAGCAAGATGCTCTAGATCTTCCAGTGTTTCGGAAATAAAAGGTATCAGGCCGCCTTTAGGGCCGACTTCCACAAAAACACGCGCGCCTTCATCATACGCCGCAAGTATGGTTTTGCGCAGAAGAATCGGCTTTTCAAAAAGTTCGGTGGAAATCTTTCTCAGTTCATCGCTTTGATTCGGATATTTGCCTGCTGTCGAACAAGACCATGACTCCACCCTGCAGGAACCCATTTTGAGATCTTTCACTTCACGGTCGCTGGCGCTTACTTTACCTGCTACCAGTGGTGTATGATACGGTATTGCTACAGGCAAACTGAGATAATCGATTTCTTTTTGCTTGAGAATTTTCAATAGCTCGTCTATGGCCCCTTTCTCACCCGAGACCAGCACGCATGTTTCACTCAAGTCGGCGCTGAGGTAAACAGTTTCTTTGAGACCTTCAAGCAAGTCAGCAAGAACTTTTTCGTATGATGCAGCGATTCTTATTGAGCGAAGTTTTGAAAGGCTCTCAATCGATATCGAACGTGACACTTCGGTGCTGAGCTTATAAAAAGTCTGTGAAGCCTCGAGAATGTCAACTGCCTCGCTCATTGTAATAGCAGCAAACTCGCCGGTGCTGCATCCGATTAAAAGATCAGGACTTATACCAAGCTCTTTGAGAAGCGCAAAAATTGCCCATTCGGCAAGCAGCAAGGCAACCACGGCCGAGTCCATGGTGGCAAGCGCAGCCTGGCTTGTTTGCAGGCGGCTGTTTTCCACAGGAAAGATTGCTCTGCTTGGAATGATCTTGTCGCCGGCCGCCAGTGCAAGTCTTTCTACATAATCAAAAACCTGCCTGAGTTCGGGGAAATAGAAACAAAGATCTTCAAGCATATGCGGATAGCTTGCACCCAGACCGGGAAGCACAAAGGCCAATTTACCCTCGAGCTTTGACAGAGCAACAGGGCTGTAAGAGATACCATGAGGGCGCAAAGCCAGGTTATGCAGCGCTGCCTCCGGACTCGTGCTCAGATGATGCTCGGCTGCTTCAAGAAATGCTTCGAGTTCTTCGGCGGTTTGAGCAATAATAGCCAGCTTGTGCTTTTTCAGCTCCTTTGCTTTCAGGCAGTTGTTGAAATAAGCAAGTTTGAAAATTGAAAGTCCGAAATTTTGCTTCAGAAATGATCTGAACTCAGCAAGATCGAGTTGAAGTGTTTCAATGCTTTCTCCAGAGAAAATAAAGAGCTCGCTCGACTGCGTTTTAAGCTTCCTGGGCCTTATTTCTACAAGGTCATTTCCAAGTTCGGCAAGCACAAGACCAAAAGCTCCGCCCATGTCAATCAGCCCTCGCCTGGGGTGGCGATCTTCAACTGGCGATACCGGATGTATCCATGGACGTGCATGTTTGTTCGAAATAAGCTCCGGCGGCCCTGGAAAAAATTCATCACTGTCTTTATTAGCAGCCGGTATCACTCTCAAATCAAGCGCAAGCGAAAGACTCAGAATCGCAAGAAGCGGGCTCAAGAGCTCGCTTTGATCTGAGACCTGCAAAGAAAGTGCCGAAAGGAAACAAACTCTGTCATGCTCAGTCCAAATGGAACTTTCTGCAAAGCTCTCCTTCAAATCTGCCGCAGCTGCACGCAGTTGCAAGAATCCGGAAAGCCGCTGCGGGTTCTTTTCAAGGCAAGAATATTCATAGAGTCCGATTGAACGTGGGTCTATTTGCCAATCTGCCACTAATACTTCGTCTGCAGTTGCTTTTGATGAAACGGTGTCAAAAGCAAGAGTCTGGTTCTGCAAACTTGCATATCCGGCCAGTTTATGTATTTTTGCCGAATCGGCCGAAGCAAGCAGGATAGATATAATCGAAGGCGGCGAGCCGCCGGAATTCTCAAGATCGAGTGCCAGCAGCAAAGCCATACTGCATTCGGCTCGGTCAAGCCAGCTCAAGGCGTCAACTATGCTCTGCCGGCTCCTGTCATAAAGCACAAGCGTAGGGTCGATTTCGTAGCTCTGTTGAAAAAACAAACTCAGACCCGCACTGACTCCAGGCTCAGAAAGCAAGACTTGAGGCAAAGACAGAAAAATGGCCGCATCAGCAGGCAGGCTCTTGAGGCCGGAATCTAGGACTGTTTGCATGCAGCTTGAGGCTATAAAAGCAATGCAAGAATTCAAGTCCAATTCGGTGGCAGGCGAATCACTAACACTTTCCGCAAAGCTGTCTGCCTCTTGATTGCGCTTTGTTTTGCCGCCTTGATTCTTTAATGGCGAAAACTGTTCGGCAACATAGGCGTCCAGATCCGCAAAAGCAGGCAGGCTCAGAAAGATACCGCTAACAAGATGAGGCAAGACTGCTTTTGTTTGACCGGAAGAAGGCATGGTTCAGACTCAGTTGTTTTTTTGCCGCACGGCAAGACGGTTCAGTGACTTGCTGCCGCTGCCTCCAAGTCCTTCCATCAAGATGAGCAGTTCGCCTTTCTTGCTGTAAATAGCAAGGTCACAGAGTAGCTGGCCGTTCTTGCTCTCATCCGGAATTCTGACTTCGGCAATGTAATTGCTTTCTTTCGGTGATCGAAAAACTTTAAGCGATTGAAATCCGGTCGGCAGCACAGTGATATCCATATAATGTCTTGCCCAGACTCCTGCAAGCTGCATGGCACTATCGAGAAGCATCGGATCGAGGAGCCAGCTATCCTTTCCTGATTCCTTCAAGCACTTTTCAATAGCACATGCTTTCAGATTTCCGGAAATACCGTTTTGACCTATGGACTCAACAAGTTCTATGCCCTGAAAAAGCGGTCCATGAAAAAGCCAGTTATCATAGATGAAGTCAACCCCAGGTTGCCTGGTCTCAGCTTCCTTGAACTGCCTCTTCTTATATTTCAAGCCGAAATAATCATGCGGCTTATGCGACAGCTTTGAAGCTTGTGGCGCCAAGACTGCCGTGCAGACAAAATTTTTGCGCGCTGCTTTCGGATTAGCCAGAAGTCCGATCTGAACTTTTAACTTAGCGTCGGAATCTGAGCTAAGTTCATCTAGATGCAAATAGAGATCGCGGGCGCCACTGTCGAAAATAATTCCCTGCGGAATATCCAGATTCTGCAATTCAAGCAAGCTGCACTCGGGATGCATGAAAAGAGCGGCTTCAGCCATCAACTCCGCTGCGACTGCCATCGGCAGCACCGGCAGGCCATTAAAAGTATGATCTTGCAGATAGAGATCGAACTCAGGATCAATTCGCAAACGCAGCTGGATCGAGCCCGCTTCCTTTTTGAGCACTTCGGCTCGGTTCATGCGCACACCACGATTTGCAATCACAGATTCGGCATCGGCGCCATTACCGTTATTGCCCCCGTTTCCCGATTCAGAAAGCTCATGACCATTGTGTTCGCTGCTTTCATTGCCGCTGTTATGGGCGCCGGTTTTGCCTGGCAATTGCCCTACAAGCAATACTTCCGCGTCCGTAGTTTTTCCATGTTTCAGCTCCGTGTAAAAAGCATCACGGCCGTCTTCAGACTCTATCATCGACCAGCCAAATCTTGCAAACACAGACTCGAGATCATCAGAGGCCATGCCGCCCCGCCATGGTCCCCAGCCGATGCTAAGCACGCGAGCCTGGCTAAAATTCTGAAGCCTCAGAGCAAGTTTGTTCAGGACTTCGTTTGCAGCGACATAATCAATCTGCCCGGCATTGCCGGTTCTACCTACCACCGAAGAAAAGAAAATCAGATACTTAAGTGAGTCAAGCTGCAGGCGCCGTGTAAGTGCCAGTGCCGAATCAATTTTAGTGCCGAAGACACGGTCGAAGGATGCAAGCGGCTTGTCTTTCAAAAATGCATCTTCGATCACACCGGCTCCATGTATTACTGCGTCGATTTTGCCGAAGCTTTCATAAATCCGGTCGATTAAATCACTGAGAGCCTGCTCGTCTCTGACATCAAGGCTGTAATAAAAAACCCTTGAGCCTGCTTTTTCGAGTCTAGCAATGTTATTGCGAATTTCACGCTCTCTCATGAGAGCCTGATATATTGACTCAATCGTCCTTATATTAATAGTTTTGCCTTCGGCCCTTTCCTTTTCTATGATTGCAGCCTTGAGCTCCCTGGCAGTATTGAGCCCCTGATAGGCCGCATCTTCAGCAGCAAGCGGACGCTGCCCGCGGCCGATCAAAACAAACTGCGGCTTATGTCTTTCAGCAAGTTCCAGCGCCAGCTCGGCAGTTATGCCTCTGGCTCCGCCTGTTACCAGCACAAGCGATGACGAATCCAGCTCAAGACCCGGGTCAGCGCTTGCAGCTGCAAGCGGAGCAAGAAATGCCTCCGGTGTCACACGGCGCTTTTTGCTGTATCCGACTTCCACAAGGCTGCGATCATTGTTCGAAAGCTCGGCAGTCAAATATGAAACGATCTGGCTTTCAGAAAGCTTCATTGAAAAATCAATACAGCGCGCAATTGCTTGCGGGTATTCACGAGCGATTGATTTCACCATGCCTGAAAGTGCAGCCTGCAATGGATTGAAATCGCTATCAGGCTGCTGCATGCGATCGCAAGCGAAGTTGCCGTCAATACTTGAAGCACTGACAAGAACAAAGTCCTTATTTGCGGCGGCAAAGCCGCCAAGAATTTCCTTGCTCAGTACAAAAAAGCTGCGCGACATCAAATATGGATCTTTGTTTGTGCCTTCGCATTTCAAAAATTCCTTATTAAGCGGAAGCAAATGCACAAAACCTGATACTTTCTTTCCAGTTGCCGACAGCTCCTGAATCAAATTCTGCACAGTTTCTTCACTTGTCAGATCAAGCTCTATTTTTTCTTTAGCGAGGTCAAAGCCTTTGCTCTGGCCTGATTTCTTATCGTGCTTGAGAATCAAAGCCTCAGCTCCTGAGGCTTTGAGTTTTAGAAGCAGGCTTTCTGAAAGTCCATTTTCAGCGTCACTCAGCAAATAAAGTCCGGAAAGTTTTTTTTCGGCGTTAGCAAGCGCAGGTAATTCTTTGACGCGCACAAGCGCCCGGCCGATTGCTGAGTTCTTCTCACTCTCACTTGCGCCTGAGCTCCGGCTTTGACCCGTCCGGCTATTCAAAGCTGAGACCTGCGGCCCTGCGACTTGCGGCGCTGAGCCATGCTGCATCAAGCCAAGGTCGCTTCTTATCCAATCCATGATTCCTTGCAAGGTTTTTGTGCCTGCAAGTTTTTCTATTCCATTTTCAAGCTCATTCTGAATATCTAGCGGCAACAACTTGCGGAAGCTGTTCAGTATTTCAACTCTCTTGATTGAGTCTATACCCAGATCGGCCTCAAGATCGAGATCGGGATCGAGCATTTCTGCGGGGTAACCCGTTCGCTCCGCCACGATTTCGATAAGCTGAGCTATCAGCTTTTCAGGCTCTACAAAGCTGCAATTATTTAGTTCTTCAGGAGGCTCGGGCTTCGCTCCGCTTTGCGGCATCTGTATACGGCTCGTTATCTGCTTGGCCAGTTCAGATGCATCGTGACCGTTTCCGTTGCCATTTCCGGATTTGCTCAATTCCGCAAGACTCTCGGGCTGAGCTGGCTTTAGTTCCAGCGAAGCCGCCGGTTCCGTTGTGTTTGCTAAGGCATCCCTGTTCGGCGTCAACTGTTTTCCCGCTGAAGCCTGCTGCTGCAAATAGCCGAGCATCACCTTTTCCTGAGATTGCAAAAATGCATTGCTCATTTCAAGCATATTACGCTGAAACTCGAGCATCACCTGAGCCCTGCCATTTCTTGCAACTGGTCCTGAAAGCCGGCTGAGATCCGAATTTGGGAGTGGCAATGAGGAAGCAACTTTCGGCGCCCGAGCCGGATTATTTGCAGAAGCCGAATTTGCAGATGCCGAATTTGAAGCCAGATTCGCACCCTGATTTAGAGCAGGCTTTGCCGTCATGGAAGCGCTGGCGTTTTTTTCTGATAACGGCTTTTGAATACCAGGCGAGCTGAAAGTTTGCCCGGAACCGGCAGAAAGTTTGCGAAGCGACTCCTCGGCAGGCCTGTTTGCAGGAATCACCTTGCTGCCGTCGAAACGCTTTACATGGGCACCGTTTATTAAATAAGTAAGCCTTGGTCTGGAGCTTTCAGTGGTATCTGTTTTTTCCGGAAGCACAGACTCGATCCGGTGCATATAAAGCTTACCCAGTTCCGGCTCAAGCCCCGAAACGAAAGCCTGAGCAAGCAGAAATTGCAGCTGTGTGATTCCGTGTTTGCCGTGTCGATCAAGTGAGAGTGCCAGATGCTCTTTGTTCTGCAGTATATCTGAAACAAGCCCGGTCAAAACAGCAGAGGGTCCGCATTCAATAAAGATTCTGGCACCGGCATCGTAAATCTCTTCTATTTCCTTCTGAAAATCCACAGCTTCCACAAGATGTTCCAATAAAAGCGATGCAATTTCAGCAGGTTTTTCAGGATAAGGTTTGCAGCTAGTGTTTGAATATACGGGAAGCTGCGGCTTTCTGAGTTGCAAATCGGCAAGCGCACGGGAAAGTTCTTTGACTGCCGGTTTCATAAGTGGTGAATGAAATGCTGCAGAAACTGCGATTTCTTTGGCCGAGATCTTATTTGCAGCAAGCACACGCAGGCATTCTTCAAGCGATGCAGTTTCACCGGAAACAATGCACTGCCTGGGAGAATTCCGGTTGGCAATCACCAGTCCCGGAATTTGTGATATCAGTTTTTTTACTGCGTCCGCCCCGGAGCTTACGGCAATCATACCTCCGGATTTTTTGCCGTTTGCTGACTTCAAGACTTCGCCACGACGTTCTGAAATTACGAAAAGCTCTTTTGTGCTGATAACGCCGGCTGCAGCAAGTGCCACATATTCACCAAAGCTGTGACCGGCGTATAGATCAGCATCGAGGCCGAAGCTTCGCAAAAGAGTCAGCGCCGCAATGTCTGCAGCAGCAATTGCTGGCTGTGCCACATGAGTGTCGGTGAGACGCAGCTTCTGCTTCTGTCTTTCTTCATCGCTGAATACACTGAGCGGATAAACATAATCTGAAAGCTTCTCTTCAAACTTCGAGGCAAGAGCCTGATCAGCGTCTTCAAAAGTCTTTCTTACGGACGAGAAAGCCAGACTGAGATCCAACAGCATATTGAGCTGCTGCGAACCCTGTCCCGGGAAAAGAAATGCAACTTTCTTTTTCGAGCTATTTTTTCTTTCTTCAAAGAAAATACCCCTGGGGTCGCGCAAAACAAGTTTTTCAGTATCTTTAACCGCATCTCGGGCCAGAGCAAGTTTGCTCAGGAGATCTGCGCCACTTGTTGCAACAATTGCAAGCAAGAAATGACTTTCATCTCGATTAAGAGCAGACGGTGCATTTGCCTGCGCAAGATAATGCCTGTACGAAAGCTCCAGAAGTGAGTTCGTTTCGTTTGAAGGAAGCGGTCCTCTGGCTTTTTCCTGCTCTTTGATCATTTTCTGGCATGAAATGCTCAGATAGTCTATTTGTCTTTCGAGTGCAGAACGACTGGCTGCTTTAAATGAAAAGAGTTCGCTCGGAAATTCCGAGATCACGCTATCCTGCCGGGGCTCTTCATGCCCCGTGTACTCTTCGAGCACTGTGTGAAAATTGGTGCCTCCGAAACCGAATGCACTCACTCCGGCCCGGCGAGGGTAACCCAGGGTTTCGGTATTGTGCAGCCATGGACGTGTCTGAGTATTCAGATAAAACGGCGAGGATTCAAAATTGCATGCGGGGTTTGGTCTTTCCACCCCAATTGTCGGCGGCAACACTTTATGATATAGCGACTTTGCTACTTTTATCACCGAAGCAAGACCGGCGGCGCATTTTGTGTGACCGATCATTGTTTTCACGGAACCAAGAGCACAAACCCGTTTTTCAGAACCGTATTTTTCAAAAACTCTCGTAAGTGCTTCCACCTCGGCCCTGTCACCAGCTACGGTGCCGGTTCCATGAGCTTCAAGCAACTCCACGCTGGCAGGTGAAAGCCCGGCGTCCTCGTAAGCTCTTTCGAGTGCCAGCATCTGCCCGGCCGGGCGCGGTGCCGTCAGGCTCAGGTCGCGGCCGTCACTTGAGCCGCCGATACCACGGACAAGCGCATAAATTCGGTCGCCGGCACGCTGGGCATCGGATAGGCGCTTGAGCACCAGTACAGCTATGCCTTCGCTTATGACTATGCCGTCGGCACTCTCATCAAAAGTGCGGCAGCGCCCTCTTGGTGAAAGCGCATGCGTTTTGCTGAAGCTTAGATAATCACCAGGCTGATTATGGGTGTCTGTTGCAGCAAGCAAGACCATGTCGCTTGAACCGGCGCGTAATTCTCTAACGCCGATATAAAGCGCTGCCAGTGACGAAGCACAGGCGGCATCCACACAAAAATTGATGCCACCCAGATCAAACCGATTTGCTACTCTTCCGGCAACAACATTACCCAGATAGCCCGGGAAAGAATCTTCCGTCCATTCAGGCAGTCTTGACTCGAGCTCTTTTCTGTATGCCGGGTCCATATCGCTCAAAGTCCAGTCGAGCATCGAGCGCAGTGAATAAAACGCAGTTATCGGTCCGTGACCGGCATTTGCAAGCACAATTGACGTCCGGTCTTTTGCAAAAGATTTTTTCGAATAACCGGCATCTTCTAACGCCGCTCTTGTAACCTCCAGGATCAAAAGCTGCATCGGATCAACAGAAGCCAGGCTCGCAGGAGGGATTCCGTAATTTGACGGATCAAAAGGAATATCTGAAATAAAACCGCCCCATTTCGAGTAGACTTTGTCGCGCGCAAGCGGGTCCTCACTGTAAAGCTGCCGCCAGTCCCACTGTTCTTGTGGGATTTCCTCAATTGTGTTCACTTTGTTAATGATGTTCTGCCAGTAGCTCTCGCTATCTGAGGCTTTTGGAAAAAGGCAGGACATGCCGACAATTGCAATTGGCTCTTCGTTTTTCTTAAACGAAGAAGCAGGCACGTATTTTTGCTCAGGACACAAAGATTTCAGGTAACTGTCAGCTCCGGCACTCACCTGTTTGTGCAGATCATCAATGCTCGTGGTTTTATCATGCAATGCTGCCACCTGGCCGACCATATACATGCCGTCGGCCCATTGCTTTTCAGCCGGAACATTTACAAGCTTGCTGCCGTGGCCGTCAACGGCATTGCCTCTTGCCAGTCCCTTGCTTGCCACTCGCAAACGTCCGAGATTCATCAATTCAAGTTCCTGGCGAACCTCGTTCTTCCCGGCGCCGTCGCTTTCGAGCTTTTTGCGTTTTTGGTCAAAAGCGTCTTTGTAGGGCGAGTTCAAGCAGCGAATTGCATGTCCGGGACCTGTTTCAAGCAGCACGGTTTCCTTGCACTCAAGCGCTGCATCTTGAAACTTCTTAACTATGGCGCCGCTGGCCACGGCTTCTTTCGTAAAGAGATATGCCGTTCCCATCAGGATGCCGATTTTGACGCCCCGTTCCACAAGCGGAGCTGCAATCGCTGCAACCATTGCAGCCGAGAGACCGTCATGAATGCCGCCGGCAAACACCACATGAATCTCCTGCGGATCGCATTTGGCAGGCATCTTCGAAAGAACTGTCTCGATCATGCTGTCCCAGAGCAGAAAGCTCGAACGCGGTCCCACATGACCACCGCACTCTCTGCCTTCAAAAATGAAGCGCCTTGCCCCCATTTCAAGAAAAGATGCAAGCAACGCCGGAGACGGCACGTGCAAATAAGTCTTGATGCCGGCGGCTTCGAGTTCTTTAGCCTGGTCGGGGCGCCCGCCTGCTATTAAAGCACAGGGCGGCTTGTGCTCGAGCACAAGCTTGAGCTGTTCCTGTCTTAATTCCGGTGGCACGAATCCAAGCATGCCGACCCCCCAGGCCATACCCTGCATGGATTCCCTGCATTTTTTCAAAAGCGGCTCAATTTCGCTTTTGCGCATCAGAGAGAGAGCCAGAAAAGGCAATCCGCCGCCTTCTGCAACGTTGAATGCAAATTCGTGGGTATCAGACACCCTGGTCATTGCACCCTGGAAAATCGGATACTTGATTGCATGAGATTGCGCAAACGGGCTTGATTCAAGCAATGTCCCTTGTTGGCTTGCGGCAAGCAAATTCCTTGTGGACGAAGTTCTCAGAGCCTCAATAACACTTGCAACACTCAGATATTTTCTGGAAAACAAAGCCGCAAACGCCAGATCCTGACCGAGCTCGCAAAGTGCAGGCAGCTGACTCTTTGCTTTTGCAGCTTCGCTTTTCAAAAGCTCTCTCAGTTCCTTATGCAAAAACTTCTCACCCTGGCTTTGAGCCTTTTTCTTGCCCGAGCCTTCTTTTGCTGCGTTTAAAAGAGACTTAAACTGCTCGTCTTGTTGAGGTTTTAGATACAAGCGAAACTGCCCGGCTTCCGTACTTACTATTTCAGTTTCACTGCCGTCGAAACACGCAAGTTTTTCCTTTTGCTCAAGGCTGAGCGGAGATTCTCTGCAAAGCAAGAGCTGGTTGTCGAGTACCGCTCCGGCACAGCCTGCAGCAAGTATTGCAGCTGCGCTGTGGACACCAATGCCACCCTGAACCCATACCGGCAAAAGCAAGTCTTTCTTCAGGCGCTGCAAAAGTACAAAGCTGCTTTCTTCACCTACGCGCCCAGCACACTCGTTGCCTCTGGCAAGAAGCGCGTCGGCGCCTGACTCCTGGGCCAGGCGTCCTTCTTCCAGGCAAACCACTTCCACCATTGAACTGAGCTTGAGTTTTCGAATCAAAGAAAGTGATTTTTGAACTGCAGTTTTTTCGTATGAGCCGTTGAGACTGCAAAGCATAACGAGCTTTTTGGCGCACCGGCTTTCAGCAAGCTGGCGCAGCAGACCTGCAAACTGCTCGAGCTGCTCTGCACCGCATCTGATACCAACATCGCCGCCGCTTTGTATCAAAGCCTCGAGCGCCTTTTCTGCAAGCTCTGCTCGGTCGAGATAGGTCAGATCAAGCACGCCAATCGCGCCTGCTCTTGCGCCTGCTACTGCGATGCCCGGGTAGCTCTCATATCCTGTCCATCCGTGAGGCGTCAATGCGATTAATCCAAGTTCCGGCAAGTTCACGAGCCTGATATCTCCTGTGTTGGACTGACTGAGCTAGCGGCAAAAGCCGGTCACAATGACGTTAAATAACCCTGCCCCAGTTTTGCAGTTAGCAGTTACTTGTATTGCTCCTGATTTTGAATTGCTCTAAATTCGAAGCTAAGTCTTGCTTAATTAAGATCAAGTAATTATATAAACAGTGACTGAATCAGGCATTGGACAGGTCTTAGGTAGTTTAGCCGGAGGTTGTCAGTTGCCATTCTTGAAAGAGAAAGCCAGAGCTTAAATGACTACTATTTCACTGGGGCTGCGCAATTCGTATGTAATGCCTCGCCACTGTATGCGATTCGTGCAGAGCGAATAAAGGGTCATCCAGGGCAGCGCCAGATGAGCAAGCGGAATTGCAATGATGAAATTCCAGACAGAATCGGCAAGCTCCTGCTTCTTGTCTGAAAGCACACTCTGCCAGAGTTCCTGCCCCTTTAACAGGAAATAAACTTCAATCGGCAAAACAGAAAGACCCGCAAGTAACGAATAGAAATAAATCGCTTCCTGATGCAACAAAGTCAAGATGAAAGTAGAAAAAACCGAAATCAGCCAGGTTGCCATGATGCCGGCTCTCAGAATGCCCCTGACCCAGAGAGCTCTATAATAAACCTTGGTTAAGATAAGCTGGCGATTGGTCCACTCAATGACTTCAGCCCAATCTCCGTCACCGTGACTTGCCACAAGACATTGAGGCACAAAGCGAACTTTAAGACCCAGTGCTTTGACCGCACAGGTCAGCGAAAGGTCGTCGTCGCATGAGCTGTCCCAGTGTTTTCTAACTTCTGCTTCTTCAAAGACCTTTCTTTTGATTGCCATGGCCCCGCCCCAGGCAAAACAATAGCGGGGGCTGGCCATTTCCCAGCATGACATACGGTTCCAGATGCTCCTGAGCATCGAAGGTGCATCGCCTCTGTACGGTATGTAAAACCTGTAGCCGGTGGTGGCACCACAACCGGCCTCGTCCAACCTGCCGACCAGATATGAAAGAAAATCCGGTCTTGCAATTACATCGGAATCCACAAATGCGATGGCTTCCACATCGTCACTTATAGCCTCAAGCGCATGAAGCTGATTGTTGAGCTTCTGCGCCCGTTTTGGATTGATACCAGCCACTATTACTTTGCTTTTAATTCCAGGAAAGTCATTTTGAGCCGTTTTTAAAGCTTCGTATGCCGGGTCGCTCTCCTGAGCAACCGCAAAAACCACCTCGAAATTCGGCTGGCCGTTTTTGCAATAATCCTGTTGAAGCAGCTTTCTCACATTCTCGTGGAAACCCGGATCAAGGCCCTTGCAAGGTAGAATCACCGCCAGCTTCGGATTATAGGACGGCGGATCTTCAGCCATTTCCTTGCTGACATAACGGCACATCCGGTTGAACGCATAAAACTGCGAAACCGTCACAGCGATAGTAATTAAACTGAGCAGTATAAAAAAGGTCATTTGCAAAAGCCCTCAACAAGCTGAGAGTATAGAGCCTGCTTCCCTGCACTTGCTTGAAGCCCTTCAATAAGTTGTGCTTAAGATAATCAGTAAAATACTGTAAAAGCTGATTTTACAAGCATATTTAATCTAGTTTACTAGCTTGCATATAAGCAGATTCCTTATGGATTCTCTCCGAATTCCTTCTTAGACCTTGCTTGCAATTTGCCAGGCCAGGTGATTTAGTCAAAAAGAGCTGAAATGAAAAACAGGAGTATTGATGTCCACGGTTCGCAAACTTGTTTACAACGTATTTAAACATCTGGCAGCAAAAGAAATGTCCGATCTTGCAAACGACTGCAAGCATCCCGAAGCAGCTCAGCAGCGAAAGTTAAAGGAAATACTCCGGCTCAACGGTAAGACAGCTTTTGCAAAAGCTCATGGTTTGAGCCCGGATTCGAGTCTTGAGCAATTCAGAAAACAGGTCCCAATTTCAGATTACGAGGCTCACAGTCCGTACATAGACCGTATATGGCAGGGTGAAAAGAACATACTCAGCTCCGACGAACCCTTTATGTTTGCCACTACCAGCGGCACCATGGGCAAGGCCAAATACATACCGGTAAGCCAATCATATATAAAGGAATTTCGCAATGCTTCTGTGGCATCGGGATTCTATACATTGCAGAATTTTCCCGAGATTTCAAACGGTGTAACCCTCAGTGTTTTTTCACCGGCTCAAGAAGGTCTGAGCCCCGCAGGCATTCCTTATGGTGCCATTTCAGGCGGTCTCTACAAAAAAGAGCCGTTTCTCGTAAAAAAGTACATTGCACCAATACCTTACGAAGTTTATCTGGAGCGTAATTACGAAGCCAAATACTACGCAATTTTGCGCTGCGCACTCGTGCTTCCTATTGCATGTTTTTATACTCTGAACCCAAGTACAATCGTAGTTCTGCTCAAGCGCCTGGACAAATACGCGGGCAGCCTGATTAAAGACATAGCTGAAGGCAGCTTCACTGCACCTGCAAGTTGTTCGCCCGAGCTGCTAAAGGCACTGCGCCCCTTTCTTGCAAAAAACAAAGAAAGAGCGGCTTATTTGAGCAAACTGCTTGAAGCAAACAAATTTACACCTGTTCATATCTGGCCGAGCTTAAAAGTCGTTTGCTGCTGGACAAGAGCCAGTGCAGCCTTTTACATAAAAGACTTTCCCGCATATTTCGGCGATATTCCCATAATCGACATCAGCTATGGCGCCAGCGAAGGGCGCGGTACTATCTCCATGGGGGACGGCAGGCAGCTTCTTTCGATACGCTCGCACTTTTTCGAGTTCGTTCCCGAAGCTCAAATAGACAATAAGACCGCTGAGACCCTGCTTGCACACGAATTGAAGGAAGGAGAGAACTACTACATTTTGTATACAACCTCTTCCGGACTCTTTCGCTACCACATAAACGACGTTATCAAAGTAGTTGGATTTCATGAAAGCTGCCCTCTTATAGAGTTTCAATACAAAGGCGGCAATATTTCATCCTTTACCGGCGAAAAGCTCACCGAGCTTCAGGTCACGGACGCGATGCGCTCAAGTCTTGCAAAAACCGGGATTGCTTGCCGCTTTTTCACGGTACTGCCTGAATTCAACCCCGTGCCCCATTACCGGCTGCTGCTTGAAACCGAAGCAAGTGAGTTTTGTTCCGGGGCAAAGCTCAACGCATTACTTGACAGCTTCGATAGCGAGCTCTCGAGACTGAACATTGAATACAAAGCCAAGCGAGAGTCACTCAGGCTCGACCCTCTGGAAGGTGCATTGTTAAAGAAGGGAGCTTATGAAAGCTTGAGAATGCAGATGACTGCAGGCGGAGTTGCGGATGCTCAAATAAAACTGAGTCATTTGAACCCCAAGCCCGAGGTTCGCGCTTATTTCGAAGAACAAGTGGAGCAACATCAAAATCAAGAAAGCCCGAAAAGCGGGCAGCCACTAGAGCCTCTAAGAACGAATTTAGTAGAATGAATTAATAGATTTGTCCTTAAATCAGAGCACCCCGTAACTAATTCTCAATCAGCGGGGGTAGAAAAATACTATCTATTGTATGATCGGACTGCTTGAAAAGCACGGCTGTCTCTTGTGGCCTGCAGAATGTTGAGGATGATATGAGCACAAAACCGCCAGACAAGAAACCACCCGAAAAAGAAGAGCATGAAACTGAAAAGAAGGCCAGCCGGGAGTTTCTCAAAGACTATCTCAAAAAGGTTTACGGGGTGAAAATGAGCGGACCGATCTCACTCGAGAAGGAGCTGGCGGACTCCGGGCAACACCAGGCAATCGGACTTCTTGCTGACGAATTTCTATACAGGCTGCTTGCCAGGTTCAACGACATAGATGTTGCACCATGCGACCAGTTCATCAGCATGGCCGAAATTGAGTTTGCCATCAACACACCGAGGCTTCATTTCGACGCCAAAGACAACTTGATGCTGCAAATATTGAAGCGCTATTACACGGTTTTGCAAGATCTTGCGGCAAACGAAGATCCGGACGCCAGACCGCACCACGGGCTGACAAGGCAGGACTTAGAATTGATTGCCGAATCAAACTCAAAAGAATGCCAGGCTCTGCGCAAGAAGCTAGCCTCCGAGTTCACGGCTAAGGAACCGGCATCGTGATTTTCGCGGCCCGGCGGCTTCAAGCTTTGTCTTTTGCCATGCTGATATCAATAAATCAATCAGGTTTCTCAGCCGACGATCCGGCAGTTGCTGAAGCTCAGAGGATCTTTAAACAATATAGCGAAATGGAGCACCAGTATGACCCTCTACAGGCGGATCTTTATGCAAATGCTGCAGTAATCAAAGACACGCGTATATATCAAGACGGGCAGAGCAAAACTCTTAACTGGTCAGGCGAAAGCTACAAACAGATAGTCAAAGCACGGATGCCTGTCTTGAAGGCCCGCAACGAACAGTTCTCATACTCGCAAATGAGCTTTACACGCGAAGGAAACAACGTCAGGGTTCGTTGCCAGAGGTTTAACCAGAACAAAAAATTCAGCTCTCCTGTGGAACTGCTGATTGGAAAAACAGAAAAAAACGCCTATAAGATCATCGAAGAATCGTTCCAGAGCCAACCATAGCTCTACGGTAACGCCCCGTTTCTGAGTTTCAAATCAGCCTTTCTTTTTCTCTTGTCGTACTCCTGGCCCAAGCGAAGATCCTTGAGAGACGATTCGATTTCTGCAAGCCTTGCTTGCTCAAGCTTTAACTCCGGGTCTGCGGAACTACAAAGCGCAAGCAGTTGCTTGCTTCGTTTAATCGACCGCTTTACCTGCTCAACTCCGAACTCAAGAAATTGCTCGGATATCGAGTTCAGAAGCCTGAGCGCATTGACTTTGTCATCGACTTGCCGGCAAGGCAGTTCTTCAAGAAAATCAAAAACCATGTTAACTCGCCTGAGCATATAAGGATCGTCCGGGCCAAGCAAACCTCCTCCAGCAAGCGTATTGTGGTCTTTGCTGTCTTTAACTACGCGATTAAAAATTTCATTTGCTTCTGAATAGTCTCCATTTGCGCATTTGAGCTCAATGCGCATAAACTCGATGTTGTAATAAACTTCCGAATGTTCAAGGTCTTTGTAGTCTTTAACGGCTTTCTCGATAATGGCACCGCCACCTTCATAGTCATTTACCTGCATCCTGCACTTTGCCAGTTCACCGACTATTTGTAACTTGCGGGCTCTTGACTCATTTTTGTTTGAATCAAAAAGCTTCAATACTCCTTTCCAGACTTTCTCAGCTTCTGCAAGCTGCCCGGCCCTTTCCAGATAGGAGGTGAGCTTGACTGCACTCATAAAAACTTCGCCTGCATAATCCTTTGTAGCATGGACTTTTTTATACAATTCTTCCCAGCGATGATGCGAGTTCCAGAGGCTCTTGAGCTCAGCTTTTGATTTTGCAGAACCAAAAGACGAATCTACGCTGTTTAAATACTGGCGTGCTCGCCTCTTTGATTCAAACGAGAAGAGCATGCCGAGCACAAACAATGAAAGCAGGGAGAGAATCAGGCTGGCTCTTAAAGCTGGAGACTCTGGCAATAGTGCTTTCAAAGCCGACTTTGGGCTGGCAACCGGTCCGCTGAATTCAGAAGCAGGGTCGAGCCGGTTCAATTCAAGTAGAAATTCATGCATTGACTGAAAGCGGTGAGCCGGATCTTTTGCCATTCCCTTTTTGAGAAACTGGTCAATTGCTTGAGGAGCATTTAAGCCGAACTCATTGAGAGAAGGAAGCGGAGCGTTTATATGCTTATAGAGAATCCCGATAGCGGTATCGGCAGTGTATGGTTTTTCCCCACAGAGCATCTCGAAAAAGCAGAGCGAAAGCGAGTAAATATCGGAGCGTAGATCCACTTTTTTGCCTTCGCTCTGCTCCGGACTCATGTAAAATGCCGAACCGATAAGGGTGCCGGTTTTGGTAAGCTTTTGATCCTGCTCTTGTCTGGCAAGACCGAAATCAACAATTTTCACGGTATCTGCTTCCGGCTTATCTAAAAGCATGATATTTTCCGGCTTGAGATCGCGGTGCACAATGCCATTTTCATGCACATACTGGAGCACCCCGGCCAGTTGCCCGCATATATTAATCGCTCTTGCAAGCGGCAACTTATGCTCCTTTTGCAGCAAGCTTTGCAGGCTCCTGCCCTCAAGCAGTTCCATGGCAATAAAAGCCAGGCCGCTTTCGCTGAGTCCAACATGATAAACAGTAACGATTCCGGTGTGCTTCAGTGCATTTAGAGCCCGGGCTTCACGCAGGAATCGAACCTTGAACTCGCTGTCTGCAAGCTCGCTCGGAAACCAGATTTTAAGCGCTATTTCACGATTCGCATCAAGCTGGAGAGCTTTCAAAACAACTGCAGCACCACCGGAGCCCAGCTTCGACAGAATCTGATATCGCTTGTTGAAAATCTCGCCTGTTTTCGGTAAAGCAATGTTCATGCTGCTCCACAAATTGCAAAAGCAATGCTTAACCGGTGCTCTGCAATCCTGCTGCAACCCCATTGATTGACATCAAGATCGTCTCAAGCAGCAGGTCCCTCTCATCAGGTCCGGCAAGCGCAGCACCGGTCTCTTTAAAGCGCTTCTGGTGCTCCTCCCGCCACTCTTTGATAAATCGCACCTGCAAATAACTAAGCGGATCTACATAGGGATTTCGAAGTGCAATTGATCGATTTAGAAAGTCATTTTCCGAAAGCAGGCTGCTCTTTTCGCTGATTGCAAAAACAGCCTGCCTGCACAGCTCAAACTCCTCTTGTATGAGCGGCAAGTACTTATCTCGGAGCCCCCGGTCTTTAACCAGCTTTTCTGCATAAAACGTCGCGATATTCATATCAACAACAGCAAGCGCGGTTTCGATTTTGGAGATCAGCCCGTGAAAGAAAGTCCAGTTCTTATAGAGATCTTTCATAAGCTCGAGCTGTTTTTCGCCATGTTTTGCAAGCTGCATTTTGTATGCTGAACCAAGCCCATACCAGGCAGGCAACAAAAAGCGGCTTTGGGTCCAGGCAAATACCCAGGGAATCGCTCTTAGATCGCTTATGGATTTCGAGCCGCTCTTTCTTCTTGTGGGGCGCGATCCCATGCGCAGATGAGCGATTTCGTTAATTGGCGTTGCTTCTTGAAAGAAACGAACAAAATCCGGGTCGCCGTAAACTAAATCGCGATAACTCTTAAAGCTGTCTTGCGAAAATTCTTCCATGAACTCGTGCCAGGCTGCAGGCTCCGGCTTTGCAGGCCTTGTGCCTGCTTCCATGAGCGAGCTTTCAAGCACAGCAGCAGACAGCTGTTCAAAGTTGCGCACCGCAATTGTATGCAGCGAATACTTTGCCGAAATTACTTCTCCCTGCTCGGTAATTTTTATGCGTCCGGCAACCGTTCCAGGCGGTTGAGCCATGATTGCTCTGTGGGTCGGTCCGCCGCCTCGCCCGATTGTGCCACCGCGCCCGTGAAAAAGCCTGAGTTTTATATTGTATCTGGCAGCCATCGCGGCAAGTTCTTCCTGACCTTTGTAGAGCTCCCAGTTCGATGTGCTGATGCCGCCGTCTTTGCCACTGTCCGAATAACCAATCATTATTTCCTGAATATTGGCTCTTGTGGCAAGATAAGCCGAATAGTACGGAAGCTTAAGCAATTTTTCCAGAATCTCCGGCGCCCGCCTCAAGTCGCCGATTGTTTCAAAAAGCGGCACTACACTGATTGTACGCTCGGGATATTTTTCGTCGAAGAATCCTGCTTCCTTTGCAAAAAGCAGGATAATCAGAAGATCACTTAGATCCTGGGTCATGCTTACAATATAAGTATCCATTGCGGCTTTGCCGAATCGATCCTGGCAGCTAGCCATCAAGCGAAATACTTCAACAACATCCCTGCATTCATCTGAAAAATGTAATTCATGAGGTATGAGCGGTCTGAGATTCAGGAGTTCATCTGTAAGAAATTTGACTTTTTCAGCTTCACTAAGTTGAGAGTAAGGCCGATCCAGAATTTTCAACGACCGGCAAATCTCTTCAAGTGCCTGGCTGTGCCTGGCACTGTGCTGCCTGATATCCAGCTTTGCTAAATGGAATGCAAAAATGTCCACAGTATCTATTAGCCGCTTTACACTATGATCACCAAAGTGGCAACCGCCGTTCTTCAAAGAGACCCGGAGCATTTCGAGATCTTCGCGAAAGTCGGCGGCACTTTTATAAAGCAAAAAAGCTTCAGGAGACTTGTTTTCGTTTTGATGATTGTTTTCACTATGAATTGCAGCAATATTGTTTTTGATTTTTTCCTGCATGATCATAATTTTTTGACGCACAGGCTCGTGCACAAATCTTTGAGCAATCCGCTCCCGGCTTTCCAGGCTCAATCCAGGCAATTCTTTTTGAACGGAATCTAGAAATTCCGGGCTGACGGAAATCCAGTTGTTCGAATGACTCAGTTCTAAAAACAGACTCTCCAGCCCCCGCATGTATTTGTTCAGGATCAGGCTTTGCTGGAAGCGCAGGGCTTTCTGCGTGATTTCAGTGGTGACAAAAGGATTGCCGTCACGGTCGCCACCTATCCATGATCCAAAGCTCGTAAATCTCTGAGCTGGGTAGGCATCGCTTTGATCCAGACTCTGAAGCTTCTTGCGCATTTCTGCATGAATGTCGAGTATGGATTCAATCACTGTGTGCTCAAAGTGATAGAGACCATAACGCACTTCATCTAAAACCGTCGGCTTGAAATACATTACATGGTCCGAAAGCCATAATGTTTCCACAACCGAGGCAAGTCGTTCTTCAAGGGCTTGCTTTTCACGATGTGTATGCGGCGGATGGTCTCGTTTATAGAGACAATCTGCAATTTCCAGCTGCTTCAAAAATACCGTGCGCCTGGTAATCTCTGTAGGATGCGCAGTAAAAACAACTTGAATGTCGAGATTTTCCATTGCCGCTTGCAACTGCTCGTCTGAGAGATCTTTTGCTCTTTCGTAAACACCTTCAAGCGAATCTTCCTGTACCGGGCTTCTCTGGTTTGATTCTATTTGAGATCGCCTTCTCAAACGGTGATGCTGTTCGGCGATGTTAATCAGGTCAAAGTAAGTAAGAAAGGCTTTGATTACTTTTGTGCCGGTCTCAAAGTCAATCTTTTCAATTAGAGAATTAAGTTCGTCTTTTAAGTTCTTGTCATTGCTATTATGCAATGCCTTGCAGAGTTGCCTGAATTGCTCGACGGCGGCAAAAACCTCCTCGCCGTCAATGCGCCTTATAGTATCGCCCAGCAAGGTTCCCAGATATCTTATGTCGTCACGTAAAGGTCGGTTTTTCTCTACAAGCTCCCAGGGGATGCTTTCGCGTTCTTCTTCCAGTGTTTCAGCCACTTTGCACCTTGATATCGTTGAATTAAAGCTGTCTGACAGAGATCCCGTTCTATTTTTAGAAATCCCGTACTATTTTAGCCTGCTTATCCTTCGAAAACAGTTCTACCTGCTGACTCTGACGGATCTTTTTCGATCATTTTACCCTGCACACGTTGAGACTCGGTTAGCACCTGCATATTAAGCTCGTAGGGTCCGCCCAGAACCCAGCTCGGAGCACTCCAGGCACCGTCGGCTTTGAGTTTCGTAAGGTTCTCAACCGCAAGCTGTTCGGCAAGTTCAAACTTGCCGTCACGCATCAAAGCATACGCAAGCTCAACTCGTAACTCATCGGTCATTTTTCCCGGAGTTTTGTTCAGATCTTCATCAACTTTTATAGCATCTTGCAGTTCGCCAACCGCCTGGCTGTAGTGACCATTCAACATATAAATCAATCCAATATTGCGGTGGGTCATCAAAAGCGCATTTTTGTCCTGCAATTTTTGATTCTCCATCACCCGCAAGATCCGGTGGTGCACTTCAATAGCCTCCTGAGATTTTCCCAGCTGAAACTTCGTATAAGCAAGATCCCAGAGCAGATCTAAGTCTGTCACGCCGTAATCTTTTTTCAAAGTTCTGGCAGCTTTTTCGAACCAGACTTCAGCAGCTTTGTAATCCGGAAGTGTCAGACCGGCCAGTAATCCTGGAAAAGCCGGATAAAGCCTTACGGAAGAGAGATCACCATAAACCCCCTCGCTGTTTTTGTTCAGCCAGTCGCTTCTCGATTTGCGCCCACCGTCTTCTGCAAATTGATCTCTGAGATAAATCTCTCCCAGAAGTGTTTGCAAGCTTGAGAGCCGGTGCCGGTATTGCCTGTCCCGGCGAAACAGATTCTCAATTTTGTAAGCAATGATTGCGCGCCTGGCCGAGCCTTCGGCTCTGTCAAAATGTCTTTTTTGAGCTCTGGTCAAGACTGGAACAAGTGGCACCTGGGGATACAGAATGCTTGCGTCCTTTCCCAGAGCCTGAGCATCCGGGATATCGTTCAAATTTCCTGGTTCCGCCAACGTCGGACCGGCAACAAGCGGTCCGAGCGCCGGATTTGCCGGTGCCTGAGAAAGCGGCAGCACCGGTCTGTCGTAGGCATTTGCAAGAGCCAGATGCATTTCGGCCTGGTGCTGAAAATATGTGGAGTCACGGCGCTGCAAAAGCGCAAAAGTAATGCTCGAAAGCAAAAAGCTGCCAACAAGGCCTGCAACTATAAGCCGCCGCCTTCGGCGTTTTTTTGTTCTCGTCTTTTCAGAAGGCGCCGGAGTTGCGTTGCTATCGTTCTTTCTGTCCGGCTCCTCACTCAGTCCCGGGATATAAGCAATTTCGCTAGCGGCAAGCTCTAGATCGATCTCCAGATCAGTTATAGAGTAATAGCGTGAACTGCGATTTTTCTCGAGACACTTCATAATGATTTTTTCCAGAGACTCAGAAATGTCAAAACCGCTTTCTCTAAGTGAGCGCACTCTTAAATTAAGCTGCTTGAGCATGCTGTGAATCTGGCTCTCGCCCCGAGCAAGGGGCTGGCCACTCAGAGCTTCATACATGAGCAAACCAATCGAATAAATATCGGAACGAGCATCGAGCCCAAAGCTTAAACACTGTTCGGGGCTCATATAATTTGCCTGACCGGTCCGCGAAAGCAGCTTCATATAGTCCAGCCGGGACTCTTCGGTAAAGGAACTGTTTATGCCGTAATCACAGATTTTGACGAAATCACCTTTACCTTTTACATCAAGGATAAAAATGTTCGATGGTTTGAGATCCCCGTGCAGCAGATCGTTTTCATGCAGGCTTTTCAAACCGCTGCAGATCTGTTTGAAGAGCTCGAGAAAGCGATTTCCGTAAAACAACTCGCCGCTCTCGAAAAGCTCCTTTAAACTCCTTCCTTTTAATTCATCACTTACAAAATAAATGGCACCATTCTCGGTGACACCGCAATCATAATAACTTGCAAGATGAAAGTTCGAAACTGTGGAGACTCTTTGAAGGCTGGCAAGCAGACGTTTGGCAGCAAGCTCATTTCGATACAATTCCTTTGAAATTACTTTTAAAACCAGGTCGGCATCCAGGTCGTCTCTTCTTGCCTTGTAGACAGTTCCAGCTGCTCCAGACCCAATTTCGCATAGTAAACGGTATGGGCCTATTTTCTGGGAGCCGCAGGCAGCAGCCTCCTCATCAGCATCGCCGGCCAGCAACTTAATCTTCTCGAGGCATTCTTCCTCAATTTGACCGGGAGCAGCATCGTTCTTGCCCGCGCTTTCAGCGTTTTCGGCAAAAACGAGCTTCACTTCCTCTTCAAGATCATGGTCGGACATATTAATAACCTGAAAAGCCGTCAGAAACTATTTAACACGGATTTTTGAGCCCTAAACCCAGTATCTGCTTGCCAAAGAGTGCTGTCAAGTGGGGCTTGAGCGGAGCCTAATAGTCTTATTCCCGACAAATTCCAAGATCTAGCAGGCTTTCAGCCGCTCCTGCAGTTTTTCTGCAAGTCCCTGCAGAGCTTTTCCCAGGGCAGTTTTGTTTTCGAGCAAGCTTGCTTCGTTAATTGCCAGCTTGCAGGTTTTATCTTCGCAGGGCAATTCATAAAAGACCGGAATTTTCTTGCTTTCCAGAACCGCCAGTGGACGTTTTCCGCTGTTTTGATAATAATCGAACCCGTTAGAGATAAAGCTGAGCAGGCGCCAGAGCAAAACTGAGAGGAAAGCCAGCATCAGCGGGCTCTCTAAAGCAATGGTCGTTCCCAGGCTGGCAATCATGTAGAAAAGAGTCGCTATCACAAGCCCGTCTGGAATCATCAAAAACCGACTTTTTAAAACCCGGCGCCTGTTAATCAGCAAAAGGGCTTTCTTGCTCAGGGCATCGAGTTCGGGCATTGATTTGAAGAGCTCGAAAAGCTTCAATGAAGCTTTTAGTGAGTAGTTCATTTCCGAACTCAGCACTATCACAAGATCCGACTTGAGCATGGTTTTTCGCACAAGCGGCAAATGAAATGAGTGAGGCAGGTCGATGACTGTAAAATTGAACTCTTCGCGGCACTGGTTGAATAGTTCTTTCAGTGCCTCATCCAGATCTTCGGCAAACTGCCCGTAGCCCAGAAGCGGCGCTCCGAGCGCATAATAGTCATCCTTTATTTTGATTGCAAAACTGGAAAGCTTACTGGACTCACCGCTTGCAAGCGCCGATTCTCTGAAAGCTTTTTGCGGCTCCTTGTTCAAGTAAAGTAAACTCATGCTCAAATCAAGATTGAGGTCAATCAAACAAGAAGTTCCGTATCTGCTTAGCTGATTTGCAAGCTGGCAAGCAAAAAAACTCTGCCCCTGCCCGCCAATCGGGCAGAATACAGACAGGACAAAATTTTTCTTTTCACTCTGCATTATGTATTTCGCTTAAATCCAACCTTTTAGCCAGAAGATTCACCGCTTTTGCAAAACGAGAATTCTTTTTGATTTCACATTTGCCTTCAAGAGCCGCATCCTGCCATATTTCAAAAAACGGTTTTTGATCAAGACTTGAGTGGCAGCTTTCTTTAATTTCGGCTGTCAGAACTTCCACATTATTCATGATCAGCCTGCACTTCGACTTAACTTCGGCATGGCTGCTATCAAGAAAGTTCCTGACGCACTGAACTACAGGCCAGTGATACTGGCATAGAAGCAAAATTAAGTCAGCCTGCTCGAGCCCGATTGAAAGTTCCGGGGCCATGAAAGTATGGGGCAGGTCTATAAGTGTAAAAGCAAAGCTGCGCCGGCAATTGTTTATGTGATGCTTCCAGTCCACATCTGATACTGTAGACGGTGGCGACGGAAAAAACTTAAGGCGCCGGCATCCGGGCATGCTCAGCTCATTCAAAACTTCAGAATCAATATTGAATGAAAGCGGCAACCTGTCCTGGGGCAAAGTCGGATTGAAATCGAGATACTCAGACAGGGAGCCGAACTCAGGCATCATGTCTAATACTGCTGTTTCCGATTTCTGAGCAAAAGAATATGCAAGATAAGCTGCAATCGCACTGACACCAACACCGCCTGCGGGGCTAAAAACTGCAATTACTTTATTCATTCCGAAAGAACTCTAAGCCAGCTCCATTATATCCATATATTCCAAAGAGCAATTTTCAGATTCTGGATCAAGAAGCCCAAGTCTGGCAGAAAGGAGCCGACACTAGAGCAAAAACAAGATACGGAATACTTCCAGAGAAAAAAATGCAAAAAGCAAAAACGAGGCTTGCGCCTCGTAATTATTCAGAGCTTGAACCCTGATGACTGAATAGCCTAAACGTCCTGTCTACCTCGATTTATCTAGTATTTGAGTAGATCCTATTTTCGACTAGATAAACGTCTATGGTACCGACCTGTGAGATTGCGCATTTTAAGCTTCGGTCCGTGAGAACCTCAGCGCGCCTCTGTCGGGCTTGACCCTTATACACAAAGGGCAAGTTACCGAAATCTCCCTAGAAAGGAGGTGATCCAGCCGCACCTTCCGGTACGGCTACCTTGTTA
>CAZTQO010000076.1:9834-31165 GCA_964615655.1 uncultured Candidatus Obscuribacterales bacterium | reverse complement strand
GAAGCTGCCGAAGAAGCTCCGGTTGCTGAAGCCGCCGAAAGAGAGGCTCCTGCTGAAGAAGCAGCCGAAGAAACACTGGCCGAAATGGTCGCAGACGCATCAGAGTCAAGCGAAACAGCGCCAGAAGAGAAGTCTGCATAGGACAGACACAGCGGAGAGCGGCACTACGGGCGGTGCCGCTCTCCGAATCACAATCAAACCGAGACAGGAGGCGGCAGATACCAGCGCCGGATCGAAGCACAACTTGCTTCGCTATTTCGATTTGTCAACATAGCTTAAGAGTATTAATGCCCGGCAATATATCGGAGCAGGCATGATAGGATCTAGTGTTCTTCAATCTGATCTTCTTCGATTGCCTGTTTAAGCGAGAATAATTTTATGACAACGGCTCAACTGAAACAAACTCCGCTTGCCGAAGCACACAAGGCTTTGGGAGCTCGCATGGTGGACTTCGCCGGCTGGAACATGCCGGTGCAATACAAATCAATCGTTACCGAGCACATGGCGGTGAGAAATAACGTCGGTTTATTTGACGTATCTCACATGGGCGAGTTTCTTGTGACCGGAGCCAAAGCTCGCGACTTTGTGCAATTCATGATTGCCAACGACGTAGACAAGCTGAGCAAACCGAATATGGCTCTTTACACACAGATGTGCACGGACGAAGGTGGCACAGTTGACGACCTAATAGTATACCGGCTTGATGGCGGCTACCTGCTTGTAGTAAACGCGTCGAACATAGAAAAAGACTGGAGCTGGCTCGAAGAAAATCTTTCTGACTACAAAGGTGTTTCACTGAAAGACATTTCAGAAGACACCAGCTTGCTTGCTCTTCAAGGTCCAAAAGCTGCTGATCTGATGGCGGCAATGGGAGGCGAAGCAGTTAAGAAACTCCCTTCGTTCCATTATGCTACTGGTAAGCTCGATGGCATAGATGCAGCCTGGGGACGAACCGGATACACCGGAGAAGACGGATTTGAAATTTTTGTTGCTGGCAACAAAGCAGAAAAGCTCTGGAAAAAAATTCTGGAAAAAGGCCAGGAATATGGAATTGAGCCCTGCGGACTTGGAGCAAGAGACACACTGAGGCTGGAAGCCGGTCTACCGCTTTACGGCCATGAGCTGGATGAAAACACAAGCCCCTTAGAAGCCGGACTCGGCTGGAGCGTCAAACTTGAGAAGGGCGAGTTCATGGGCTCTTCAACTTTGAATGCCCAGACAAAAATGGGACTTTCCAAACAGCTGGTTTGCTTAAAAACGGAAGGGAAGGCGCTTCCAAGGCAGGGTTATCCCGTCTTCGACGGCGAACGACAAATAGGTCAGGTAACAAGCGGCTCCCAGGGCATTTTTGTCGGCTATCCGATAGCCAACGCATTTGTGCCAAGAGGTTATTCCGAACTCGGCAAAAAGCTGACAATTCAGATAAGAGATGCCAAGGTAGAAGCTGAAGTCGTTAAGCGTCCATTTTATAAACGCAAATAGTTTGTCATTCCAAGATCAATTCCAGCCTCGCACCGTGTAACATACTGGGTCTAAAGCTGGGTTAGCTTTAGATGTGAGGTTGATTAAATGGGCGATACAGCAGGTAAGACTCTTCTTTATCCGGCAGAACTGAAATACGTCAAAACACACGAGTATATTCGTACAGAAGGCGGAGATGCAGTTATTGGCATAACTGCCTTTGCTGCCGATCAACTGGGCGACGTAACCTATGTGGAACTGCCGAAAAAAGGCGCCAAATTCAAGAAAGAAGAGAAGTTTGGCGTAATCGAGTCGGTGAAGTCTGTGTCTGACCTTTACATGCCCCTTGCCGGTGAAATTCTGGAAGTTAACGACCGCTTGTCATCCGAGCCTGAAATTGTAAACCTTGACTGCTACAACGAAGGCTGGATGCTGAAAGTAAAGCTTGACAATCCAAAAGATCTGGATTCATGCATGTCTGCAGACGAATACAAAAAATTCGTCGTTGAATAAAGTAATTAAACTTACTGGCAATTTCTGCAAACACGAGTAAAATGGCTTTTGCTTTACTAGCAGGTATCCTGATTAGAAAGAAAGGTCTTTATATGACGTTCGAACAAAAGTCCGAGCTGCTCGCCAAAATTGGCTTTCTTGCCGTTCTGACTTCATTGATTCTGATTTCAAACAACAGCGCAGTTCAGTTTTACGTGGGCCAGGTTTTCGGGAACTGACCAGCGCTTTTTGTTCAAGCCAAATCTTATTCCATAGACATGAGATGCAGGCGCGCTTCGATTTCAACAAGTCTTGCTACGCAAGCATTGTGCTCAACTGTGCAGACATGTGCTCTTTCAAGCTCGTAGCTGGCAAGCGCATTGTCTCGCTCATTTCGAAGCCGCCTCCGCCGGTGATCGATATCCAGAGCTTCCTGAACAAGTCTGTTTCGTTCGTGAAAGCGTTGAATTTCGGCAAGGCGTTTCTGCTCAGCCTCTCGTGCAATCTGAGCCTGTCTGATTGCCGCCATTTCCGGATCGCTAAGACCGTCGCGCACTTTTCTTGATTCGTCGTTGAATTCCCTTACCAGCCTATCGTCTTCGGAAATTCTGGAGCGATCACACTCAAACTCGTTCCCCATGGAATTAAGTCGGGCTGCAGCATCATCATTTTTCTGCCGCCATTCATCCTCCTTCTTTCGAGCTTCTTCTTCTTCTGCGGCTCTTCTTGCCTTCAGTTCAGCAAGGGCTTTCTCTTTTTCGGTCATGGGTCCGGCTATAGGCGCAAACCAGATTGCCACCGAAAAGAAAAGCAGCCAGCCTAATAACTGGCAAAGTTTAAAAAGCCAGGTCATAAGAAAATTGGCGAGCGACACACCCGCATAGATAAATGTGTCTCGATAATCGACACGCGGCGGCCGCCCTGCTGCTTGTTCGCAGCAACGCTCACAAAAGTGTGTTGGCATATTCAGTTGTTTCTTTTAGATTAAGCTGGTAGTTAATAATCAGATCCCTGAGACCTGATTGCCTGGTTTGGCTTGCTCAAATATCCGCAAAAGCAGTTGAAAAATTCTCGAAACGAGGAAAAAATACAAAGCACCTCAGCGCTGGGGTGCTTCTTTAAGTGCTTTTTCCAGCAAAGATTGCTTTTGTTCTGCACTCTCAAGTGCTTCCTCAGAAGTTTCGGCGCCGCCCTGCAACATCATCGGCGCCGGTTCAGTATTTTCATTTATTGCTTCTTGCGCAAGAGCAAAATATTTCGAGCCGGCACTTATCTCACCAAGTTCTTTTATGGCATCTGCAACTTCGGCATCGCTTGTACTGTTCTCCAGCTTTTCCATTGCATCCAAATATCGAGCTTTACTGAGCAATTCTTCCGTATCCGAGCCAGGTCTTGAAAATACCTGTGGCAGCGGAGCCCCCTTAAGAATGGCTATTGCTGCCTTATACTTCTGTTCACTGATGCTTTGAGAAGCGGAGTGCACCAAGTACATATGAAATAGACCGACAGTGAAGCCACCTACAGCCACCAGCAGTCCAAGACCCAGCAGGAGATCGAGAATCATAGGAAAGCGAATGCCCTTGCCTTTAGCTGGTTGTACCGCAGCATCATCCTGCAAAACATCGGTAAGCAAGTGAGAAACATGGTGCTGTGTCAGAGTAAGAGAACTTGCTTTCTTGTTTTCATCGCTTGATTTTTCTTTTGCCGCCTCTTCTTTCTTTTCTGCTTCTGGCTCTGCCTTTTCTACTAAATCTTCGCTTTTTGCTTCTGCTGATACTGCCTTTTCTTCCTCTACAGCTTCTTCCTTCTTTTCTTCTGCTGGCTCTGCCTTTTCTTCCTCTACAGCTTCTTTCTTTTTTTCTTCTGCTGATTCGGCCTTTTCTTCTCTTAAAGCTTCTTCTTTCTTTTCTGCGACCGATAAATTATCCGCCTCGGTCGTTTTCGACTCGGGGTTCTCAGCCTCTTCTTTCTTCTCTTCCTTTGCCTCTTCTTCCGGACCGGTCATTCTGACACTCCTGGATAAACGGCTTTTTTATAAATTCCCGTATTTCTTACTAACCTATCACGTGTTTTAATAATTGCGGGAGAAAATGTCACGCAAAGGCTCAAAAGTCCTGCTTATCAGACTCCGGGGAGTTTAATTTCAGGCTCTAAGATAAATGTGCAGAAATCTTAGAAGCTGAATTTCCGGTTCAGAGCTGCTGCAACACTCCATTCAGGCGTGCCTTTTTGGCCGAATCATACTCTTTAGAGAAAGCGCTCTCGAGGGCAGATTTCACCAGATCTCGATGCCCGTTTGCAGCAAGATTAAGCAGCGTTTCCACTGCCCGGCGGTGCACGGCGACCTCCCTGGATTGCAATGATTTCAGGACCTCAGGTATTAAACCGGTGAGCCCATGTTGAGCGATCCCTTTTAATGCCGCGGTCTGAACGGATACTGCCGGGTCCTGAGTTCGCTCTCTAATCAAAGCTTCGAGGTCACCGTCATAATGATTCTGCCGCAATTCTTCAGCCAGAAGCACGTTCTGCAATGAAAGCAGGGCTTGTTCGCGTTTATCAGGCGCATGGTCGTTTACAGCCTTGCTCAGAATTCCAAGTGACCTTTTATGAGGCAAAGCCCCAAAAGCTTTCAGAGCGGTCCAGTAAATGTCTGTCGACTGTTTATCGGATTCAAGCACCGGATGCGCGCTCAGAGCATTCCGGCAGCGAGCATCCAGATCAATTCGCCCCTCTACAATTCCGGCAATGCCGGGCACAGCTTCCAGATCTCCAAGGCTGGCAATACAATTGATTGCCTCGGGCAGGGCCGAGAAGCCTTCAGACAGCAGCGGTATTACATATGGTGCAAATTCCGTGAGCTTAAATTGCTCTGCCAACGATAACGCATGCTTCAATTCGCCTAATTCTGCCGGAGAATCGGTTTTAGCCTCCTGAAGTGTTTGCTTTATTGCTTCGTAATGCCGCCTGTCGGAAAGATCTCTAATTTCATTTTCAAGCTTGCCGTTAGGGGAACCGGATCCTGAGTATTGCTCAAACCACCGGTTAAGCCTTATCGCCGACGCAAGAAGGCGTGCACTGGGTTTCGACATTGCCAGTTCATTTATGCGTGGTCTTATTTCTTCAAGCTGGCCAGGCAAATGAGCTTCTGAATGAAACGGTCCTTCCAGACCTTTTAAGATCGCAATACATATTTCGGCAAGTCCGCTATGTGTTTGCCCCTCCTCAAATTCGGCAATTTGAGCGAGATTATGCCGCCGGGTAATTGCAACAGCCATATAATCATCAAGCTCGTTGCCTGAAAGCATTGCTTCAGAAAGATGTTGAATCACATGAGAGAGCTCGAAATAGGACAGAGCACCCACCACATCCACACAGAACCAGGGCTCCTCGTTAGAGAGCTCAGCTATAAGAGCCTCCATTGCCTGCGGAGAGCCCAATTTTGCCAGCGAATAAGCCAGATGGCAAAATGCCGCCTTCTTGTTTTGTCCGCAAGCCGGAAGCAATACAGCCAGTCGGGGCACGGCTTCTTTCACATCAAGAAAAGCCAGCATCCTAGCCGCATTTGCAAGCACCTGCCAATCGCTATGGCTCAAGCAGGTGGTATCACCAGTAATATCATCATCCGGACGCTCAGCCAGCAGACAGCTAAGCAGTCCCGGCTTGTTGACAGCGGCTATTTCGCCAAAGATCTTTTCCAGCCGGTCTTCCCACCATAGCGGCGAGAGCTTTAGAGCAATCGCGAGCTGGTGCCCGCTGCCGTCGTTAATAGCCTGCACTATTTCGTTGCGAACATCTTTATAGAGTGGCTGATTATCAGGCGACGAACCCACAAGCCCGTTATACAAGAGGAAGTGTTCCAGCACATAGTCATCAATTTGAAGATCAGGCTTTTCGCGAAAACCCGATGTAAGCCTGCGAACCTTTCCTGCAAGTTTTGCGAATACCTTTTTCATACTCACCGATCTCTGGTCATTATCTTTCTACAGTGCAGATCTTAACCGAAATGCCTTAATTGAAAGCAGATTCTTGCAAGCCTGCCGCATCCGCAGGCGAGATCGTTACAGAACTTTCGGGTAACATATATTTCAGGACTGGAGACATCAAATGCCTGACTACGAAGTTAAGGTGCCTTACAATCACCCGCTGTTGACAGTCTTGAGGTTTTTCTGCCTCCTCAGTTTCCCAATTTGGGGAGTTTTTGCTCCGTTCCTGATTATATTTTCAATTCTGGGCTGTTTGTTCATTTTGCCCCTGGGCTTTTTCAGTAATTTCTTTACTTCAAATCTGAATCCGCTCAACTTTCTTTATTGCTTTTCTCCTATTTGCGGTCTGGCCTTCAATGCCACGCTAACTTATCTTGGAATCCGCACTGTAATTGCCCTGGGTGACAAAGAGATCACCTTGAACGAAAAAGGGATCAGCTTTCCGGCAAATTTCATTTTCAGCCTGGGTCTGAAACGGCACAGGCAATGGCAGGATCTAAACATGCTCGATCTGAGCCACTGGCCTAAAGCAACATTCACTTTTAAGTCAGGCGGAAAAGCAAGCATTAATCTTAAACGGCTGGATGCAGGCAAAAAAGAGCAATTGCTTCTGGGACTCAGGGTTTTGACTAAAGACCTGGACAGGGCAGATGAAATAGCCGGGTTCTTAGATCAGGTTGATCTGACAGCTTCAGGAGCCAGGCTCTCTTATACAAAGATCTGGGAAGACCAGATGAACAGTCATTTTTCGTCCACAGCCTTTGTGCCCCTGGCTGCCGGAACCGAGCTACAGAACAAAAGAATTAAAATAATTGGTCCGATTGCATTCGGTGGTCTTTCAGCAGTTTACCTTGCCCAGTTGAAATCAGCAGAGACAGTAATACTTAAGGAACTGGTAACAGATGATCTGGGCGACAATGAAACTCTAAAGAAATCGCAGGAAATGTTCAAACGTGAAGCAGAGATCCTGATGAAGCTCTCTGATCCGCGAATCGCCAGAGTTCTCGACCATTTTGTCGAGAATGGCAGAACTTATATTATGCTCGAATATGTGGCGGGTGAGAACCTGAGAAACATAGTAAGGCAAGCCGGAGTACGAAAACCCGAGCAAGCCATAGACTGGTGCAAACAAATCGCTTCGATTCTCGATCATATTCACAGCCAGGACCCGCCCATAATTCACAGAGATCTGACTCCCGACAATATGGTATAGCGAAATGGCACTCAGATAGTGCTGATTGATTTTGGGGCCGCACATTCATTTCTCGGCACAGCAACAGGTACCTTAGTAGGCAAACAATCTTATATTTCACCCGAACAATTCCGGGGCAAAGCAGTTATTCAAAGCGACATTTATTCACTAGGGGCCAGCCTTTATTTTCTACTGACCGGAAGCGACCCCGAACCACTTGCTCAGAGCCATCCGTCAAATGAGCGGCCCGAGATACCGCCAGAGCTGGATAAACTCATAGCCGACTGCACGGAATTTGATGCAGCAAAGCGTCCGCAGTCAGCAAAAGATCTGCTTGAAAGACTCAATTCTCTTGCTGCACCGGCAGAAAAAGCGGAGTCAAGCGCATGAGCAAAAACAAGAAGGACAAAAAGAAGACGGCTCTGCAGCCGGCAGGCAAGCAGGCTGAATCTGATTCTGATTCCAATTCTGTTTTTCACTACCAGCCTGAATGCAATACGCAGAATCTGAGAAATTTTCTCAAGGAGCACGCATTTCTACTCGGAGCCCTCACAATTTTTTCTCCGATTTTCGCCATTATGATTTTCGGTATATTTTCGCTATTCTTCGGGCTATTCACCCTCAGCGACCATAGCAAAAATTATGGTGCCTTCTACGGTATGTTAACTGTCGGTCCGCTGCTTACTTATATTTTGTCGCCCCTTTGTATACTTCTTGGAGTAAGGCTTGCCAAAATCGTTTTCCAACCCACACATCTTTTTATCAAAGATGACGGAATCTATTTGCAGTGGCGGCAAAGGCTCGGACAACCGCTAAGACTGCTTGTTTCCTGGGCTGAGCTTAAATACATCGATCTAAAACAGGTGAAAAACAAAATCCAGCGAGCAATATATTGTATTCAAAACAAAAGACGACAAAGAAAGGAAAATCAAAATCTCAGGCATAGCCGAATCAAAAGGCAGAGCAGCAATTCTTGATGCGATTCGCAAATACATACCGGATTTGCCTCGCAACCCGCAGCTAAGCAAGCTACTTGAGCCTGAGCCAGAATCAGCCTACACTGAGCTCTGGCTTTCTGCACTCTCTCAAAAGCCCGAGCGTGAATCTCTGACTCCGCTTGCAGCAGAAGCGATTCTCAAAGAAGGCAAATACGAAATACTGCATAAAATTGCTATGGGTGGACAGGGAACCGCTTACGCTGCAAGAAGACGAAACACGGAAACTAGTGAAGAAGACACTGTGGTGGTTAAAGAATATATTCTTCCCACACAGGTTGGCGCCAGCGCAAAAAATGAGTCGATTGAATCGCTGAAAAACGAGGCAGAAATTCTTGCCAGGCTTGATCATCCAAATATAGTCAAACTGATTGATTTTTTTGTACAGGACCACCGCGGTTATATAGTGCTTGAGCATGTTGATGGAAAAACTCTGAGAGAACTTGTAAAAGAGAATGGTCCGCTTGATTTAGAAACACTTATTCCAATAAGCATGCAAATGTGTCGGACCCTGAGCTATCTTCACGAGCAAGCACCGCCGGTGGTACACCGTGATTTCACTCCGGACAATCTGATTCTTACAGGAGCAGGCACTCTCAAACTCATTGATTTCAACGTTGCAAGGCAAACAAGCTCCACTGTTACAGCAACCGTTGTCGGCAAACATGCATATATCGCACTCGAACAATTCAGAGGAAAGCCCCTGCCGCAAAGCGATATTTACTCGTTGGGCTGCAATCTGCACTATCTCTCAACAGGAGAAGACCCTGAGCCGCTCAGTCCTTCATCACCCATTTTAGTGAATGGCGAACTAAACCCGGAATTGAACCGAATAGTCGAGAAAGCTACAGCCCTTGACCTCGACGAAAGATATGAAAGGGCCGACGAGATAATGAATGAACTCATAGCTCTTGAATGCCCGGAGCAAAGCTGTATTTAAGATCATGTCTTAAAGCTATAGATTCTGTGCCCGCAGGCTTTACAGGTGCTAAGATCAGCCCAAATTACAAGTTTTTGGAGACTCTGCCGTGAACACCTTCTTAAGTTCTGCTCAGGAAGCCATTAGAGAATCTTATTTGAGCTTTGCAAGCGAAACAGTCGCGCCGATTGCAGAAAAGCTCGAAAGACGCGAACTCTGCCTGAAAGAGTTTCTGCAAGAACTGGGACAGAAAGGATTTCTCGGAATCTCAGCACCCCGCGAATACGGCGGTCAGGGTAACCCATTTACATTTTGCGCACTTTTTGTCGAGGCTGTATCAAGATATGAGCCAGGCCTGGGGCTCAGCCTGGCAAATCACTATGCGCTTATCGAAGTGTTAAAAAAATACGGCTCCGAAACACAAAAATCCCGCTACCTGCCGCTTCTTTCAAGAGGCGAGATTCTCGGCACCCTGGCTTTCAGCGAGGAATGCGCCGGCACAGACTACAAAGCAGTGCAGGCATGCATTGGAAAGAAGGCAGACAGTCTTGTTCTTAACGGCCAAAAAGTCTGGGTAGTCAATGGACAGATAACAGGGCTTTCTCTTGCATTCTGCAAAAACATGGACGGAGAAAGCGACGAGTTTGCGCTTGTTCTTGTTGACTGCAGCGATGAGTCCGGCAAGCATTGCTCAAACGACATAGCTCGCCTGGGCTTGCGCTCGGCGTTTGCAAACAATGTGGAATTTAAAGCAAAGAAGCTGGGCTCAGACTCGCTGATCAAAAACAGCTCCGACAATACTGAACTAATTGCAGGCTTTGCAATGGATGTCTCAAAGTTGATTTTGGCCGCAGCGGCAACAGGCTTGTTGCAAGGAGCCATGGAAAATGCCATAGAACATGCGCGCACAAGAGAGCAGTTCGGTTTAAGCATAGGCAAATTCCAGGGTGTTCAGTGGAAGCTAGCTGATATGTACACAGATTGCGAAGGCGCCCGTTTACAAGTGATGCGAGCGGCCTGGAGCCTCGAGGCCGACCCTGAGAAATTTCCTTCCTATGCCGCAATGAGCAAATGGTTTGCTTCAAAAGTTGCTCGCCATCATTCAGGAGAAGCACTTCAGATTATGGGAGCTCAGGGGCTGAGCGAGTCCTCACCTCTATCCAGATTTTACAGGGATGCCAAGTCCATGGAAATCTGCCTGGGCACTTCTGAAGGGCAAAAAATGCAGCTGGTCGAGCTGTTGGAAATCTAAACACAAGATCAGTTAAGCTATAAATGGACCGAGCCATAAACTAAGAGTTGGCGCTGATAACAAAGGTAATAGAGAATGCATCCTTCTTTAATGAGAGCCACTAAAGTAGCACTGGGGCTTTCTTTCTTGCTCGTTCTGAGCCCCTTAGCTGCAAAGGCTGATCAATTTTATGATGCCGGCATCAAATTTTTTCAGCAGAAAAAGTTTGCCGACGCTGCCCGCTATTTTGAGGAATCAATAAAAGCAGCCCCCTGGGAAAGCAACACCTACTATTATTGCGCTCTTGCATACCACTATCAGCGCGATTACAAGAAAGCTTCCAATTTTTACGGACAGTGCGTAGAGCGTTTTCCGGGAACCCAGGCTTGCAACCAGTCGATGGATGCCCTGAAAGCAATTGACCCCGGTTATTTTAAGAGAAGAGCCACAGAAATTGCGGCAGCAGAAGAGGCGAACAAAGTGAAAACAGCTTCGCCTGCGGGCTCGCAGAGCTCCGAAAAAGACAAAGGTACAATAGAGGGCGACCAGGCGCGTTTGTTTTTCAAAATTAACGGCAATGACAAAGTTGTGGACATTAAAGTTAACGGCAGAAGCACAAAAGCGATTATTGATCAGAATACCGAAACAACAAGTATAAGCAGGCAGCAGCTGGCCTCGCTTTCAATAGCCCCTGAGAAAAAAGCAATTGAATTCAGGTGCGACATTTCACTTGGCTCTATAACTCGCAAGAACTTTCCAATCACAGTTGACGACAGTGGTGCACCTGCAAAAATCGGCAACAGTTTTCTTGATGCTTTCAGCATAAGCGTTGTGGACAGCGCTAAATCGATAGAACTGAAACGTAGAGGCAGCGGTGCTCAGCAGGGACAAGCCGTGGCTTTCTCCAAAGTAGACGGCAAAGATTTGCTCGTTCCCGTTGAAATAAATGGTCGACCGACACAAATGATTTTCGACCCGGCCGGGTCTGGAATCGAATTCAATTCCAAACAGGCAAAAAGTGCGGGCTTGAAAGTTGACGATGCAGAAACAATAAGAAAAAACCCCGGAGAAGGCCCGCAACGGGGAGAGCCTGGCTGGGAACCGGAAGAAGTGCAAGCCGCCAAAGCTTCCAAAACCATGAATATGCGAATGAAATTCGGTCCGGTTGAACAGCGTAGCGTTAGCTGCCAGATTTCGGAGCAATACACTGGAAAATATCCGAAATTCGGCGCCGACTTTGTAAGTGGAGGCAACTACAAGTACGATATCGATCAAAAAGCCAGCAAGATTTACTTTACAAGGAAGTGAGCTGACGTGCCTCAGCTGTCGGCGGTTCTGATCGCCCAGGATGAAGAAAGAACAATAGGCAAAGTCCTCGCTGCCATCAAAGACATTGCCGACGAAATTGTGCTTGTCGATTCAGGCTCTACCGATCGCACAATCGATATAGCCAGATCATTTGATGCACGAGTGATTTTCCAGACATGGCTCGGTTATGCAGCGCAAAAGAATTTCGCAATCGAGCAAGCAAGAAATGAATGGATCTTGAGTCTCGATGCAGACGAGATCATAACTCCTGAGCTTGCCGCGGAGATTAAAGAGACTCTTTCAAGGAATGACCTTGAAAGCATCGACGGATTCAGAATTGCCAGGCTGATGCATGTTGGCGACCGCGCCATCGCCCATGGTGGCTTCTATCCGGACAAGCAACTTCGGCTTTTCCGCCGCAGCAAAGGCAGATTCAACAAAAGGCTCGTGCATGAGTCAGTTAAAGTTGAAGGGGTTGTAAGCGATTTGAAGCAGCATCTTTTACATATGTCATATACGGATCTGGCTCACTTTTCACAGGCACATGATAAATACGCGCAACTGGCCGCCCGGGAAGCGTTGAACTCAGGTTATCGTCCTTTCAAAACCTCCTTCCTTAACTTATATCTGCATCCGGTCTGGACATTTTTTTATCGCTTCATATTTCGAGTGGGATTTCTGGACGGCTCACTGGGTCTTAAGATGAACCTTGCATACAGTGCTTATGTCTACAAGAAAATCCTATACTTACGAAGAGCTGCAAGCGAATTGAAAGCTAAAAACTAAAATACTAAAGCCGGGACGCCTCAAGCTCAGTCTTTATCAACTGCCAGAACTTTCCTCAGCATTTCTTTGTATGCTTTCAAGTTTTGATCATTTTCCGAAGGAACAGGACTTTCGATAACAGCCGGCCCATTCGAAGCACGTTGCGGAGGCTCTTTAGGAAGATCTTCAGGTTTGACTATAGCTTTCTCTTGCTGGTTGCTTTGCTGGCTGTTTTGCTGGTTGCTTTGCTGGCTGTTTTGCTGGCTGTTTTGCTGGTTGCTTTGCTGGCTGCCTTGTTTGTTGCTCTGCTGCTTTTGCTGAACTTTTGCTTCAGACTTGCTTTCAACTTTGCCCTGCGGCTTGTCCTGGGCAGCGCCAGTGCTTCCACCAGTGTTTTTTGCCTGCCCGGGACTAGTACCCGCCAAAAGCCAGGGGGCAATTTCCTGAAGTTTCGCCTCTGTAATCCATCCCCTTACAAGCAAGACTTCGTGCAGAGGAAGTTCACTCATTTGCTGGTCAGCCACGGCAAGTTCAATCTGAGCCGAATGCAACAGATTCAGCTCAGTCAAGATTTCAGCAAGGTCCTTCTTTTTCTCGGATTCAGAATCAGTCATCGAGATCAGTCATTCGCCATCAGTCATTTGGAGGTATGTCTATTTCAACTTTTCTACCAAAACGCCCGGCCACTGCTCGAACCAACTGCCGAAGCGCTGTTATGGTTCGACCACTTTTGCCGATCAAGCGTCCGGTTACTGCCGGGTCACAGGTAACTTTCAAACGAGAACGGCCATAGCCGGCCGGCTGCCTGACAATTTGCACGGCATTGGGATCACGAGCAAGAACCGTGATTACATACTCGGCGAGATCTTCAGCCGCAGTAGAATCGCTGACTACTCTGGGACCGCGTCCGCGTCCCTTTATGAAGCGACCGCCGCCGCCTCTGCCTTTCGGATAAGATGAGCCGCTGTTTCGCTTGGCTGGGCGCCGTTGTTGATCCATTGTTTAACCGCTTCTAAATTTAGTTTGAGGTCTTTAGACCGGGGGTTGTAATAGCCGAGTTCTTCAATAGGGCTACCATCACGCCGATTACGGCTGTCGGTTGCTACGATCCGATAAAATGGGGCCTTTTTTGCTCCTACACGTTTAAGTCTGATTTTAACCACAGTTCCTTCCTCTTGCACCTCAAAATATGCGAAACCTTGTTTATATCATGGAAACCCTTGCATCGGCGGCAATATTACCTAGCCTTTGCATTTGAGGCACTTTTTGTTGCGCTTCATTTAGTTCCCGGCGCCGCTTGAATTCCAAGCACTGTCCGGTAAATCATTTAGCCAGGCATGGCCTTGCTAAGTACTCGATTTTATATTTTATCAAAATCGCTTCTTATTTTTTTTCCTGAAGATGCTTCCACCCCCGGGACGATAACCTGGAGGCACCCGGCCACCGGCAGGTGGTCGCTGCCCCTGAGGCGGCATCATAGGCGAGTTTCGCATTATTTCATCCCAGTTAGGAGCTTCCATTCCAGCTCCGCCCGGCATGCCGGGAAATCCCGGAATCGGCATCCCACCCATCATTTTGCGGAATTGGCTAAACATTTTGCGCATTTGTTCAAATTCGTTCAACATTTGACCGACTTCGTTGTCTTTTAAGCCTGACCCTCTTGCAATTCGGCGCCTGCGGCTCATATTTATGATTTCCGGCTTATTTCGTTCGTCCTGAGTCATGGAGTTAATAGCTGTCTCATAGAGATCCAGCATTTTTTCACCATGGGTTGCAAGCATCTGCTGCTGGTCTGAATTTAAGCCGAGCATGCCGCCAACTCCCATCATTTTCATGATGTCTCCAAGCGATCCCATGCGCTTCATCATTTTTTGGGATTGCAAGAACATATCAAGAGTAAAGTCGCCCTGTAGCATCTGCTTGGCGACTCGTTCAGCTTCTTTCTCGTCAATAGCATCCTGGGCTCTTTCAACCAGGGCAACCACGTCACCCATGCCAAGAATGCGGCTGGCCATGCGGTCAGGGAAAAAGGCATCGAGATTGTCGAGCTTTTCGCCCGTGGAAATGTATTTAATAGGCTGCCCGGCGGCTTCCCTCACAGAAAGCGCCGCTCCACCACGAGCGTCTCCATCGGCTTTAGCAAGCAAGACCCCTGAAACACCAATCTGCGTATTGAATGTTTCAGCCACGTTTACTGATTCCTGGCCGGTCATGGCATCAATAACAAGCAGCTTTTCAGAGGGCTCCAGCGCCCGGTCAAGCAACATGAGCTCGGCCATTAAATCCGTATCTATTTGCAGGCGCCCGGCAGTGTCGAGAATTACAGGCTTGAGCCCCTGCTCTTTTGCTTCTGCTACTGCTTTTGTGGCAATTTCAAGAACATTTGTGGAGTCGGGAATTGAAAAAACCGGAATATCCACCTGCTTGCCAAGCGTTTGAAGCTGTTTTATAGCCGCCGGTCTTTGCACATCACAGGCGACCATAAGAGGCTTCTCGCCATCTTTTTTGAGCTTGAGAGCCAGCTTCGCACAGGCGGTGGTTTTTCCAGACCCCTGCAAGCCAAGAAGCATGACAACAGGTGGATTACCTTCTAATTTAATTGGCACATTGTCGCCACCCAGAATTTCAACCAGCTCATCATGCACAACCTTCACAAATTGCTGGCCGGGAGAAACCGAGGCAATCACTTCCTCCCCCAGAGCTTTCTGCCTTACCCGGCTGATGAAAAGCTTGACTACCTTCAAGCTCACGTCAGCTTCCAGAAGTGCTTTGCGAACTTCTCGAATAGCATCTTCCATGTTGTCTGGAGTGAGTTTGCTGTCACCCCTGAGTGACTTCATAGCTTCTTGTAGTCGGTCTGTTAGCGTATCGAACATAAATATTGAACTCGCTCATAAAACGGGTAAGCGGTCTTGAACTCAGACCCATCTATAAGGCTAACAAAAATCTGCGGCTTTTAGCTTTGATCTCTTGCAAAGCTTAAGAAATGCCGCTAGCAGCTCCGAAAAGTAATTACTGAGCGCTTTGCACTCCGGATTCACGAAATACATTTGCGCAATTGTTTTTTTTCGACTCAGACTCTTCCATTTCAGCCCGAAAAGACTTTCGAATTATTTGTACGCGCGGCTTGCTGAATTATGCGCAACGTTTCAAGTGAATCCTCCGGATCAACAGGCACGCTGCCATTCCCATTTAAGGCGTCACGCATAAGCTCGTAAAAGCGTTGATAGCAACCGGCATTTGTTTTTAACGCAAGCTGCTCCTTCGCTCCATTTTCGTAAGTAGTGAGAATTCCCCAGGCGTTTTCATCTTCAAGCCCCCAGTTACTGTCCAGAGGTGTTTTTCCCTGCCTCAACATATCTTCCTGAGGATCAAGACCGTATTTTTCGTAGGCTCCTTCTGTGCCCAGTATGCGAAAACGATGTCCCTGGGAGGCAGAAATTGCACTCATCCATAAATGAGCTTTAATTTCACCGGGGAAGCTCAGAGCAAGAAAGCTGTCGTCATCAGATTCTATAGCATCTCTGCGTTTGCAAATCTCGGAATATATTTGCTCTGGATGGCCAAAAAGCTGGCTGGCCTGATCTATTAAATGACTGCCTAAATCAAAAAGGATGCCGCCTCCCTGATCGGCAGAACTAGCTTCACGCCAGGAGCCGGCTCTTGGGCTCGGTCTGTAGCGTTCAAAGCGAGACTCAAACCTGAGAATTCTTCCAAGCCTGCCATTTTCAATCAGCTCCCTGATTGTAAGAAAATCTCCGTCCCAGCGCCTGTTGTGAAAAACACTCAGCAAGACACCGTTTTTTCTAGAACTTTCAAGCATTGCAAGACAGTCTTGCAATCTTGTTGCCATGGGTTTATCCACAACTACCGATAAGCCTTTTTCCATTGCTTTGATTGCCGACGGAGCATGATCGGTGTTAGGTGTTGCTATCACTACAAGGTCAAGGCCTTTGCAATTTTCAAGCAATGAGTCCAGGTCGGCATAAATTTCTGCATCAGGAAAGTCATTTTTTGCATTTTTTTGTTTTTCAGCAGAGCGGCTGACAATTGCAGCTACTTCGATTCCGTCTACAGCTTTCAATAGCGGCGCATGAAAAACAGACCCGGCAAGACCATATCCTGAAACAGCAACTCTTACGACTCCCTTATCCTTTGCAAGCACGATCCGCTCCTTAAAATAGAAATCGAAAAAGATTATATCCAGTTTCGTGCTTGGCAATTACCGGGCCGAGTTGTAAAGCGCGACTATTGCAGGCGATTGGGCATAAGACCAGAAGTTCAGTAAGAACAGGATGAAAGAAGATGCAGGACAAGCCGCTAGATAAAGAAATGGGTCGTTGCAACAGGAATCTTCTGCTGGTCAATGCTTTTATACTGGGGCTGCTCCTGTTTTTTGCCTTCGTGGGGCAGAAGTACTGGTACAACTTCGCCTTCGGACCTTTTACATGCGAAACAGACACTCTATTTTCCACAAATAACGCCGCGACCTTGCAAAAACAATTCGTAGTTCTGAAAGGTGAAAAAACACTGGATACAGGCAAAGCAGAAATTTATGAGACCTTTGACCGCAAAACAGGAGAGCTAAAAGATAGGGAGGTAAGGGGCTATTACTTGCTGCTTCGTTCAGGTGACAAAGCAGTAATCATCAAATCGCCCATTGTTACACAGGCTGTTTCGTTTGAAGGCAAACTCGTACCTGTACCAGCCGACATATTTCAATTGGTAGTAAAGCCTTACCCGGAAGATCTGCAAAAAAGATTCAGTGCAATCATGCTTGATGTATCAAGCGGATACCGGCAGCAGGGCTTTATCATGCTTTTTTTCGGACTGCCACTATTGGGTATTTCTTGCTGGAATCTGCGTAAATGGAACATACGACGCAGCGAAAGCGAGCAACATCCTATTATCAAAAACCTGGCAAAACAGGGGGAAGCACGAGATTTAGCACCTAAGCTAAACGAAGAAATGCTGTCGCCGGACAAGAAAACTTTCGGCGGAATCACTGTTCTAAGAAACTGGATCATCGGGCGTTTTCCTTTCACACTCGACATCATCAATTTCGACCAACTAGTCTGGGTTTACAGGCTTGAGACACGCCACTCGATCAACTTCATTCCTACCGGAACCTCTGTCGAGCTGGTTATCATGACAAAAGACAAAAAACAGCACAAGTTTTCCTGCAATAAGAATCAAGCAAACGACGCAATTGCGGAAATCTTTGAGCGCGCTCCCTGGATTTATGCCGGTTACTCGGACGAGTTGAAGCATGCCTGGAACAAGAATGCGCAAGGTATGATCCAGGAAGTGGAAAAAGCAAAATCAGAACACAAATCAAAAACCGACGCCGAGCAAAAGCAAGAGCCAAAATCAGACCTTTAAGACTGTGCTTGCTTTTATGGACACAGGATTTTTCTGTAATTCAGCTAATCAAATCGGAAAAATACAGTTCAGTAACTGATTTTCCCACTTTCAATAGACCTCTCCAGAGCTTAAACTAGAAGCTACGGTCAGGAGAAAGAAATGAGTCCCGAGCAAGACCAGGAACTACAAAAACTCAAAGAAGCGCTTCTAGCCCTTTCTGCAAGAGTGGCGGAGCTCGAAAGAACTCTTGCCTTGCAAAATTCACAAAGAGAAGCAGAAGATACGGTTGCTGAATCAAACTCTTTCCACATGGAACAGCCAATTGAAATCAGGGAACCGGCATCAGTAATCGAAACTGCAAAAGCTCCTGCGGAAGTACCGGCAGCAGAGCCGCAATATAAAGAGGAAAGAGCAGAAGAGGAAAGAACAGAAGAGGAAAGAGCATCGCAAGAACAGGTGAATCCAGCAATTGCAGATGCGCTGATTACAGAGCCAAGCAAGGACTTAAGCCCGCCGTGCAAGAAACCCAATCAGGCCTCGCTTGAAACAAAAATAGGGCTTTACTGGCTCAACCGGCTTGGCATCGGCTTTTTAGTGGTCGGGGTCGCCTTGCTGATTCTTTACTCATTCCAGTACTTCGGAGCCTGGGCCAAGCTGGCAACCGGATTTTTGATCGCAGGACTTCTAGTTGGGCTTGGTGAACTTATCGACCGAAAGCAAAAAATGCCGTTGTACGGCAACGCGCTTGCAGGAGGCGGATGGTCGCTCGCTTTTTTCTCGGCTTACTGCATGCACCATGTAAAAGATGTGCAGGTGATTGCCGATCCCTTGCTTGGTTCGCTTATCATGCTTTCAGTCGCAATACTTGCAGTTTTGCATGCATGGAAAAAAAATTCGGAGCCGATCGCATCACTGGCTATTGCCCTGGGGTTCATAACCCTGGGTCTTACAGAAGCAGGACCGTTTTCTGCCGGCGCCTCAGCTATTCTTACAGCAGCGCTTGCATTTCTTGTACATAAATGCAAATGGACCGGACTTTACGGGCTCGGTATTGCTACGGCATTTTTCTTTTTCTTTGCTTCTTCAAATGACACTCTCAAATCAGGCACTTTGCTCCTTCGACTTTCATATATTGCGCCATACTGGCTTGCGGCCTCATTCCTGCCCCTGAGTCTGCCTGCCGAACAAAAAGCAAAAGCCAGCATTGTTGCAGTTGCGATCCTTTCTTCGGTCTGCACTTTTCTCTCGGTTCAACCAGCGCTTGCCGCAAGTTCGGCAAAACCTGACGCCATTCTCTTTGGCATTGGCTCCGTTACTTATGCATTGCTTGCATTAGTGATGAAGAGCAAGCATCGGCTCACAGCTTCACTGGTAGACGGTCTTATAGCACTTGCTTCATTTGCCCTACTAATCCCGGCACTTAATAACGGGCCGCTCCAGCTTTTTGGCTGGTCGGTACAACTGGCACTTATTCTCTGGGCAGGACTCAAGTACAATTTGCGCTCATTTCGCTGGTTCAGCTATCCACTTGCTTTTGTTTTGTTTTGCGCCGCCTTTGCAGAAATGACAAATAAACAGACACTTTCAATTGCAAATATTACACTTCCCTGGTCTGCAATCAACATATTAGCGCCCACCTCCGTACTTGCAGTATCAGCCATGGCGTATCTTTCTGACGAATTCAAAGAGACTCTCTCGGCAAATCTAAGAAGTATTTCTTTCTACTGGTATTTTCATCTTGCTGCTCTGCTTGCGTTTTTCCTGGTTCCCCTTCTTATCTACGGTGGGGAAAGCAGCCTCAAAGCTGTGGGTCCCGGGATGCTTGCTTTTTTATGGTCCCTGGAATCGCTGGCGCTTGGTCTTGTCTCGCTGAAATACAGGCGGCCCTATTTGCTTGTCCTTTCTATAATGGGCTTTCTTATCGCCGCATGCAGCTCACTGTTTATCGAAGCAGTGCCGCAGCAAATCATCCCGGCAGCAGCTTCACTGGCAATGGCATTTACACTTGCTTCCAGATGCAGAAAAGCACCGGAGCCTATGCGTCCAAAATTGATTTTCGGGATTACCTTTACACTTGCCTGCCTCTGGCTCTTTCTTTTTCAGGCAATTCGAATCAGCGAGGCTAATTACCTTGCCTATGCTCTGATGGCAGAAAGCCTGATTCTTGTAGAAGCAGGCAGACGCCTGAACGAAGTTTTGCTCAGAACCATGGGAGTTTTTGCGGCAACCCTCCTTGTATTCGGCTTGCTTTTTGACTCTCGCCTTGCATGGTTCTCAGCACTGCCGGCAGCAGCAGCAATATATGCCTGCGCTTACATATATAGAAGTCTGCAATTCAAAGACGGTCTAGACAATACCAGAGTCATTGTTCGAAACTATTTGAATATCGCAGCTACTATTGCGCTAACCACCTTTCTGGGCTGGAGATTCAGCAGCTATTTCGTATCCTGCTCCTGGGCATTAGAGGGCCTGGCACTTCTTTCATCAGGCTTCATGCTGCAAGATAAGTTATTGCGAATAAGCGGTCTTTCTGTTTTTGCACTTGTTGTTCTCAGACTTTTAATAATAGATCTTTCAGGGGCCGCAACAATTTATCGAATAGTCGCATTCATTGTAGCCGGCCTGGTTCTAATGATTGCAGCATACGCCTATAGCAGCTTCAGCAAGCGTTTACAGCAATCGGAGCGCCAAGGAAGCAGCGAATCTGAAAGCACATAATTGCATAATTGTGCAGAAAGACTTGCACGAACAGGCAGACAGCCACATCCGCAATCACTTATAGCTACAGCGTTTTCGGGCTTTTTGGTCAGATTTTTGTCAGGTCGTTGAGTTTATAATTTCCGCATCAAACGACTTAATACAAATCTGAATAAATGAAGTGCGCATGCTCAATGAATTGATGGGCATTGATCCCCCTTGCGCGCGCTGCTTAAAGGAAAGAAGGCGAGATTCCGGGCAAGCCGGTCCCAAGGAGAAAGACCATGACAGAACGCATCGAAGACGAAAAGAACATCGACACAAGGGACGATCAAACAAATAGCGAAGCCGCAGCCGTAAGCAACTGGATACAGGAAGCTTATAGCTTGATGGAATCACAGAGCAATACAAATGCCAGCCAGAGCCGCTCAGAGTCAAGAGAAAGAAACGTTAGCGAGCTCGAGTTCACCCCGATCGGCAAATGTAAAGCCGAGATCCCGTCAGCCAAGTGCCTGAGCGAGATCCCCTCAGGTAAGTGTAAGAGCGAGATCCCTTCAGGTAAGTGCAAGAGCGAGATCCCTTCAGGTAAGTGCAAGAGCGAGATCCCTTCAGGCAAGTGCAAGAGCGAGATCCCTTCAGGTAAGTGCAAGCACGAGATCCCTTCAGGCAAGTGCAAGAGCGAAATCCCCTCAGGCAAGTGCAAGAGCGAGATCCCTTCAGGCAAGTGCAAGCACGATATTCCGGCACCTTCGCCCAAGTGCAAGCACGAGATTCCGTCGCCAAAGTGCAAGCACGATATTCCGGCACCGTCGCCCAAGTGCAAGCACGAGAATCCGTCGCCAAAGTGCAAACACGATATTCCGGCACCTTCGCCCAAGTGCAAGCACGAGAATCCGTCGCCAAAGTGCAAACACGATATTCCGG
>CAZTQO010000076.1:0-9734 GCA_964615655.1 uncultured Candidatus Obscuribacterales bacterium | reverse complement strand
CCAAGTGCAAGCACGAGAATCCGTCGCCAAAGTGCAAACACGATATTCCGGCACCGTCGCCCAAGTGCAAGCACGAGAATCCGTCGCCAAAGTGCAAACACGATATTCCGGCACCGTCGCCCAAGTGCAAGCACGAGAATCCGTCGCCAAAGTGCAAACACGATATTCCGGCACCGTCGCCCAAGTGCAAGCACGAGAATCCGTCGCCAAAGTGCAAACACGATATTCCGGCACCTTCGCCTAAGTGCAAGATCTTAGAACCCTCTCCGAAATGCAAAGTAGAAAATCCAGTTCCGAAGTGCAAGATTGAAAACCCGGCACCCTCTCCGAAATGCAAGGTAGAGAACCCGGTTCCGAAGTGCAAGATTGAAAACCCGGCACCCTCTCCGAAGTGCAAGGTAGAGAATCCGGTTCCGAAGTGCAAAGTCGAAAACCCGGCGCCTTCTCCAAAGTGCAAGGCAGAAAATCCAGTTCCGAAGTGCAAGATTGAAAACCCGGCACCTTCTCCGAAGTGCAAGATTCTGGAACCAGCACCGAAATGCAAGGTGGAACTGCCTGAGAATAAGCGAAGGAAATAGGGTAGATACAATTCATGAGCAGTGAATTCGATAGAATATTAAAAGGCTTGCCGGATCTTGGCGTCGGACTCGGACTGCGTCGGGAGATGCATGAAGAAACGCTTAAAGCAAAGTCTGAATTAAAATGGGTCGAATTCACTCCGGAAGAATTCATGGGTGCCAACGGGAAATCAAAGCAGCGAATTGAAGAAGCTGCCGAGATCTTCCCGTTGATCTCCCATGGAATCAACCTTTCGCTCGGGAGCACCGACGATCTCAACCCTGTATATCTTAAAGAGCTGAAAAGGCTTCTAGATCGATTCGACGTCCCCTGGTGGAGTGACCATGTTTCATTTTCCAGCGCCGAAGGGATTTATGTAAACAACTTGCTGCCGATGAGCCGAACAAGAGAAAGCGCCAGGCACATTGCAGAGCGCATCAAAAAAGCTCAGGACTACATAGAAAGGCCGCTGCTTGTAGAAAACATTTCCTTTTACATGCCGAATCCTCCGGGCAGCTTTCTTACGGAAGCCGAATATATTTCAGAAATACTCGAACTGGCTGACTGCGGCATGCTGCTTGATCTCAACAACGTTTTTGTCAACTCAATTAATCATAACTTCGATCCTTATCAGTTCCTGAATCAGATACCGCTTCATCGAGTTGTGCAGGTACATCTTGCTGGTCATAATCAGCACGAGAACATGCTCATTGACACACATTCGGAAGCAGTTTGCGATCCTGTCTTTGATCTTCTCGATTACTTACTGGCAAGGACAATGCCGAAAGGCATAATGATTGAGCGCGATGGAAACTTTCCGCAGTTTTCAGAAATTCAAACTGAACTCGCAAGGTTAGAAGAACTTATAGCAAAGCACAAAGGTGCAGACAGGAAAAACGCTGCGGAGTCCCTCACAGCTTCCACGGCTGAGATCCATTCAGCTTCCACGTCCCAAAAGACCGGGCCGAAAAAGAAATCAAAATCAAAAAAGCAGATTTTGCTTTCAGACTTTGAAAAGACCTTTGCCAGCGTGGTCGTGGATAAGTATGAAAGACACAGAGTTCTCTCATGCATAGAAAAATGCAAAAGAAGCTGCAAGTGCCATTCAAAGAACAGAGCCTTTCAAAAGGCACACGCAGACGAGCTTGATCTTTATGCAAGAATCACGGAAGCCGGTGCTTTATCTGCAATGGACTGCATTTATCCGCGCACAAAAGAACTGCTTGGCGATTACTATGACGAAGCAATCACGCTCTATTTTCATGAGCATCACCAGGAAAGCTACATTCTTTCTTTTCTGGGTGAGAAATTTCCTCAATTCCTTCATGCAAATCAGGAACGCTTTCCACTGCCCCTGGCGGCTGAAATGGCTGATTTTGAATGGTCTCGTGTTTATGTTTCCGAATATGGTGAATTCCCGGATCAAAAAACAAAAATTATGAGCCCGGATTTCAGCAAAGACGCCAATCCAAATCAAAGAATTCCCTTGCTCAACCCAACTCTTTTGATTCGCAGATACAGCTTTGCTGTTTCGGATATTTATGACCGGCTAAGTCAGGATGACGAGCCCGGCAAAATCAGCAAGACAGGCGAAGCTGAAACTGTGGTCTTTTACCGCAGACCAGAAGACAACGAAGTGATTATTTATTCAATAGATCCATGGCTTGCCTCAATTCTGGAATGCATCCCCACTATAAGGTCATACGCGCAATTGTTCGAGTTGCTTCTCAAAAGAGATGGGGTCAGTGAGCCGGTAAAACAGATCATGGAATATGCCGCCGCTCTGAACCGGCTCTACAGCTGGGGCATGCTCCTGGGCGATTGCGCCGCAGTGGAAGCAATACAGACAAGCTCATGCTGAGGACTTGAATCCGCCTATTTCTTGCCCGATGCGTTCAGTCTGGCTTCAATTGCACTAAGATCTGCAAGCCTTTTATTAATCAGCTGGGCAGGTAGCTCACCTTTTTCTCCAAGTTTATGCCGGCTGAGTTCACCTTTGAGCTGTATTCGCAAGGTATCAAGCATCGCAAATGCAGTTGCAGGCAGGCCAACTACTGCAGCCGAGAACAAGAGATGATTGGTCACCCGGCCAGCCGTCTCCGTGTTGCGGTTGTAAAGCTGGGGGAATCCACAAGCATTAAAAAGGATACCCGAGGCAAGCTTACTACCTCCTTTGTACAAGCCAGCGCCAATATTCTGTGTTGCTACTAGCTTTGCTTTATCAAGCGCCTTCTCTCCTTTTTCAATTTCGTCCTGAAAAATTTTGCTCTGTTCTTCATAATGCGCATTTCTTGAAAGCACTTTCCCAACCACGTCGGTTGAAACAGTGCCGTTCTTACACAAGGATTCCAGGTCATTTTGATTCTGCTGTAGAATTGCGCACTCTTTTGCCTCAGCTTCTTTAATGGTTTCGTGAATGTAGCGCTTGTGATACTCGCTTACTGCCTTTGCAAAAAGCCTGCTTACAATCGGACCGCCCATGCCGATGGCGCCGCTTACATCAAACAGAACACCGGCTCTACCATTCCAGACCCGGCGCCCCCGGTGCAACGACAGATAAGCAAACTCTGCACCAATTGCATTTGTCACATTACGAGAGAGGTCGAAAAAATACTGTGACTGCTGGAAAGCCAGAAGTCGTCTCGCCCCTAAATGGTAGCGTTTATACTCGAGCAAAGACTGATCAAGCATATCTCCGAGCACTTTGCCTTCGAGCCTGTCTATTTCCACTCGTTTGCCGAGGCTTATATCTAATTCTTCCACCTTCAGCAGTGCTTCACGTTCAACCATCATCTTTTGCATATCCTGCTTCAATGAATTGACATGCACCCTGGCTTTGCCTGGTGAGAATCCTTTCTTAAATGCCTGGTATTCGTGAAAAGCATTCACACTAAATTCAAAGGCGGCGGCACTTGCTCCAATTATGCTACCAATCATTGGAACTATATTTGCATTTTCTTGAAGGCGTAATTTTACTTTCGACGAGCTATGCAGATTTTTGCCGCGGTTATAAATCGACATGATTCCGCCAGCAAGCCCCATGGCTCCATCAGTTTCATTGAAAGCCGTATAACGCCATCCTTTCCATCTCCCCTGTTTAGCTGCGTTCATCCTGTAATTGAGGTTGAACTTTTGCAGAGCGATTTGTTTCAACAAAATGCGCCGGGTTAGCTCTTCCACTGCCGCTTCGGCTTCTTTTGGGTCCTTTATAATTCTTCCGTCGAAAACAACATTTTCCGCAGCAGCAATTTTTGAACCATCAGGATCGCCAAGCACCGAAGCTAGTTTCTCCCCTTCTCTGAATCCCTCATCGTTAAAAAAGCCACTATCACCGGGATCAATTTGGGTCCGAAGCCGGTTTTGAAATGGACCTTTGACGGCAGAGATCTCGGACGGCAGCGCAAGCACACGCTCGGAGCTTGTGCGTTCCGATCCAATGCTCTCCGGTTCTCCCTTACTGGGGTCCTCGCTAATACTTCTCAGCCAGTTGTCACCGGCTGTACCTTCTGCGCTTCCGGAGCAACGGCCGCTCTCAATTGCCTGATCTATTGAAGGCTCCGATGAAGGCGCCGATGAAGGCGCCGATGAAGGCGCCGATGAAGGCGCCGATGAAGGCTCCGATAAAGGCTCCGATAAAGGTGCCGAAATCACCACAGGAGCTTGTGCAAGCAATAAAAAACAGAACAAAACGATTCTGAAGCTTTCACCAAACTTTTGCTTTCCCTGCCTGAAACTAAATACAAGTGTCATCCGGGTCTCCTCATTCGACTTTATTGTCTTACACTTTTGTGTAAATTTCATAGGTGCATCGTTGTGGAGAGGTAAAGGGGCTTATTCAGACTGCCTCTTAGCTTTCGATCATGGTCAGCAATTTCAGCCGGGTCTTAAAAAATCGGCTTCTCAGCAAGTTAAACGTGACATAATTTCATGCCTGGAGCAAGGATTACTGAGCTGGAGCAAATTCATGAAAGCTCTCTATTTAGAAAGAGAAATCACAGTAAGCACACACGAAATTGATTTTGCCGGACATGTCAGTAACATTGTTTATTTGCGCTGGCTTGAAGATATGCGATTAAAAATGTTCGATATTTATTGCCCGCTTAAACAATTCGTCGATAACGGTGTGACACCGGTATTAGTATCTACTGAAATTCATTACCACAAACCTATCCGGTTGTTTGAGAACCCACTGGTTAAAATGTGGCTTTCAGATCTCGGCAAAACATCACTCACAATCGAAGCCGAGATTTATCTGGCAAATGCGCTTACAACTTCAGCAAAACATCAGGGCGTTTTCGTTGACATGCAAAAGATGAAACCGGTGCGCATACCAAAACTATTTCTAGATGCCGTCTCTGATTATTCAAAGAAAGAAGCTGCCGGAATCACAAGCTAAGAGAGTGGATACAAAGGTTCGTCTCAAACGAGAGCAAAGAAAAACACAGGAGAGCCATGGAAATATTGCAGGAAAGAATCCTTAAAGAGGGACGCTATCTGGGAAACGGCATATTAAAAGTGGACTCGTTTATGAACCACCAGATTGACCCCATGCTCGGGGAAGAAATAGCAAGCAGATTTAAAGACAAAAACCCCACACGCATACTCACCGCAGAATCAAGCGGGATTGCGCCGGCATTGATAGCCGGAATCGAACTTTCGATTCCGGTTGTTTACGCCAGAAAAAACCAGCCGGTAACTATGAAAGCGGACCCATTTAAAGAACAGTCCGAATCGCATACTCATAAGAAAGCTGTTGAACTCATAGTCTCATCCGAGTATTTGAACAAAGAAGACCGGGTTTTGATAATTGACGATTTTTTAGCAACTGCACGCACAATACTTGCACTGGTCAAATTAACTGAACAAAGCGGTGCCACGCTTGTAGGCATAGCCTCGGTAATTGAAAAGGAATTCGAGGGTGGCAGAGCGAAGCTCGAACACTTAAACGTGCCGGTGCTGAGCCTGGCCCGTATCACCTCATTTGAAGGCGAGAAAATCCATTTTGCCTAGCTAAATCAACTCTGGCTTCAGCCGGAAATTCCAGCTTCGATTCTAGTTTCCTGGAGCAGCTCCTTCAAGCTTTATCCTCTCCGGTAAGCAGGCATAGAATTTCTTTGCTCCTTCTAAGTTCAGGTGGCAGGAGTCCTCAAAATCAGAATCGACAAACTTGCCTGTGTTCGAGCCCAGATCAAGAAACTCGCAAGCCCGGGTTTTAGACAGTGCGGACAGTTGTTCGAGATAGGCTTTATAAGCTTTCTTATCTAAAAGGTCGGTGTTCATTTTTCTGAGCGGCATGTTTATGACCAGCACTTCAACATGATTTTCTTTTGCAGAGCGCAGCAACTCATCAAGAAAACCGCTTTGAGTTTTAAGCATTTCGAAATTTGCCGGATTATAAAGCTTGCGATATGTATCGAGGTCCTTTTTCAGGCGAGCTTCTCTGTCCCAGACCGGACCGGGAACGCAAGCCTGTACAGGTGCAGCAGCACTTTCGCCTCTCAGGTCTTTTGCCAGATTTGTGCATATGAATTTAAGGCGCGAAAGCACTTTTTGACCACGATGACAGAAACGCTCAAAAGCGCCGCAGCATTCTTCTAAGCTAAGTGCGGCTGGCAGAATCGACCGGTCTTCGTGTTCTTGCACAAACTGAGCGGTGGGGGTCTGCTTATAAGCTTGCTGCGTGTTATCGAGAAAGTCTCTGGGTGCAAGTCCTAAAATAAGCATGCGCGGCAGCTTCTTTTCCGATTTCAGAAGTTTGTATATAGCCAGTTGATCTGATGCTATAGATGACGCCACACCTAGGTTCTTGATTTGCAATCGGGAGCCATTTTCTTTTGCAAGCAAGTTCTCTAGATATTCAGCCTTTGTATATTCGGGAATGAAGCTATCGTAAAAATCAGGACCGGCGGCTTTGGCGTGTAAATAATTGTCGCAGTGCGCAGCCGGTATCAAGACAAGCGATGAACCCAGAAAAATAAGATCCGGCTCTTCTTCTGAAGATACATAGGCTGAAAGTTTGGAGACCAGGCGGCGATAACTGCCGTTCACTCCATCTGCCGCATCAAGCCAGCTTTTGGGCACGGCAAGCACCAGACAAAGCGTCAGGCCGACAAAGGCAAGCAGCCACAGAAGCGGGCTCCCCTTGCGCCCTGCCTTTGCGGAGCAGCTCTGCTTGCTTTGAGAGGCTGGCTTATTTTTTAGCTGATTAAGCACTCTTAGACTCGATTCCTGGACTAATTCCAAAAAGCATTGCGAATCCTGAATCTTAGCAGCTTGCCTCTTGTCATTCATTTGGCGAATCTAAATTAAGAGCCGATGAGAAATAGTCAAGAAATGAAAGTTCCAGAGCTCATAAGTGCAGAATAATAAGCGCAAGCTTAAGCAGATTAGCCGTTTCAAACACCTTGGCAAGGCTTGTCATGTTAGGATCGCCGCTTGCAAATAGCAAAGCAAAAGAAGCGGTCAAATGCTTTTCACAAGCCTGCAATACATAGTTTTCCTGCCTCTTGTAGTCGCACTTTACTGGCTCTGTCCTCCTAAGTGGCGCCTGCCGCTTTTGCTTGCCTCAAGCTATTACTTTTACATGAGCTGGATGCCGGCTTTTATTCTCTTGATTGCCGGAATGACCCTATTTAACTATTTCTGGGGTTCTTTGCTTGCCGGAATAAAATCTGAGCAAAAAAAGACAGTATTTGCCACAGGTCTTGCTGCCAATCTGCTCTGTCTTGCTTTTTTCAAATACAGCAATTTATTACTGGGCACCTGCGCGCAAGCTTTCGGCTTCTTCAGCCATCAAACTGCTCCGCCCTGGCATGCCGATATCATTCTGCCCCTGGGTATTTCATTTTTTGCTTTTGAATTCATTCATTACCTGTTTGAAATTTATAGAGGCGGCAAGCCCATAAAATCATTTGTTTTGTTTGCCCTTTTTGCGGCATTTTTCCCCACCCAGATTGCCGGGCCTATAAAGCGCTACAAAGATTTTGAAGCCCAGATGCGCGCTGAAACGAAGCTCAAGCTCGCCGACTTCGACGAGGGGGTTCCACTCATTATTCTGGGCATGGCAAAGAAGCTGCTGCTTGCAGACAATCTGGCCGTTTTTGTCGACATGGGCATGACAGATCCTCGTGTTTACGGCGCCCCTGAACTCTGGCTTTTTGCCTATGCATTTGCTTTCCAGATTTACTTTGACTTTTCAGCCTACACAGACATTGGCCGTGGCTCAGCCATGCTCTTTGGCTACCATATTCCAATCAATTTCAACATGCCTTATTTCGCCAGAAACATGTCTGATTTCTGGCATCGCTGGCATATTTCACTTTCAAGCTGGTTGCGCGATTATTTGTTCATACCGCTGGGCGGCTCGAAAGGCGGTCGCTGGCAAACTCACCGCAATCTCTTTTTGACCATGGCACTGGGGGGGCTCTGGCACGGTGCCTCCTGGAGTTTTGCCGTCTGGGGGATTATTCATGGACTTGCACTTATAGTTCATCGTGAGTTCAGGAATTTCAAAGAAAACAAAATCTGGCTGAAAAATTTTGTCGACTCCAGAACCGGCGAAATTTTGTCCGTATTCCTGACTTTTCATGCTGTTTGCATAGGCTGGGTATTTTTCCGCATTCAAGACGTATCGCAAGCTTTCTTAGTAGCAAAGCGCATGCTCTTAATGAGTCCTATACTTACAAGCGCAGAGAATCACAGCTTTCTCCTGCTTAAGCCTGAGCTTCCACTGATTGTGCCTGTGGTAATAGTTATGGTTTTGGTCTTGCTTGCAGCTAATTTGCCTCTGAGTGCGGCTTCAGAAAGAGGCTGCTTCAGAAATGCTCCGGCTCCACTGAAAGCCGCCTTTTGCACTCTATTGCTGATTGCCACAATCACCTTTTTACCGGATAAATCAGCTCCTTTCATATACTTTCAGTTTTGACTGCTGCTGCCAGCCTGAGGCAAATCATTGAAAAGCTTTTCGATTCTTTCAACAGCAAAAATGCAATTTTCTATGTCCTACGCTTCTGCATATTCCTGGGTGATCGTGCGCATCGGCTTAAATAGCCGTCTTTCGTCGCCGGGAAAGGCGACAAATCCATAGTCCAAGTAAAATCTCATTGGGTCTCGGGCTCCATCTGCTACTTCTTCTTCTGTCGGTTGCAGCACATCGATTATCATCAAAAAAAGGTGCTCCAACGTCGCTGCTGGCGCCTTCCAGAGCACGTTTCTGCGCGTCGATAAACAAGTGTTCCCCAAGTCGTGGCTTCTCTCCCAACTGCGCGCGCAATTGGGCTTTGTATGCCAGGTCAACTCCGATCCGGCCTATATGCCAGGTCAACTCCGATCCTGCCTAAGAGTATGGCTCCGACCTGACGATATTTTGGCAATTTCTTCTGAATGTTCTTTGGCAGATCATCGAACACAATTCCCAATGCAGACAGCGTGTAATAACCACGGACTACGTTTGAGCCGGGCTCCAATAGAACGAATACCCGAGCCGAAAAACTGGACGTTGCTCGCTGAGCTTGATCGCTTTTGATGTATTGATCTATAGCTGCCATGCCACACGAAAAAGCAGTTGTGTCTAAGCCTTCACGCCACGGCTCTATTCCGTATGCTTGAACCTGCGGAGCTTCCTGCAAGCCTACGCTCCCGTTTTCTGCTTATACCGGCGCATAGCTGCAATTGCTTTTGCGTTGGGTGCAGGCGGGTTAATGAGTGCGTCAGCCAAAGCCATGCTCTGCTCCATTGTCAGTTTGATTACTTTGTACTGCTCTATGACCTGGCAGGCCTTCTCGTCTGCAGCCGAAACAAGAAAGTCAGTCACCGAACGTCCCTGGAGTTCCGCAGCATGTTCTATCCGCTGCTTAACTTCAGACGGGCAGCGCGTACGGCTTGGCAAGTCTGTGGAGACCCGAAGATGGCAGTCAAAGGCAAAAAGGATGAAAGATTGGAGGCACTTTTCTCAGAAATTAATGATTTCTCAAGCTAGCTCAAAGGGACGAGATTGAGCAGGCACTGCATTAAGAGCAAGGAGCTTCCGCTTGCCAGCAAGAAGCGTTTCAAGCCTCTTGCCTACCCTCTGCCAATTTGGATTTTCCGGCTCTGTCGCGGTAGGGATTCCGGTTACCCGGAACCCCCGCACAAATCCGTGCGAGCGCTACTAACGCACACGGCTCCCCCCTTGGGTC
>CAZTQO010000075.1:0-31590 GCA_964615655.1 uncultured Candidatus Obscuribacterales bacterium | reverse complement strand
CTCAGCAAGGGCATCTGCGCAGCATCAAGAGTGGGGCGCAAAATAATGCTTAGAAAAATGCCTGAGTCTTGAGGCGAAACCCAGACCTTACCCTGCCGCCCGCGCCCGCCGCTTTGTTTGGCAGCTATTACCAGCAGCCCTTCTTCTGCGGATTCTCCAGCAAGCTCAATGGCGCGGTCGTTTGTAGAGCCTATTTCGTCCCAGAACTCATTTGCAGTACTCTTGCCGATGATATAGGTTCTCAGACCGGCTTCGATGCTTGTAAGGTCAAATCGAGACATCTAATTTATTAGTTGAGCGATTCCAGGTTGGTCAGAATCTGTTTTGATTCAACCAAGAGTTTGTGAATCGGGCACTTGTCTGCGATGTTTTTTAGAGTGGAAAGCTGCTCTTCATTTAAATCGCCTTTGACTTGAATATCTCTTGTAATCTTGGCAATTTTCTTGCCCGGGTTATTTGGATCTTCTATTGAGTCTTCGTTCAGCTTAATTGTCACTTCGTCTATCTTCCAGCCGCGTCTCTGGGCAAAGAGCTTCATAGTCATGGATGTGCAGCTGCCCAGTGCCGCAAGCATGAGTTCGTGAGGGTTTGGACCGGTCTCTTGACCTCCCACTTCTTTGCCTGCATCTGAAATCCATTCATGGCTGCCTGCTTTGATCTCGTGCTGCAAACCTTTGTCTGCTTTTGAAGAAACCATTACTTCTGTCATCTTGAAATCTCCGGCTAGGCAATCCTGTTTGGCTTTGATCATAAATGGCAATGACTACTTATGCCGCCAGCGAAAGCTTCAATTTAGGTTTTAGCCTTAGCAGGAACTGATCCCGGCTTGTTGACAAATCTCATATTGTAGAATTTCTCAATGCCTCAGCTGGAAACAGAAAGACTGCTGCTTAGAGAGTTCGTCAAATCGGACTGGAAAGCCGTGCATGAGTATGCCCGTGATCCTGAAGTTGTGAAATATCTGGAATGGGGACCAAATAGTGCTGATGAAACAGTGGCTTTTCTCGATGGAGCTTTGCACTGCCAGCGCGAGCGCCCTCGCAAAATATTTGAGTTTGCTATTACGTTGAAGGAAAGCGGCAAACTTATCGGAGCCTGCGGTTTGCGCTTGCACGAGCATTTGTCCCAGCAAGCAGATCTCGGTTATTGCTATAACCGGGCGTTCTGGGGGCAGGGTTATGCAAGTGAAGCCGGGCGAGCGGTGGTTAAATTTGGCTTTCTGAGCTTAAACCTGCACAGAATAATCGCTACCTGCGACCTTCAAAATCTGGGCTCTGCCGGTGTGCTTAAATCATGCGGCATGAGACTTGAAGGGCATTTTATAAAAGAGCGACAAGTGCGTGGGCTCTGGCGCGACACTTTGCAGTTTGCGATCTTAAGAGAAGAAGCAGAATCTATATATGATCTGAGCAGGACTGAAAACAATGGCTGAAAATGATCTCTTAGCCGTAGCTGAGCTGCTCAGAAAGGCAAGCAGTATTGTGTTTTTGAGTGGAGCCGGAATTTCCAGAGAAAGCGGCATTCCCACATTTAGAGAAGCGCAAAGCGGACTCTGGGCAAATTACAATCCGGAAGAACTTGCTACTCCGCAGGCGTTCAAGCGCAATCCCAAACTTGTCTGGACCTGGTACGACGAGCGCCGAGCCAATTTGCTAAAATGCAAACCAAACCCCGGACACTATGCAGTTGCCGAGCTTGAAAAAACAGGCAAGCGGGTTGTGGTTGTAACTCAAAATGTTGATGGTTTGCATAAAGAGGCAGGCTCAAGCGATGTTATTGAATTGCACGGCAACATAAGTGAGTTCTATTGTTTTGACAGGCATCATCCTGCCTCTAATATAGAGTTTGGCTTGCAAGAGCCGCCCCTCTGTCATTGCGGTTCGTTGATACGTCCTGCCGTGGTCTGGTTCAATGAAGCCTTGCCTGAAGATGCATTAAGAAGAGCAGAGCAAGAAATTGAATCAGCGTCTGTACTTTTTGTGGTGGGAACATCCTCGCTTGTTTATCCGGCGGCTGCTTTGCCCATGCTTGCTTATCGCAAACAAATTCCTATTGTCGAAATGAACCCGGAAGCGACTCCTTTGAGTGAGATTGCCGGATATATATTTAGAGCCCGTTCAGGAGAAATCTTGCCGAAGCTTTTGCAAGAACTTCAAAAGTGAAAAGCCTTGCATGATTGAGTCTGATAAATGAGGCGCCGCTCAGATTGAAGCCTTTGCCTGCCATTTAGCTTTGATCAGCAAAGACTACGCTTGTTCTTCACCGGATATGGTGCGTATATAGATCCTGCTTAGTTTGCGGCTCAACTGAAATATCTTTGCTTCTTAAGCAGTATTAGGATCTGATTTTATCTTTTTGACTAAGTTTCGAAATGTTGCAAGCGTCGGTGTTTGAAGCTTCGTATATGCGTCCTATTTCGAACTGGCCAACTCGATCAATTATTGAGCTGGTGATATCTTCATTTACAACAAAACTTTGTTTGAAGGAGAAGACCCGGTACTTATCCGGCAGGGGCCATTTGGCCAAGAGCAGGAATTTACGGAAAAGTCCGGAAAGAAATCCTTCGGGTAGCTTGTTTGCTTAGTGATTGCTCAGTTTGATTACTCAGTGCTCAGTCTATCCAACAAATCCATGAGACGAAAAGCGGCTGGAGTATTCTGAACTCTTGGCATGGTTTTTGCGTCTTAGTTATTAGTGGTTCGGTTACCAGGTAGGAGAAACTATGACTCAGCAGCATTCACCCGGCAGCACATCGACATTGGCTGAGAATCCTAATGCCCATCATCATAAGGTGCTGAGAAGAGACGGCACGGTCGTGCCTTTTGACCCGACCAAGATTTCAGTTGCTTTGACCAAAGCCTTTTTGGCTGCCGAAGGCGAGACCTGTGCAACAAGTTCGCGTATGCGTGAAATCGTGCAGATGCTCACCGAGCAGGTGGTTGATAATCTGACCCGCCGCCAGCCCGAAGGTGTTCCTATACATATAGAGCATATACAAGACCAGGTTGAGCTTTCACTCATGCGCTCCGGCGAACATGAAGTTGCAAGACGCTATGTTCTATATAGAGAATCGCGCGCTCAAGAAAGAGCCAGGCAGGAAGCTGAGCTTGGTCTGGGAACACCAACCCAGGAACTGCAAATGACACTTCCAAACGGCAGCTCAGTGCCGATTGATTACATGCGTTTGCGCACCGTAATTGAAGAAGCCTGCGCAGGACTTGGCGATGATGTTTCTGTGCAGCATATATATGAAGGCACAATTTCAAATCTTTATGACACAGTTCCTGAAGACGACGTATTTCGGTCGGCGATTCTGGCAGCTCGTACTTTGATCGAGCGCGACCCTGCATACAGCTATGCAACAGCCCGATTGCTTCTTGATCATATTCGCCGTGAAGTAATGGGTGAGCCTGTTACACACGCGCAAATGTCTGAGCGTTATCCTGAATACTTTGCAGACTACATAGCCAAAGGCATCGATGTCGGTTTAATAGACCCTAAGCTTGGACATTTCAACCTCGAAGAACTCGGTCAGGCACTTAAACCGGAGCGCGATCTCAATTTCCAGTATCTGGGACTGCAAACTCTATACGATCGCTACTTGCTGCACACAGACGGCCGCCGCTTCGAGCTGACTCAGGCATTCTGGATGCGCATCGCCATGGGACTTTGCTTGAACGAAGTCGAGCGTGAGCGCCGTGCTATCGAATTCTATGAATTGCTTTCCAGCTTCGACTTCATTTCGTCCACACCGACATTGTTTAACTCAGGCACACATAGACCGCAGCTTTCTTCTTGCTTTCTGACCACAGTCTCTGACGATCTTGAAGGCATTTATGATGCTCTCAAAGAAAATGCGCTCTTATCCAAGTTCAGCGGTGGACTGGGCAACGACTGGACACCTATTCGCGCTCTTGGCGCGCATATTCAGGGCACCAACGGCAAGAGCCAGGGTGTAGTGCCCTTCCTGAAAGTGGTTAACGACACAGCTGTTGCAGTCAATCAGGGCGGCAAGCGCAAAGGAGCTGTTTGTTCTTATCTTGAAACCTGGCACCTTGATATAGAAGAGTTTCTGGAGCTTCGCAAGAACACCGGCGACGATCGCCGCCGCACCCATGACATGAACACTGCCAACTGGATTCCGGATCTCTTTATGGAAAGAGTTATGAGAGACGAGCAGTGGACTCTTTTCTCGCCTGAAGAAGTTGCAGATCTGCATAACCTTTATGGTGAGTCGTTTAAAGAAGCTTACGAAAGATACGAACGCATGGCTGACCATGGTCAGATCAAGCTATTCAAAAAACTGCCTGCAGTGCAGCTCTGGCGCAAAATGCTCTCAATGCTTTTTGAAACAGGACATCCCTGGGTCACATTTAAAGATCCCTGCAATATGCGCAGTCCGCAGCAGCATGTCGGCGTTGTGCACAGCTCAAATCTTTGCACTGAAATCACACTGAACACATCAAGCAAAGAAACTGCGGTTTGCAATCTGGGCTCAATCAATCTGGTTAATCATATCGGCGAAAAAGGTCTTGATCTGGCTCGCCTGGCTAAAACCTGCCGCACTGCGGTTCGCATGCTCGATAATGTTATTGATATCAACTATTACAGTGTTGGCAAAGCCCGCAACTCCAACCTGAAACACCGTCCGATTGGACTTGGTTTCATGGGCTTCCAGGACGCGCTTCATAAAATGCGCATGCCCTATGCCTCACAAGAAGCAGTGGAGTTTGCCGATGCAGCAATGGAAGCAATCAGTTACTTTGCAATTATGGCAAGCAGCGAACTTTCCAAAGAAAGAGGCAGCTACCATACATATAAAGGATCGCTCTGGGATAAGGGCATACTGCCAATCGACAGTCTGGGCATTCTTGCTCAAAGCCGCGGACAGTATCTTGAGCTTGATCGCACAGTGCGTCTTGACTGGACACCGGTGCGCGAGCATATTGCCAAATACGGCATGCGCAACTCCAATGTGCTGGCGATTGCACCGACTGCTACCATTTCAAACATCATCGGTGTCAGTCCGTCCATCGAGCCGACATTCCAGAACCTCTATGTCAAGTCGAATCTTTCGGGCGATTTCACAGTTCTAAATCCATATCTGGTGCGTGACCTGAAAGAAGAAGGTCTCTGGGACGAGGTAATGGTTCACGATCTCAAATATTTCGACGGCTCGCTTCTGCCCATCGAGCGCATTCCTGCCGAAATTAAAGAGATGTATGCAACAGCATTTGAAATTGATCCCAAATGGCTTATCGAAGCCGGTGCCCGCAGGCAAAAATGGATCGATCAGGCTCAGAGCTTGAATCTGTATGTTGCAGAGCCAAGCGGCAAAAAACTTGACGAAACCTACAAACTTGCCTGGCTGCGTGGACTTAAAACCACATACTATCTGCGCACACGCGGCGCAACGTCTGCGGAGAAATCCACCATTCATACAGGCTCTCTCAACGCGGTCAAAGTTGACCATGCAGCGTTCAATGTGGCAGCGCCGCTGCCCAAGGCATGCTCAATCACAGACCCAGATTGTGAGGCCTGCCAGTAGAAAGTTTGGGGAGCCCGATGCTGGGGGAAAAAGGGCTCCCAACTCTTTTATGAAAGCAAGTTGCTTTCAAGAGCTTAAATCTGATTGATTCTTTTTTGCGGAACACGTACAATTGTATGGTAAGGGAGTGAGGTAAGGATGCTTAATTTTGACGATATTCCGGTGAAGCCGGCAAAGACGGTAAATGAGGGCGCAGCAGCTGCATTGCCGCCTCAAAAGTACTCGCCTCCGCCTACGGTTCAACCGCAAGTCTCAGCTCAGCAGCAAAACCAAGCTGCCCAGCCGAAAGGTCCTCTTTCATTTGAGCCGTCCACTCCTGCCGAAAGAATCATCAATGGGGGAGAAGACATGCAAGCAGCCGGTGCCGGTGCAACCGGTCTTGAGGAAATCGACTTCAATGCCGCCCGAATCAGAGTCGACGACAAGCGAATCATCAACTGCCGTGCCGACCTGAACCAGCTGGTTCCATTTAAATATGAATGGGCCTGGCAAAAATATCTGGACGCCTGTGCAAATCACTGGATGCCCCAAGAAATCAGCATGAGCCGCGACATAGCTCTCTGGAAAGATCCTGTCGGTCTTACAGAAGACGAGCGGCAGATCGTCAAGCGCAATCTCGGATTTTTTGTCACTGCCGACTCACTGGTGGCAAATAACCTGGTGCTTGCAATTTACAGGCATATCACAAATCCCGAGTGCCGCCAGTATTTGCTCAGACAGGCTTTTGAAGAAGCTTTGCATACGCATGCTTATCAGTACGTTGTCGAAAGTCTCGGACTTGATGAAGGCGAAATCTTCAACATGTACCGCGAGATTCCTTCAATCCATGCTAAAGATGCATTCCAGATTCAGTTCACATCAGAACTTGCCGATCCCAACTTCCACACCGGCACATTTGAAACAGACCAGCGTTTGTTGCGCAATTTGATCGGCTATTACATCATTATGGAAGGCATATTCTTCTATGTCGGTTTTGTGCAAATGCTCAGCTTTGGACGCCAGAACAAAATGACCGGTGCCTCTGAGCAGTTCCAGTACATCATGCGTGACGAGTCAATGCACTTGAACTTCGGAATTGATGTAATCAATCAGATCAAAATCGAAAATCCACATCTCTGGACAGCTGAATTCCAGAAAGAAATTGTTGAGCTGATTAAAGAAGGTGTTGCACTTGAATATCAGTACGCAGAAGACACCATGCCGCGCGGCGTGCTCGGTCTTAACTGTCAGATGTTCCAGGAATATCTGCGCTTCATTGCCAACAGACGCTGCCGCCAGATCGGGCTGACCGAGCAGTTCCCGGGTGCCAAAAATCCTTTCCCGTGGATGAGCGAAATGCTTGACCTCAAGAAAGAAAAGAATTTCTTTGAAACACGAGTTATCGAATACCAGACCGGAGGCGCGCTCAGCTGGGATTAATTGCATGAGCTGCGCTCATGAGTATCTGAGGTTTTCCTTTTCCTAACCGAACCGAACAGAACACGAAAGCTCCGGCATGCCGGGGCTTTTGTGTTCCTGACAGAATTCCCTCATATTCTGCAGAAAAGGTCCTTTGTGGCAATTCAGGTGTTTTGCTAGTTCAAAATTCCGGCTCTTTCCTTTTCGATAATTGCGTCGGGTTGTGTAGTAAGTGACCATCCGCCTTTGAGTCCCAGTACAAAAAAGCCCAGTGTCATCACACCGCTTGCGAAAATGGTGTCGCCAAGCACCCTAAGCCAGCGCAGCATATTCATCAAATCTGTTTGCATAAATTCAGCAGATCGGGCATACCACATTCCATGTTGAACACTTGCCCAAGTCTGCATCAATCCCACAGGCAAAACACTAATTAGAACCATTAGAGCAAGTCCGATATTCATCGACCAGAACGAGTAAGAAAGCAGTGCTGTTTTCCACTCGTTTTTGCTTGCAAGTCCTTTGAGGCAAAACAGCATAAGTCCAAGTCCAAGCATACCGTATACACCAAAGAGGGCGGTGTGTCCGTGAACCGGAGTTGTATTCAGCCCTTGCATGTAGTAAAGAGCAATTGGTGTATTGATCAAAAATCCAAATATGCCTGCTCCCACAAAGTTCCAGAAGGCTACTGCTACAAAGAAGTAAATCGGCCATTTGTAGGCTTCCACCCAGGGGCGAGCACGGCTGAGGGTTAGATTCTCGTATGCTTCAAAACCAATCAGAACAAGTGGAACTACTTCAAGAGCGGAAAATGTTGCTCCCAGTGCAAGCACCGGCAGTGGAGTGCCTGTGAAATAAAGATGGTGAAAAGTTCCAATGATACCGCCGCTCAAGAAAATGATCGTAGCAAAAAGGACGCTGGCTGTAGCCGTGGAAACTTTCAGCAAGCCCATTCTTGTGAATAAAAAGGCGATTACTACAGTTGCAAATACTTCAAAGAAGCCCTCAACCCAGAGATGAACCACCCACCATCTCCAGTATTCAGCAATTGCCAGGTGTGTGTGTCTACCGTACATTAGCCCGGCCCCGTAAAATGCTGCAATGGCAAGTGATGAAATTAGAAATAGTCCCAGCAGATGTTTATTTTCGCCTGGTTTCCTAAATGCAGGTGCTATGGCTCGCAACATTAAGCCAAGCCAGAGAAACAAGCCTACAAACAAGAACCACTGCCAGAATCTGCCCAAATCTACGTATTCGTAGCCCTGGTGTCCGAACCAGAAGTTCTGCTCATAACCTAGCATTTGAGCAACCCCCAGCCACTGTCCGGCCATGGAGCCAACCACAATCACAAGCAAACAGGCAAACAAAATATTTACACCGGCACGCTGAAACTTCGGTTCGTGTCCGGATACTGCCGGAGCTATGAACAATCCGGTTGCCAACCAGGTGGTGGCAATCCAGAAAATTGCCAGCTGAGTATGCCAGGTTCTGCTTACTGAATATGGAAGCCACTTGTCCAGCGGTATGCCGTAAAAACCGCTGCCTTCGACCCCATAATGGGCTGTAATAGCACCCAGTCCAACTTGCAAAACAAAGAGCGCTCCAGCAACCCAAAAATATTTCAAAGTTGCTTTCATAGAATTAGTCGGCTGGAGTGCAAGTAGTGGATCTGCGCTTGGCACTTCGCTTAATTCGTCGTGTTTTTTCTGAGCAGCAAAATACCAGGCTAATGAGCCAATCCCGGCAAGTAGAACCACAAAGCTAATTACTGACCAGATAACTATGGAGCCTGTCGGATTATTAGCAATAAGTTCTTCCGGCGGCCAGTTATTTGTGTAAGTGATCGCTGCTCCTGGTCTATTGCTTGAACAAACCCAGGCGGTCCAGAAGAAAAATGCACAGATATTTTGTTGACGATCCTTGTCTTTTATGCTGTTTTCAGGAATTGCATACGCACTGCGAAGTTTAGCAAGGGCAGGGTCGTTTCCAAAGAGCCCCGTATAGTGCTTGGCTATGTCCGCTATAGCTTCTGCTCTGAGCTTGGAAAGCTTCAGTGTTTTGCTTTCTTTATCATAGGTATTCTGTCTGAGCTCCGATCTGAGCCGTTCCTTCAAAGCTGCTTGTTTTTCGCGATCCAGTTCGGGAAATGGCAGCTTGAAGTCTTCTCTGGACCAGTGATTCAAGAGCCAGACGCATTGCCTGTGCAGGTAGTCAGCCGACCAGTCCGGAGCTACATAGGCTCCGTGTCCCCAAATCGAGCCGACTTCTTGCCCGCCCATACTTTGCCAGGCATTTTGACCGTCAAGTATGTTTTCTGAGGTGAAAAGCAGCTTTCCATCGCTTGAAACTACTCGTTGGGGTATGGGTGGCGCCTGCATGTATATTTCATAGCCATAGTAACCCAGTACTGCAAAAGAGCCGAATATTACCAGGAAAAGCGCGATCCAGAGTCGTCTGTATTGCATAAGAGTGCTGCTGTCCTCCATTATGTTTTTGGAATTTCAAATACTGAAAGTCTAGTTTAAGACTGCCTCGAGCTCTTTGACTGCCGGAAACAGTATATTGTTTTCTTTATGTATATGCACGTGCAAATCCGATTCAAGTTCTGAAAGTCCGGCAAAAAGTACTTTATATGAACCGCAGGCGTCCTCCGGGAGCTTGTAGCCGTCGGTTATTCGGCGCATTTCGGCAAGGACTGTGCCGGCCTCGTTGTGTTCATATTCCATGACTCTGATAGGGTTGCAAACAGTGCCGCAATGAAACTGCGGTTTATCTGATGCTTTTTCTAATTGTTTGCACATGGGAAAGAGAATTTGCTCTTCTTTCATAGTGTGCTGCTCTAACTCGGACTTGAGCATATGAAACAACTCTGATAGACGCTTTAGTTCAGGACGCTTTTCACCATGTACAGAGGCTACCTTTTTCATAAGCTGAGAAAGGCGAGGCAACTCGCTTTCCAGGAAAGCGTGATGTACTTCTAGAATATGATCGATCAGGCTGCTAATGCTGAGCGTTGAATAATTGTCCTGATCTGAATCAGGCGCAATGCATGCATGCTCAAGCTCGTCGATGAGTTTATCCAGAGAAATACCTTTTTTCTTGCAGGCCGATTCAAGACTTTCCTTGCCGCCGCAGCAATAATCTATGCCGTATTTCTCAAAGATCTTTGCGCGTGAAGCTTTCTCGCTTACCAGGCAGCCTACGCTTTTTTCTGCCAATTCAGTATTCATGATTTCCTCACTTAAACATGCCTCTGTTTTTTTTTCTATGCCAAATACCTTCAAGGTCATCATTTTTGCCAGGCAAATCGATGAACCGGATATTAGGACATAATTATCCAATTTATCGCTCTGTGTACACATTGTCATCGTCCGTAAGTAGTATTAAGATAGAATTTGATTTGACAAGGACGGGCCGACCAAAGGAAGTCGAGTATGATCTCCCAGACTGCAGAATATGCCCTCAGGGCCATGGTCTATCTTGCCATGAATTCAAGCCAATCGCATACTGTAGAAGAGATCTCGCAAAATACAAAAGTACCGTGTGGTTATCTTTCCAAAGTACTGCAAGCTTTGCGCAAAGCAAGCCTGGTTGCTTCTCAAAGGGGGTTGGGCGGCGGGTTCCTGCTGGCAAAATCAGTGTCAGAATTGACAATCCTGGAAATAATCAATGCAGTTGATCCGATTCAGCGCATATACTCCTGTCCCCTTGAATTGAAAACACACGGACGGACTCTTTGCTCATTGCACAAGCGCCTTGACAATGCCATGCGTGAGGTAGAAAAGGCATTTGCTTCCACCAGTCTGGAAGAAATACTGGAAAATCCCACCAGATCGATTCCGCTTTGTGAGTCACGAAAGTAAAAAGCAAAAGCTGCAAATTGCAAGAGCTGAAAGTCGTCAGCAAGAGCCGCTTACTGCATTGCTGAACTTGATGGCTTGAAACGGCATAGGCTCGAATCTGGCACTGAAATGACGAAGCTGCGGGGTTTCATAAACTATTTTCATGCCGGCGACCTTTTCTCTATTTTCAAAAGTCAGCCTGCAAGCCTCGATTACATAGTCGTAATGGCTTTGGTTATAAACCCGGCGCGGCAGTGCCAATCTGACAAGATCTTGTCTTGCCGGATTCTGCAAACCATCGGCTCTGCTCTTTCCGAACATCACTGTGCCGATCTCGCAGCTTCTTATACCGGCTCGCAAATACAGGCTGCAAACAAGTGCTTGTCCTGGCAGGCAAGCTGCCTCTATGTGCTTGAAGAAACTGCGAGCGTCGATATAAATTGCATGCAATCCCGGTGGGCTGACAATTGGAATTTCATTTGCTGTCAGACCGTTAGCCAGATAAAGAGCCGACGCCATTCTGTATCTAAGATAGTCTTCTTGAATGGCTTCCCTAAGTCCTACAGCGACCGATTCCAGATCTCTGCCGGCAAGTCCTCCATATGTAGGAAACCCTTCGGTAATAATCAATTTGTTCTTTAGTTTTTCGCAAAGCTGCCCTCCATTTAGAGCCAGGAAACCACCCATGTTTGACAACCCGTCTTTTTTCGCCGACATCAAGCAACCGTCAGCAAGCCTGAATATTTCATTGACTATTTCCTGAACGGATCTTCCTTTGTAATCAGGTTCTCTTTGCTGGATTAAATATGCGTTTTCGGCAAATCTTGCCGCATCTATGTAAAAATGTTTGCCGTAGTGCTTTGCCAGTTTGCTCAGTTCTTTTAAATTAGCCAGCGATACCGGTTGTCCACCCACTGCATTATTTGTGATAGTCATCATTACAAATGGAATACTTTCATGCTTTTGCCTGAGGAGCTCTTCCAAGAGTTTTAGATCTATATTGCCCTTAAATGGTGCATAGTCTTGATTCCCTGCTTCAGTACAGGGCAAATCGAGAGCTTCAGCTCCTAGAATTTCGATATTGGCTCTTGTCGTATCAAAGTGAGTGTTGCTCGGTATTATGTCGCCTGATTTTACAAGAGTTTCAAATAGCAGTCTTTCAGCTGCCCGTCCCTGATGAACAGGAATAACGAACTCGTATCCAAAAATATCCTGGACGGTTTTTTCGAATTTGAAAAAGCTGCTGCAACCGGCATATGATTCATCCGCTTTCATAACGGCGCTCCATTGATCAGCGGACATAGCCGATGTTCCGCTGTCTGTTAGAAAGTCGATTATCGTATCTTCAGCTTTAATATTGAAAAGATTGTAAGATGCATTTTCCAGTATTTTCAGTCTTTCTTCTTCAGTGGTGAATCTGATTGCTTCAACTACTTTAGTTCTGAATGGTTCAATTATTGTTTTCATTTCTTTGTTCCAAAGCCGGGGAACCGCAAGTTCTCAGTCGATATCCTCCTTTCTCACGGACTTGCATAGATCTTCTTTCAAGCGAGATCTTGCTTGTCATCGTCCTGCAGGCTGATCTTCCCTGCTTTTCTTGTGCTTGACCGATGCGAGTTTCAGTTCGTGTTCATTTGCTCTTTCCAACTTTGCGGCAGAGCCTGTGCATCCCTTGCTTCCATTGCACTTAATTCTGTACTCGCTTCGTTTTGTCGGCGGTTGATACATGAAATTTGGATTCCTCAACTTAATCCGCTCGATGTAGGCAAATATGGAAAGCACTGCGGATGCAAGCCTGTTTATGATGGTCGGGGAGCCAAATTCCTTTCGGTACTCGCTTTCTAGGTAGGAAAGAAGCTCCAGTGTTTTCTCATTTTCGGCACTGTCCCTGCATGCGGGAAATATCGGATAAAACTCAAGACAACGGGACCTGAGCCTTTCACTCAGAGCTCTAATGCGGGGATCGCTGTGCTTGCTTACAGTTCTGTATCCGCGCAGGGCTGTATCGGCAAGCCTGAGCAACGAAGGACCCTGTCTTTCGTAATCCATCTGGAATGCCCTTTTAGTATATTGGGCCGTTTCATCACGGGTGAAATTTTCGTGTCTGAACCAGATCTTGTCCTGCCCGTGCCAGTCTTCAAAAGGAATATCAAAGCGTAGCTTGCCCAGTTCTTCATATTCCATGTAAAGTGCTGTTCCAGGCAGCGGTCCTAATTCCATAAATTGAACAAAGTCGGTTTCCAGGTCGATTAAATAGTCAATGTCTTCAAAGATAGTTGTTTTGTCATGATGCTCGGAAAAAAGAATTCCGGATCCCAGAATCTGGATGCCGTAACTTCGCAGTTCTTTAATCGTGGCTTTTAAATCAACGCCTTTGGTCTTGGTGTAAATATCACGTTTAGACTCAACACCGATCCAAACGAAGTCAATTCCCAGTTTGACCAGGAACTCGACACCGACAGCATTAATAGTTTCGGCTGAGGAAAAAACTCCCATATAAAAATACTTGTTATTCTCGGTCATTATTCTCAGCAGATCTTCAGCTCTGGGCCGGTTTTTCAAAAAGTTCTCGTCCATGACAAAAAATTCGTTTACACCCAATGCTTTTTCAATTTCTTGCATGGTGTTGAATAGCTCTTGACCGGTGTTTAGAAAGCCTATGTAAGATTTCTGGAAATGATGAGATGTCGCGCAAAAACGGCACGCATTCACGCAGCCTAAGCCGGGAATAAGAACGGCCGCACTGGTAGGCAATGGTAATCCTAAGATGCGCCTGTTGATTGTCGATCTCATGATTGGATGACGTAAGGGCTTGTTCGTGTCTTCTTCAAAGATACGTCTGAAAAAGCCTACGCCTTCGCCTTTGCAAACGTAATCACAAGGAACAATAGCTTCGATATCCTTAAATCCGGTCCCATGACCGCCTAGAATAATTTTGGTTTTAGGGTAATGCTTCCTTATATACTCGGCCATGACCTTGGCTTTTATCGTGTTGGAAGTGATGAAAGAGATGCCGACATAGTCATATCCTTTTTTTAGCTCGTCTTTGAAAGCTTGCAATGAAGGAAAGTCCAGCACCACAGTCGGCATTTCCAGGTTCTCGGCAATCAGGTAGAGTCCAAAGCTTGGATGATTCATGCGCAAGGAAAATACACCCTGCTCTCTTGTTACTTGATTGTGGAATAGCTCCATAACATTCAGTCTTCGTCCGTACTCGTCGTCGACGCCGTATGGACCGAAAACAGAGCAGAGTAATAGTTTCATATATCGATCATTTCCTCATTGACACCGTGAGCTGCGAGTCTATCTTGACTCACAGCTAGTGTCACGTGGGGACATTCCGGTAACCGGTGTCGAAAATGTCTGCAGAATTTCTTATACAGTTTTGCAGATTGACTTTGCTAGTCTTGCAGCAGCTGCGTTTGCGCTTCTGACACAGTCGGATAATCCGACACCTCCGTATGAGTTTCCAATTAGTTCCAGCCCGGGCAAATTTGCTCGCTCTATGTCAATCAGATCAAGACGCTGCTTGTGTCCAACCATATATTGTGGAATCGCGTTTCTGTGTTTTTTTACAATACTAAGCAGAGGTCCTGCTTCGATCTTCAATAATTCTTTTAGTTCAAGGTGGCACGACTCTACAAGGGATTTCTCGTCCATATCCAGGACGTTTGCTTTCTGTAAACCACCGGTAAATACTCTGAGCAGAACTTTGTCACTAGGGCTTCTGCCACCAAACTTTACACTGCTGAAGCTGCAGGCTGAAACAAGAGTGTTTTCCTTTTTCGGAACTACAAACCCAAGTCCGTCAAGTTCATGTTTAAGTTTGTTTCGCTCATACAGTAAATTGATAATCAGAGCTGGTGAGCGGGGAATTCCGCTGAGATAAGCCGCCAATTTTGAATTGTGCTTGTTTAGGAGTTTTGCGCATTGCTCAGCATCCGTGCTTAAGACGATATAGTCTGCTCCATAACTGCTCTGGTCGGAACAGCTAATCACCCAACTCTTTTGATCCGGGCTGCGACTCAAGTCGATTACTTCCTTTTCCAGCTCCAGACAGTCTTTGTCCAAGGTTTGCAGCAATCGATCAATAAGAAGACCTATCCCCGTGTCGAAGCTGGCCATGGTGGCATATCGAGGACCTGCCGATTTCAGCGATTGGCTGTCCAGACTCTTGATTAGACCTTTAATGATGCTGCCGTGTTTTCTTTCCATCTCAACAAGCTGAGCTACAGTCGACTGCGCGCTTAAAAGCTCGGGATTGCCACCGTAGATAGCTGCAATCATCGGCTCTGCCAGCTTTTCCAGCACCTCGCCGCCCAGGCGGCGTTTTACAAAGCTAGAAAGACTCTCATCGCCGCTTTCTTTTCTAGCAGGTAGAAGCAGATCTAAGGACATGCGCAGCTTGCCTGCAAGTGAAAATATATCTGAACCCGCTAGTGCGCAAAGCTTGGTCGGTGCAAAAAACATGAGTCCTTCCGGCAGCGGATGCAGTTTCTTGCTCAAATTGATAAAGCTTCTTCTGTGTTCGGGGTTAGTGCTTATAATGCGATCTGCGATTTCCAGCTCTTCTGCAAGTTTCATCAGGTCCGGCTTCAATGTGCTGAATGACTCAGGACCCGTTTCCATCAGAGTGTCTTGATCATGAATCGTATTAACTACGCCGCCAGCTCTTTTGCCGGCTTCGAGAACTCTCAATTTAGCCTGCGGAATAGATTTTTTGATTCTATATGCAATTGAAAGTCCCGAGATGCCTGCGCCGATAATAACTATACTTGGATTGATTCCGGGAACTTGTTCAGGCAGCATGATTGAATTCTTGTAATTCCTAGTCAAGAATTAAGTATATTAGATGGGAGTCTTTGATCGACTCATTCTTTTGGCCGATTAAAAAGAATGATCGAAGAGCCCGCTTATCTTTAGGTGTACAAAAACCTGCTTTTCTCACTTACTACTTAGGGAGGATACATGTCCGGCAACCCGGTGAAATAATGTCTGAACAGAAGCGGACAAGAACATCCGGTTTTGCTTCCCATGAGATAAGCCCAGATGAAACTTTTGCATATAAACCCGATTTTGTTGACGCCCTTGGTATCGGCAATTTCGATTTGTGTTCTGTTTGCGCAGACCTCCAGCGCCGAGCAAGTTGGAGCTGAAATATTCAATTCTAAATGTTCGGGTTGCCATACCATAGGTAAGGGTGCACTTGTCGGTCCTGATCTGGCTGCCGGGAAATCCTGGACTGAAAATAACCTGGATGCCGGTATAAGGCGTATGCAGGCAAGCGTAGGTAGTCTCAGCGATGAGCAGATCGAACAATTGAAAATCTACCTGAAGTCGACCGCTGATTCGAAAGAGCCAGCAGGTGAAAATGAGGAAAAATCAGAGCTTAAGCCTGATTTGAGTGAAAAAGTCACCGGACAGACAATTGATCTAAAGGGCGGGAACGCACTGCTGGGAGCAAATCTTTTTCATGGACGCCAGGCTTTTCAAAACGGGGGTATGTCGTGCAATGCTTGCCACACTGTAAACGGTTCCTCAGGTTTATTGGGCTCGGACCTGAGCAATATCGGTTCGAAAATGAATGAGTCGGCATTATTTAGCGCCTGCAAACAAACACCATTTAAGATAATGAAGGCTGCTTATGCCAAGCATCCAATAAGCGAGCAAGAGGCTCTTGATCTGGTCAAGTACTTTCAGTCGCTTCCTAAAGAGACTAAAAAGCCAATGCCGCTTGCTCTTTGTGCAGGAGCAGGCAGTATTGTCATTTTGCTTCTGCTGGCGCTGGGTTATAGAAATCGCAACTCAGCCGTGCGTAAGAAACTACACAGGAGATAAAAGATGACCTGGATAAAAGATCTGTTTGCTCCGAAGACCCGCCAGTGGGAAGACATGTACAGAAACCGCTGGCAGTACGACAAGATTGTTCGCAGTACGCACGGGGTAAACTGCACAGGCTCATGCAGCTGGAATGTTTATGTAAAAAACGGCATTGTCACCTGGGAGCTTCAAGCTCTGGATTATCCGACAATAAGCAAGGAGATCCCTCCGCACGAACCTCGCGGCTGCCAGCGAGGCATTTCCTGTTCTTGGTATTTATACAGTCCTTTGCGGGTTAAGTATCCCTATATTCGTGGTGCCTTGCTTGATCTCTGGCGGCAGGCCCGAGTTAAATTTCCCGGCGATCCTCTTGCTGCCTACAAATCAATCATGGAGAATCCTGAAAGCAGAAAGCGCTTTCACAAAGCTCGAGGTAAAGGCGGTTTCAGACGAATAGACTGGAACGAAATACTCGATTTGATCGCAGCCGCCAATATTCATACGGTCAAGCGACATGGCAGCGACAGGATAGTGGGTTTTTCTCCGATTCCGGCCATGTCCATGCTCAGCTATGCTGCCGGAGCTCGATTCTTGCAGCTGATGGGAGGCGTGAACCTGTCATTTTATGACTGGTATTGCGATCTGCCGCCGGCTTCGCCTGAGGTCTGGGGAGAGCAAACTGATGTAGCCGAAAGCGCAGATTGGTTTCATTCTAAGTTTGTAGCTACTGTGGGTTCAAATGTACTGATGACCAGGACGCCGGATGCTCATTTCCTTGTGGAAGCAAGACATGCAGGAGCAAAGGTGGTTGTTTTCTCTCCTGACTTTTCTCAGTCCTCAAAAATTGCAGACGAGTGGATTCCAATTCACCAGGGACAAGACGGCGCTTTCTGGATGGCTGTAAATCATGTCATTCTCAAAGAATTCTTTGTAGACAGATCCGTTGATTACTTTACTAATTATGTTAAGCGGTACAGCAATCTTCCATTTCTGGTTACGCTCAAAAAGACGGATAGCGGCGGCTGGGAAGCCGGACGTTTTCTGAGGGCTTCCCAGTTTGCCCAGACAAGCAAGGAAGAAAATTCCGATTGGAAGTTTTTTGTGCTTGATGCTTTGAGCAATAAGCCGGTTATGCTAAAAGGAAGCATTGGACATCGCTGGCAGAAACAGAAGGGTGAGTGGAATCTCAAGCTGGAAAATGCTCTGACAGGTGAGAAAGTTGAGCCGCTTTTGCAGCTTAATAAGACAACTAGCAAAGTTGTAGAAATCGAAGTTCCTGATTTTTCCGAGGGAACAAACAATAAGCTTTGCAAGCGCCAGGTTCCTGTCATTGAACTTGAGACGGAGGAAGGAAGCGTGCTTGTTTGCACCGCTTTTGAACTTTTACTGGCACAGTTCGGGGTTTCCCGCGGGCTTGAGGGCGACTACCCACAGAGCTATGAGGATGAAAACAGTCCTTATACGCCTGCCTGGCAAGAAAAGTTCACCGGTGTTAAGGCTGATCTGCTTGTCAGCTTTGCCAGACAATGGGCGCGCACAGCCGAGCTAAGCAAGGGCAAGTGCAGCGTAATAATCGGAGCCGGTGTGAATCACTGGTATCACAATAATCTTATCTACAGATCGGTCATTACTTCACTTGTTCTTTGCGGTTGCGTGGGTGTTTCAGGCGGCGGATTGAATCATTATGTCGGTCAGGAAAAACTGGTTCCGCAGGCATCGTGGGCGCCTATTTCATTTGCTAGCGACTGGGTCGGGCCGCCTCGTTTGCAAAATGCGCCATCTTTTCATTATGTGCACTCGGATCAGTGGCGCTACGATCGCAGTTTCAATGAAATGTGCAATGTGTCCGATCCAAATCATGAAACAGCATCAGGACATACAATCGACAAACAGATTATGGCTGTCAGGCAGGGCTGGTTGCCCTGCTATCCTCAGTTCAACCGCAGCAACCCAGAGCTAATTAGCCAGGCGCAAGCCGAAGGAGCTAAATCCGACGACGAGATAATCAACTATGCTGTAGAGCAGATCAAAAATAAGTCACTCAAGTTCTCAGTTGAGGATCCAAATAACCCGGAGAGTTATCCCAGACTCTGGTATATCTGGCGCGGCAACGCCATTATGTCTTCTGCTAAAGGACACGAATATTTTCTCAAGCACTATCTGGGCACTCATACAAATGCCATTTCGGACGAGCAGGCAAAAGACTTCGTCAAAGACGTAGTTTGGCACGACAAGGTCGAACTGGGCAAAATGGATCTGATTGTTGATTTGAACTTTCGTATGGACACGTCCGCTCTATATTCGGACATAGTTTTGCCTGCAGCCACTTATTATGAAAAGCACGATCTAAGCTCTACTGATATGCACTCGTTTATCCATCCCTTGCAGCCTGCAGTGCCGCCCTGCTGGGAATCGAAGTCAGACTGGGATATCTTCAAGGCAATCAGCCAGCGAACTTCAAAGCTCGCGGAGAGGTATTTGCCTGAGCCTCAGTCCGACTTGATTAGTTTTCCGCTAATGCACGATACTCCGGCAGAGCTGGCTCAACCCAGTCTCCGACAATGGGTTAAAGGTGAGTGCGAGGCAATTCCAGGCAAAACGATGCCCAATTTCAAGATTGTCAAAAGGGATTATCGAAAGATCTATCACAAATTCATTTCACTTGGACCTAATTTTAGAAACAACGGACTGGCAGTGCACGGTACCCATTACGACGTAGATGATGAGTATGACAAATATCTGAATGAAAATCCGGCAGAGCATTGGGATGGTCAAAAATATCCTTCTCTAAAACATGCATACGATGCCTGCAATGTGATTCTTAACTTTGCAGCAGAAACAAATGGTGAAATGGCAGTGCGAGCTTTTCAGGCTGAATCGCTTAAGACAGGAATTGATCACAGCCATCTAGCCAGAGACAGCCGATCGGTGCGCATGAGCTTTGACGACTTAAAGGCACAGCCACGCCGTGTTTTGACCAGTCCATACTGGACAGGCATTACTACAGGTGAAAGAACCTACTCGGCTTTTTGCCAGAATGTGGAAGAACTGATTCCCTGGCGCACGCTTACTGGAAGACAGGAAATTTATCTTGATCATGAGGCTTACATTGCCTATGGTGAAAACCTGCCGACATTTAAACCCCGTGCCGATGAGCATGCAGCTTTTGATTTGCAAAAATCCTCGAAAGAAGGCGCAACAATTACACTCAATTATCTGACACCTCATGGAAAGTGGCACATTCACTCAACATTCGGCGATACGTTACGTATGAAAACTCTGTCTCGCGGCATCGAACCTATCTGGATCAATGACAAAGATGCAGACATGATCGGTATTGAAGACAACGATTGGGTTGAAGTTTACAACGACCACGGCGTCGTTTGTACCCGTGCTTGCGTGAGCGCCAGAATCCCGCGGGGAATAAGCATGATTTATCATTCGCCCGAACGCACGGCAACTGTTCCCAAATCTCCCGAGAGGGGCATGCGACGCGCCGGAGGTCACAACAGTTTAACCAGGACAAGGTTGAAACCGCTTCTGATGATCGGCGGCTATGCGCAGTTTACATACGCTTTTAATTACTGGGGACCAACCGGCGTAAACAGAGATACGTTCGTCGTGGTTAAGAAGATGGACAGGGTTCAGTGGTGAGATAAGGAAGATCATTATGGATGTACGAGCTCAAGTATCTATGGTCTTTCATCTGGACAAGTGTATAGGTTGTCACACATGCAGCATCGCTTGCAAGAACGTGTGGACCGACCGTCCCGGTGCCGAGTATATGTGGTGGAACAATGTTGAGACCAAACCGGGAACCGGATTTCCTACGCTCTGGGAAGATCAAGAGCATTTCAAAGGCGGATGGAAAGTCGCAGGAAAAAATGGACAAAAGCACCTGGAACTGAAAAGCCAGGGCAAGTTGGATGCATTTCTCAAGCTTTTCTACAATCCTAATCAGCCCGGACTGGAAGATTATTATGAGCCGTGGACATATAAATATAGCGATCTTTTCGATGCGCCTGAGTCTGATGATCAACCTACTGCAATTCCGATTTCGCAGATAACCGGCCAGCCGGTTGAAATAGAAGCCGGACCAAACTGGGATGATGACCTTTCCGGTTCGACGCTTTATGCCGAAAATGATATCAACCTGGATGAGTTGAGTCAGGAAGAAAGAGAACAGCTCTTCGAGATCGAGCGTGTTTCCATGATGTATCTGCCCAGGATTTGCAATCACTGCGCTAATCCCAGCTGCGTGGCATCCTGTCCTTCCGGTGCCCTGTATAAAAGAGGAGAAGATGGTATCGTTCTGGTGAATCAGGATACTTGCAAAGGTTGGCGTGCATGTGTAAGCGCTTGTCCTTACAAAAAGATTTACTATAACTGGAAAACAGGCAAGTCGGAAAAATGCATACTCTGTTACCCGAAGCTGGAAACAGGACAGATTCCTAACTGTTTCCAGAGCTGTGTGGGCAGAATCAGGTACCTGGGAGTGCTGCTTTACGATGCAGATCGAATTGCCTCATCAATGACGGTACCCGATGAAGGTCTGGTAGAGTCGCAGCGCTCGGTTATTTGTGATCCTCATGATCCTAAGATAATCCAGATGGCCAGGTCCAACGGTGTGAGCGAAGAGTTCATTGAAGCAGCTCAGAATTCTCCCGTGTATAAGTACGTGGTCAAATGGCAACTTGCCTTGCCTTTGCATATTGAATACAGAACCATGCCCATGCTTTTTTATGTGCCGCCTCTTTTGCCTGTCATGGGCAAACTCGACAGTGGTCACTACGGCAATTTGATCGACGGCTTCTTCACAAGCCTGGAAGAATCTCGCCTGCCAATCAAATATCTGGCAAGACTGTTTTCAGCCGGCAATACCAAGCTGATTGAGGCTGTAATGAAAAAACTTATGGCTGTGAGATATTACAGGCGCTCTTTAAATCTGGGCGACCTTGATGTTTTGACGGTAAACCGCCTGATGCGCGAAGCTAATTTGACTCCAAAAGAAGCGGAAGAGATTTATGCTCTTACAGCTTTACCTACTGTCGACGACAGGTTTGTGCTGCCGCCGATTCAAAGGGAGGAAGCCATATCAGGAACCTGCAATCCGGAGCTATGCAAAGGAAGTTGCGGACTTGGAGTCAGTGTCACACCGGAGCGAGGACCATGAAAAGTCAAACTGCCGACAAGACTGCGGTGGCTCTGGCCTCGCTTTCCAGACTGCTTGAATACCCTAGAGCCGATTTCAAGGATGCACTGGAGCAAGCAATCAGGATCCTTTCGACATTTTCTGAAGGCAATGCGGCAGCCTTGCTTCGATTTAAGAGCGAAATTGCCATGATTAGTTCAGAGCAGCTGGAAGAAATTTACACCCGCACATTTGATCTGGCTCCGATTTGTGTGCCTTATCTGAGCAGCCATATATACGGGGACGAAAATTTTGAGCGGGGCGCGCTGATGAGTCGTTTAGCCCAGAGATATCAAAAGGTTGGATTTGAACTGAACGGGGAGTTGCCTGATCACCTGTCCGTGATTTTTGGCTTTGCGCCTCAGTTTGATCAGGATGAGCTGCTTGAACTCATGACTTTTTGCTTGAAAAGCGCCGTAACAAAGATGAAAGAGGCTCTGCTTGAGGCTGAGAATCCTTTTGCTCATATCCTTGAAACAGCCGCTGAGCTGATCGCATCCGAACTGGAAGGAAAGGAACTATGATTGACTCGCTATTGTTTGTTGCTCTGCCTTATGTGGCTGTTGTCGTTTGTCTGGTCGGCAGCATAATCAGAATACGCAAATTGCCAATGACATACTCGGCACTGAGTTCCCAGTTTTTAGAAAGCAAGTCGCTTGTTTGGGGCTCTGTTCCCTGGCATATTGGAATAATCAGCATAGTTCTTGCGCATCTTTTTGCATTTTTGTTTCCAGGCGCATGGCAGATCTTCATGTCGCATGAAAGCGTGCTTTACACTTTTGAAGCAATTGCTCTTTCGCTTGCAATTCTCTGTTTTCTTGGTCTTATTGTCCTTAGCTACAGACGAATTACATCGAATCGCGTACAAGCAGTCACAAGCGCAGTTGATCTGCTTATCCTGTTCCTTTTGGCCGCCCAGGTCCTGCTTGGAATTTGCACTGCCATTCTGCATAAATGGGGAGCCGCCTGGGCAAGTGGCACCGTTGTTCCTTATGTATGGTCACTTCTGCTTTTCCAACCCGATCCATCCTACATAGCCGAGATGCCTCATCTGGTTAAGGCTCATATAGTCTTAGCCTGGGCTTTAATTTTGCTCATTCCGTTTTCAAGACTGATTCATATGTTTGCGGTGCCGCTCCAGTACTTAAGCAGACCGCCTCAGAATGTTGTCTGGAATAATGCCAGGCACAGGGAAGCAGCGGCGCCTCAGTATCAGGTTGAAGAGGCCAGGCGGGAGTTGCTTAAAGGCGGAGTAGGCGTTAGCGCCGGTCTTCTACTTCTGGGCGCGGGTGCCCTGGACAAAGTCTTTTCATTCTTCTTTGGACCCCGTTTAACAGCTAAAGAAGAAGGCGAAATCATGGAGCTCAGGCTCAAACGCCTTGAAGGAACAGCCCAGCAAAGGAAGTTGGAGCTGGAGCGACAAATGAATGCATTCATTCTGGTTGCCCCTCTAAGCGAGCTAAGCAAAGACGAAGGCAAGTACTTCATCGACTATCAAATGACTCCGGCAATGGCTTTTATGGGAGACGACGGGCTGCCTATTTTGCTTTCGGCTAAATGCACTCATTTAGGCTGCACGGTCGGCAATCAGGTAAAAGACAGAAAAATTCTTTGTCCCTGCCATGTTTCATATTTCGACATTCAAACCGGGATGCCTAACGAAGGTGCTCCCGCTAAAGCGCCATTGCCGATGCTTTCCTGGGTTTTGATTGATAAGAACGGCAAGGAAGTTGCCCGGCGTAATTCTAAAGGTCAGCTCAAAGGAGACAGCAAAGCAGAATCTATCAAGAACTGTCTTGTATATATTGCCAAGAATGATGAGGTGAAAGTATGAGAGCTGCTTCCAGCGTTATAGCCAACCTGGTTCAATTTCTGGCAGATCGATTTCCTGTTGAGAAAATGAATTTTCACTACATGGTAGAGAAGAAAGAGGTACCGGTGCACAGGATGACCTGGGGCTACTACACCGGCGGATTGACCCTTTTCTTTTTACTTGTGCAGGCTGTCACCGGACTTTTTCTACTTTTTTATTATCAGCCCACAGTAAGTGATGCACATATTTCAGTGGAGTATATTACCAATCACGTCACCGGCGGGGCTCTTTGTCGCAACATGCATGCCTGGTCGTCCTCGTGCATGATTTTTTTCTGCATGATTCACTTGCTTACGGCTTTTGCAATGAAAGCATTTGAGAAGCCCAGAGAAATCACCTGGATTGTCGGTGTACTGCTTCTGTTTGTAACCTTTACTTTCGGCTTTACCGGCTATCTGCTGCCCTGGAATCAGATAGCAGTCAATGCTACAAAAGTCGGTCTGCAGTCGGTGGAAGCCGTGGGCGAGTATTTGCCCGGAGCCCTTAGCCAACTGCCTCATGTTCTGCGTGAGACCTTTCAGGGCGAAGCAAGCGTAGGCCAATCGACTCTGGGACGATTCTATGCCTTGCATGTAGTAATTTTGCCGCTGGTACTTTTTGGCTTGCTGGGCGTTCATCTGATTTCAGTGCAATTGCATGGGATGAGCAAGGGAGTGGACGAAGCGCCCAGGCGGCAGGAAAGATTCTTTCCTTATTTCATTTTCAAGGATCTTTCTATCTGGTTTGCTGTGTTTTTAGTCTTGCTGACTTTGTCCTGGTGCGTGCCATTTGATTCTTTCCTTCCATACCCTTTGCTTGCTCCATATAATCCACTTGGCTCCACTCCTCCTGGAATCAAGCCGGAATGGTATTTCTTCTTCTTATACTACCCACTGGAAATGCTTCCTTTCTGGTTGATCTTAGTTGCTTCGGGATTGGCGGTGCTGGTTTTGCTAACTGCGCCGTGGATATTCAAAGTCACAAGTCGCAAATCTTTAGGCTGGATTACAGTGCTTGCAAGCGCATACTTAGTGATAATGACCGTTTTCGGCGAACAAATCTACCATTTTGTCAAACATTGACGAGGTGTCTAATGACAAAGCTCAGTTTACTTAATCAGAGATATCTAAGTGCCCTGTATTTCAGCGCATTATTGTCGCTTTTCCAGTTGCCGATGCATGCTTATCCGGAATTTCAGAGCTTCATCGAGCAAAAATCCGGGCGCTCAGTAGATTGTGCGGTTTGCCACTCAAACAGTAACGGTCCTGTGGGTAGCAATCATGGACAGATTGCTTCGCTCAGTCCAAAAGATCTGGAAGCATTGAACTCAGCTCGCATGGCTCTAGAGCCCGGCATGCTCAAAAAAGACAATCCCGTTCTTAACCGGCTGGGCAACAGCATTATGAAAAAACTGGGCAAGAAAAAATTACTGGAATACAGAAAGGAGCCGGAAAAACTAGCTGATGCCTTGAAGGACAGCGATCTGGATCAAGACGGTATAAGTGATGGTCAGGAGTATCTTGATGGAAGCGATCCTCTCAATAAAATGCACGGCGATCCCTGGAAGCTCTTTTGTGTCAATTTGGACCGTAATAAGACACACCTGCTTCTGGCCGCACTAGCTTGCTTTTTGCTCGACTGGGGCTTTGTGAAGTTAATACGTGGATTTGCACTAACCAGCAAAGCTCGCAAATCAGGAATTCAAGTCAAATGAGACTTTGCTGATAAGTTAATCAGGCAGTCGTTTCTCGTTCTATTACTCGTGCAAAATTCGGAGCCGCACGATTCATCATCTGCGTTATCGTGTAGTGCATCCAGGCAAGACAGATGACAATTATCAAACTGAAAAAGAACCAGCAAGTTGTCCAGATACCGGTTGAATTCAGCATGATGCCGAAAACAATCGGACCTATCCAGCCTCCCAGTCCGCCTATGACTCCTACTATGCCTCCTACCACCCCCACACCGGAAGGAAAGTAGTCTGGAATATGCTTGTAAACTGCAGCTTTGCCGATGCCTGTAGCAACGCCTACGATCAGCACCAGAGCTGTGAATATCCAGACATTGGCTTGAAAGAATATATGAGTCGTACCTCGTGCAATCAGCTGCTTTTTCTGTACCTGCTCACCTTCCTTCACCACCGGCTCTTGCCAGAATGTGAAAGCAGGCCAGACAAGCATGCTTTCGTTTTGACTTTGGAGGCGCAAATCATCTTGCTTCCCTTTGGATTTAAGTTTGTACTTTTGCCTTCCTATTTCAATTGAGTCCGGCGTAACACTGCTTACGGTGCCCTTTTTAATCGCCATGATTCCCTCTCCAGGAGACGTGATATCCATGCGCGGTACGCAGAGAAGAACACAGGCAAAGAGACAGCTGCACAGCACCCAGTACATTACGGCTCGCGCTCCCCAGATGTCGGAGAGCCAGCCGCCAAAAGCCCTGATCAGCCCAGAAGGCAGGCTGAATAAGGAAGCCATCAAGCCCGCCCCGGCAAGCGACATTGAATAAACATTGAGATAGTATGGAATGAGCCATTGCGAAAGAGCAACAAAGCCGCCAAATACGAAAAAGTAGTAGAGTCCGAATCTCCATACCCTCAGATGCTTAAGGGGAGTCAATTGTTGCTTAAGAGTAAAGCCAGCTGCATGCTCTATCTTTTTGGGATGAGAGAAAATCCAGAAAATAGCAGTCATAGCAAGCAGGGCAACTGCATATACTTTTGGCAGATTTCGCCAGGACTCTAGATTTTGGTTGTTATTAGTTAGCAGGTTAAGTAAGTGAGGTGCTCCGAAACTGGTAATAGCCGCTCCAGCATTTCCTGCACCGAAAATTCCCAGAACGGTGCCTTGTTTTTCTTTTGGAAACCAGACAGAAGTATATGCAATTCCTACTGCAAACGATGTGCCGGCAATGCCAAAACCCAGTCCGGCAAGCAAGAACTCGGCAAATGTATTGCATAAGGAAACCGAATACATGGCGGCTGCAGAAACAAGCATGACCATGGCAAAAACAATTCGACCTCCGTATCTGTCAGTCCAGATTCCGACCGGCAGTCTCAAAATTGATCCGGTCAGAACAGGTGTGCCTATGAGCCAGCCTAACTGGGCTTTGTCAAACTGTATTATGCTGTTGTCCACAAGATAGGTGATTAGAACACCATAAATCATCCAACAGGCAAAACAAACAGTAAATGAAAGTGTGTTGACTGTAAGAACAGATATTGCCTTGCCGTTCTCGGACATTGCTTACTCCTTGCTTCTTGAAGAACCAGTCCACATTGCTGAGTTCGAAATAGTCTTTTCTGTCTTGTCTTGTCTTGTCTTCGGCTCCCTAGGGATTTTTGAATTCGGCGCCGGGGCGCAGATAGTACCACCAGTTGACAAAGACACAAAGGACATAAAAAGCAGCAAAGCCGTAAAGTGCATACTCAGGAGTACCGCGCTCAATCTGCTCTCCGATTACTTTCGGGATGATGAAAGCGCCATATGCAGCAATAGCTGAAGTCCAGCCCAAAACCGGACCGGCCTGCTCTTTGTTGAATATGTACGCAACACTTCTAAATGTCGAACCGTTTCCAATTCCCGAAGCTAGGAAGAGAACCAGAAAGAGCAGGAAGAAAGGCAAAAAGAATTGTTCGGGCGCGGGACATTGATATGCCTGCCTTAGAAAGTAAGCAGCTCCCAGAGCAGCTGCGACCATCACTACCGATACAATCTGCGTAATCAATGCTCCGCCGAATTTGTCTGAAATCCAGCCGCCGACCGGTCTTATCAAAGCACCGATAAATGCACCCATCCAGGCATACGTCAGTGCGCTCGGTGCATTAGGATTAACGCTTGTATGCATCATGATTCCATCAGGACCGGCACTGTGGCAGAATCCGAAGATGGTTTGAATAGCAAGAGGAAAAGCTGCCGCGTAGCCTATAAAGCTGCCGAAGGTCATTGTATAAATAAGCGTCATAATCCAGGTGTGCTTGTTCTTAAATATTTGATACTGTCTATCCAGAATGCTCCGGATTTTGCCGGGCAGAAGTTTCATAAGATATATTGTTGAAAGTACTATGACAGGAAGTACAAGCCATGGGTTCAGACCCAGTCCACCTGACTTAGCCGGAATAATCGCCCATGCACCCAGAGCCGATGTCAAAAGACCAATGGAAAGCATGCCTGCTGCTCTTGCTGTTGACGAGGGCAAGCCGCCTATGTCCGGCGAAACATGCTCATCTCTAATATTGTTCATGAAAAGCAGGGAAAGAACCACAAGTGGTATCAAGGCAAGTACCCAGACATAACCGGCGTTTTGAATGAATGTTTCTGCTCCCGCCGGGATCTTTCCAATTAGCGTGCCGCTTGCTGTTTGCAAAGTCATTGATTTCTGCCCAGGAATAGACATGGTCATCGCCAGCGGCACTAGGATTTGCATGCTTGTGACACCAAAGTTGCCGATGCCGGCATTCAAACCCAGGGAAAGCCCTTGCATCTTCTTAGGAAAGAAGAAACTTATGTTTGACATAGAGGAAGCAAAGTTTCCGCCGCCGAAACCTGAGAGCAATGCAAGCAGCTGAAAAACCCATAGAGGTGTTTTAATGTCCTGAAGTGCTATTCCGGTGCCGATAGCCGGTAGGATTAATAAAAGGGTAGTGAAAAACTTTGTATTTCGGCCGCCGCAAATACGAATCAGGAATGTACTTGGAATTCTAAGTGTCGCTCCGGACAGACCGGCAATTGAAGATAGCGTAAAGAGCTCGGCTTTAGAATAAGGAAAGCCCAGGTTGAGCATCTGCACCGTGATGATGCTCCAATACATCCAGACAGCAAAGGCACAAAGCAGACAGGGAATTGATATCCAGAGATTCCTGAAAGCTATTTTCTTTCCCTTTTCTTCCCAGAATGAATCTTCTTCAGGTCTCCATCCGTAGATGTCCGCCCCGTTCACCCTGAAATCTTCCTTTCTCGAAAAGCCGGAATTGCTTGTTTGGGTAGTCATAACACCTCTGCTTCTAGACCTTTCTAACTGACTTGCCTTTAAGGGCTGAAAGTCTTTTCACTGAGCGCCTATTTTCTGCGGGCAGTAATTATCATCAGAAATCACTCCTATCTTAGCTGCTTGCATAAATCATTCATCCAGCCGGGGGACTAGACTTTAGGGACGGTGGAACAAGTTGTCTAATCCACAATGTTTAGTCCGGAATCCACCCTAAGGTGGAGCACTATTGATTCTATTTAGTTGATAATGCCAGAATGACTCTATCTTCGGCTGAAAAACTGAACTCCCGTCCGGATTTTGGCAAATCACCATTTTTGCTGCTCTGGGAACTTACACGCGCCTGCAGTCTAGCCTGCCGTCATTGCCGGGCCCGAGCTCAAAGGTTTCGAAATGAGCAAGAACTATCGGGCGTCCAACTCGAGATTCTCTTTGATCAAATAGAAGAACTTTCATGCCGCTTACTGGTTTTAACGGGTGGTGATCCGTTTGAGCGTCCAGATCTCATAGAGATAGTGCAGGAAGCAAAACGGCGTTCTTTGAAAGTTGCACTTACTCCCAGTGCCACCCCGCTTGTGACAAAACAGGCTCTTGCCTTGCTGTCCAAGGCCGGGCTTGATAGGCTTGCCATCAGTTTGGACGGAGACAGCGATCAGAGTCATGACGACTTTCGCCGGATTAAGGGCAGTTACGAGATGACCCTGAAAATTATCAACTGGGCAAGAGAGCTGGCTATTCCTATTCAGATAAACACCAGTGTGAGCAAGTATAACAGCCAAATTTTCGATCAGATTTACTTGAAAGTGAAAGAGCTTGACATTGTGCTCTGGAGTATTTTCTTCCTTGTACCTACAGGAAGGGCAAACAGCCGGATGCAGATTGATGCGTGTCAAGCCGAGCAAATCATGAAAAGGATGGCGCAAATGGCCGCAAACGATTCTTTCGACATTAAAGCAACTGCGGCTCCCCATTTTCGTCGGGTTCTGCTTGAAACAGTATTTGACTCTCAGGATAAAGGACAGGCAGATCTGAGCAATCTACATCCGTTTATGAAATTAGGCTCTCTGCGCTCTTATCAGTCGGTGAACGACGGCAACGGTATAGCTTTCATTTCTCATACAGGACAGGTATTCCCAAGCGGATTTTTGCCGGTTCCGGCTGGAGACTTGCGCAAGGAATCTTTGCGTGACATTTACGGTAAATCCGAACTGTTCTGCCAATTGCGCGATCCTCTATTGCTGAAAGGCAAGTGTGGACGATGCCGGTATAAGTTCATCTGCGGCGGCTCTCGGGCCAGGGCTTTTGCCGAGACAGGAGATTACCTTGCTTCTGACTCGCTTTGTTCTTATGATGAGCGTGCCTTCCCTGAGTCTTAAGTCACTGCTTAATCTCGAGCTGTTGATTCTACTTTACTGCTGCCCTTTAAATACAACGGCAAAAGTACTTCAAAAGTGGTTTTGGCAATTTCTTCATGGCTTCTGCAGCTGATGCTGCCGCCATGTGCAATGACGATTTCCCGGCAAAGGCAAAGCCCAAGACCTGTTACAGGAACGTGCTTTCCTGAAGCCGACTCCTTAAAGAATCTATCAAATATTTGTGCCTGATCTCCTCTGGCAATTCCAGGGCCGTCATCAATTACTTGCAGTTTCAGAAAGTTGTTTTGCAGGTCGCATTTAACTTCTACTTTTGCAGCAGCAAATTTCAAGGCATTGCTGAGCAAGTGCTTGAATAGTTTATTTAGAGCCTTTTCATCGCCAGTGAGCAGTGCTTGTGTTTTTTGCATAGTTATGGATTTTCTGGGAAAAAATTCTTGAAGCTGCAAAGCCAGTTTTTGCAAGAGTCGATTTGCGTCTATGCAGGCGCTGTCTAGTTGCTTCTGATTGTTTTTGTACATGTAAATATCGACAAGCATACTTAGTACCGATTCCGTATCCTCTATGGTCTCTGCAAGCAGCGAAAGTGTCTGTTGTTGCTGAGTTTGTAGCTCTCCGTATACCTGATCGAGAATCAAGGCAACTACCCTCTTTAATGCAAGTATGTTAATTTGAAGGCGATGTTTAATCACAGCCACAAAGTCGTCCCGTTGCTGCAAGAGGTCGGATTGCATGCGATAACGCTCACCCAGATCCGATAAGGCGATTACTACTCCAAAGTTTCGCCCTGCCGATCTCATCGGAGATGCTTTCCATTCGAAAATGCGGATGCTACCGTTAGGTGAAAAGTACTTAAATTCTTTGGGACGTTCATCTGCACTAACGAGATCTTCATAACTTGGCGCTGATTCAATCTGAGTTGCATCCAGAAGTTTCAATCTGGGAATAATAAAGTCAAGGTGCGTACCGATCGGATCCTCATTTTGCAGCCCAAGAAGTTCTACTGCGGTCAGATTCAGACTTCGAACCAATCCCAGCTGATTTACTTCAATTATGCCTTTGGCAATTGAGTCAAGTACCGCTGAGATTCTGGACATGTCTTCGATTCTAGCCTCAACAGTTGAGCAAAGTTCAGAAGTGCGCATCTCAAGCTCGCCGGCAAAATGATTGCGCCATTTAAGCAGTTCTTTTTCCTTTCTGTTCATAATGAGCCAGACAAGTGACATGCCTGCAAATGTTGACAAAAATCCCCGCACAAAATGGCATAAACGCAAATCGATCTTGAAAAAGCGGTCTGCGACCAACTGTTCTATCTGGTCCAGAACAAGGAATACAAAGAAACTGAAAATCAAGGCAAAAAAAATCGCTCTGTAAGGTGCTAGATGTGATACACCTTGCTTGTCCTCAATCTGCATCTTCATTGCGTGCCTGAGCCTGTGCCGGTATTCCAGCATAGTTAATTCATGTCCAAGCCCGCATCCATCCTAATGTGTATAAACGTCAGCTTGCTTGATTTTGCTATCGTCCTTTGCTTATCTAGAATCCATTGCTTAAGCGATATATGCCTTTCATGATTGGAGCCG
>CAZTQO010000074.1:6574-32813 GCA_964615655.1 uncultured Candidatus Obscuribacterales bacterium | reverse complement strand
TAAGATAGGAAGAAAAGATGCCACCGTCGCGGGTGTTTTTCAACACCCTGCTAGTAGATTCACCCGGCATTGGGCGCAAGCGCACAGAGATATTTCCATCTCTGCGGAGTTCACCAGTTGGAGAATACCTTATCTTTTACCGACCATTCAAAGGTGGAATTGAGATTGTTCGAGTCATTCACGGAAAACGCGACCTTCGCCAAATTGTCATTTCTGATTGAGAGCCGAATATGAAAAAGAGTGCGTGAGAATTCCGTCCGCCACGGGCGGCGATAAATTCGCGACTTATCATACCGATTTGCTTGCCAGAGCAAAAGCTTGCCCATCTGTGATTCCGCAGATGTGAGCCCTTCTACCCACACTTTATTTGAATGAGCGGCTTTTGAATGAGCCGCTATTTGAATGCACGTCCCTTGCTTTTCCAGTATTCACCGAAAAAAGCAAGATACCAGTTGCAAAAGTTATCTCCATTAGTATCGACCCACTTGTAGCAGCGCTCAACTTCGTCCATATTGCCTTTGTATAGATTCACCAGGCCGATAAGGCAGTAGGCATCAGTTCTCTGGATATGACTCATTGACTTGCTGCTCTCAAACTCAGCACTCGAAATTTTTCCGCGTAAATATTCGAGCGCCACATTTGGCCATTCGTCAGCTTTTTTGCTTTCAAGATTTTTTTCAACTGATCTCAATGCAAGTTCGTTTTGTTTAAGTTTCATATGCAGCCAGCAGGGTGCGATCTGAGCCTTATCCACATAATAAGCACTGTCTTTGGTGGCAAGCATTGCACTTTCATTGCATTCTTTCAAAGCCTCTTCGTCTTTATCTTGAACTGCATGCATGCATGCCAGCATGAAAATAAGCGTAGGCTTTTGTTCTTTAGCCAGCCCTTTTTCTGCCAGGCAAGAGCGCAACAGGCTAATTGCCTCAGCTAATCTAAACTCCAGAAAAAGGGCAGTTGATTTCAAATTGACCGCATCATCAATTCGTTTTGGATCAAGTTTTTGCATGCGATCAGCTTCAGCCATGGCAGCGCCGTACTTATGAGAGCGCAAAAGCCCTACTCCATAAAGCCAGGCTATATCGGAATCAGCAGGCATCATCCGTGCCAGTTCAGCTGCAATGCTCTGGGCTTCACCGTATGCGCCCAGATCACCAATATAATCTGCCACAACTTTGAGAGCGTCCTTGTCCTTCGGAAATGTCTTTGCTACATATCTATACTGAGCAAGTGCCTGGTTCCAATCGTGAACTTTCGTGTATAAATATGCTTTTCGAAGATATGTATCTACATCATCCGGAGCATCCTGGCGGTAACGCTCTAACCACTCGAAGGCTTCATCCATTTTGCCTTCTCTTTCGGCAACAACGCTGAGCTTATATTTTGCCAACGAGTAGCGTGGCGCTATACTCAAACACTTCTCAAAATTGCTTCTTGCAAGATCATACTGCTTGAGAATAATTTGCAAGCCGCCTAAATTTGAATAGGCAACATGGAGATCGCTTTGTTTTCCGATATCTAAATACTTGAGGTAATCCTGGACGCCGGAAGCCTCCCGTCCCTTTAAAAAGTAACAGCACCTGCCTCTCTGGAACAGGCAGTCTAGATCGCCTTGATCAATAAGCAGGCCTTTGCTGAATACGTTGTAAGCGTCTTCATATTTCTCACTTTCGTAATACGCCTTTCCAAGGGTTCGATAGAGTATTACGTTATTTGCCCCGAGCGAAATAGCTTTATTTGCAAGCTGAATTGCGCGGACGTAGTCTTTCAAGCAGATATTTGCCAGGGCCGCGTCATCATAGGCATTAATATCGCTGGTGTTTTTAGCAAGCCTGGCATTTGCTGAGTTCAGTAGCACTAGTGCATAAGTTCTCATCCTTTGCTCGAAAAAATCTTTGTCCCCATGAAACCAGTCATGAGCGCTTATCATTGCTTGCAGCGCACCCCGCGGCTTTGCAAGTTTCGCACAGATTTCTGCCTCCAGCATATAATAGCCCGCAACTGCTGGCGCGATTTTCTGAGCGGCTTTTATATCATCGTAAGCCTTAACATTTTGTCCCACAGCCAGATAAGAACGGCAGCGAAGCTCGAGAGCCCTGTCATTTTGCGCTTGATTGCCGATAAGCTTAGTTAGAAGATTTATTGAATTGTCATAACGGCCCATTTTAAACAAACAAAATGAAGCCTCATATGCAATATCATGCCGTTTCGGATCGAGCTTCAGTATCTGGTCGAATACTACTGCGGCTTCGTTGTATCTTGAAAGCGCCTGCAGGCATTTCCCTTTATCAATCAAAAATGAAAGTTGCTGCGGCTGTTTAGCCAGTAATTGATCATAATATGGCAGTGCGGCAGAAAAATTGCCCATGTTAAACAAGACTGCCGCCATGTCCTGGGTAAGGCCAAAATCTCCCGGCTTTAGCGAACGTGCTTTATCGAGGTCTCTTAGCGCATCGTCAAATTTGCGCATTCTGGCACTTGCATATCCTCGCTCCCACCAGAAGTAGTAATCTTTTTCGTTTGCCTCAATTCCTAGATTCGCCAGTTCGACTATTTTTGGAAAATCGTTACTGGCAACAGCGGCTTTAATTTCGACCTTTAGTTGCTCAACCGTGAGCTTTGTCTTTTTGATTGCTGGGGCTGGCGCAGGAATTCTTGATGCAATTTCTAGTTTGCTCTGGTCGTCTTGTTTTGCATTCTCTTGCTTTCGTTGCTTTTTCTTAGTTTCGGTTTTGCCTTTCTTTGCTTTCTCATCTGAAGAGCTTCGATCCTGTTTTTCCAAAAGAGAATCCAGCTTCTCTTTTGTTTTTTCATTACTTTCCTTCTTAGCTACAGCAAGCAAAGCCCCAGCAGCTCCATCAGGTTCCACTCCCGAATCAATTGCACAAAGAGTGTCTTTAACCTTTTTCGCAAACAAACCGGAAGCCTCCGGCATTGAACTTGCTTTTACTGCAAATGCTCTGGCTTCTGCAAAGCGTTTTTGATCTGCAAGCGCCCGCGCCAGGCCCAAACAGGCTGCAAAATTATTCGGCTTTAGGTCCAGCGACTTGCAAAAAGCATGCTCTGCTTTTTCATAACTATGATTCTGCAAGTGGGTCTCCCCGAGCAAATCCCACCAGTATGCATTTTTGGGCTGCAGGTCTGTAAGTTTCTCAATTGCTTTAGCCGCCTTCTCTTGTTGTTTTGACTTCAAATAAATCTGAACCAGTTTTGTCCAGGCATCAACTGAGCTCGGAGCAATTCTGCTTGCCTGTTCACAATAACTCTGGGCCTTTTTCAGCTGCCTTTGCTCTTCGTAACATGACGAGAGCTGCAAATAAACTTCTGCTCTGGGGCTCAATGAAGCGGACTTTTCAAGAGCGTTTTTTGCCTTTGAATATGCTTTCAATTTCAAACAAGCGCTTCCAAATAAGAGCCAGGCATCCGCATTTGTCGGCTCAGCTTTAACAGCCTGCTCAAATGCCTTTTTGGCACCCTGCAGGTCATTTGTGGCAAGTAAGTTGTTTCCGGCACTTATCCAGGACGAAGCCGAAGAGGCAGAGGCAAAAACAGGGCAAGTCCAGAAGCCAGTCGAAAGATGGAAGACTAGTAGCAAGCTCAAGCCAGATAGTCCTGGAATTTTTCTTCTAGCCACGATCCCCCCCCCATAGCCCATCTAAAATCAGAAAGAATAGCACCTGTCACTAGAGTTTTACAGAAAGGCCTAATCGAAAGCTCCATCAGGTCTGGAGGCGAGTTCTCATCTCCTGGCAGTTCGCCTGGATAATTTCTAAGGCAAGTTCGCAGGATGAGTGAGACCAACCAGACGCTTGCATCTGACTGTATTCTTTCTGTAATTCCATCGGCAAGTTCGTATAGTAGCGCTTTGCGAGTTTCTTGAATGCCGGAAATGAATATTTTATGTCCTCACAAAGTGTTCTCCATTGATAGGCGAATATGTCTTTTGGCTCGTCATAATCCCCAATCTCCATCGCGAGTTTTCTCGAAAATTCCGGAAACGCCAGAGTGCAAAGTACGTCATACAATGGGGCAAGACAAATTCCTTGAAAGCTGTGCAGCAATGAATAATTCTTTGCGTGAGCATCCATATTCCCGGCAAGGAAATTGAAGATCACCGCACTTAGTAGCTTGGAACGCTCTTTTGCAGGCACGGCGGTTTTATTCAGGAGGGCAAAGCATTCGGACAATTTCGGACCGCCGTCTTCCTGGTACTTCTTTCTTGAAGGTATTGCCAGAGCCTGGCAAAAATCCTCCTGATGCACTCGCAGAAGTTTTTGCGTTTCCTTCGAACGCTTCCTGTCGAATCTTTCAATCAGAAGGTAAACTTGATCCTCAGCTTTTGCAAGTTTCACGCCAGCCACATCGATTCCGAGCCGGGCGGCTGTTTTCATACACAGATATTCACAATAGATAGCGCCTGGTGCATGCCTCAAGTCCGGCTTGAGAATGTGAGTAGTTGGACCGCTTACAGGCACACCGATACCGTCAGCCACCACAGATACTGCGGCTTTGTCCTGGACGCCGGAAAGCGAAAGCCGTATTCCATTTATACCGACGAACAATGGACGCTTTGGCAACTCGCGAATATGCTGAGCTAATTCTGCCTGTGAAAGTGGAAGCATACTTTCTGCCCCTTCCGGCGGCGGAGTTAGCCCAGATTCAACAATTGATAGCGCACCTGCACATTCGGCACCAATAGAACGCAAAAGACTGTAAATGTTGTCCACACTTATGCCAAAGCGTCTGGCAAGCGCTTTCCTTGCTTCAAATCCTTCCGGGAGCAGTCCGCCAAAAAATGCCTCACAGTGCATGTGAGCAAACTGCTTCTGTGCCAGCGGCATTCCCACTGATATCGGCCTCGTGGCTTCCCGACTGTAGCTGAACACCATTTTGTGTTCGGAATCTAAGCCCAGATACCCGATCAATTCGGCGTTAAGATAAACATCAAGCTCCTTACTCATCTGTTTCTGTTCGCGTTTCCAGTTGCAATTCAATACCAAGCATGGCCAAAACTTGCAGTGTCTTACCAATCTCACAGGTCGGCTTGCCTCTTTCCAGATCCCCGATAAAACGTACGCCCAATCCGGATGCGCCGGCGAGTTCCGCCTGAGTTATTCCGATAGTCTTTCGATGTTTTCTGATGAATTTAGCAAGCTCATCTAGAGAATCAATTCTTTTTCTCATTGCCAGTTACCAAGTTCCATTACCGTACGGTAATATTACTAGATTCTAGCTTCGATCCAAAGCAGAATATTACCGTACGGGAGTGTATTTCAAATTTATTATTCCCTTACGGGAATATTTTAGACCTGAATTCCTGGAAATTCTCAAAATAATCCTGTTCGGGATCAATGCCGGCAATTAGCTCCTGTTTGTTCTAGAAGCAAAAACATTTGAACAGTAGAAGGCTCGCCTCTTACTAGAGACGAGCCTGGCAGCAGTCGTGAAAAATCATGTTTATACGGGCACAAGAGCGAAGCACTGCGGCTCGAATAACTTCCAAGAAAAACTGCCGGCGAAATCTTTTCCAGAAATTTCCTCTCAAGAAAAATCCTCTCAAGAAAAATCCCCGAGAAAAACCACGAAAATACGCCCCCGTTCACAGATGAATGTGAATTGAAATTCTCCCTTGAAGAAGCGCTTTGTCATTGCTTCCCCGGGCGCTTATTCCGCCGCTTATTCAGGCGCTTCAGGCCTTGCGTTCAGCTCAGGCTGCTTTTTTCTGCATGAACTTGTAAGCGCTATAAAGGGCGCAGAGTCCGACAAGTCCATATACGATGCGCGTCATTGTGCTTGCATCTCCAAGAAGATTTGCAACCACATTGTAGTTAAACGCGCCCACCAAGCCCCAGTTGATGCCTCCGATCAGAAGCAGAACCATGGCGATCAGATCTATTTGTTTCATTGTCTTGTACCCGTAATTTAAGAAAACCATCTGCCGGACAGGAACCCCGGTCCGACTACTTAGCATGGTTAAGAATATTTTAGTATCAAAAGCGGTGCGCTGTCAAGTGGCACCTTCAGGTAATCCCTTGCTTGGCAAGGAATTACGAGTGCAACACTGAATCCGGTGCCTTTTTTTTCAGAGATGTTTATTGAAAAAGCGGAGTGTCTGGTAGAAGAAGTCCGGCTTGCTGAGCGCATGGCCGCCACCAGCACTGATTACACAAGTAAGCGGCACCTGCTTTTTCTTCAAGAAAGAGCAAAGCTCGAAGGCCTGGCCAACCGGGACTACATCATCATCTTCGGCATGCAGTACAAAAAACGGCGGGTCGTCGCTGCTTACATAACTTATGGGGCTGGCTTCCAAATATGCCGCCGGAGACTGAGCGGTGCCCATAAACACTGCAATGGGATTGGTAGGCGACTTGAAATCTATCTTGCAATTGGGCGGCGCCTGGCTGGCACAGCTGCCCAGATCAGTCGGACCAGCCCATTCGGCCACAGCCTGAACTCTGCTTGATTCATTGTTATTGCCGAGTTCGCCTTCCAGATTTTTTGCATCGGCGCTTGTGCCTAAAAGCGCCGCAAGATGCCCTCCTGCTGAATGTCCCCATACGCCTATGCGTCCGGGATCGAGCCCAAACTCTTTTGCATGAGCACGCAAAAAGCGCACTGCTGCTTTGCAGTCAAAAATTTGGGCCGGATGCGGGTGTTTATCTGAAAGCCTGTAGTTCAAGCTGGCCACTGCATAGCCTTCTGCCAGGAGCGGGTCTGCAGGCGGATGATTCTTATCGCCGGCCATCCAGGCACCACCATGAATCCAGACGATCACAGGTATTGGCTTTGCTCTGGCTTTTTTGGGAATATAAAGATCCAGGGTCTGAAACGGATCGTTGCTTGAAGGCACGTATGAAAGATCTCTGATACAGCGAAGCGATTGATCTTTGTATTCTTGCTGGCCTGCTCTGTAAGCCCGTATTCCTATAAGAAGCAGACCCAGGGCCAGAGCCATGAATATGAGCACTTTTGCTTTAGGAGAGAAGACTTTTTTAAGATCAGCGGTCATAACTTAGTTCAGCAGTCTTTGGAGTCAGCGGTTTTAGATCAGCAATTCAGCGGTCTTAGATCAGCAATTCACCAATTCAGCGGTCTTAGATCTGAACTTCAGCGGTCAAGCGTCATAAGGCCGGAGGAGTAGCCGGAACCTCTGATATGTTTGGACCCGTCCACTCCCGGCAATATTGTCGCAAGTACTCCATGCTTGCCCGATACTACAAAGCCTCCACCGGCACGCGGCAGAACCTGTTCTACTGTACCGTCCGCTTTTGTTATTGTATAACCGCCGCCGGGTCTGGGAGTTACGGTAGCCATCGTGCCATAGTCACCGAACATCGCATAAGTGCCCTCTCCTTCCGGTTGCAAGATAAATCTGTGCCCGGACCCGAGTATTTGCAGGCTTCCATCAGGCAGATGGCTTATTTTTGCCAGGGAGCCATCTGCCCATTCGACCGTATACAGGCCTTTGCGATAAATATTAGGGCTTGGCCATTCAGGATTGCTGTTGCTGTCAGGTGGAAGATCAATACCCTGGCTCATGACCAGGCTGCCTACTACAGCCACTGCTGCATGTCCGGCATCTGAGGCCGCCCCACCCAATGCTCTTGCAATCAGACCTCGCTTGTGCCCGCTTGACTTGTGCAGTATGCCATGGGGAGACGCAAGCTGATTCATGTCTGTGGCAGTGCTTTGTGGAGTTCCGACAGGCGACCTGAGCGAACCGCTTCTGTCCTTTGCCTGAATAGACCTGTCTTGCTTGTCGCCAGTTGAAACTGCCTGTGTCGACTGCTCAGCTTCTTTCAATGCCGGTCTCAAGGCTGGTTCGGCTTCGCCAGCTTTTTGTGCGTTTTCTGCAGCGGCCGTTTCATTTTCGGCTTGAGCAGCCTGCATAGAGACTAGCAGCGAACAAGAAAAAGCAGCAATTAATAGTTTAAGCCCCATGACAATAGGTCTCCAGAACGGTCTTTGTAGCGTGAAAGCTTAGCACGAAAGCCGATTTTAGCCCCGAATCATTTATTTCATCTGAGCATATCTTAGACTAAATTACTGAAGGCGGGTGGCTGCGGGCCTTATCATTTGAGCTTCAAAGGAAGTTCGTCAGGGAGGTCTAAAATAATGACTAAACTTAACTGGCAATATCACCGCAAAGGTTGAAACAGCTGTGTAAAAGCTCAAGAGTTTCTTGAGCAAAACAAGATTGAAACTGAACATTTAACTGATGCACGCAAAGAAAGCATGGGCAAAAAAGAAGCGCTTGTACTTGCAAAATCAGTAAGTGAGATTTACAGTTTCAAAGGCAAGAAAGTCACACACATAAAGTGGGCGGACAAGCCATCCGAACAAGAGCTAATAGACGCACTGCTCGGTCCGACGGGCAATTTGCGCGCTCCCTGCCTGAAAGTGCAAGATCAGCTTCTGATCGGATTCAACGAAGAGTCATACAAGAGTATTTTTCTTCAAAGAATTCCTGCCAGAGCAAGAAGCAAATAGAGATATGCAATGCAGAAGTCTTTTTCAGCAATAATTTTTGAAGAAGACGGCTGGCAAATTGCACAGTGCCTCGAAATCGACATTGCAAGCCAGGGCAATACGCCTGAAGAGGCTTTTGAGAACTTGCAAGAAGCAATGCGCCTGCAGCTTCAATTTCCAACCAGCACAAGCTGCAGCGCCTTTGCTTCAAGCCCGGAAGAAGCACTTTTGATTTTTCCGGGTGCTACGATAATGCGGTGGGGTTTTGAGTTGTCTCAAGAAAAAGCAAACAGAAAACAGAAAACAGAAGTAGATTTCGAATGAGCGACAAACTTTCCGGAACCAGCTTCAGAAAACTGCGTTTCAAGCTTGAAGCAGCAGGCTTTGACGAAGTCAAACAGCTGGGCAACCACGCCAAATTCGTAAAGCGCAGTAAAAGCGAAATACTTACTGCAATTTTGCCTCATTACCAGCAGCTTTCTGCAAGTATCGTAAGAAGCGTACTGAGACAGGCAAAGATAAGCGAGCAAGAGTGATTTTAGATAGATTTTTAAAACAGATCTATCTAATTGTCCGTGCTGGCATCATTGCTGCATAGTTCTGCCACAGAGATAAGATTCCAGGGTCCGCTTGTCTCTTTGAGTATTGCTGCCCAGTACCAGCTTGAAGCATCCGGCCAGCTATTACCCTTTTGGTCATAAAGCCGCTCTCGAACCTTCAGTTTTTCACTTCCTTTTTCGGCTCTGAAACTTTCCCACTTCCGCCCCTGCTCATCTAAAAATGGCGGCAAATGTCTTATCTGATAGCCGCTTGCCTGGTAGCAGCTTGCAGCTGAATGTAGCTGCCTGCTGGCTTCGCTTACCCATCTAAAAACTATGCGCCGCTTGCCGTCGCTAAACACTGCTATTTTGCCCGGAAAACTGCGTGCGAATCGTTCGTTGGCCTCAGATAAAGTAAGCTGTTTTAACGGCTTTCCTTCAAAAGTATGCGGCCAGCCGCCGAAGATCTTTGCAGTTCTGTTTGCGGCACTGTTGTTACAGGCTTGCTGCAAAAGCAGAGGCGCAAGCGCTGCAAGCAGGCAGGCAAGGAAGAAGACAGAAGTGGCAAAAGCGCTGAATTTAGCGCCGGCTGATTCTTGTTTTCTTGTCTTAAGCAAATGTAACTGCCCGGAACTGACGTGCGATTCTTGCAGCCCGAGAAAGAGGAGCAGCCCTGCCGATGCAGCAAAAGACGCCGCACCGATACCTGAATGAACGGCACTGTGAAAGAGTTGAGGCACCGAGATGATTCCGGATTCCAGATAAAAAAGCGAACTTACTCTTATAGCGTTTGCAAAAACTGCGATGATAATTGATGCGGAAAGGACTTTGGCGGAGCTGCCTTTACTGAGGCGGAAGTAGCTGGCAAGCGCCGCAGCCAGGTAAAGATCAATCCACAAGATCTTAATGCCGCTGCAAGCAGGATCAACACCAACTACGGAGCTTGCCGAAACGAGCTCTGTGCCCTCTACACTTACTGCCAGCCCTGAAAAATTGAGCATGAGTCCGGCAATATTAACCGCCAGGATTCGCAAAGGATAGCCGCAGTAATAATTCAGTGAACTCAAAAGCGGAACTGCCAATAAGAGCAGCGCCCAGTCTCCCGCATTGGGTTTGCTCAGCTTGCCTGCTCGATGCAAGCAAGAGCCAAGAATAGTAAGCGCTAAAAGAGCCGATACCACCTGCGGGGCAAAAGCCAGAGACAGGCAATAGAGACCAAACAAAGCGAGTGTCAGGAAAAGATCCGCTTTCGTAAATAGAGTTCGCTCTGTACTTTCGCCACTGGCTGAGGGAGGCGAAACCATATCGACTGTTTGCGAGCGACGCCATGCAAGAGCCAGAAAAGTAAGAAGCGAAATCAGTCCTAGAATATCCTCATCCGAGGTCTTCAGCAGTTGAAGCGCCCATGACCAAACGGGCCAGAAACTCAAAGCGGCCGCTGCCACTTGCGCCGAGGCAACTTGCAGAAAACCAGGAAATTCTTTCCTGCAGGAAGCAAGAAGCATGTTCATTTTGCAAATGCCTCTTTTTTCTGCTTCAAATAAATTGCGGCCATAAATGCAAATGCAATCAGCAACAAGAGCCAGGTTTCCGGCTCGGGCGAAACTGCAGTTGCAACTTTTTCTTCTCTGGACGGATTTTCATTAAGCACAACTGCACTGGAAACGGGGCTGACCAGGTGATAGTCTCGTGCCAGTTCTTTGGCTTCGTCTGCAGCTGCATCATTTGCAGCAGGCCGAGCATTTTGATCAGGACGTACATTCTCATCACGACTAGAAATTTCATCACGACGAGCATTTTGATCACCAGGAGCATTTCCGTAAATACAATTCAGGATTCTCTGGTAAGCATAGATCTGGGCAAGGCTGGCGGGCCCCTGCTTCGAGCCATCTCTAAACGTCTCGGGCGCTTCGCATTCCGGAAGCGCCGTGAATTGATCCTGCTGCTCCGGCTCAGGCTCGGCATTGACTTCTTTATTTGGAACCCAGCTGGCATAGAGCCGCTTCAAATCCGCGCTTATGCTTTCAAGCCTGGACACTCGAACTAAAGAAGGTGAGTAGAGTCCTTCCAGCAGCTCATTTGGAGCGGCAGTAACCGGAAAATCATAAAGCCGAAGCGAAGCGGATTTCAGAAACGGAGCTATCAGATCCTTGCTGGCGGGCAGGGGCTGTGCAGCATGGACCCAGAGAACCGCGGCGTCTTCACCTGATTGCGATTTTTTCAAAGCTTCCGTAACTGTGACAGTATCGGATTGCCCGCCGGGCATCGGCATCGAGTCCAGCGCCTGCAGCGCTTGTGCGAATTCCTTTTCGGATGAAGATTTATGCGTGCAAAGTAACTGTTTTTGATCCGCCTGCACAATCAAATCCACGAAAATAGAAGCAGGCAGCTCTCTTAATCCTGCAACTATCTCTTTGATTGATTCTTTCATGCCTGCCGAACCATCGACAATCACTGTCAGCGATTTTGGCAGTGGATTTTGCTCAGACTGAATTTTGTATGCAATAAATTGTCCAGGTCTAAATGAATCGGGCGTGAATGCTATTTTGCAGGTTTTATCTCTGCTTGTTTTGATTGAGTTGGATTTTATGGCCCCCGCCCCGGCATCTGCTGCGGTGGCGGCACCTGCTGCATCATCGCTAAGGTCTTCAAAGTTCTTTTCGATAATAAGCGGCAGCCCGAGCAGTGCCGTGCCCTTGTCTGCAGAAAGCTCAAGCGGGCTTGCAAGACTGAGATTTACCTTTACAGCTTGCCCGGTTTTAACAGGGAAACACTGGACAAGCATTTCATCAGCTGCACACTGGCTTACTAGAAGCGGATTCTGGGTTCTGCGCTTTACTTGCTGCACATAAACAGTTCTTGCCTTTTCTCTCAACAAGATCCTGGCTTCCCGTTCTTTACCATTAACAGTCAGGCTTGCTGCTGTCAAAACGGCCTTTGCCGGCAGCAGGAGCTTGAAGCGAGCTTCGCGATCATATTTGGAGTTGTTTATGAAAGTGCATGACCACTGGTAATTCGCCAGACCGGCGTCAGCATCGATATGCGGCTGAATCTGCTTTTCTTTTAAGAGCAAGCCCCTGGAAATTCCGCTTACAAGCTCACCTGCAATCTCGCTATCGAGGTCGAATTCATCCTGAACGGACTCGTTGACCCCTGCTATGTCACGAGCGAGTCCGGCATGTTGAATAGTTGAGCGCGCCGAGGTCGGAATTGGAACCGAGTTAAATGGCTTGCCTGTCACTTTGTAGAAGATACTGCGAGCATGATCAATCGGCAGCGGACGGGTGCATTCGTAGAGCGAGCCGACAATATCGGTGGCGCGGCCGGATCGCTCGTAGCAGGCTCTCAACATTACTTCCTGATTGCCGAACTGCCGCAGCCAGTTTATTCCGGAAAGCGATGTCTTTGGATTGTCTGCCAGGCTCAGATTAATGCGCGTCAAAGTCGAAGGCAGCTCTAATGAGATCACCATAACCAGTATAAGCAGATGCCCGATGTGTTTGACCTGATGAGGGTCAAAGTATGTATTGCCGGCAAGAGCCAGCTTGCTCAATATCTTGCCGCTATAAATAGTGCAGGGAAGCGACAGTGCCGGCGCCAGCCCGAGCAATCCAATGCCGCATAAAGTAAATAGCAATGACAGGCCCATGATCGGCAAGAACATGAATGCGTACATGATACCGATCCCGGCAGCCATACCGCTTGTAAGAGCCAAAGTCCCGTAATGCGGAGAGCTGTCCTTATGCTGGCTTAGCCAGACCATGAGGTTGCTTGCCGGAATTAAGAGAAAGAGCAAGACGTGGCCGTTCGATGGAAAAGGATCGAAAAAGTGCTTGGCACAAAAGTGTGTCGTAGATTCAAAAATCAGCAGGCAAAGGGGCAGAACTATGCCACCCAAAAACCACAGGCGAGGAAGCAGAGCAGCGTCTTTTCTCTTCTTTGGACCTGAACTTGATTTTTTCAAGGCAAAACTCCATATTTTAATCCATTCTAGCCAAGTGCTCAGATCAAAAAATGAGAAGACTGCAAAATGCAGGTAAGAAAGAAAGAAAGAAAGAAAGAGCAGCTTTCAAGATTAAATCCGCAGATTAATTCGCTGAAGCAGGCAGAACCCGATCTAAATTTTCAATAGCAAAAAGAAGCAAAAGGATGACAGAATTCCTGCAAAACGGCTCTAGAATATATGCCGAATTCCAAATCACAAGAGGAGATTGCCATGACTTACGGTGCCAGAAACAAAATTGTTGCAAAGGTAACCAATGTGAAAAGCGACGAGATCATGTCACTGGTAAAGTTTCAGGTAGACGGACCCAGCCAGATGGCTTCTGTTCTAACTACCGAGTCGGTCAAAGAGATGGGACTAAAAGAGGGTGATCAAGTAGAGCTCGTAATTAAAGCAATTCATGTATTGCCGGTCAAACCCTGATGAGGAGAGGGCAAAATTCAGACTATCGTGGCTACTGAAATTGAATTTGCAAGCAAGCAGAATTTGCAAGCAAGCAGAATCTTCAAGCAACTAGAATTCTCGCAAGAAAGCGTTGCCCGACCAGTCATACCGTGGTATGATAACACGCATGGCCAATGTAAAAAAAATTGCAATATCCCTTCCGATAGATTTGGCTAAAGCTATCACAGCAGCGGCCGAACACGAGCAAAGTTCGGTTTCAGCTTGGATTGCCGAAGCTGCAGCACGCCGTTTAAGGAGACGCTCAGCTATTCAGGCGCTCAAGGAGTATGAAGCAGAATTTGGCGAAATTGGAGAAGCAGAGCTAGAGGCGGTAGAGCTATGGCTAGCAAACTCGTCGGAGTAATTCTGGATTCCGGAGCGCTGATCCTGGCGGATAAGAACGACCGAAGATTTTGGGCCTTCTGGAAGAAGTCGTTGCAGCAGGGACTTGATTTGATAGTTCCAGCCACCGTGTTGGCTCAATCCTGGCGAGGTACTGGAAATGTCAAAATTTCGCTTGTGCTGAAGTCCTGCAGCGTGGAGATCCTGTCAGAAAAATCCGCAAAGAATGTTGGAGAACTCTGCGGAAAAGCCAATGCAAATGATATCGTAGACGCCAATGTTGTACTTGCTGCGTCAGAAAAACGCTATGCAGTCCTCACTTGCGATGTTGAAGACATACAGATCCTATCTGCGCTTCTTTCAAAACCACCATCAGTCCTGGATTTATCAAAACTTGATCTTTGAGCTGGCTCTATGCTCTTGCGTGGATTCGTAATCTGAGATCAACTCAGCACTTCAGCACTTCAATTTGATCACCAACTGATATGCTTCCACAAGCATGATGAACAAGATTCTGTCCGAATAGAATCTTGTTAGCTTGTTTTCTATATAAAGCCAGCGTGCGCAGAGGTTCTTTACCGGCAACCGCGTCATCCTGATCAATCGTTACGATCACGCAACGGGCGCAGGGTTTTACAATCTCAAATTCGAGAGCGCCGATGGCAATACGCTTCCATTGGTCTTCCGCAAATGCATCGCAGCCACTAACTACAATATTCGGCCTGAACCTTGTCATAGATACAGGAAACTCGAGCTTGCTGTTGAGGTCATCTAAAGAAGCCTGCGAAACAAGCAAAAATGGAAAGCCGTCCGCGTAGGCAAGCTCGTGCCCGGCACTTGCGTATTTTGGATTGACAGGTCTTACGAATTGATCAGGAAATGCAAGCAGCCTGCAGGCGCGTCCGGTGTATTCAGTAAACCAGGACGCGACTTCTTCACCCTGATCCATACCTTTGCAACTGTCATCCCACACCTGACATTCGCTTAGTTTTCCGGTGCCAGAAATTTTCAGCTCAAATTCAGTCATTGATGGCGCCGATAGAAGAAACCTGTTATCGGAATCTGAAACTGAATCAAGTTTGACCTCTACCAGAGCAAGCCCGGGGATATCTCGCTGCGTCAACATGCTGCCGGAATCATCTACAAGCAAAAATGACCGGTCATAAAGAATACCCCGTTTGCCTATCTCAGCATGATCGAGATCAATGCCCCGGCAGGACTTGATAGGATAAACATGAAGAGAAGAGACTCTGAGATCCACAGGCGCTGCTCCTTAAAAGCATATTCAAACGAAAGCATGCTAAAATCGCGGGCTAAATCGCAAGCAATCAATCAATAATAAGTCATAATAAGGTCTTCCGGAGCAGCCAAAAGGCAAAGAATAAATTTCTATCTAATGGATAAAGTTCTCCAGACAATTCTATATGTCCTCAACCTGCCACTTTTACCAATAGGCAAAACCACAGTAACCCTGGCAATGCTTTTATATATTGTATTGCTCTTTACTGTTTTGATATACGTTTCGCGTATTCTGCAACAGCGGCTTCTTGAAAAACTGTTGCAACAAAGCAAGCTGGACAGGCACATGCAGCATTTTTTCAGCATGCTCTGTCATTACAGCTTTGTAGGCATAGGCGGCGTGATCATCTTGAACACTGCCGGAATCGAAATGACGGCGCTCACGGTTGTAGCCGGCGCACTTGGTCTTGGTCTCAGCCTTGGTTTGCAATCAATTGCAAAGAACATTGCCGGCGGTATCATGATTTTGGTTGAACGACCGGTCAAAATCGGAGATCGAGTTCAAATAGGCAGCACCACAGGTGATATCACACGCATAGCCCTGCGCTCGACCACGATTCATACCGATGATCACATCGATATTATCGTGCCCAATATGGATTTTATGGATCAAAGAGTTTGCAACTGGTCGAACTCAACAAAGGACATAATTTTGACTATTCCAATTGTCGTCTCGGCAGACAATGACCTGAGCCAGGTCAAAGAGATTGTTTTGAACAGCACGAAGCAAAATCCACGCGTGAAGTCGGAGCCGGCCCCTGAGGTTTTGCTCGAGTCTTTTGAGGCCGGCAAGCTTAAGTTGACAATCAGAATAGCTACGGAAGACTTCGTAAGTGCTGCGACAAACCGGCTGAAAAGCGAATTGAACAACGACATTTACCTGCATTTTAAACAGCATCAGATTAACCTGGGCTAGAACTTAATTCAGACAAGAGTTCTCAAATTAATCCGAGGGCGGAAATTTTATTTCACAATCTTTTGGATTGATTCAGGATGTGGAAGATCTTTATCTGGAGTTGTAGGAGAAAGTCTATGCGCATTAGCTCACCGGCTGCTTTGTTTATTGCAATTGTGGCTGCCGCCGTTTTACCCGGTTCAGCCCGAGCCGGGGATCAATCAGCAGCACTAACTATCGGAAGCGAAGCAGTTCGGAGTTCCGGCAAAACCATGCTGATTGCTCAAAATAAGAATACTCACAAAAAGAATGCAGGCAAGGAAAAAGGCAAGGGAAAAGCCCAGGAAGAACTTGAGGAGCCGGTAAATCTGAGTAAATTTCCAGGCGAAGGCAGTATTGATGCCTGGAAAGAGTCCGTGCCCGAATTCAGAGCCGGCATGGACAAGATGAAAGCCCAGCGATGGGACGAAGCAATCGCTCATTTCAAAGCATCGCTTGCATTATACCAATTCCAGCCAAGGGCGCACCTGGAAATCGGCAGAGCCATAGAAGCTAAAGGCGGCCTGGTTAAAGATGCCGAAGAAAGTTACAGAAATTGCGTAAGACTGAACAGTCAGAGCTGGGCCGGCTGGAAAGGACTGGCAAATGTTCTGATTGAACAAAAGCGATATCTTGAAGCAAGAGAAGCCGTTTCAAACGGTCTCAGCCTAAATCCGCCGGCCAGAGCGAGGCAGCAAATGGACAGGATGGTGCAGATGATCAACTCGTCAGAGAAAGATGCAAATACAACGGGCCAGGACGCTGCGCATTGAACTTATCCAGGCGCACTGACCAGGCGCACTGAACTTATCCAGGCACACTGAACTTATTTCCTGCGGGTGCTGCTACTTGTATCGGTCACTTCTACTGTGCCGTCTGCGTTCCGTTTGACCGAAACATCACCGTGATTTGCTTTGTATGCGCCGACCCGGCCACTCTTTACCGCAGCTCTTGAGCCCGAACTTCCATGGGTCGACATTGTAGTATCGTGCACATCTACCCGGCCATCCGGGTGCCTGGTAAGCGCTACACCATTTCCATAGCTTGTGCCGCCCTTTCTGCCTGAAGTTCGTGAAACGGGAGCCGATTTCATTTCGTTGTCGACAACTTCTATGGTTCCATCTGGGTTTCGATGAACCGTGACTCCGCCCATTTTCTTAGTATAGGCCGGGATTCTCCCGCTTGCGGCTCCGCGTTTTGCAGGGGCTTTTGAAGATTTCCCGGCGGCAGATTTCTTATATGACGTTGATACCGGCTGAGGCGCAAGCGTCGTTTCGTCATCGCTTACCTCGACGGTTCCATCTGGATTTCGCTTTATTGTCTGAGCAAGAGCCGATAAAGGTACGGCTGTAAAAAAGATTCCCGAAATTAAAATTGAGCAGACTAGTAAGTCAGGTCGAATTGGCATAAACTTTTGCCACCCTCATGTCAAAAATATACTGAAGCTAGCCTAAGGGAGCCGGACCGGATTGTCAAGCGAGCCGGGTTTGATGAGACTTATTAGATCTTGTACTTATTCATGAGGCCCTGCAATAGATTTCGGATTGCGTTAAGATTTTGGGCTGCCAGATCAATCTGGCGGCTGGCTTCAGCATGCTGTCTCATTGAACTCTGAACACCCTGCATCGCAGTTACTACCTGGTCGATGCCCACAAGTTGTTCCTGGTTCGCTGCAGCAATTTGCGAAGCAGCACTTGCTGCTTCGGCAACACTGCGCGTAAGTGCATCAATAGCATTTCCGGCTTCCGACGACTGCTTGACGGCAGCTTCCACCATGCTGCGGCCCTGCTCAATTGACTGGGCCGAAGCGGCAGTTGCTTTCTGAATATCATCGAGGATTCTTCTTACTTCGGCTGTTGCCTCTTTGGAAAGAGCAGCAAGCGCTTTGACTTCCTGGGCCACAACTGAGAAACCCCGGCCGAGCTCACCTGCACGGGCAGCTTCCACTGCTGCGTTTACAGCAAGCAAATTAGATTGCTGAGCCAGATCATCCACCGTGCTTGTGATCTCGACAATTGCCTGACTTTTTTCGAGCAAGCCCGACATGCCATCGGCAATCGTGGCCATCTGCTCACGCATCCGGGTCATCTGACCAAGAGTATCTTCAGTAGCCTGCCTTCCTTCAAGCGAGACTTTGGCTGTTTCTTCGGCGAGATCAGCCACAAAGCGGCTGTTTTCGGTGGCAATCATGGTAGTTTGTCTAACTTGCTCCGCGGCAATCGTAGTCTCAGTAACGGTGGCCGCCGTATCTGAACTTCCATCAGCCGCAGCACTTGTTGATTTCACAATCTGAATCACGGATGAAGAAAGCACGCCTACTGCATCTGCAATTTGCTGCCTGTCGTCTTTCAACTGATCGATGAGTTTCTCGAAGCTCTTTACCATCACGCCTAGTTCGTCTAGAGAGCCGACGGCAGGAAGCGTAACACTCAAATCTCCTTCCACAAGCTGGCTCACAGCCAGGCTGATCTTATTCAAAGGACCGATAAGATCTCTTTTTAGCCAGCTCAAGGTTTCAAAACCTATTCCGATGGCACAGGCAATCATGAGCGCAAATGAAACCAGCATCGCATTTGGGTCATCTTTCATCAAGATATAAGTAACAACCGCAAGCACTGCCATCAAAGCAATCATGCGATAAAAGAAGGCTATCAAGCGATCAGCCAAACTTATGGGCAGACTATCCAGACGATTTTGCTGGTCTTCCCTCATAGCCTCTTCATCTCCTTTTTCAGCTCGCAAGTCGGCACCCAAAAAAAATCAGCAGTCCAGAAAAGAACAAGCATGCTCAGCCTCCTGATTTATCCGGCTCAAAAATCAAGCATTCAGCTGCAAGCTGCTCGACAAGTTTTTGAAAATTCGCCAGCTCAGCTATAACTTCTTTGCTTATAGAATTCAATTTCTGCGCTTCAAGCTGTAAGTCATTCAAGCTGCTTGAGTTATACTCCGAAGCTGCCTGTATATCACTCATTGCGTGTGAAATCATCATGATCCCCTGCACCTGATCGATACTGGAGTTCATAATAGCCTCAGCCGCATCACGCGATTTTGCAACACTCTCATCTAGGCCGTTGATTGAATCTGCTGTACTGCGGCATTGTTCACAGGCAAGCTCCACCGTTTCATTTCCCAGAACTACCGACTGCCTTACATCAGAAATTGATTTTTGAATTTCCTTGAGTATCTGCCTGACCTGCCTTGTCGCCTCTTTTGACTGATTAGCCAGGGTTTTGACTTCCCGGGCCACCGCAGAGAATCCCTGACCACGGTCACCTGCTTTAGCGGCTTCAATTGCCGCATTAACCGAAAGCACTTTCGATTGCAGGGCGATTTCATCTGCAAAGCCCACAACCTGAACCATCATTTGGCTTTTGTCCAAAAGATTGTCCATGTTCTTTTCAATCGACTCCATCTGCTCCCGGATCTTGTCCATGTTTCGAATAGACTCTTCAGATGATTCCGCGCCGATCTGAGACTCGGTAACCGAAGCATCAGCCGCCTGAAATACGTCACTGGCTCTAATAGCATGCATTTCCGAGCTCATTGAGACCTGAATTACCGAAGATGCAGTTTTGACAAGCTCAGCTTTGATTTCCTGCAAGCCCGAATTAGCAACATTTACCGACTGTAGAATTCTTCTTAGCGGACCGTCCATACTTGCAATCGCGTGTCTTAGAGAGACCAGGCGTCCGGCAGCTGCATTTGAAAGCTCGTAAAGTTCCTCACCGGCCTGGGGTATCAACTCGCGCATTTTCTTGCGCTTCTCTTTTCTGAGCTCAAGACTTGCTTCAGGTGATACAAATGTCTCCGGGCTCAGAAGCTCCTGATCATCACTGGCTGCAATATACAGGGCCGCAGTTCCAAGCAGCCAGCACAAATACTGGGTAAGCTCCGAATTGCGATCAGGGATGTTTGCAGGAAAGAGCAGCCCCGGATTCATAACACTCAAAACACTCTGTTCGATGATAGCTACTGCAGCTGCCACTGCCAGCAAGCGGCGGTTCCGATAAAAAGCAACCACCGACAGAGATACAATCATCAAGAAATGGCTTGTGTAGACGCCACCGAACTGGGCAATCAACAGTGAAGCCATCGAGACCTGAACCAGCGAAATCGCTGTTGAAACGACTTTCTCGCTGTATTTACTGTTTGAGAGGTAAAGCACCACGGTAGTCATGGAAATGACCAGCAAACCATAGATATGGGCGCCAGGCAGCTTATCCTGCTGGATTGCAAGGCTGGCTATCGAACAAAGACAGCTGCCGAAAGCCAGGAGAACCAGGCATCTGGTTACCGGCGTACGCTTCAATATCAATAGTTCCAGTCTGGTCATTTTGAGTGAGTGGATGAGTGGATGATGGTTGGGTGGGTTGATCTGGTGGATCTTGGTGGATGGGTGGATCTTGGTTGATCTGGTGGATCTTGGTTGATGGGTGGATCTTGGTTGATCTGGTAGATCTTGGTTGATGGGTGGATCTTGGTTGATGGGTGGATCTGTGGATGAGTGACTGAGAAAAAAACTCGACTACTAGCCTTATCTTCAATGCCACAATTTGACGCTTACCCCACACCTGCATGCATAAGATATGGCGTACGGCTCCCGGAGTCCGGTGATTAGCATGCCTTCATGCGTGGTAAGTGGAGACCGTGGGTTGTAATTCGTGCTGGCAACTGTTATAGAGTAGTTTAGATGGGAAACTCGCTGAACTTACTGGTGTTCAGAATCGAGGACACCAAATTCGCCATCGGTCTTGAACAGGTCGACCGGGTAGTTCGTGCAGCGACATTGAAACCCATACCCGGAGCACCACCTTCGGTTCTGGGTGTCCTTAATTATCACGGAGTGCCTATACCTGTTATCAGCCTCCGAAGAAGACTTAATCTGGCAGACAAGCCTCTTGATCTGAGCGACGAAATCATAATATTCAGGCGAGACCACGCACTTTTCGGTATTCTTGTCGACGATGCAGAAGACGTGACCGAGGTGGATTTGATCACGCTGCTTCCCGAGTCAGGAGCAATTGCGCACATAAGCGGCGCGCTTAAACTGGAAGACGGTCTGGTACTTGTGCAAGATATCGACAAGTTTCTCAGCTTCGATGAAGAATTCAAGCTCTCAAAAGCACTATTTCGGAGCGAGCTGGGCTGATGAAAGCGGTGCAAACGAAATTACTGGCAAACGTCAATGATTACCTGTCCGAACGTCTCGGTTTGCATTTTTCCGAGAAGCGCTTTACAGATCTGGAGCGCGGTCTTGCACTAAGTGCTGAGGAACTCGAGTTCGAAAACATTCAAAGTTGCATCGATTGCCTTTTGGCAAACGAACTTAAACAGTCGCAGCTTCAGACCCTGGTGCGCAACCTCACAATCGGAGAAACCTATTTTTTCCGTGATCCATCTGTTTTTCTAGCGCTTGAAGAGAAGGTCCTTCCAGAGTTACTGCAAAAAAGGGGAGCTCTGAAACAACTGCGAATCTGGAGTGCCGGTTGCAGCACCGGAGAAGAACCTTACTCAATAGCTATGTGCCTGATAAGGAGTATTGCCAATCTCGATTCATATCACTTAAGCCTGCGCGCCACCGACATCAACACCGGCAGCCTTGAAAAAGCAAAGCGTGGTTTTTACGGCTCATGGTCATTTCGCACAACACCGGCAGATGTCATTTCGGCATTTTTTGACGAGCAGGCACAGGACGGTCAATACAGGCTTCAGGAGCAAGTAAGAAAACGCGTCCAGTTTGATTATCTCAATCTGGCCGAAGATGATTTTCCCTCGAATTCTAACAATACCGGAAACATGGATATTGTGTTTTGCAGAAACGTGCTCATTTACTTCAACCAGAAAAAGTGCCGGGAAATAGCAAACAAACTAAGTGCCTGCCTGAACCCGGGCGGCTACTTAGTAAGCAGCGCCAATGATGCGGCCCGCTTCATCAGCTCTTATCCCGAAGATCTGGAGCGAGTTTCTTCAACTATGTTCAAGAAGAAATCTTGAGACAGATAGGATAGGGCAGGACAGGATAGGACAGGACAGGACAGGACAGGATAGGACAGGGCGATTGAAATCATGAGCGGCAACCTAGACGAATATGAAGCACTCAGCAGTGAGCAGAAACGTGCGATTCTTGACCAGAGAGCAGCGCAGCTTGCTCAATCACTGGCCGTACAGGATCAACAGGAAAACCAGCTCGACGTACTCGAATTTCTGATTAGCCGTGAAAAATTTGCAATTGAAACCCGCTATATAAGAGAGGCAAGCAAGCTGCTTGTACTGACGCCGCTGCCGTGCGCTCCTGATTTTGTTCTGGGATTGATCAACTTCAGAGGGCAGATACTGCCGCTTCTTGATTTAAGCAAAATTCTTGAACTAAAACCAGGAGAAAGCAAATCCGATCTGCAGGTAGTAGTGGTTCAAACCCAGCTTGCCCAGGCTGGCATCGCCGTAGACGAAATACTGGGAATCTCGTCAATTGCAGAAACCGATCTGCAATCGACCAGGCAGCTGGTGAGCAGCTCGCTGGCTCCATTACTCAGAGGGCTCCGGGGCGACCGGCTGGCAGTGCTAAATATCGAAGCAGTCATGTCAGACACAAGACTTATTGTAAACGACAATCCTTAGGAGAAAGTGCTTGAGCGAACTGGACCCCGAGTTTCAACAACAACTACAAGAGGCATTCGTGATCGAAGCTCGCGAGCAGTTGCAAGCAATCATGAGCAACGTTATCAGCCTGGAAGGCAATCACGAAGAAGCAAGCAAACTTTCAATGGCTGAGAACATCCTTCACCAGTTGCACAGCATGAAAGGCAACAGTCGCGCTGCCGGTGTTATCACCGCCGAGTCCTTATGCCAGTTGCTCGAAAGCGCAATTCTGAGTCTTAAAAGAAAGAAAGAACTTCTAAGTCCGGCCGCAGCAGATGCATTCCACAACGCCATCGATATACTTTATGTAATCATCAACAAAGTGGAGTCCGGCGATCTGGACTACAATCCACCATCCTTGCCGTATCTGTTAAGCAAACTGAAGGCGCTCGACGAGCGGCAGCGCCTGCAAGGCAGCTCGGAAAGCATGACAGCGGTCCCAGACCGCCAGAGCGAAAAAACAGCAAAGGAGCTCACTGGCACTTCCAAAAGGCTTCCGGAAGAAATTAAGGCAACCCAATCACAAAGTGAGCCGGCAACAGAGCTTGGTATTGAAGCCGTCAACTTGGATATCGGCCGGCTTGACGGCTCAGCTGCTGATTCGGGAAGAAGCTCCAAAACAGCAATCCAGGACAAAAGCGCCAGCACCAGGATCGCACTCTGGAAACTCGATAAAATTCTGCGAGAGTCGGAAGAAATGCTGATTTTAAAACAAATAAGCGACCAGCATCTGAACGACCTCAAAGAACTTAAATACATCAGCAAGCGGCTCTATCAAGTAAGCCAGCAAATCACCAGGTGCTTGAAAGAGGAACCGGAAAGCATAGGAAGCGAATCCGAATTGCATGAAATCAGCATGAAGCTCAATTCCGCAGCACAGGATCTGCGACAGGCAATCAGAATCAAAACAAGGCGGCAGCAAACCGAACAGCGCCTCTGCTCTAACATGGTTGACGGTTTTATCGATTCGGTAAAATCGCTCTTGATGCAGGACTTTTCCTCACTGCTTTTACTGGTTCCTAAGATAGTAAGGGATCTTTCACGCGAATTAAAAAAAGAGATTAATCTTGAAGTATTCGGAAGCGAAATTGAAATCGACCGCCGTATCCTCGAAGAAATCAAAGACCCGCTGATTCACCTGATCCGCAATAGCATCGATCACGGCATTGAGCCGCACGAAATGCGGCTAAAGGCCGGCAAAGCTGCGAAAGCATCATTGAAGATCGGGGCTCGCCATGACGAAAGCGGAGGCGTGCAACTCATTGTTTCAGACGACGGAAACGGAATAAAGATCGAAAAACTCAAAGAAGCTGCAGTAAAAGAAGGAGAAATCAGCACCGCCGAGGCTGCGGCAATGAGCGACAGCGACGCGATCGAACTGATGTATCGCTCTTCCGTTTCAACAAGTGATGCACTTACGGAAATATCCGGACGCGGGCTGGGCATGGCAATCGTAAGAAACAGAATTCATGATCTGGGCGGCAGAATAATTGTAGAAACCGAACAGGGCAAAGGCACCAGTTTTGTGCTACAACTGCCTACCAAGTTATCTACATTCCGAGGGATTCAAGTAAGCGCTGGAAATCAGAGTTTCATCATTCCTACGCTCAATGTACACTACGCAGGACGGATTCTAAGATCTGAAATCAAACAAAAGGGAAACCGCAACGTTGCCATGGTAAACAGCCAGTTGCTTTCTGTTCAAGAGCTCTCAAGAGTCCTGCAAATCGATTGCGCCTACAACTTCAAATCACGTGCTGCACAAGATTACAAACAGATTCTGGTACTTGAAAGCTCCGAGCGCAAGGCCGGTTTCTTAGTTGATGAGATTCTTCAAGAGCAGGAGGTTCTGGTCAGAGGTCTTTCCTATCCGCTGCTGCGCGTGCCAAATATTTCCGGCGCCACAATTCTCGGCTCAGGGCAGGTTGTGCCGGTCTTGAATATATCCGACCTGCTTGAGTCATCAACTAAAGCGCAAGCAGCCGACAGACAGCTCACTGAAGAATTGAGACGAGAGCAGGAACGCAGGCAAAGGTTATCGAAAATCCCAATTTTTCTAATAGATCATCATTTTACTTCGCAGGTGATGCTAAAAGCCTTACTTGAAACTGAGGGGTATCTTGTACAAACCTTTGAGAATAACGAAGCGGCTCTGGAAGAACTCGGGCATGTGCATCCGCTGCTTCTGCTCAAGTGTAGCGAGTTGCACGACGGCAGCCTGAGCGGTCTGACTCATCAAATTCGGCAAGCCGAAGGGCTGCAAGACCTGCCGATAGTATTCTTCGGCAGGCAACCGATGCCGGAAGGCAACGACCTCTCCCTGAAACAGGGTGGAAATGCGTATTTCAACAAAAGCGACTTCGACCGCAATCAGATCCTTGAAATTATAGAGAAACTCACATGAGCCCCCAACTCAGATCAACAATTCGTGTTTTGATTGTGGAAGACTCGCCACTAATGCAGCAGCTTCTGAATCACATTTTCGGCCAGGATCCTGCATTTCAGGTAATAGCAACAGCCGACTGTGCTGCAAGCGCCCTGGAAGCTATTAATGAATTCGCACCGGATGTGGTGACAATGGACATCCAGATAAAACGAGGCAACGGACTCGATCTGACAAGACAGATTATGCAAAACACGCCAGTTCCGATTGTAGTGATAAGCACGAGCTGCCTGCCGGACGATGCCCGCATCGCCCTTGAGATTGTTCAGGCAGGTGCGCTTGCAGCAGTACCCAAGCCGCCGGCTGTAAATCATCCCGACTTTGCAAGGGCTTCAGGCCAGCTTAGACAGGTTGTAAAAGACATGTCGCAAGTGAAGGTGGTTAAACGGCGGCCGGCTGCCGGTGGAGGCTCAAGCCTCAGCAACCTGCCCCTGATTCCTCGCCCTGCGACCCAGGCACGTCTCTACAGCATACTTGTGATCGGCGCTTCCACAGGTGGACCACCGGCAGTGCTTTCATTGCTCAAAGAACTTTCCCCTCTGATACCTGTGCCCGTGCTTCTGGTTCAACACATTTATCCCGGTTTTGCAGCCGGTCTTGTCGAGCTTATCAGTTCGGAGACTCCATGGAGAGTGAAGTTGCTGAACTCAGACACCAGAGCCGAACGTGGCATAATATATCTTTGCGAGAACGGATACCAGATGGGAGTGAAAGCAAACGGCACCATCAGCATTTGCAAAGCAGAAACGGAAAGTCGCCACTGCCCCTCGGTATCTTACCTCTTCGCCTCAACTGCTAAAGCATATGGTTCAAAAGCAATCGGCATAATTCTAAGCGGCATGGGAAACGATGGTGCTCATGAACTCAAAGTCTTAAAGGAAAAAGGTGCAATGACGATTGCTCAGGATCAAAAAAGCTCGATACTCTATGGAATGCCCGGCGAAGCCGCCAGAATCAATGCCGCCGAATATGTGCTTTCGCCATCCGCAGCAGGCAGAATGTTGAATCAAATTTTCGGAACAATTACAACCGAATAGCGTGAACAAAAAGGAATGGAATCAAGCAGAATCGAGAATGGAATCAAGCAGAATCGAGAATGGAATCAAGCAGAATCGAGAATGGAATCA
>CAZTQO010000074.1:0-6474 GCA_964615655.1 uncultured Candidatus Obscuribacterales bacterium | reverse complement strand
AGCAGAATCAATAGTGGAATCAATGACAAAAAATTAGCGGAATCAATAATGGAATCAACAGATCAAACTCAAAGCAAGCCGAATGTATTACTTGTAGAAGACACACTTACCCAAGCGCTACTTATACAGCACCAGCTAAAGAGAGCTGGCTATAGCGTCAAGCTTGCCAGAAGCGCAAAAGCAGCAATTGATGAGCTCTCCAGAGACTCTTACGGGCTGATTCTCTCAGACATTAACATGCCCGAGATGAACGGATTTGAGCTTTGCAAGCATATAAAAGCCGCAGATGACTTAAAAGAAATCCCCTTTGTTTTACTTGCAACCCCAGTAGAGAAAGACGAAATAATCAAAATGATCGAATCGGGCGCGGATAACTTCATCCTCAAGTCATATGATGAAGCAAGTTTTTTGGCGAAACTTGACGAGATCCTGAAAACTATGATTCTCCGGCAATCTCCGGGCGGGAAAAATAAAGCAATTTACAACAACAAAGAGATTGAGCTAGGAGAAAATCACCGGAATATTTCGGACTTCATGCTTTCTTCATTCGAAATCTACCTGCAACAGATCTCCCAATCGAAAAAGCTGGAAGAAGAATCTTAATCATATATGGATGGATCTATATAAGATAAGAATTTAAGAAAGCTGGGAAAATTGGCAGGGTTCTTCTTTCTCGGCAACAACCCAGAACAAGACTTTAGAGACTGTAAAGAGGCTGTAAACGCAGCCAAAAGATAGATTTTGTCTTCGGGCTACGTTAATAGCGTTTGATATTTCCTAAACTGCGGAAAATAAGATAAATGGGGGAACTGGGGTAAATCAGGCGCGGATTGCCTTAAATGAGCAAAGAAGTCAGAACGTCTGCAAAATTCGAAAGAACTCTGGTAAGCGAAGGAGGAGACTCTGTTCGCTACTTACTTATAGAACTGGACACAGCCAGGCAAGCTCGCCAGGAGTCGCCGTCAGCACTTAATATCGCGCTGGTCATCGATAGTTCTCGTTCCATGTACGGCTCAAGGTTACAGGCGGCACTGAGCGCTGCCGAAGGTATTGTGAACTGCCTTAGTGCAGACGATTTCATTTCTGTGGTTTCATTCAGCAATAATGCCCTGGTTCACGTTGACGGCATCAAGTGTGACGAGCATGGAAAGTCATCTGCGCTTGAGGCCATCCGCAGAATCTCAGTTAATGCAGGCACCAATCTAAGCGCCGGCTGGTTTAAAGGAGCTGACTGCGTCACAACTGTAATGCGCGAGAATCCGGGATACAAGAACCATGTGTTAATTCTGTCAGATGGTTATGCTAACCGTGGCACTCTGGACAACAAAACTCTTTCCAGCCAAGCAAGCAGCCTGCAGGACGCAGGGATCACGGTATCTGCCGTGGGCATTGGAAATGACTATTCCAACTCACAGTTGCTTGCCGCAGTCCAATACGGCTCTGGCAGAATTCACCATGCAGTCCACCCTCCTGAAATTGTTGAAGTGGTTATGGGCGAAGCCGACGAACTCAGGGAGCGGCTGGTCGAAGATTTGAAAGTAGAAATCAAATTTCCGCAGAACTGTGCTTTTAAGAGCCTGAACATCTTGCCGGTGGAAACAAATCATGACAGGGTGGTTTGCGTTTTCGGGGGGCTGGCACAAGAATCTTCCAGAGCTGCCGTATTCAGAATATTAGTGCCAGATGGAGAAAAGAACGAAGAACTTAAGATCGAAATACTAACGAAATGGCGCATCTCCGGGCAAAAGAACGTTTCGCAGGCCAACGCTACTTATGCAAGTCTTAAATTCGTTGACCCGACAAAAAATGCGTTTCAGTCCGTTAACGACGAGAATGCGATTGAAATCGCCAAACTCTGGCAATCCTGGATAGTATTCCAATCGACCAACTTGAATCGTTCTCGAGAATATAAAAGACTGGAGCGTTTTCTGACACGTGAGATAAAATATTTCCAGCGTTTCGCCAAAGCTGCCCCGATTGTCGCAATATTTCTTCCCGATCTGGTTGAAATGTTTAACATTGCCTATGAAGACTGGGACGAAGCTAGTCGCAAAGAGATACAATCTTCCACTTACACTGACCTATATAATCTAAAGGACACCAGGTCCGGAACCAGAAAAAAATGGCAAGATTTCACCGGTGAGTTCAAGAAGTTGACTTAGAGCTTTTGGAAGTCTTGGAAAAAATAAGTGATCTCAACGCTCATTTGATCAAATTAGGATTGGCGCAGGATTTCAAGCAGTCGTCGTATCATTAAATCTCCGCTGGCGGTTGAACTTTTTTTGCTTTGGCCACGTTCTAAGATTTAGGAACAAAAATCTTAGGAGGTGAAAATTCGAAATTGAGCACAGACATTATTAAGAGGTATATTCGAGATCTCCCATACGACAAGCCCTTTGTCAGCCGAGATCTCCTGAGGTTTGGCAAGCGCTCGCTGGTTGATTTTGTTACGCACACATTGGTAAAGGCAGGCAGCATTGTAAGATTAGCTCGCGGAGTATTCTGTAAAGTAGAGGATGGAGATCCTTTACCGAAAATCACTGAAATTGCTGAAGCCAAGGCAAAAGCATTCGGAAAGACAATTGTCATTCACGGAAAGAACGCGCTTGCTATTTTGAGTATTCGCAAAGTTGCCCGAGATGAAAGTGTGTTTGCAGTATGCGGACGAACAAGTTCATTCAAATCTGTTCATGGGATGATTAAGTTCATAACGGCAGTTCCGGCTCAGGTACAGGCAGGCAATGAAAAAGCTGCCTTATATATAAGAGCAATGACTTCGCTTGGCAAAGATGGATACACAATTGATGACATTCGCGAACTACTACAAACAGCAAGGCCGGTTATACAGCCGGAGAAAGCATCGAAATTGACGAAACCAGGGTGAATTGGGAAGTCATCGAATGGCTGAATAGACGCTATCAGGAAGAAGGCTTCATGAAGCCTCAAAAGCCGGATGAATTTTGATGAATACACCTGTAAAGAGAAGCCTACATTCAATCTTCAAGGTAGTCGAGTACAAAAGCACACAACTCCTCATAAGTATGCATGAGCCGTGATTGCAATGTTGCAGCATCATGCCACACGTCGGCACCCGCCATTTTTTCAAGCTCGCTACAGACCTGCTCGGCATCCAGTGCCTTTATCGTACGACAACATCCTTTCAAAGCATGCGCATGCATTTTCAAACAAGCAGCATCTTCGCTTTCAATCGCGCTTCTGATACCCGCAACTGCAGGACCAGAGTCTTCAAGGAAAGCAGCAGCCAGTTCACGTGCGCATTCCTCATCAAGCTCAGCTGCAAGGGCATCCAGATCTGCAATAGGCAGTGGCAAAATTATCCTCCTTCGACTTTCAACTCAAGTGAGCGTCCATTTGCGTTCACGGCTTGCTTGCTCAATTTGTTCTTTCACCTGCTCATAAAGCTCCCGCAACAATTTATAAGTTTCCATTGCATCTTGCCAGCGACCTTCTTCGCTATACCTTGTCAATTCAACTGCAGCCCTGGCGACTCTTTCCAGACCCAGGGAGGCGCATGAGCCTTTGAGTGCGTATGCAAAGTGCCTGACTGAATCAACATCGCAGTCTTCTATTGCAAACTGCAAACAACTGGTCAAAGTAGCAGTAGACATAACAAAAAGTTTGAGTAGTTCCTCTGTTTCAAAATCACCAAAAGTCACAAGTAGGTCGTTTATATTCAACAGCTGCCCATCGTTGCCAGAGCATGGTGCACCTGTCTCGACGAGCTCAGGTTTGTGGGCACCACGCTCCAGGCACCACTGCACAACTTCAAGCAGCTGTTTTTGAGTAGCTCCTTTTGTCAGATACTCATCCATGCCCACAGAAAGACAGCGCTCTCGGTCACCCTCTCTGTCATAAGAAGTCATTGCAATTATCGGCACATGCTTGCCGGTTTTCATCTCACCCTGCCTGATAGACATGGTAGCTTCGTAGCCGTTCATCACAGGCATATCGCAATCCATGAAGATCACATCATAATCTTTCTGCTCGGCCAGGGTGCAGGCATCTCTACCATTCAAAGCTGTTTCAACTGCAAATCCCATCTTCTTTAGATGCATGATCAAAAGTTTCTGATTTACAGGAATATCGTCTACAACCAACGCAGACTTATCCTTGGCTTCACCTTCTTCACTGGCTACAATCCCTGCCGACACCGCAGCTCTGACCCCGCTTTGAGCGCCTGAGAGCTTGTTTGCCAGACGTTGCAGCTCTTCTTTGGCAGACTCTATGCTCTCAAGCTGCTTTTCCAGCTGCTTGCAGAATAGGTTTAGATGCTCTTTGATTTTCGCACGCTCGTCAAGATTGTCAACCAGTACCACAACACCTAGCGGCTTGGAATCAATACCGCAAAGTATGGAACATGTCATAGAAATAGAAATACCATTAGCCAGACCGGGACGCTTTACAAAGAGCCGAGTACGAGAAAGCTCTTTTCCGTCTTTTGCACAACTTATCCACGGCAGCAATCCCTCGTTGAAGGAGGTTTTCTTGTCCTGGTTTAGAATTTGCAGTTTACTAATTGCATCAGGCTGCAAGTTGCCAAAGATCCTTTCGGCAAGCTCATTGAACTCGGTGACATTTCCTTCAAGATCAGCAACCAGCACGGCAATAGTCGACTCTGCAAACACAGCTTGCATCAATCCAGGCAACCCCGGCAATCCGTCGGGGTCCGAAAGCTGGCAGAGCAGGCGCAATTTGTTTGCATTTGGTCCGGTGCTGGACATTTGAGTCCCAGCTCGGTTCGGACCCGGATTTCCACTTGCAGCCGGAAGCTCACCCGATTCCTTCACGAGCTTCTGCATATCATTCTTTGACTGCTTCCCTCGTTTTTTCATTTACCCCTTCCTGGCCTACTGAATAAGTTGAGACTGCACCTTCTGAACCATTGAGTTAAGCTTGTTCAGTTTATCCTGCAGCTTCTTTAATGACTCTCGCCTTTGATTTCTTGCAAACTCGATATCCATCGACATTTCGCTTAGAGCATCAGCAGCTATGTGTTCAGCCCGGCCGTTCCAGTCATCCACCGCCTGGGTCGATTGCTTTTTCAATTCAGACTCCGACTCTTTGCAAGCCTCTCCAAGCTTTTGCAAGCAAGACTCCGCAAGTTCGTCCACACGTTTTCTGCTCTGTGATTCCAGGGAACTAGCTCCGCTATTTTCATTTTCCTTTCGTTCTTCCAGCGACTTGCTCAACCCTGCAAGCAGCGAATCAAATTGTTTGTTCAGCTTGCTGAGTTGTTTTTCAAAAGCCTTTTTCTCTGCGCCTTCCAGGTTCTTCTTCATCTCATCCAGATTGTTAATAATAAGCGCAACTGACTCACGCCCCAGGCTAAGCACAGGCTCAAAACTGGCCAGTGATGACTGGCAATTTGATTCCAGCTCTTCCCCAGCCTCTTGCCTTAGCTTGCTTGACAGATCACTCAATTTCACTTTCCATTCAGCCAGAAGCGGCAGTATTTTCTGTGCGAGTGCCAGATCACAGCTTCTTGCAAGCTTCATTTCAGCCAATCCAAGAGATTGCGCCAGATTATTGCTTAGTTCCGCATTCAAAAGTTCAAGCCGATCCAGGTCGACCCCTTGCAAGCGTTTGAGTTCCTCACTCAGCAAATGTACACTGCTTTCAAGCGCACTCAAACAGCCTATTCTGTGTTGCTCCACTCGGTTCAGTATTTGCTCGAAGGAGTCATTGAATTCTTTCAAGCTGCCTTTGCGCCAGGTTTCCACATTGGCAGATTCTTGCTCAAGAACAGCTCTCAATGTCGCTTCCTGGCTCGAATTGATCGCATTAAGTCGGTCCCGATACTTGCTTTCAAAGCTAGAGAAAGCCTCCTGTAACTCGGCTGCAATCTTAGATACACTTTGCTCGTTCGCGATTTGCTCGATCTCATTTATGGCAATCGGCAAACGCCCTTTTATCTTTGATTGACCTTCGGAAACAACTGTTTTTAAATTATGACTTGAATTATCAAATGATTCTTTCAGCTTATTTGCGATGCTCAACCTAACCTCCGAGAGTCGCTCATTAACGAGCTTTTCGAATTGTTCAGCTGACTGCTTCACGCGATTCATGTCTTCGTTGCATGCCAGTTCATGAGTTTTCTTGAATTCACTCAAACGCGCATGCGCCTTGCCAGATTGTTCTTCAAGTTTTGCAAGTGTAGCCTGCAGAGACAGCTTCTTTTGCGGTTTAGAATCATCTTCCTCTTCTTCGGCGGCTTTAGCCTCTTCGGCGGCTTTAGCCTCTTCGGCGGCTTTGGTCTCTTCGGCGGCTTTGGTCTCTTCGGCGGCTTTTGTCTCTTCGGCGGCTTTTGTCTCTTCGGCGGCTTTGGTCTCTTCGGCGGCTTTTGTCTCTTCGGCGGCTTTGGCTTCTTCGGCGGCTTTAGCCTCTTCGGCGGCTTTGGTCTCTTCGGCGGCTTTGGTCTCTTCGGCGGCTTTGGTCTCTTCGGCGGCTTTTGTC
>CAZTQO010000073.1:0-33144 GCA_964615655.1 uncultured Candidatus Obscuribacterales bacterium | reverse complement strand
GAAGAAGAAGAAGAAGAAGAAGAAGAAGAAGAAGAAGAAGAAGAAGAAGAAGAAGTGTCGGCAGCTGAAGAGCCCGCTTCAGAAGAGCCCGCAGACGTAGAAGAGCCCGCTGCAGAAGTGCCAGCTTCAGAAGAAGAGCCCGCAGACGTAGAAGAGCCCGCTTCAGAAGAAGAGCCCGCAGCTGAAGTGCCCGCTTCAGTAGACGAGCCCGCAGCTGAAGTGCCCGCTTCAGAAGAAGAGCCCGCAGCTGAAGTGCCCGCTTCAGAAGAGCCCGCAGACGTAGACGAGCCCGCAGCTGAAGTGCCCGCTTCAGAAGAAGAGCCCGCAGCTGAAGTGCCCGCAGCAGAAGAGCCCGCTTCAGAAGAAGAGCCCGCAGCTGAAGTGCCCGCAGACGTAGAAGAGCCCGCAGCTGAAGTGCCCGCAGAAGAAGATCAGCCCGAGTTTGAAGGAAAGGAAAACACCGAAAAGAAATCCCGGTCTAAAAAAACGAAGAAAGGGACAAAACGGGGCGAGCAAACAAAGTCTGCCGCCATGGAAAAGCAGGAAGACAAAGAGCTGTTGCCGGCTGAACCTGTTTTTGTTTCAGACTCGATGCTTGCCAGCGAGATAGACATTTCCGAGCGGCTTTTAGCCGGCGATATCACTGATCCGGTCGAACAAAATGCACAACCGGAACAATATCCTCAACCAGTCGACTATCTGGATTTCTCCTCGGAAGAAACGGGGCAGCAAGAACCTGAGGAATCTGTTTTTGCTCAGGCGGCCGATCTGGTCGCAGAAACATACGATCTCCAGGATGCAGCAGCTGCCGACGTTTATGCAAGCATTGATTTCGGCGAAGAAGAAAATTTAGAAGAACAAGCAGAAGCAACTGCACAGGTTCCTGTATCGATTGCATCCTTGCTCGCTCAACGTCCTTCTGCAGATCCGGACGCAGACAACTGTTATCGCTGGATCAGCGCCGAAGCCAGTGACCCATTTTTCCTCATACACATCTGCTATTTGCGCACAGTAAGGAGCCACTTACTGAGACAGTTCGGCCCAGACAGGAGCCAGGCACTCAACCCTCACGACTTCAAACGACAACTAAGAAACATGGGAATCGCATTCAACATTCTTTTCGATCCTCAAACCCGTCTTGATTATGATTTGCGCAGATTGGGGCTCCGGGAACCTGATGCAGGCAGTGGTTTGAAAATTTCGGCTGACGCGAGGATGCCGGAAAGCGGCGGCAAAGCAAAACTTGCGTTCAGCGAAATATTGATACTTTGCCGCATATTCAACGCCGATCAGATGCTTGCAATAGTTAATGCAGCCAGATTGCTGTCTGAAGAGAAATTCTATATTTACCTTGCTGAATCAGGATTGTTAAGCGAGATTGAACTGGATTCGATCAGATCGGGCTTCCAGCTCATTTGCAACGGACTGATTACAATTACACAGTTCGAACAGGCATTTCAGTACGTAAGAGCTCATAATCAGGAGTTGCTTGAGATTCTTCTGGCTTTTGGTTGGTTGAGCCTGGAGGAGCTGCAGGGCTTTGCCAGCGCCGGAAACAGTGATTTAGAATCTGAAGCTCCTAAATTCGTAGAAGTCGAAATTCAAGGGACTACCAACACTGCTGCAGCACCGCCGGCGATGCCCAGCTGGATGGAGTGGGGCGACGAAGATAGCAATGCCGCAGAGCCGACTCAAGCCCCTACTCAAGCCCGGGCGCCAGCCCCGGCGGCAAGCGAAGAGGCTCTTGCCGGGTCCTCCATGCTTATAGAGAATGCAGAGAATCTTGAACAAGTTTATGAAAAGGAAGGCAATGGAAGTCCCACACATTTAGATCCGGCTATGAAAATCAGCAGTGAAAGACTCAAGCAATCTTCAATCGAAGTAAAGTCGGCAATGCAAAAGGCTCGCCCCGGAGCTAGTACTCCCAGACGAAGACGAACAAGTTCGGAAAATGACAAGCCCTCCCAAAACAGTCCCTCAGAAAAAAGCATTGAAACTGAGCCAATCGAAAGCAGGCAGGAACAAGAGGAGAAGCAGCAGGAGCTTGACTTCGCCGCCCTGGCAGATGCAGCATCAAAAGTATCTGAAAGTCTGGACAGCCACAGCCAGCACGTTCCAAGCTCCCTGAGTGATGCTATAGATTCAGCAAAACCAGCGCGAAGCAACACCAACGAGTTTTTACTCAAGTCTGTTCCTGATTCTCTGGCAGCGGCTCTTGAACTGGACAGGCAAAAGAAAAGCAGCAGCAAAATGGACAAGGAAAGGCAAGCCAAGCAGAATGAAAAATCAATAGAAAACAGTTCTAAAGAACAGGAATGATAAATGAGCCAGGACAGTTGTAATCGCTGCCGGAAGAAGGCAGAAGAAATCAAAGCAAAAGGAGAGCAAATCTGGCACCCTCAAGAGGGAGCGTATCTGGACAGCAAGCAAATGAGCATTGAAGCAATTTCAAAGCTCTTGCATGAATACGAGCAATTCGAAACACTCAGCGAACTGAGATCAGAAGAATAAGATGATCGGCTCAGGGTTCAGACCACCTCAAAGGGCGCTGTCGGCACTGGCAGTCCCTGTCTTTGAACGTAAGAAAGATAGAGCCTTATAACAGTAGAAAGTTGCTCGCAAACAAGTCTTATTACTTTCTGGTCACCAGGTTTAAAAGGCTGGCCGTTTAAAGGCACAATCACAAGCAAGCCTAGCCTGATCCCGACGGAATCTATGGGCTGCGTGATTGCATTCTCAAACACCTGAACAGCTCTCGGTACTTCATCTTTTAAGGGAGGCAATCCCAGCTGCATCGCAATTTTCATTACATAAGAAAGTACTGATTCTCCGCTGAGGGTCTTAGCAATGTCCATGTTAACAACTGAAAAAGCCCCATGATTCACGACCAGAGCACAAGCCTGGTAGTCGGCAAATGAACCGAGCAACACAAATAGTTTTTCTGCAATAACTTCAAGGTCGCCAATATCATCGGCAATTTTTCTGACTTCATCAGCAATGGTTGCTTCAAAAAGCAAGCGCTCAAGCAGTTGATTAAGCCGTCCGTTGATTTCCTCGACACCCGGGATTTTTGCAGGGTCGGCCACAGCGCGCAAGCGCGGACGAATACTACTGTCCGAAAGGATCTCGCCCGTGGCCCTTATCAGGCTTGCAAAACCTGGTTCCTTTGGAATGTAGCGGTCAGCTCCCGACTTGAGCCCCCAGAAGCGATCGATGGAGCCATCCAGGCGTGTAAGTAAAATAACTGGTGTAGCCTGCAAATCAGGATCGCTCTTAACCAGACGGCAAACTTGATAGCCGTTGATTCCTGACATAACAACATCGGAAACAATCAGGTCAGGGCTTTCATTGTAAGCCATCACCAGCCCTTCCACACCACTGCGGGCGGCAACCACTTCATAACCTTCCTGTTCCAGTGACTTACGAATACTCAATAGTTGAGTTGGACTGTCCTCGATGAGTAGCAATCTAAATGGCATATAGATAATTCCCAGCTACGGCTCCCCCAGCATCTTGTACCCGTTTTTCGGATCTTCTGCCCTGGATCTGATTTCATTTACAAGTCTAAGAAATGCCCTTTTATTTGCAAACGTTTCAGCATTCCGCCCGTTATCTGAGAGGCTTAAAACAATTCCTGCCTTTTCATCCTTCAAACTTTGCTCTTTCAAAACCTTAATTGTAGATTCAAGAGACTGAGAGTCCCCTTTTTCTAACTGGCAGGCAAGAAGCAGAATAAGCGCCGAAGCGTCCTCGGGTCTTAGCATGGAAGCTGAACGAGCATGGAGCTTTGCAAGCGCAAGCTCGCTCTTTTTACATAACAAGTTCGTATATGAAAGCTGGGTCTCAAAATCCCAGGGATTAATGCTTAGATAAGTATTGAACATTGAAGCAGATAACTCGAGTTTATTGAGCTTTTCGGCCGCGTAAGCGGCAGCAAGCAGAGCCGGCAGTGAGCAGGGTTCCTGCTCTAGCAGTCTGGAGCTCAGGTCCAGACATTTTTCAGGCTCATTCTTTCTCAAGTAAAGCATTGCTTCTCGCAAAATCCAGGCCGGTATTTTTTTCTCTGTCCGGGAAAAAGCCAATTTCTGAATCTCAGCAGCTTTATCAAGCTCTCCGAGTTCAAAATAAATGTCAAAGCGTGCAAAATGGTCATAACTTTTGCTGACTTTTGCCTGCAGAGCTTTCTTAATTTCAGCCTCAGCTCTTTGCTCATGGCCCAAAGCTCTTATAACTCTTGCTTCCGACCAGTATGTGAAAGGCGACCCGTGTCTTTGAGCAGTTTGTGCCTGGGCAAAAGCACGTTTTTCATTTAGAGATTTGAAATCGCTTCCATCGGCCAGGGCTTGTCTGGCGTAGGCCAGTGACATTTCAGCTATATCATAACTGGCACCAGCCTTATCGGAATCGAAAGCCGGATACCAGATTGCTCCCGCTCCGCAAGCCGTAGAAAGAGCGGCCAGATTATTTTCCAGTTCGGAGCTGCTTGTTAATAATGATCTGGATGTCTGGTACTCAAGTTTCGATTTATTGTCGTAAACGATGCCTATTGAATCTGCTCTTTGTTTTTCGGCAGCATTAAGCATGGACGAAATTTGCTCGGGACCACAAGCAATTAGAGACAGGCTATCGTAAGCATTGGCAAGCCCCGCAGCCGCAACAAGTTTGTTTGAATTGTGAGCCTGCTTCAAGCGCTTTTCTATCTTTTCGATTGCAGAAAACCCAGTGCCGCGAATCAGAGAATCGGCATCGCCCTTAAAGCCCAGCAGAAGTATTTCCCCGGCCCCCGGCCCATGACATATATAGACTGAGTCGAATACCGAACTGAATGTTTTGAAAACAGACAAAAGACCTGACTCCGGTATTGCATAGAGTTGAAGCCACTGGCAAAAAACCCCTTTTTGATTCAACCGTGAATAGACAATCGACCAGAATTCTTTGCTGTAAAGATCCTGCGATCCATTGACCCATGGATCAGCCGGTTGAGAAACAATGCAATCATAAGTCTTAGCCGAAGACGAAAGCACAAAACGGGCGTCCTGAATTTTCAAATCAATTTTGCCGGCTTTGCTCTTATTAAAAGGATCACCGTTGTAGGCACTGAGCTTCTTGGAGGCAGCGACTACTGCCGGCTCGAGTTCTGCAATCACGAGTTTCTCAATCTCCGGAAAGCTCAAAAGCGAAGATGCACTCAAACCGCTCCCGAGTCCAATCAGCAAGTTGTCTTTTGCCGGCCCATCATGAAACAGCACCGGGAGCGCACCAAGCATTACGTGCGTACTCATGTCGCTGCCAGGTGAAATTAAGGTCATGTCCAGAGGCAATGTGGCTTCTACTTTGCCGTCACTCTTCAAACATATATTATTTGCGGCTTTGTTAATCGAAACGCTGACAGTACTGTTCACGCCTTCTCGATAGAAGTCTTGCTGCAAGCCGCCCGCATCAAAATTGGGTTCATTTGGGTTCTCGCTTTTATACACTAAGAAACCGGAGCTCATAAGAGCGCTCTGCCACTGTGGCGGTCTCAAGAAAACTTGAATTGGCAAAGCAAGAGTTAGCAAGATTGCAAGAAACGAAATGCTTTTAGTCAGAAGATTCTTGTTCTTTGAAAACAGAATTATTTGAAGCAGAGCAGCAGCAAGAAAAGAAAGCAGAGATATTGCAATAAGCAAATTTAAAATGGCGCTTTCTGTATGTTCTGCAATCAACGGAAAAAGAAGGGGCAGAAAAAGAACCGAAGCAAGTACAGCTCCCATACAGTTGACTCCATAAAGAATCGAGTCCGTATTTATGGTGCTTGCCCTGCCGCGGCTCTTTTGCATTAGCGCCGGTCCATAGAGGGTTTTGCAGGCAAGCGGCAGGATGCTTCCAAGAAATGCAGCCGGGAAAAACACATAGACAAAAGCAAGCGCTATTCTTGCAAACACTGCCTGCAAAAACGCATCCTGACTGAAGACCGGAGTCACATAAGTGCTTGATTCCACGAAAATCCAGTAGATAAGATGGCTTAAATAGCCGGAGGCAAGCGTAGATAAGCCGGCAAAAAAGAATCCGCATGCAATAAGTCTTTTTGCAAGAGTCTCAGGCGGGTTAAGAAATTGAATTAATATTGACGCAAAAGCAGTTCCGAGTAAAACCATCAAAAGTACGGCAGCCACTGAATAAACAGAGCTACCCAGCACCAGGTTAAAGATCCTTGCAAAACACAATTCAAGTGCGATTGCCATAAAGCCGGAAAGAAAAACAATTAAGGTTCTGCTTAGAAGCCCCGCCACAATTCTATTTTTTTCAAGAGCAGCTGAAGAGCTGCCGCCTGGCTCTTCGAGTTCTTGCATCTGCAGTTCTTGCACTTCTTCTTTATGCTCTTCAAATCGCAAGCCGCGGAGTTCTGATTTCATGCCTGAAATCAGAAGCTCGCATGAGAGAAAAATCGCAATTAATATCGTTGCAGCTATAAAAGAGCTTGCAGCCAGCCCCAGCTGTGGCAAAAAATGAAATGCGCAGGTCACAGATCCAATGGCTGCACCCAGAGTGTTAACTCCGTATAGAAGCGCAAAATAGTTCTTTGGCTTACTATGCTCTGAGCCTGCCCCGAACATAAACGCAGAAGTCGCAAAGATTGCTCCCATAGCCGAACAGGGCAGAAGCATCAATACAAAACAAAGTGCAAAACGCACGAGATTCGAAAGCCAGTCTATTTCGATGGCAGCAATAATAGGTGCTGACGTTCCATTCAAAAGATCCAGAGAAATTGATATCAGTATTCCTGAGATTGCAACTATAAATTCAAGCCGCCCGTATGCTCTACAGAAGCCTGCAAAGCTCGACTTCTCCTGCCCTTTAGCCGCCTTTCCAAGCAGCGAAAGTTTCTCGGGAAACGCGACTGCAAGAAAAGCGCCAGCAGCAGCGCCTGCCATAAATGCGGCAAACACACAAGCGTTGGCAACAGTTCCGGCGCCCAAGACTCTGGAAAGAAGTCGGCACCATACGATCTCAAAAAGCAGAGCAGAGAAACCGGAAAAGAAGAAGCAGATTGAAATCAAGACTGCAGGCATCAGGCTCATTATATGACAATAGCACGATCATAATTCTAGAAGCCGAAAATCCTTTCGATAAGTCCGGCACCCGGTGCTGCTGGAATTATGGCCACGCCCCACAAAAATACTGTTGATTTATGAGCCACATTGAGCTCGCCCAGACAGCCTCCGTAGCCGGAGCCCGGGCGCCAGTCTTCTTCAATCTCTACACTGTAGCGACCAAAAGGCGGCACTACAATTGCAGCACCCGGAAGCGGGATCACATTTACAATGCCCGGAGGCAGAGGCAGATCGCTTGTCAGCTTGCAATAATTTTCAGAGTTGAGGCCGTCAGCAGGATTGCCAACCATGGAAAAGAGCCATGGGGCACTTGCAAGCGCCAGCTGCTTTCTTTGAACCTCGACATTTTTGCCGTCGGGGCTGTATATGTAGTATTCCTGTTCACCACCTGCTTGCAAAGCCACGCCGGTAGCTTCCTGTTTCAAGAGCCGGTGAAGGTCGTTTTTGTCGAACGTTTTGCCAGGCTCACTCAACATTTCGTTAATTCGTTGCACAAGCACTTGCTCGATTTTTGCCTTGTTGCCGCGCAGAAGGTCTGTTCCAAAGAGTGCTGAGTCAAGGCTTGGTTTGGCGCCGTATTCAGATCCCAGAGGAACGAGATCGCCATTGAGCCTGCCGTCGACAGCCGAGCCTCCGCCTCCGGATTTGCTTGTAGGATCAACTCTGTTTGCATAGCCGGATTGTTTCTTGACCAGACCGACGTTTACGCCGTCGAGCCGTGGATCTGGCGGGTTAAAGAGCCATTCTGCCTGGTTGTCTGCGAGTTTTATTTTTAGAAAAGTATGAGGCATGCTCAATTTATAGAGCTTCTGTGGATTAGCAAGCACACATGAAACCGCCTCATGTGAGAGTCTCAGCGAGTCCGCACACTTGCCTTTGCATGAAAACGCATTGGGAACCGGCTCTCCCCATTCCGGACCGTCAAGGGCTTTTGCGGCCTTTGTATTTGCCTGAAACTCCGTGAGCGACACCAGATGGTTGCGTTCTTTGTCGGCAAATGGCACAAAACAAAAAACCTTGCCCCCAACTCTCAGGGGCGTGTAGCCAGGAATGCGGTTGTTTCTCAAAGCCAGAGCCCGGTAAGAATTTTCCGATGGCAGAATTTCCGGGCTGGGAACTTCCAGATTGCTTTCTTTGCCGCGGTCCATCAATGAGGTCTGCCAGCTATCAGCTTCGTCTGCGGCTTTAAGCTGCAAACCAAGCCCGATCATCCTCAAAGTGTTTTGGCCGGCAAGCTCTTCAAAAACAGGAAATTTCTTGACCCGGTCGTTTAGTTTGCCTGCAAGTTCGTTGCTGATTCTTTCTGCTTGGTCAAAAAGCAAATCAGCGTTTTGCCTGCCGGCGCCGCCGAGCCCCTGAGACTCCATAGCTTCGGCGTTTGCCTGCGCAAGCAAAGCCCGTCCCCAGACTGCATTTATGTTAGCAAGCCCGAACTCACCATTCTTGTCTGCCACGTCCTGAAATTGCGAATTCGGCTTTTTGACTTTGAAACTCTCGTTTGTGAATACCTGTTTTCCCAGATGCAGGGCTCCGGCATCGGTTGCATTGTGAATTTCTCGCCCTCCGCCAAGGAACATCGAAATGCCGAAAAACGCAACTACGATCAAAACAAGTACAAAAGCGCAGGCTGCCACCAGACCGAGAACTGCGCCTCTTTTAGAACGAACTTTCATAGCTTCCTTCTTGAAAAACCCTTAAAAAACACACAACAATAGAGACTGGTTGTCAAACTTAAACGTCAGCAGGCAAGGCCACAACCGGCTCAACAGCCTGGGCCTCAAACTTGAGAATATCAAGCCCTGCAACACCTACCGGAACTTTCACCGTCATGATTGTTTTTACTACAACACTGTCTTGTTTTTCAAATTTAAGTTCGTCTGCAAGCTTTACTTCGACTATGATCGGCGAAGTCTTGAATTCTGAAACACACTGCCTGGCAGCAGCAATGGCCTCCGGCTTGCTTGCTTGATTTGCCGCGGCTCTGGCAGCGCTTTTCACCAGGTTGTCATTGGCCGTATTTGCAAGTACGAGCACGCTAAGGTCAAGACCAAAAAGGGCTATCGGTATCAAAAGAAAGGAGCCAACCAGAACTTCTACCAGACTCTGTGCTTTGCGATTTCTTCGAGCTTTCATGACTGACTCCTTCTCCCTTTGCTGTTCCCTGCCCGGGTTCTCAGCATTTGCCCCTGATTTAGATATTGCTTTAACAGCAAGCTCAAAAAAAATAGGCGGGATTTTCAAATAAGAAGAGAAAAAACCTGGCTCCTCAAGCGAATTCGCTTAAGGAGGATCCGGCTAATTTTTGAATCTGTCCGGTAGCTAAATTATGAGGGCTTCAGCTCATATGGTTTTAGCCCATACAAATGAATATAAATTGATGGGCCGGGCAGGGGGATAGTCAAGTGAGAGCGACAAGAGAAAATCCAAGCAGAAAGCAAAGAGGCAGCGCCCTGCTTGAAACACCGGGAGCCCTCATTATCCTTTTCATCTTTATTCTGTTTCCGATGCTCGATATGCTGGGAATGGCTTTAAAATACGGCTGCTGCTATACACTGAATCAACTGCAGCTTCGCGAAGCTGCCCTTGTTGCCGCTTCAGCCGCCATGGACCGCAATGGCACCGTAATGAAAGTGCTGCCGACAGAATGGAAAGAAAGCGGACTGGGCGCCTTTGTTGATCTGGACCGGGCCCCTGCAACAAGAGTACGCTATGAAGACGGAAAGTTAGGCGCCAACGGCGTAAGAGACAGGTTTGTACTTGTATCGACCAGCTTCATGCTCAAACCATTTCTTAACGTAGCAGTGCCCAATTTGCCGGCTGTCCCCGGTTTAACAGCTCCTGTCGGTTTTTCATTTGAAAGCAGCCGCCCGCTGGAAAATCCGGCAAATGCAAACAAATAAAAGCAAGTGCTATGCTTTCACTAAATGATCATCAATTCATTGACTCTTCACAACTTCATGAGTTATGCCGATGCTCGCATTGACCTGAGCCCGGTCAAAGTTGCCTGCCTTACAGGTTTAAACGGCGCCGGCAAATCAGCATTGCTTGATGCGATCACCTGGGCTCTCTGGGATTCGGCTCGCGCTCCCTCCGACGAGCTTGTCAGGCTTGGGCAGAGCGAAATGTGGGTGGATCTTTGCTTCAGTCTTGATGGAAAAAGCTACAGAATTCGCCGCTCAAGAAGCAAGTCTTACGGGCGCAGCGGGCGCGAGCAGGGAGGACGGGGCAGCCTGGATTTGCAAATCTGGGACTCGGACCTGCCTTATTGCTTTGAGGCCGAATCAAATGGCGAAGCAAAAGCTAAGGGAAGCGATGGAAAAGCAAGCGATGGAAAAGCAAGCGATAGAAAAGAAAGCAATGGCAACGAGAGCAAAAAAAGCAAGCCGGCAAATTCAGGGCTGAGTGCCTGGAGAAGCCTCAACGCAAACAGCATGCGTGAAACGCAGAAACGCCTGAAAGAGCTCCTTCATATGGACTACCAGACCTTCATTTCAAGTGTGTATATAAGGCAGGGAAAAGCCGACGAATTTACAACCAGATCCGCAAATGAAAGGAAGCAGGTGCTTTCGGATATTCTCGGACTCGACTATTTCGACCGCCTCCAGGAAATGGCAAGGGAAGAAGCGCGAGAGAACAAAGGCCGGGTGCAGGTGCTGGAAGCAAATCTTCTTTCCAGAAGCGATCTCGATGAAGCTTATCTTGAAGCTGAAAAAGAAATTGCAGAAGCAGAAAAAGAACAAAGCGCTCTCAGTTGCAAGCTGCAGGAATGCGTTCTGCAAAATGACATTCTGAAAACCCGTATCTCAGAACTCAAATACCTGAGCCTGAAAACAGATTCGATGCAAACACGCATGGACGAAATCAACTCCGATCTTGAAAATATCTCGAAGCGCCGCTACGATTTAGCCGAAAGAAAGAAGAAGCTGCTTATGCTTACTGCAAGCCTTGAGCAGGTGCTTTCGATGTGCCGGCAATTTGAAGAGTGCAAGTCTATTGCCGAATCACTCGATGCAAAATCAAGCAAAGCAAGCGATCTGAATCAAAAGCGCCTGGAACTGCGCAGCAGAATCGCCATGCGGCAGGGGCGCCTTGAAGTCGAGCTGGAACATTTAAGAGTATCATTTGAGGCAAAGCAAACACGACTTTCGTTGTTATCAAAAAACTTGAAAGACAAAGAGAAAATTGAAGAATCATTCAATAACTACAGAAAACTTCTGGATGCCGAGCTTGAAATGTCTGCAAAACGCGAAACGCACACGGCGCTTAGCGTCAGAGCAGACGAGCTTTCGGTCATGATAAGCGAAGCAAGAGTGCGGCTTGACTCGGAAATTCAGCAAAAGCAGCAATTGCTTGACGAACTGCAAGAGCTACTGGCAGCGCGTCACAAAATCCTGGCAGAGCAAGAGCTCTTAAAAAAAGCGCTGGATGAAATTGAGCAGCATGAGGCAGAATTCGAGCTTGTTGAAGAAAGGGGCGTAAGAATCAAATCTCAAATAGAGTCTTTTGAGGAACAGATAAAACAGCTCAAGAAACAAATTGCAGTAAACGAAGAAAAAGTTCACGAGCTCTGCGAATCGCCGGACCTGAGCAACTGCCCGCTCTGCCGGGCACCAATTGTAGACAGCAAAGCCGTTTTAGACCGCTACGAAAAAGACAATAAAAATACTGAAGCCGAGATTCTGGATATTGAAAGCCAGGTGGGAGATCTTGCTAAGCAGCGCGATCTTCTGAGGAAGCAGTATGTGGAGCTCCGAAAGAAGCTCTCCGAGCGCAAATCCATAGACATGCGTATCGGAGAATTCAACGAACGTCAATCGGCGCTTGCAAGAGCAGAATCAACTGCAAAAGAATTGAGCCGCGAACTTGAGGCATGCAAGCAAAAACTTGAGGAGAACAGTTTTGCCCCCATAGAAAAAGAAAGTCTTATAAGAGTTAGAGCCGAACTTGCCAAACTTGATTTTGATCCGGTGGTTTTCTCAAGCTTTCAGGCCCAGATGAGATCGCAGCGCCACATTGAAATGCGTTACCAGCAAATGCAACGAGAGCTCAAGGAATACGCCGAGCTTGAAGCCGAACTGCCGATCCTGAAAGAGAAAATTGAAAGCTGCCAGGCTGTGCTTGCAAGCGGCAGCTTTGGCGGTAAAGAGCAGGACGAGATCAAAGCTTTAGAGATCAGCCTCGCCGAACTGGCTTACGACAAATCCGAACATCAGGAAATAAAACAAAAGCTGAGAGAGCTTTTGCCTTTTGCAGAGAAGCGCAAAGAAATAGAACGGGCTGAACTTGAACTACCAGAACTTTTGAAAGAGCTTTCTGAGGTTGAAGCAAGCGAAACCAGGAAAGAAACAGAGCTTTTTAAACTCAGAGAAGACCTATCAAAAATAAAACCTGAGCTTGCGCAGCTAACGGCTCTTGAAAGCGAGCATTCTCAAAGCGAAAAAATCGCAGACGAACTTGAACAGCTAAGAGCAAACTCGGAAAAGAACTTGCTTTTGCTGGGGGCCAGGCTTTCACAGCTTGAAGAAAACCGCACTGAATTCGGTGAAAGACGCAAGTTGCTTCAGGAAAGCACCAAAGCCATGCTTGAATATAGCCTGCTTGCCGAAGCATTCGGCAAAAAGGGAATACAGGCAATAATTATTGAAAACGCAATCCCTGAAATCGAAGCAGAAGCAAACAGGTTGCTTTCAAGACTTACTGATAATCGCATGCACCTGGCACTTGTAACCCAGCAACGAACTAAACAGGGCAACCCGATTGAGACTCTGGATATTTTGATTGCAGATGAGCTGGGCACTCGAGCCTATGAGTTATATAGCGGCGGCGAAGCGTTCAAAGTTAACTTCGCGCTCAGAGTGGCAATGTCGAGATTGCTTGCGCGCCGAGCAGGAACCAGGCTCGAAACACTGATAATAGATGAAGGATTCGGCTCCCAGGACGAACTTAGCCGCCAGAAAGTAATTCAGGCCATTGCCTCAATCAAACAAGATTTTGCCAAAATAATTGTGGTATCACATATAGCTGAAGTAAAAGAAATGTTTCCGGTGCAGATCTCAATCAGCAAGGAAGAGGGTGTCTCAAAAGTAGCTGTGTTTGCCTGACACAAGGTAATTTCAATGTTCGACGCAAACTCCCTGATCGGAAAGATATTCGACGGCAAATACCGCGTACTAGCTCTTATTGGCGAGGGCGGCATGGGAAGCGTTTATAGAGCTGAACAGCTCGAGCTTGGCCGGCTTCTGGCACTTAAGTTGCTGCAGAATCAGCTATTAGACGATCAGGAAAGCCTGCTCCGCTTCGAGCGTGAAGCCCAGTCTCTTTCAAAACTCTCCCACAAGAACATTGGTGCTTTTTACAGCTACGGTATTCGCCCTGACGGGATGCCCTACATTGCCATGGAGCTAATAGAAGGCCGCAGTCTGGAAAGCCTGCTGGCAGCGGAGTCAAGGCTGGAAGCCTCACGAGCGCTTGCAATTGCAATTACTTGCTGCTTTGCCCTTGCACACTGTCATAATGCCGGCATTCTTCACCGCGATCTCAAACCAGGCAACATCATGCTTGTTGCCGAGAATGGCAGAGACGAAGTCAAAATTGTCGATTTCGGTCTGGCAAAAGTGCTGGCAACCGGTGAGAACATACAGCAGCTTACTGCTACCGGGGTTCTAATCGGCAGCGTGCACTATATGAGCCCGGAACTCTGCGCAGGACAAAAGCCGGATCAAAGAAGCGACATTTATTCTTTGGGCTGTGTACTATACAAGGCACTATGCGGTAGGGCTCCTCATGATGCGGAAAGCCCGATTGCAATTCTGCACAAACACATACACGAAAATCCGCAAGCGCCTGGATCAAATGCAGAACTAAAACTGCCGGAAGGCCTTGATTCAGTGCTAATGAAAGCAATTGCAAAAAATCCTGAGCATCGTTACCAGAGCATGTCGGAATTTGCAGCCGAGCTCGAACTTGTCCAGGCAGGCGAAGGTCAAAAGACCGAGGCAAGTAAGAATGCCGAAGTTCTTAAAAGCAAAAAGAGTAATTTGCCGAAAGTCCTTCTGCTTATCTTGCTTGCAGCTTCGGCGGCATTTTTTCTTTTGAGCACTGCAATAGACGGAAGCATTGATGCCCAGAAGCTTATTTTCAGACTGAATTCCAGAGTATCGAAACCGACTGAAGAGAATCTGGACAGAGCAATCAAAGCTTACGACAGAGCAAGAACACTTGCAAAAAATGACAGTGAGCTGGGCAACATGCAGCTGGCACTTTTTGATAGCGCCGGTTCGTTATCGCATTTGCAAGCAGCTTTGCTATGCGATAAATTCAGGTCCGAAGACCCCGAGCACAGCCTTCAATGGGCTTTAAAAGGCCTGACCCAACTGGCAAGCAAAAAAATCAATGCCAGAAACAAATATGAGTACCTCAGACTTACAAACTGTTTTTCAGACGAGTGTCTTAAAAACCAGAAGCGCCCTGCAATTTCTTACCAGAAACTCGAAGATCTAAAAAAGCAGTTAACGACTACTTTCGCTCCGACTAAATTCATTCCTCTAATTGAGCTGGAGGTTATCTTACTCAAATCTAGCGACCCGAATTTCTTCCTGCCTTTTTACCTGAGCACACTTGGAGGCTATTATGGGGAGCTCGGCAAAATCGATCGAATGAAGCGCTGTTTTCTGGAAGCAGAACAGCGCGCAAGATCATCTAACGCGAAACTGCTTGAAGTACTTGTTTCCGAGTGCATTATCTGGCATAAACTTGAAGACGAAACTGAAGCAAGAGTTTCACTGGCAAGGGCGAAGAAATTAACTGAAAGCTTTCGCACCCCTCTTTTGCTCATGTTTCACCCTTTTCATGAAGCCGCAGCGTTATGCGGAGAAAACGAGCTTGCCCAGAAAAGCGCCGAAGAACAAATTGAGTATTCCGAATTGTATGCAGCCAGCCTGGGCGCCAGTTTGAACGGCAGCAAGTTCATTTCACAGTCGGCTCTTGAAACAACAGAACAAAAACTGGTTAAAGAGAAGCAGGCGGTTGCAAGGTACACTGCCGACGTCTGCGACTTCTTGATTGGAATTTATTTCAAACGGAAGGAATTCGGCAAGATAAGCAGGCTCATGGAAAGGGCAAGCAGTGATAGTTCGTTCTGGCACCTGGTCAGAATGCACGAGGGCTTCGCGTCATTTTCGCGGAAATGCTTGAAAGCTTTTGAAATTAGCTCGGGCAAGGTTTCGGCAAGCAGCACCGAAAGGCTTTTTGCTAAAGAAATCCAGTCTCTAAAAACAAGCAAAGACCGTAAGTCCAGGCGGAGAATCGCTGAGCTTGAACGCGCCATTTCAGGCCTGCAAACTAAAGCAAGCAATCAAGACCCTGTTAATCAGGAAGCATATTCTTCGAACGCTCAAGCAAAAAGTTCAGAAGCGGCTGCAGCGACTCAGGAAGATTCAGCTGGTCCAGAGTGAGCTCCTTGCTTTTTCCGTCCAGTTCAATTGCAAAAGTGTAATAAAACACGTCTCGTGCATGAGGGCTTTTCTTGCTTGACATTTGCATAATGCCGCTTGCTTTTACCAGCGACTCCAGTTCAGCTGCTTCAGCATCTGCTTTAGCCCGGGTATCAAACGAACAGCCTACAAAAACCGGAGCAAAGCCGCCCGATTTTCTGAAACTCAATTTCATATTCTTTTCTTTCCTGCTCTTAGCTTCCTCGAAAATTCTAACGTCAATTTCAAGTGACTTGTCCCTTGAGATCCAGCCTGGTTCGCAAATAAACTGAATTGCGTATCGATTATTACGAAAGGTATTAAAGAAATGCTTTTTGTGATTAAGGAAAACGGTAAAAACAGGCTGCTTCTATATATATATGTCTTAATCTTGATTCTTATGATAAATGGCTTTGAGAAGCCGCCAGCTAAAGCCAGCCCTGGAGGAATATCCCTTGAAAATCGCAGTGTGTGTTAAAGCAGTACCCGACACGGAAGCAAGAATCGCAGTTGCAGCCGACAAGAAAAGTATCGAAACAGCTGGAATCAAGAACATCACCAGCCCCTACGATGAGTTTGCAATTGAAGAAGCTCTGCTGCAAAAGCAGAAACACGGCGGCGAAACCATGGTTTTTTCAGTGGGCGGACCGGAGTGCGTCGATGTTCTGAGAGATTCATTGGCACGCGGAATCGACAACGCCACTCACCTGAGCGACCCGCTTTTCACTAATCTCGATCCGTTAAGCACAGCAAAGGTGCTGGCTGCGGCCATTAAAGACGGTGGCTACGATCTGGTTCTTCTCGGTCAGCAAGGGGTGGGAGGCGACAACAGCCAGGTGCCATCGATGCTGGCAGAACTCTTAGACATGAGCCAGGCAAGCACAATTCTGAAGCTGGAAATCGAAGGCAATAATTTCAAAGCCGAACGCGAAATCGAAGGCGCGCATGAAACAGTGGAAGGAACCCTGCCGGCAGTATTGAGCGCCCAGAAGGGTCTCAATGAACCTCGTTATCCGGGCATCAAAGGCGTAATGGCTGCACGCAGAAAAGAAATAACTACAAAGAACGCTGAAGCCCTCGGGCTTGCAGGCAAAATCGGTCCTGAGCACGCACGCATAACACTTTCCGAGCTTGCCCTGCCTCCAGAGCGCCCTCAGGGAAGACTTATCGAAGGCGATCCGGATACACAGGTCAAAACCCTGATACAGCTTCTAAAAACCGAAGCACAGGTTATTTAGTTTTTGTTTCTGAAGCGAAGCGAATCCCATTCCATTTTCAACAAACGTTTTTAGGAGAATCGATATGTCAGGCATTCTAGTATTTCTCGAGCAACGGAACGGCGTTGTCAGAAAAGCAAGTCTTGAAGCATTGTCTGAAGCCAGGCGGCAGGTCGGCGGCAAAGAGCCGGTAATGGCATTGCTAATCGGCGAGAATATCAAAACAGCAAGCCAGCAAGCCAACAAATGCAAGCCGGACAAAATCATAGTAGCCGACCATGCTCAGTTTGCAAATTATTCGACCGAAGCCTACGCTGACGCACTCACAGCTGCCGTCAAAGAGTTCGGTCCAGCTTATATTTTTGCCGCACATACTTCAATGTCGAAAGACCTGATTCCGAGAGTGGCAGCAAGACTGGACAGCGCCTGCGTAACCGACGTATCGGAACTGAGACAGAAGGACGGCAAGCTTCAGGCCGTGCACCCAATGTATTCGGGCAAAGCCCGGGGAGTTTACGATCTCAATTCGCAAAACGCTTTCCTGACCCTGCGCCCCAATGTTTTCGAGCTTACGGAAGCAGAAAATGGACACCATGCAGAAATTGTCGACCTTAAAGTAGCCGAATCAAAGATTCGAGCAAAAGTGACAGCAACTCATGCAGCCGCGGAACAAAAAATCGAGCTTTCCGAGGCAAGCATCATTGTTTCGGGCGGGCGCGGCATCAAGGGCCCGGAAAACTGGGGAATTCTGCAGAATCTTTGCAGTGTTCTCGGTGCGGCCCTTGGGGCTTCAAGAGCCGTTGTCGACGCAGGCTGGATCGACCACCAGCATCAGGTTGGACAGACAGGAAAAGTTGTGAGCCCGCAACTATATATTGCTTGCGGCATATCAGGAGCAATCCAGCATCTGGCCGGCATGTCGTCGTCTAAAGTCATTGTTGCAATCAACAAAGACCCCGATGCTCCAATTTTCAAGCATGCCACATACGGAATCGTGGGCGATGTTTTCGACGTTGTACCCAGGCTCACCGAAGAGTTGAAAAAGCAGGAATAGCTCAGGCATAATTCTCAGCCAGTCTTTTTTATCATCCGAAGCAGAATATGAAGAACAATACTTGCTGCAATAATCGGATCGCATGGGCCATTGGAAAATCCAATCCAGATTAACGGCACTTAGATTAACAGCACTTAAATAGTTGAGCTTCTTGAAGACGACTTAGCATGCTTAGTCCGAATCAATATTCTCAAAAGCAAGAAAGCACGGGCTATCGAGACTTATCAACTTTCTTAAATGCCAAGCAGTAACTTTTTTCTCAGGCTTGTCAAGCTTGCTATGCCTATAATTTGCGGCTTGGAAGCTCCCTTTATAAAGTGGAATATTTCATGTCCCATCTTTATACAAATTTGCTCACTGCCGTAATCATTGCAATTGCAGCAGGAACAATATTTGAACTCTGGAAACAACGGCATAAGCTCATGGCCGATGAGCTCGACGACGATGCCAAAGCCCTTTGCTGGCGCCTTGTATTATTCCTGGTTTTCCCTTTTATAGTCTGGCTTGATTTAAGAGCCACGCTTGTAGCCACGAACCATTTCGGCGCCTGGGTCAAAGACTGGCATTATGGTTTGTTATGGTTTTCTGCAGTTCCGCAGAGTCTTCCTCATGCGGATCTCTTGATCCCGGTTCTTTTTGCCGGGGTTTTAGTTCAGCTCCTGCTGGTTTTATGCTTGCTACCTTCCCTCTTTTTTCGCCCGCATCCTTTTCTGGCGACAGTGATCACAAATACAATCACTCTGGTTATTGCAAGCAATTTGATTCTTGATCCGCTTCTGGGTTTTGTAAAAGCAGGCAGCAGCCGCTGGCAGATAGCATACGAAAGTGCGCCCAGAGACTCGCTTCTGGCAATTCTGGCCGTTTACAGCCTTCTATCTGTGCTCTTTCTTTTTGCTGTAAGAAGCAAACGTGTGCGGATCTTTTTTGCGGATCTCACAAGCCCGGTACTAGCCGAACAGCTCCGGATTGCGATTTCGGAATCGGCATGCGACCGAAATAACCAGTTCCAGATCTGCAGGTTGGCTGTGCTTTACGAACGCGCAGGCATGAGGTCGAATGCAGCAAAAGAACTGCTTCATCTGGCGAAAGTCTCTGAATCAAGCATTTATCTGCCTTTTCTGGAAGGATTTCTCAACTACAAAAGGCGCAATTACAAAAAAGCAAGAAGCGCTTTTGAAGCTGCGGCAGCTTTACCCGACCTCAATGACGCACTGAGAGCTACATTCTTTTCAGCTGCAGCCTGTGCAGCGTATGGCGAAGGCGAAACAGAAAAGGCACTTGATCTTTCACAACGCTCGCTTGAGTTCGATCACTGTAATCTGGTTGCACGTATGGTCAAAGTCGACGCATATATGAAGATCGGCAAAAAAGAACTGGCTGGCGAAGAAGTACTGGAAGCTCTTCGGCAGAGCCCGGATTTTGAGCTTGAAGACAGGGTGCCCTTAAATGTCGAGCTGACGCTCAGACAGCTCTTTATTTATCAAAAGAAACTGCAAACACGCACTGCATCGAGAGATCAGGCAAAAGTCGCCAGCCTAAAATCTTAAGAACGGCGTGGTAGAAATACGCAATTCCGCAAAAACTAGATGAAACAAATCAAAGCTTATCAAGTATGCTATCGCCAGGTTAATTCAGGTGAGACTAATGATTAAAGCACAAGCTCCTAAATACAACACTGCCAAACAGCGGTCTGAGCCATCAATACATCTCTGGGATGACTTTATGAAGCAGGTCGGCGGTTATGCACGCAGGAACAACAAAGCTTACAGAAACATTCCACTTGATCAAAGACACGAAGCAAAGTCCAGAAATCAGGTTACTGCTGCGGCCTGGTACAACCAGGCTCAGACAAGCTTCAGTCCCTAATCGAAAAAATTAAAGCATCGAAGAAAGAAAAAAGATCGAAGAAAAAAAGATCGAAGCGGTCAAACGATCAAAGTTTCAGACGGGCGCTGCTTCTTGCAGACGCCCTTGACGCTTTTGCAGCTACTGAAACACTCAAGAAAAGAGACCATGCAAACATCGCACTCCGGCAATTATTTCGTCTCTGGCAACTAACCAGGGCAAAAGCAATGCAAGTGTGCCGAGTCCTGTAAGCCTGTGATTGCCGTCTTTGGTAAGTCCGGGCAGCGTGAAAAAACCAAAAAACGAGCCAACCAGATAAACCTGTATAAATGCAGGCGCGACCCAGAGCCCGCGCCCGAGGCTATCTGAGTCAGAGAATGCTTTCCAGATAGCAAGCAAATTTACCTGATCGACACATAGGAAGAGGAGCCCCAGCCACTGTCCGAGTTTTGCAAACTGTGGCCAGGAATTGAGGGTCGATACCCAACAAAGGAGCCATGAAGCACTTATGAATCCAAAAAGACCAAAAAAGAAACTCTCCTGCTGCAGGCTGAAAAACAGAGGCGCCGGGCTCGCCTGCGTGATTAAAAGCGGGCAAAAGCATAAACTGAGAATTGAAAAGCCGGCAGCCAGAACCGAGGTGCCGAAAACAGTCTGCCGGCGCCCTATCAATGCAGTTTTAAGCTCAGTCTTGCTCACCTCAACCCCCGTTTCGGCAAGATTGCTTTTTCTCCGGGATAAATGAGTATTGCCCAGAACGTATAAAATTATCGACAAGCATCAAATCAGCTTCTAAATCGCAAAGTCTTAACCCTGCTTAAGCTAATCGGCAAAACTACACTAAAGATTACTCATAAAGTCGCAAACAAACAAGTTTCCTCTTGGCTTCCTGGCAGGAAGAATTATAATTCTGTTGCAGGGAAGGCAACATAAGGCTTTATGGTCAGGTGAACATGAGAAACTGAGTTTCTTGAAACAGCGAATCAACCGGCCAGAAAAAGAGGGCTATAACCTTGCTCAGACCTCGAATCAGCGAAATGAACATCAGAAGCAGAATACTGCTTGTATGTGCTGCTGTTTCAATTCCTTTGCTTTGCATTTGCTTCCTGATTATCTGGAAAGAATACCAGGGGCTTTATCAGGCAGCGCGTTCGACGGTTTCCTTCCAGGTCAAAATAGCAACCAGAAGCCTCTCTCAACTTATTGCCACTCAGAAAATCGAGCTGCAGTCACTTGCTCTGATCCCCGAAATTCAAAATGCGCAAGACAAAGAAGCTAAGCGGATTCTGGAAAACACTGCCCGCACTCAAAGAGACTGGAATGCAGTTATTCAGGTAGACACACAGGGCAAAACCCTGAATTCAAGCCTGCCCGCCAGCGAGTCAGCAATTGGCGACCTGGCTGATTTTGAGTTTTTCAAGAAAATCATTTCCGAAAAGGAAACCGAGGTCTCCGGTTACGTTAAGTGCCCGATCACAGGCAGGCCGGCCATGCTTTTTGGTACGCCTGTTATTAAGAAAGGCAAGGTCGACTCGGTTTTGATAGCATCTGTCAGCCCCTGGGCGATTCTTCGCTATTTTAGCGGTCTCGGGCAGGACAAAGGTGCAGTGATTGCAGTCATAGACAGCAAGAAAAAAGTGCTTGCCAGAACTCTCGATCCCGATCACTGGATCGGCCGAGACTTCAGAAACGCCAAATCTGTAATACATGCGGAAAAGTCACGCCGGGGCGTATTTGAAGCAGTCGGAATCGCCGACCCGACCCTGCGCACCTATGCTTATGATCATGTTCCGGAAACTCAATGGATTGTAGTTGTAGGAATCCCGGCCGAGACCATGCACGGTTCGGCTCACGACAGGCTTCTGATCATGCTGGCATCGGCCCTTATTGCAGTGGGCATTTCTTCTGCAATTGCATATAAAGTCACCGGCTATTTCACAAGCCCTATTAACGAGATCGTGCGCGAAGCCGTGGCTATCGGGCGAGGCGATCTGAGCAAGCGTCTGGCTATTAAGCAGGGCGGCGAGCTTGGTTTGCTTGCAAGAGCCTTCAATCAAATGGCAATAAATTTAGAGCTCAACCGCGACTATAAACAGATGGTTGAAAAAGTTGCTGATTCAATAAGGCAATCACTTGATCTGGATCAGATTCTGAACACCACCGTTACCGAGCTCGGCCAGGCGCTGTCTGCCAGTCGATGCTGCCTGGCGCTTTTCGGCTCGACTCAAAAGCTTTCTATTGTAGGTAGCGAACTCGAATTTAACTATGTATGGTGGGACCCCGAAAAAAGCGGTACGCCACTCAAGAACTGTTCGGTGCTCATAACCGAAAGCAGCATGCTTAAGCTGATTCTCGAGCAGAAAGCCATACTTTCGCTTGATGTTATGGACACACAGTCATTTACGCCGCTCTTTGAAAAGGATGAATCATCGCCGGAAGACTGGCGGGCGATCAAGTCTTTGATAGCTTGCCCGATTGTTTTTGCAGACAGAGCCGTAGGCATGATTTTAGTCCAGCAATGCGACGTGCGGCGTGCCTGGTTCGATCTGGAACTTGAGCTTGTGGAAGCTGTGGCAAATCATGTTGCCCTGGCAATGGAACATGCAAATCTTTTCGCCAAAACTAAAACACTTGCAGAACAGGAGTTCCTCATAAATAACATCGTGAGATCGATTCGGGCATCCCTCGATACAGATACGATTTTGAGCACTGTAACAGCGGAACTTGGACAGGCACTCGGACTTGATTATTGCCAGATTGCGATGCCCAGACAGGAAGGACCGCTGGTAGTAACTCACGAGTTTCACAATCCGGAATATCCTCCTAGCAAGGGCTTGAATCTCTATGATTCGAGCTTCGACTTCGAACCGGGCGCCGAAGCCCTTGATCTGAACAATCTGCTTGGCATAGAACTTGCAAAATTGAAAGAATTCGCAAGTGCAAGAGGCAACGCCGGCGAAATCCCGATTTCGGCCATATCCGACATTGCCATGGACAGCCGAACATATGCTTACAAAGAATTTCTCAATAAAATAGGCTCGCGATCACTGATTGCAGCACCGCTTTTGCAGAACGAGCGCCTTCTAGGTATTTTGATCATGCAGCAGTGCGCAAACAAAAGAGAGTGGCACGCCGGTGAAATCCGCCTAGCAGCAGCAATTGCCGACCAGCTTGCTGTTGCGATTTCTCACGCGGAGCTTTTTGCCCAGGTCAAACACCAGGCAATCACCGATGGTCTGACCGGTCTCTACAACCATGTTTATTTCAAGAACCGGCTTGCAGAAGAGCTAAGAAGAGCACACAGAAAAGAAGCCCCCTGCTCGCTTTTAATGCTCGACCTCGACAAGCTGAAACTAATAAACGACACAATGGGACACCCGATTGGCGACGCTGCAATCAGGCAGGTGGCAATAGTCTTAAAAAACCTGCTACGCTCCGGCGACACTGCCGCACGTTATGGCGGCGAGGAATTCGCGGTAATACTTCCCGACACACCGCTTTCCGAAGCGCTTTTAATTGCCGAGCGTTTGAGGCAAAATATCAATCGCAATCCGGTACCGGGGCTCGGCAACATATCGACTTCAATCGGAGCCTCGTTCTATCCAGTGCATGCGGAATCACCGGCAGAACTCATTGACAAAGCCGACAAAGCACTTTATGTCGCAAAACGCGGCGGGCGCAATCGAGTATGTGTGTGGAGCGAGCCGCAACCCATACATGTTTCGCCGCTGGAAGATGTATCATTACTGGAAATTGCAGAAGCTGTTTCTCAAACATCATTGCAATCTGTTCAAGCTGCAAGTTTGGCACAAAATTCAAGTTCGGCACAAACTGCAGGTTCGGCACAATCCAAGGAAAGCTAACCGCTTGCCATGAAACGTCTGGTTCTTTTCGACATCGACGAAACCATTGTTTACTCGGATGGAGTGGGCAGGCGCGCAATGGAAGCAGCTCTCAGCAATACTTTCGAGCAGCAAATCGATGCGGCCGGTCTGAGTATGTCTGGAAAAACCGACCCGCAAATCTGCTATGAGTTGTTGACAGCACGGGGCTTTTCGATTGCAGATATAGACAAGCGCCTGCCTCATGCTTTCAAGATTTATCTGGAGTTTCTAGAAGCCGAAATAGAAAGTGCCGGCGGCTTCGGACTGCACACCGGTGCAGTCGAGTTGATTCAGGAGCTTGAAAAGCACCCTGAATGCTATCTTGGCTTGCTGACAGGAAACATTGAAGCCGGTGCCAGATTGAAATTAAAGCCATTTGAACTGAACAGCTTTTTTGTTTTTGGCGCCTTCGGTTCAGACTCGGCCGACCGCATGGAGCTGCCGCTCTTTGCCCACAAAAGAGCAGCCGAGGTTTTCGGCAAAGATTTCGAGAGAGACGAAATTGTCATTATCGGAGACGCTGTCAATGATGTGCTCTGCGCTCAGGGATACGGCGTAAAGTGCATCATCACTGCGACAGGTAAAACCAGCAAAGAAACACTCAGCAAGCTCAATCCGAATTTTCTCTTCGACTCTTTAGTCGATACCGAAAGGCTAATGCAGGCAATTTTTGCCTGAGTAAGGAATCACCAGTTCTTTCCTCCTTAAGCGAATTCGCTTGAGGAGTTGCCCGAGCAGCGCCGATTCTCGCCTGAGCAGCGCCGATGCTTGCCTGAGCAGCGCCGATGCTTGCCCGAGGCCGCCTGGCTTGCTCTTGCGGCGGTGCATATATACCGGTAGTCAAGAAAGCGACTAAGATGGCTCACAGCGGATATAATCTGCTAACAAAAGATTTACCCTATTAAGGTTCGATTGTGTCCGGAGAAGACGACAGCACTAATGAAGGCGAATGGGTTCGGGCATACATCGGCCTGGGCTCAAATGAAGGCGATCGTCTTGGCTACGTACAGCAGGCCATGCAGCTACTAAAAGACTATCCGGACATCGAAGTTGTGGAGTGCTCGAGCTTATATGAAACCGAGCCTGTAGGAAACGAGTACGAAGAGTGGTTTGTAAACGCGGTGGCGTCAATTGAAACCGCGCTGGCCCCCCGGGACTTGATGCGGGTTTGCAAAGAAATCGAGAAGCGTCTGGCACAACTTGCCGGTCAAGCCGGTCCTCATGTTATTCATGAAACTCTTGATGGTCAGAAAAAAACCCGCATAATCGATCTGGACATTCTTTTTTACGGAAACAAAAGGGTAAAACTGCCCGAGCTTATAGTTCCGCATCCGCAACTGACAAAGCGAGCCTATGCGCTTGTACCTTTGCTTGAGATTGCGCCGGAATTTCTGCATCCAACCCTGGGAAAAACAGTAACCGAGCTGCACGAGAGCCTCGACGCTCCCGAGCAGGTTTTTCTCTATGGAACCAGAGATCCAATCGTAGATTTTGAGCCCTAGTTTTGAGCCTTTAGATTGGAGAAGCACTTGAGCCCACCGAGCAAAAAGAAAAAACTGATAACTCTCACCACAGATTTCGGATCGCTTGACGGTTACTCGGGAATAGTCAAAGGCGTCATCCTGGGCATCTGTGAGAACGTATCAATTGTTGATCTCAGCCACGATCTTCCACCCTGGAATATTTCGGCAGCAGCCTGGATCGTGGCAAACAGCTATAGCTATTTTCCGGAAGGCACGGTACATCTGGCTGTTGTAGACCCGGGCGTAGGTTCCAAACGGCGAGCAATCGCACTTGTTTGCGACAATCACTTTTTCATCGGTCCCGATAACGGCATTTTTTCTCATGTAATTTACAATTCAAAATCGCCGGAATCAAACTCGGACCACGAACTGAAAGTCTACGAACTGAACAACGACGAGTATTGGCGCAAAGAAGTTTCTACAACCTTTCATGCAAGAGATCTTTTTGCGCCGGTTGCAGCGCACTTTGCCGCCGGCGTCGATCTGGCAAAAATGGGTCAGGAAATCGATCTCGGTGGACTGGTCAAATTGCCGCTTCGCGAACTCAAGATCAAACAAAACCGGGTCGAAGGCTCGGTTGCCTACGTTGACCGTTTCGGGAATCTCATAACAAATATCAAACGCGAACTTGTAAGAAATGCCGCCCTCTGCCAGGTAGGAAAAAGATCAATTGGCAGAATCGGAAACACTTATTCATCAGGCGAGCTCGGCGTACCGATTGCATTTATAGGCAGCCACGGATTTCTTGAGATTGCAGTCAGCCAGGGGCGCGCCGACGAAAAGCTCGACGCCGGCGTCAACACTCCGGTTATTCTGTTTGAAGGACACGCTGCTTCTTGATCTAAGCGAGGCTCAAGATTGGCTGTTTAAAACTGACGGTTTTAAGATTGGCGGTTATAAGATTGGAAAAATGAGAAATGGTTTTGCATGATTTCGATCTTTCCAAGCTGTTGCCGGCCGAGTTCGAATTGCAAAACGAGCTTGGGCAGGGAGCCCACGGCATTGTGTATAAAGCAATTCACAAAACACTTGCCCAAACGGTAGCAATAAAATTCGTAAGGGCTGATAGATATGATTCAAGCAGCGAAGATTCAATCACAGGAGATTCAAGCAGCAAGAGGCGCATCTTAAAAGAGCTCAAAGTGGTGGCGGGTCTTGATCATCCTCACATAGTCAGACTTTTGCAGCTAGGTATTTGCAGTGACTCAAGCCCATTTTTAGTTTACGAGTATCTCGACGGACAAACCCTGCAAGAAGCAATGGACAAAAACAAGCAAGATTCGTCCTACTTGCTCACAAGCTACCCGCTCATCAGTTCCCTGATTTCACAGATTCTGGATGCACTTGTTTATGCTCATTCAAAAAAAATAGTTCATCGCGATTTGAAGCCAGGCAACATCATGGTTCTTTCAAACACATCGGTGGTTACAGCTAAAATCATGGACTTTGGCCTGGCTCAAAAGCAAGATCAAGAGCCGGGCGCGGAGCAGACCGGCACAAATCAGCAGGGTACAGGAGCAAATCAGAGAGGCGCAACTGCGACCTCGGCCTTTGCAGGCAGCCCGTTATATATGAGCCCCGAGCAGTGTCAGGGAAAAGAACTTGATTTTCGCAGCGACATTTATTCGATGGCCTGTATTATTTACCAGCTATTACTTGGAAAAGCTCCTTTTGAAGCTGATTCTGCATACAACGTCTTGTACCAGCACCTGAATCAAAAAGCACCGCTTCCAGACAAACACCTGAACAAAGAGCTAAACGAAGCCCTGGCAAAAGCCCTTTCAAAATCACCCGGCGACAGGCAGAGAGACACTGCCGAGTTCAAACGTGAAATAGAAGCCGGTCTGAAGAGCTGGCAGCCCTCGTCAGAATCAAAGCTTTCAAAAAAAACTGCCTTCATAGCAATCGCCGTTATTGCAATGCTAGTTGTTGCAGGGGCAGCAGGTGTTATTTATTTGCAGCAAGTGCGTGAAATGGCCACAAAGCAAATCAGCTTGAAGAAAGTACCATCTGCAAAGCCAGTGTATCTGTCTATCGAAAGTGAATTACGGGAAGCCCACTATTTGCACAACGACGACAGGAAAAATCGCATACCGGACGCCGATGAAAAATATCTGGCAAAACTCGACAATATTCTTTCTAGAATCAAAAACAACAAGCGACTGGCTTTTATTGCATACCTCGAGAAAGGATTTTGCCTGCAAGACTGCAAGAAGTATAAGGAAACAGCAACTGCATTTGAAAATTGTATTGCAATTGCAAAAAACAAAAACGAGCTGCCGTATATCGAGTCCGCGCTTGTCTACATGAAGTTAAGCGATCTCTGCCTGAAAGACAAAGCTAAGAGAAAAGACTACTTAGAAAAAGCAATTGCAGTAATTGAGAGTTCAAAGAAACAGACACTGCCCTCATTCGATTTGCCTGATTATTGCAGAACTCCGATACCTAATATAGAAGCTACATGCTTCCATTTGATTGCAATTTGTGAGGAGAAAGATGGCAAGCTGGACGCGGCAAAAGCCAACGCAGTAAAGGCAATTAAAGCTCTAAGCGTCCCGTGGAAATCAGATTCAATCGATTTCCCTTTCATCTTGTATTCGAACCTGCTCTATAAAGAGGGCAATAAAGGCGAAGCAAGAAAAAGTATAGAAAACACATTGAGCCAGCTTGAAAGCGTGCCTGAAAGTTCTTTGGGCCGCCTTAACTCAGAATTTGATTCCAAGTATTTCATAAGAACCTACGAGGCGGCTATTTCGTGGTGCAAGAAAAACGGAGAGAAAAAACTGGCAGATGAGATCTATAAACGAGTTCAAAGAACCATAAAAGAAAGAGATCTCGAAAGCGAAGATTGGTTTAGAGAGATGAATGACTGGCTGGAAGCAAGCTACAGGAAATAGATTAGAAAGCAGCAAATAACTAAAAGGAGCCCAGGTAAACTGAAATTTGGCTGAGAATGAATCTGCTCAGCTTCCTTTTTTCACTCTCTTCATTTCACTCGTCTTCCCTTGGCGCCGAATCAGGCCTGTCCGGTTGAATCGGCCTTCCTATCGAAAGCGCAATCATCAGGCACATATCTACTCGTTCCATGACTTCATTTGGAAAAGCACCGATTTTGTTTACCAGCAGAGTTTTTGGAATCGTGGCAATCACAGTGCAATCGATAACACTATCGAGCCTGATCCCCCCGGCTTTGCCTTCAGGGGTCGCCATTTCCACAACCACCTGGGTCGGTTCACGCTGAGCTCGAGTTACATTGCTTGTAAGCGGGACTAATAACACGTCATCAAGACGTGCGTTGTTATAGTCATTGGAGATAATGACAGCCGGCCGGCGCTTTGTCTGGGTCTGGCCGTCATCAGTCGTGTATGGAAATGCGACAAGTACAACGTCGCCTTTCCGATAGACTGGTGGCTTTGAAGACATATTGTAGTAAAGTGCTTGGAACTACGGCAAAAGCGCCAGTCCAATTTTAGCACCGCCGCCCAAACAAAAAAGGCCCCGATAAAATCGGAGTCTTTCGAAGAAAAAGAATGTCCTAAGCTTAGACGCTGTCGTAAATAGCCGCAGCTTCATCCATAAGAGCTACACGGGCGAAAGTGGAAGCGCCGGACTCCTCACCAAGCGAACGGGCTTCGGCCGGCGAGCATGTCAACCACTCTTTAATTTCAGCAGTCCATGCTTTAGCCAAAAAGCCAAGGGCTTCAAGAGCCTTGTCTTCGAACTTATGAACCTTTCTATTTTTACGCTGGCCCACTCTTAATTTCTCCGCTTTTACCTGTTCGGCTAAAGGAGTATAACACGCATATCAAGGGGTAAGCACAGAAATTTAATCTAAGCTGCCAAGATTTTATCAAGCACCCTTGAACTATATACCCATTATCAACTCCGCACTCCAATAGATCAATTGGAAATTCATACTTGTTAAGCTTGGCAAACCAGGAAGCGATCCTGTCAGGACAGGGTTTTCCGGCTTTTGCCCCGATTTGATTCTTAAATATCAGTTCAGCCTGCGCTGACTGTACCGGCAGGTTTGTCGGCAAAGCGCTTCCTGAGAAATTCTATGGTTTTCTGGGTAGCGCCACCGGGAACGAAAATTTCTGCTACGCCTTGCTTTAGAAGCTCTTCGCGGTCTTCGTCCGGAATAATTCCGCCACCAAAGAGCAGAATGTCGCTTGCATCCTCTTCTTTAAGCAGCTGGACTATGCGGGGAAAAAGTGTCATATGTGCGCCTGACAGTATGCTCAGACCAATTGCATCCACATCTTCTTGAATAGCAGTCTCCACTATTTCTTCAGGGGAGCGATGCAGACCGGTATAAACCACTTCCATACCGGCATCTCTCAGCGCGCGTGCGATGATTTTTGCCCCACGATCATGTCCGTCGAGGCCCGGCTTGCCAATCAAAACTCGAATTTTTCCCTTTGCCATTAGATTAAGTCCTTGAATCTTGCTTGTCTTGAAGAGGCGGACAACAACAAATGGTCCGCAGTCTTTTTACTTTGCAAAGCACAGTATATCTGCTATTTCGGCAGGTTAATCGCCTTCTCCCGAATTTTTTCAGCAAGCTCATCAAAATTAGGAATATCCCGGCGATTCAACAAATACACGAAACGTGCCGTCCTGACTATTGCAAATTTCAAATAAAGAGGATTGGTGAACTTGCGTATGTCTTCCCATTTGACAAATTTCTTGAAAATCAGGTTTTGGAAGATGATCCCGTCTTCCTCAAGCTTGACATAGTCCACCTCCAGAACCACCGATGGCAAAATCGGCAGCATCATAAGCGAGCACATTATGTAAACCACAAATTCTTGAAGCAGGAAGCCTTTGTGCAGAAGAAAATGCGAGCGATATGAGAGCAAGAGCAGTGATATATAGAGGAAAAGCACAAAACAAAAGATGATCCAGCGAATAAAGTGCTTCCAGCGCGAGCGCGAAAACACAGTATTCACTACCTCCTGCCCGGTGCTTAGTTCCTTGAACTCTTTCTTTTTCTTGGCCACTTCCGCCTCTTTATCAATACCTGTTGATTATAAGCCACCAGAGTCAAGTTATCCTCGTGGAAACAATCATTCTTATGGTTGATGCCTGCAAATTCCGGATGCGGAATAATTCAAATATCGGATGCGCAAGGTAAATAAGAAGAAAACTGACAAAAACGGCTCGACAATCAATATCCATGAGCGCATAGTTTTTATTATCAATGCCGCGTTAGCATCAGAAAAGCCCCTCGCTGAACGAGGGGCTAATTTTTTGTTCTCTATTTTAATACCACCTGTAGTGTGCCAAGCTCCCCTAAAGGCATAAGGCTTGGGAAAAATCCCAAACAAGTAATGCAGGTTTTGAGCGACCCTGAGTTGAGCACAGCCAAAAATGGGGGACAAATGGACAACAGATTATTCTTCGAACTCAAAACGCTCCTGATTTTCGCAATACCCTGCATTCTCGCTCATGCTTGTAAAAACAGGCCCGGGCTCAAAACACCTCTGTATTGCTTATATGCATTCTATCTTTTTGCATTTTTTGCAGACTACCTGCCTGCAAAAATTGAAAGCAGCCAGCAAATCTGGGCGGTTCAAGCACTTGGATTATGCGGTGGTCTGGCCTTCCTTTCATTGTTCAAAAATATAAGGGTGTTTTACTCTAAGACATTAACCGGACTCAACCGGCTTCTTCTTTTTCCGTTTGAAAAAATTCGCGCGACTGTGCAAGAAAGCTCCTTAAATGCTTCAACGGTCAGTCCGGAAGCCTCCATGACCAGACAGCTTTTTCTGCCTGATTCGATTCCTCATCTTAACGGCTTATTTCTCTTTCTGCTTGTGCTCGGCTTAGTCATGCGCCATGTCAATTTTTCTGGAGTTGGCAATCCTTTCCTCAACAGACCTCCAAGTCCAATTCATACAGATTTTCTGTATGCATTATGCATCTCAAACACTTTAATAGTGGTAGCTCTGGGCGTCGGTCTCTTTCAGGGCAGAAGTTTTAAGGCGGTTCTTGAAAGACTGAGGATAGTAAAGCCGGGTGCAAAGGAAATCGGAGTTGCGCTACTTATCGTGCTCTTCACCTTCATTTATGACATGGGATGGTCGGCATTCACCCATGCATCGACGCACGCGGGCGCCTATTCAACTTTGATGAACAAATACAATCTTACGAGCTTCCTGGCTGCTGCCAACGGCGGGCTGGCAAGCGCCTTATTTATATCACTCTGGGTGGCGCTTATGGCAGGCATTGAAGAAGAAGTACTGATGCGAGGTGCTCTGCAGCCGGCTCTAGGAATTATTCCAGCAGCGTTTTTACATGCGTGCCTGCACACGCAATTTGCAGGGGCCCCCGTGCTGATGCTGCAGATTTTCATCTGGTCGGCTTTGGTAGGCGTGGTTAAGCATTACACGAACACAACAACAACAATACTGGGGCACGCCGGCTTCAATTTGATTTCCACGTTTCTGATTTGCTTCAATCCCTGACGAATTAGCAGCTACTTGAATGAAGCAGGTACGGCGAAAACCGGTCCTGCTTCAAAATCACGATAAAAATTACTGTCACATAGATGCAGGCAAAACCCAGAAATAGCTGTATTTGCTTGATTAGCCAGGAGAATCCTGTACGTGACAGTATTACAGTAATTTATCCGCCAGCGATAAGCGAGAGCTGCTCGAGACTAGAGCCGGCTCGCTAGCAGAGCAGGCACAGTTACAGCACCACAGCCGTACAACCTCAGCGCCCCGGGAGTGAGCAGCGCAACAGCCCGGAAATTTAGCGCCAGAAATTACTGTCACGATTTAGATTAAAAAATACAGGAGTCAAAGCTGCCCGAAAGAGTTAAATACCTATTATTACTTCGATTACAGACTTTTCGCCAGGATCTTGACAGTATTACAGCAACCTGAGAGAATACTGTCATGAAGACAGAAGAGCCGGCGTTAACTCTTGACGAGTTGTCCGTTGAAGTAGGACAGCTGCTCAATAAATACGCGCTGCTCGGTGCCCAACAAGATAACCGCGTTTCGCCAGTACCGGATGCAAGAACAATCCGCTACTACACGACTCTCGGACTTATAGATAGACCAACAATAAACGGCCGCCAGGCTCTTTACGGCCGGCGTCATGTTTTGCAGGTCTTATCTATAAAAGCACTGCAGGCTATAAACCTGCCTCTGTCTGAGATCCAAACGCGCCTCTACGGGCGCAGCGACTCCGAGCTGGAAGCACTGCTTGCAAGCCTGGCTGAGTTCTGGAAAAAAAGCGAAGAACAAAGCAAAAAGGGTGTGGAGCAGGTTCATATAACAAGCTGGCGAGAAATAGTGGTAGAGCCCGGAGTAAAAATCATGATTCAGGACGATTGGAAGCCGCAGCAGGACATCGAGAGCACACTACGAAAGATAACGCTGATTCTTGAGACGATTCTGCCTAAAGAATAAAAGCGCAATGGAGGACAGAGCGAATGACGCCACCCAGTATCCAGTTACCTCTACTAGAAAACAACCAGGGGAATACTCGCGAGTTAGGATCTTTAATTCTTGAAAGAGGAAGACAGAAAATATCGCTCCCGCTTTCTGCAGTAGATATCAAAGCAAAAGTCATCGACAGAGTTAGCGAAGTAACAATTAAACAGGTATTCAAAAACACGCTCACAGAGCATCTCGAAGCGGTTTATATCTTTCCGATTGCAGCTGGAAGCGCCGTTTCAAGCTTTAACATGAAGGTCGGAGATCGGAGCATCAAAGGCGTGGTGCAAGAACGAGCCGAAGCAAGACAGAATTATCAAAACGCAATTGATTCAGGAAAGCGAGCAGCTTTGCTTGAACAGGAGCGCGACGATGTATTTACTGTTCAAGTTGGAAACCTGCCGCCAGGCGAGGAAGTAACAATCGAAATTTCTTATGCAGAACGCTTGCCGTATTTCGAAAGCGGTACAAGTGAGCTCAGGCTGCCTCTGGTCGTCGCTCCCAGATTTATTCCTGGTAACGAGCTGAATCGTAATCCGGTTGGCGATGGCATAGAACCTGATACCGACCTGGTTCCTGACGCTTCAAGAATTTCGCCTCCTCGC
>CAZTQO010000072.1:0-34891 GCA_964615655.1 uncultured Candidatus Obscuribacterales bacterium | reverse complement strand
CTGAGCTGGCTCAATCAATTTAGGATTTCCCCGGACTTATTTGCGGGGAAATTTTATATGAAGACTTCAAACGGCAGGACCAGACCCACAAAGCAATAATTGCCTGCAACGGCAGCCTTAGAAATAAAAGCCAGACCGGAATTTTTGCAAAGCTTTCAAAATGTGCTGCCATGTTTATATTTGCTGGAAAAACTGCAATCAGCAACAGAATCAAAAGCCAGACTGCAAAATTACGGGTCTTATCAAAGAAAAGACCGCAGCCACCTGCTATTTCAAATACACCGCTCAAATAAACGAGTTCAAGGTTAAAGGGCAAATATGCAGGCATTATCTTGCAATAAATTTGTGGATTCAAAAAATGGTTCAGGCCAGCTGCAACAAATGCAATTGCACAAAGATATCTGGAAGCAGTTTTCAGCAAGGAATCTTTTTTATGCAGCTTCGGCTCAGGCTCAATGCTCATCGTCGAAGTTCGAAGCAAGCTCATCGTTGTTTAAAGCACGCTCGTTCAATTTCTTTTGCTTCTTAGCAAGCGCTTTTTCTTTCTCTTTTTCTTTAGCCTTTGCTCTTTTAATAGCCTGCTGCTCAGCTTTTTCTTGCGCCATGCGTTCTTCTTCCAAACGCAATGTATGCGCTTCTTTCAAATCAAGATAGTATTGATAATCACCGGGCGTCAGCTTTAAAACACCTTCTGTGATTTCAACAATTTTGTTGGCAATTTGCGAAATAAAATGACGGTCGTGTGAAACAAGCACCACGGTTCCCTCGTAATTATTCAGAGCCTCTTCAATCATTTCTTTTGCCGGAATATCAAGATGATTTGTGGGCTCGTCTAAAATTAGAAAATTCGCCGAACGGGTCATCATTTTTGCCAGCGCCAGCCTTGCTTTTTCACCGCCAGAGAGCTCACGTACTCGCTTAAAAACGGTGTCGTCACTAAACAAAAAGCGCCCGAGCAAGCCTCTTATTTCGGCGTCTTTCCATTGCGGCACTAGCTCTGTAATTGTCTCAAGTACTGTTTTTGACAGATCAAGAGCTTCTGCCTGATTTTGCTCGAAGTAAGCAGGAACAATATTATGCTGGCCAAGTTCCACGGAGCCGCCGTCGCTTGGCTTTTCAATGCCTGCAATCAGGCGTAAAAGCGTCGACTTACCCGAGCCGTTCGGACCTAGTAAAGCAACCCTGTCACCACGCTCAATATCAAGACTGGCACCTAGAAAAATAATGTTGTCGTTGTAAGCATGGCTAAGGTCTTTTATTTTGCAAACTTCCCGCCCGCTTCTCACACAATCGGGAAAGCGAAATTTCAGGGTTCTGTCTTCAGATTCGGGCGCCTCTACCAGATCCCATTTCTCTATTTGTTTTTCCCTGCTTTTTGCCTGGGTGCTACGTGCAGCGCTTGCTCTGAATCTATCAATAAAATCCTGCTGCCGCTCGAGTTCTTTTTGCTGCCTTTCATAAGTTGCTTCCTGGGCTTCTTTTTGAATGGTCTTTGTTTCTTTGTAAGTTGAATAGTTGCCGTGAAAAAAGCGGGATATGCCACGCTCTACTTCTACAATGCCTGTGCAGATTCTATCAAGAAAAAAGCGGTCGTGAGAAACTATTACCATAGGCGTAGAGAGCCCGCGCAAATAAGTCTCAAGCCATTCTATTGTTTCAAGATCAATATGGTTTGTGGGTTCGTCGAGCAAGAGCACATGAGGTTCAAGCAGCATGACTTTGCCGATACCAATGCGCATCTGCCAGCCGCCTGAGAATTCACTTACGAGCCTTTCGCCGTCTGCGATGCTGAATCCAATTTCAGGCAGAATTTTGTCTACTTTCAACTCGAGCCCGTAGCCGTCTCTTGCTTCGAAATCGCGCTGCAGGCGATCAAGCTCCCAGAGCAATTTTTTGCTCCGCTCTTCTGATGAAAGATCGGCAAGCTCTAGCTGCACGGCATGCATTTCCTGCTTGATTTTATGCACTTCGGCAAAGGCACGTAAGAGTTCTTCGTGAACCGTGTTTGAAGTAACTATGTCAAATTCCTGGCTCAAATAAGCTATGCGTATACCCGGCTGTTTATATATTTCACCCGAGCTGGGCTCGATTTCACCAGTGATTATTTTGAACTGAGTGGTTTTGCCGCTGCCGTTTGCTCCCACAAGACCCAGGCGCTCACCGGCTTTAACTTCCCAACTTATGTCTTTTAAAACATGACCATTGGGAAAAACTTTGGAAATGTGCTCGAGTCGAAGCATCTGAAAATAATCTGCGCAAAGTAAACTGTATTGTGATTTTACTCGGAATCTGACTGCCCAAGCACGGTGCAGGCAACTAAACCTGTGCCTGATTCAAGTATACCGATAGCTTTTGCTGCCGCATGCGAAAGGTCTATGACTTTGCTTCTGGTAAATGGACCGCGATCATTAATCACAACAATACATGAGCGTCCGGAGCGTTTGTTCACAACCTTTACCCTGGTGCCGAATGGAAGCTTTCTGTGTGCCGCAGTCAGGCGGTCTTTTTTCAACACTTCGCCAGAAGCTGTTTTGTTCCCATATAAAGCATGATGGTAATAGTCAGCGATGCCTGAGAATTCACTTCTTGGCCCCGCTGAATTCTCAGCTAAAGCCGTCGGCTGCAAAAACAGAAAGGCGCCCGCTGTTATCAACAAATATACAAAACCGCCGCCAAAGCCCTGTTTGCGCATATTTCTCATCCCCGTTCATCCCTGTTTATTCTTGCTTTTTAGCTCATAGAAGTCTTCTATGAAAATTCTAAGAAAAAAACTGCTTGAATCTGCATCCGCAAGTGCAGGTATATACGGAGATTCTGACTCTTAATGGGCATAAGATAAAAGCGGGGGATTAAGAAATGTCAGACCAGACCTCAAACATGTCACCAAAAGACTGCACGACTGAGCAAAACGAAGCGCAAGAAGGCTCAGCTGCCGGCGAATTTCAATGCGCAGATTTATTCAGGCAGGAAATTTTTGCCCAGAAGACCCAGCCCGAAAAGAGCAGCGCCGCTCAAGCTGAAAAGCATGATGCCAGTACGCAAGAAAACTCCGACAAAGAAAAGCAGCCGGCCGAAAAAGCAGCCGATAAGGATAAGACGGCAGAAACAACAGTTATTAAACCCGAGGCTTTACTTGACCCGGCCGCTTTAAAAAACCTCTTGATTCAGGCGGACAAAGCCCATAGAGACTTCGAACAAAAGAATGATATCGAAACTCCCTGGTCTGAATTTTATGCAAACTATCTCAACCAGCGTATTAAAGCCGGCGGCCATGAAGGTATTGACGAAAAGGCGCTTGCAAAGGTATTCGAGGAAGCAGGGGCCGCACATCACGATTTCGAGACCAAGCTTGGCAAACCCGATGAGGACTGGCCCGGCTGGTATGCAAATTTCGTTTCAGAGAAGCTCAAAAGCGCGAGCGCGAATTAGCTGGCAGTCGGGCTATAAGGTTTCCAAGACAAATTATTGCTCTTGATGTCGTAAGATCAGGTCATAGCTATTTTCCGTAAGAAGCTCAGAAAGACTGATAATCGAGCCAAAATGCCCAGACCAGCTGCATCGAATTTCCTTAGCTTTGTGATTGGCGCTGTAATTACAATGGTCTTCGGCGTCTCAAGTATTTTTTTAGTACAGCAGCTCAACAGCAAAGTGTATGAATACTCAAGCGATCATGGTAAGCAGGGCAAACGCTTTCAAGATTCTCTTGCTAAAGTAACGCTGCCTTTATTGTTTATGGGTCTCGGACTCATAGCCTGCAGTGTTGTTCTTTCTGCAATAGCTTTCAGAGGCGGAGCCGAAAGCGGCAAAATCGCTCCTGCGGCAGAGGATCTCGATGAGCTGCTTGCTTTGATCGATGGAGAAAAAGCTGAGCAAAGTAAAACAAGCGAAAGCCCGGGAGAAAAAGCTTCGCTCAGAAGGCTACGAGAATCTATTAATCGCCTGAATCTGGAGGTGCTTGAAGCCAGAAAAAGAGAGCGAGCGGTGATTGAACGAGCCGTCGATGTTATTTGCATCACCGATATAAATTCAAACTTTGTTTCGGTAAGCAAAGCCTGTTTGCACGCCTGGGGCTATACTCCAAAAGAGCTCGAAAAGAAATCATTGATGGAAATTATTGTGAGCGATGACGCAAATAACATTTTAAATTCGATCCTCGGTTCAGCCAAGAGTATCGATAAAATCGTTTTTGAATGCAAGCTGCGCAAAAAAAACAACGAACTCATGGACGTGGTCTGGACCGGACACTGGTCGGCTTCGGACGGCGGCTTGTTTTGCATAGTACACGACATTACAGAAAGAAAAAAGGCGGAAGAACTTGTAAAAAGCAGCGAAATAAGGTTGAGACAGACCCTTGAAGGGCTCCCTTGCGGCGTGCTTATTGTCACAAACAACGGCCAAATCGAGTTTGCAAATAGAGAAGCCGCACGCTTGCTTTCGGTAAAAGCAAACGACCTGCAGGGAAAGAAAGAAGAGGATTATTTGAGCGAAAAGCACTCACTTGAGCCCAGTGGTGAGAATATTGAATCAAGCGGCAGATTTCTTTTGCCGATGGCAGGAAACTCACAACGCATTCTGGCCACTGCTAAAAGAGCGGACCAGAGCAAGTTTCCCGTTGATATTTCACTGAACAGCATTGAGCTCGGTGGCGAGCAGAAAGAAATCATGGTTTTTCTGGACAAAACAAAAGAGCAGGAACTCGAACAAATGAAAAGAGAGTTCATCGCCATGGTCACCCACGACATACGCACTCCACTCTCGTCCGTTTCAGGGATACTTGCTTTGCTTGAAGAGGGCGTGCTCGGCGAGCTCACAGATCACGGGCGAAATCTTATAAGCAGAGTCAAGTCCACATGCAATCGCTTGCTCAGGTTGATAAACGATCTGCTTGATCTTGAAAAAATAAATGCAGGTAAATTTGCGCTTGAGTGCCAGGAAATTTCAATAAAAGAGGCTATTGTTCAAGCACTTGAAGATGTTCTGCCTCTTGCTGACGAGCGCAAAATAATTATCGAGCACAACTCGGCCGATGGTCTGAAATGTTTTGCTGACGAAGACCGCCTTGTACAGGTGCTTGTAAATTTGATTTCAAACTCAATCAAATATTCACCCGACGAGTCAATGATCAAAATCGAATCTGAGGGTCTGCCGGAAAAAATCAAAGTTTCGGTAAGAGACAGCGGGCGCGGGATACCGCCTGAAAAAATCAGCAAGGTATTCAGCCAGTTTGAGCAGGTAGATATATCAGACGCGAAAAAGAAAGGCGGCACCGGACTGGGTCTGGCAATCTGTCAGGCAATAGTCAAAGAACACGGTGGCGAAATCGGGGTCACAAGCACTTACGGGGAAGGCAGCTGCTTCTGGTTCACAATTCCCCGCAATGCATAGTGTTGATTTAGCCCAAAAGATGGCATAAGGTGAATGCGAAGGGATTTTTTCAAATCCTATTTGAGCTCGTATATTAGGTCTGATAATTGCGCAGGCGACGTTTTAGAAATGGCTAAGATACTGGTTGTCGAAGACAATGAGGAGTTTGCAGGCATACTGACAACCTGGCTGCAATCTCAAAACTATGTTGTCGACAAAGTGCATACAGGCGAAGACGCCCTGCAACTTCTTTCAAGCTTCAGCTATGACCTTTTGATACTTGACTGGGAACTTCCCGGTATTCAGGGTATCGGTGTATGCGAAAAATTCAGGCGAAAAGGGGGCACCACGCCGGTTTTGTTTTTGACAGGCAAATCAGATTTGAGCTCAAAAGTTACCGGGCTCGAAACAGGAGCCGACGATTATCTTTCCAAGCCATTTGAATTTCGCGAGCTCTCAGCAAGGGTTCGCTCGCTTCTAAGGCGCCCCCCCGGGCTTGTGTCCAATATTCTGAAAGTGGGAGGGCTGGCATTGAACACAGACTCTCACAGTGTTGAAACCGGCGGCAAAGAAATAAGTCTTACACCTCGAGAGTTCAGCTTGCTTGAGTTTTTGATGAAACACACAAACCATGCCTACAGCTCAAAGGCGCTTTTAGACTCGGTCTGGCCGCTTGATTCAGCACTTTCGGAAGACACCGTCAGATCTTGCATGCGTTCATTGCGAAAAAAAATTACTGCTGAAGGTCAGGAATGCATAATAAAGACTCTGGCAGGTTACGGTTACATTATTGAATCCGACACTCAACGTTGATGGGCCCCAGGCGGATGCGGCTACGAATAGTTCAGTACGCCACGCTCCAGGGCAGCGCCGGCACGCACAGTAACAGTGCCGGGAATCACCAGTAACAGTGCCGCACTGCAACAGGAGTTGCCACTACCGCAGCAGCAGCAGCAGCAGCAGCAGCATCCGCTGCAACAGGCCAGACCGCTGCCTGTGCAAGAGCACGGACCTCTAACAGTGGTGGCACAATGCTGGAACTGTAACAGTAGCGTAAGCCTGTATGGAGCGAGCACTGCCGCACTGTTACATGCCTGGACTTTTTTTTGAAACAAAAGAAAAAGGCTGCAAAAATTGTGGAAAAAGGTCGCGTATGAGCCTGTTTTTTTGCTCTTTTGGAAACAGATGTGACGCAGCTAATCAAGTATCTTAACATGCTTAGCAGTACCGAAGAGCCCTAGAAGTCCGCCTTGCAACAGTTTCGGAGCGCAGAACCCGCGATTGTCAAGCGGCAAAAGCTTAACGATATTGAAGGATAAAGCAGTCGAAATATCCGGTTGTGAGTATATAGACGGTTCCAAGGGGAAAAGGAAGGTCGCAAAGATCTGCTCGAATAAGACATCAGGAGCCTTTATCTAGGCGGCTTTTTCTTCAAGCTTTTAAAAAAAGTTTTTTGGTCTGTAGCTCGGGATAGTTAGGTGAATCAACAGCACCCATGGGGGGAAAGTGTATGGATCCGAGAGTACTTGAAGTAAGTGATATTAGCACTGTAACGGAAGGAAAAGGTGAGTCTCAGAACAACGCCTTGCAGGATGAGGCAAGAGAATTGTTCATGCGTCCTAATACGACGAAAGACACACAAAGCATCACATCTGGTGACAGCAACGAAGGTTTTCTTGAACAAAGAGCAAGGGCCAATTCAGAGAATCCGGAAGTCAAAGAAGCTTACCGGCAATTTCTGGAAGCAACCAAAGGCATGGACCCCAAGCTTGTTGAAGACAGCTTGAATCTGGCAACCGACCTTGCAGAAAAAGGTCTTTCAAAGATTCCAGGGCTCGGCGGCGGAGACGCTGCAAAGGCTCCAGAAGGTGAAGAAGGTCTTGTAGATCCACGCGTTTCAGGAGTTCTGCAAACGATAATGCGCAAATTCACAAACCCGCTTGTAGTAAGAGACATTATCATGGTGGGCAAGGATCTGGTTCAGATTGCAATGAGCCCGCAAGGAAGGCAGCTGATTACTGACCTGAAATCACTCGTAAAAAATCTGAAAGACGCCTGATCGCTTTTGAGGGCGCGTTCAAAGTCTTATTGCTTGCAGCGGCATTTAATCCTGCCAACATGACTCAACACCGGGCATAGCATTTTTTGCCGCCGCAAGCGATAAAGTATTTTTAGATACAGGAAGATGCAAATAAACTGGCAGCTCTCTGCTGCTCCACCGATTTACCTCAACTGAGGAAAAAAGCATCGGGCGCTGCGTCCGCAGGCAGCGCCCGTGACAGAACCAATATCAGCCGAGCGGGAACTAGAACTCCCGCAGCATAAACTAACTGTTTTCTTGCAGCGCTCATTTTCGGGCAGCACAGTTTTCCTGAACACGGGAATAGTGAGGCCGGGCAGAGCTTGCCGCTGTAAGAAAAAGATTCTTCGGGAGGGCTAGCCAATCATGATCGATGTACAGGATCTGCCTGAGGGCGGCAGCAAACTTGAAGAAAATGCCTCGCAAGCCTTGCATAACGAGGTCATGACAGAACTTAATCCCAGACTGCGTTTTGTAGGCGAGCGCGCCGAATTACTAAATACACGTGTTGATAATACAGCAAAAGAGCCCGGCGAAAAAGTCGAGCCCACAGATCCGAACAAAGAAATAACTGCCACTGTAATGGTAAAGTCGAAAGCGTCAGACAAAGAAATTGACGATACGCTTGGAAAAATTGCAAGGCGCGAAATCAAGCCATTATCAGATCAGGAATTCAATGATAAATTCGGTTCGGATCCGGAGGCAATGAAAAGAGTCCTTAAGTTTGCTGAAGACAACGGATTGAAAGTTGAAGAAGCAGACCCGGCATCAGGAAAGGTTTTGCTTAAAGGTAAAGTAAAAGACTTCCAGGAAGCTTTTAAAGTAGAGCTCGACGATGTTAAAGGGCCTCTCGGTGTCAAGCGCGAAAGAACCGGCACCATATCGGTTCCAAGAAACATTGCCGCTGATGTTGTAGGCGTGTTCGGTCTTGAGACAAAGCCGCTTGCTCACTCAAACGCAGTGAGACTCGAAAGCGGCACTGGTCCATTTCGTCCACGAACCAGCACCGGACTTCTGCCCACAGATGCAGCAAAAGCCTATGATTTCCCGACTGAATCAAAAGGCGCCGGACAGGGAGTTGCGATTGTGCAATTCGGCGGCGGTCTCGATCTTGAAGACAACGCCAAATATTATGAACAGAACAATTTAAAGCTTCCGGACATATCAATTGTCACCGTGGATGGTGCCAAAATGAAACGCGGAGTAAGTGCCGACGACGAAGTGGCGATGGACAGCCAGATACTGGGCACCGTCGCACCGGACGCCAAACAGATGCTGATATTTGCACCCAACTCGGACCAGGGATTTCTTGATGCAATAACCAGAGCGACTTTTACCGAGGAAGGTGAACAGGCAAATTCTGTAATCAGCATCAGCTGGGGAGCTCCTGAGTCGGTATGGAGCAAGCAAGCAGTCGAAAACCTAAATCTGGCTTTCAAAAAAGCTGCTTTAAAAGGCATAACTGTATTTGCAGCCTCAGGCGATGAAGGTGCCCGAAACGGCACCGATAGATTTACTGCCGATTACCCGGCTTCTGATCCATATGTAATTGCTACCGGAGGCACAGAGCTAAAACTGGACGAGCACGGCAAGGTCAAAAGTGAGCAGCCCTGGAAAGACGGCGGCGGCGGCATCAGCGAACTGACTCCGGTGCCGGACTTTCAAAATGAAGTAAAGCTGCCTGCAAATGCAAACAAGAACGATAAAACCGGTCGCGGAGTTCCGGATCTTGCAGGAAATGCCAATCCGGCTACAGGCTACAGGATAAGAGTAAACGGCATGGAAGCCACAATGGCGGGCACCAGTGCGGTAGCTCCACTTTATGCCGGACTGGTGCTTAGAATCAATTCAATACTGGGAGAGCGGGTCGGTTTTCTCAATCCATTTTTCTACAAAAACGGCAACAGCGATATTTTCCGCGACATGACCACAGGAAACAACGGCGGCTATGACGCTGGACCGGGTTGGGACGCCATGACCGGCTGGGGCGTTTTAAACGGCAACAAGCTCTTAGCGGCACTGAAAGAAGCCGAAAAATTGAGCAAGCCCCAAACAAGCACCGAGGCAAACGCCAGATCAGCATAGATTTATTACGCTTAGTTTTACCCAAACAATCCCGCAAGGTTGCCTGCCATTACCCTCAGGCAACCTTGTCGTTTAAAAGCACTGCTATTGCCCCTTGCAGACATTAAGCTAGCGCAGGTGTTAATACGTACGATTGCACTTTTAATTGCACGCTAATTACACGTATCATTAAATAGCATTGAGACTGTCGATGGAGCCTCAATAAAATGACTGAACTGCATAATCAAGAGTCTGCAAAAGAAAAAGATCTTTCTCTGCCTGAAATGCTTTCGGACCTGGACCGCTCTGAGTCAGGCGACCTTGTAAGAGACCTGATGACCAGAGCCGCAATTCCTCCGGCTGAGGGCGCCTGCGATACCAGACCGCAATCACCGCTTGTTTCCGAGCTTCAAAATTCGTGCCAGATAAATGTGCCGGATATTTACGAAAAGGTAAATCAATCGACTGTCAAAATTCTCAACAAAGACTTCGAGGCGATCGGCAGCGGCTTTTATGCATGCTTGCCCGACGCTACAAGCTGCGGCATTGTCACGAACTACCATGTTGCACGCCTGGGACCATCTGACAAAACATTTTTCATTCAGGGCACAAAGCAAGTTTATCTCGGAAAAATGCTGGCTCATTCAAACGCCAATGACCTTGCACTTATAAAGCCGCTCTTTCCGGCACATGATCTAAAGGCAGTTCCCTGGGGGGCGCCCCCCGAAAAAAACGATCCGGTTTTATCAGTATGTTTTCCGACAAGCAGACTTACAATTCCTGTAGTAACAGCCGGTAGAGTACTTGATCCAAGCGGACGCGTGCGGGTAAATGACGGCAGCGGTTTTTATTCGCCTCCCTCAATTATCACCAACCAGGAGATTATTGGCGGCTGCTCGGGCGGTCCGGACTTCGACAGATCCGGCAAGCTTATCGGCGTCACCAGAGCAAATGGAAGTGAAGGAGCGGTTGTAATCAAAGCAGAGCATATAAAAGAACTGCTTGAAAAATATGCGAATCAAAGCAAAAAGAACTAAGCGAGGCAGATTCTCAGCTGCTTCTTTTTTGCTGGCTCAAACCAAAACACTATCGGCTGGTTTCGGTATTTCAAATGGATTGCTCCAGGGATCACCCCATTGATTATCGAGAGCTTTATTAATTTGCGGCTTAAGCCTTTCGGAAATACTGGCAAGCGCATAATTATCCGGTGCTACGCCGTCAAGGCGCCTGGACATGGCCAGGTACTGGTTTGCTTCCGTGTACATGATTTTTGCTTCTTCGCCATTGTTCTTTGAACTCATATAATCAGCTTCAGCAAGAAAACCCAGAGCCACATCGCGTGCGCGCTTTGCCACATAGCGTGGGTCGGGCGACTTCATTTCGTCAAGTTCGCGCTTGAGCCTGACAAGGCCCTGCTGCCAGTCACCGCTTTTCACACGCACCTGGTTACGAACTTCTGCATAAACAGCTTCGACATCATGAGGACCGTATATGCGCTCGAGCTGTGTTTCCACATCTGTTTGCAAGCCCTTCAGCTGTTGCAGGTAAGCATCATCCATAGGCTGCCCGTCTATAACAAGACCTTTGTGACCAATCACATAATTCTGCGCAGACACAAGCGAGCCAGCCGCCATGCGCAACCAGATATTTGCCTCACCGCCGAAATCGTAATCGTATCCTTTCAAGATGCGAGCTTTGGTATTGGCGTGGCTTGTTAGGTCGATTCGGCTACCTTCCTCAAGCCTGAATTCACCAAGTGCGCTTGCAAGCACTGCAGTGCCTCTCATATGTGCAATCGGACTCATTGTGTTTTGTTTTGAAAGCCAATCGCGCATTTGCGACTCAAGAGCAACCTCGTTTTCTTTACCCAGAGCCTTTTCTTTGGCAACCGCTTCTTTGAAGCTATAAGAAGTTCGGCTAACCTGGTCGCGATCAAAAGCCTGTGTGGCTTCTTTTGCTCTTCCGGAGCCGGAATTCGGACTCGAATCACCGCGCCCCCAGGGTCCGCCGCTGTCGCCGCTTGACCTGTCGCTGCCGTTATTTCGATCAAAGGGACCACTCGAGCCGGAGCCTGAGCCGCCTCTGCCCCAGGGACCGCCGGGAGCTTTGTCCCAGGGTTCTTCGGCCGGGCGTGGCACCGACGGCGCCGGACGCGGAGGCTGTGGTTGCGGTCTGTCCTGACCGGGACGCGGAAGCGGGGCTTGTGGTTCGGGTCTGGGAAGCGGTACAGGCGAAGTACTGCTGTCGCTTGCCGGGCGGCTCCACGGGTTCGGATGAGGCTGCAATTGCGGCTTCAGCACAGATGTCCGCAGTATATCGCCGGAGCTGAAAGGACTTGTAGCTTGAGCATTTGTCTGAAAAGGACTTGTGGGCCGGTTTTCAACGGTTTGAAACGGGCTCGAGCTCCTGAAATTATCAGGCTGAAACGGACTCGACGGTCTGGTTCCCCAGATTCCGTCCGGTTGAGAAGCGCTGAAAAGCGAAAAACCGGCATCTGCGGCAGCCTGCCTGTTAACCTGCCTGTCATCTAGATCAAGCGCACTGCTTTCAAAAGACATGAATTAAACACCCCTTTTACTTGCAAAGAAACTATTTATTGCCCTCTTTCATTTCTTCCTGCAGTCCTGCCATGGTCCTTGCAGAAAGCGAATTTAGAACAAAAACACCTCTGAATGGTTTCTCTGCTTTTTGCCGCCCCGCCATGAACAGCAACTACAAACGATTTTCCAAATCCTCTTCCTCCAGTCTCTATACTCAAGAAAGGAGATTTGGACTTTTTATGTATTTTGATTAGCTTAAGCGTAGCTAATTTAAGGGGCTCCCAGCCGAAAGCACTGCCGGCAGAAGCCTTTTGGCAAAGTGCTGCTTTGTAAAAGCGCAGGTCGAAATTGCGGTAATTCCCATGCAGGCCGGGCCAGTCAAGAGCTTCGCACAGCTTTTGCACTATTTTTGTCCCAGACTGAAAAAACAAAGGCGCGTTGAAGTACAGATTGAAGCTGCAATCAGCGCGATCAAAACGCAGGCTGAAAATCATGCGCGTTCAAAGATTAAAGTAAAAGCTAAGGAGAATGAAATGGAAAATCAGATCTCAGAAGAAGCCCTTCCGGTGCAAGATCTAGCCCGCGACTTTTACGGAAAAAGTTGTGTTCAGCAACCGCAAGGAGACGAAATTCTGGTTTTGCCCCGGAGTCCATTTTCTCAAGGCTGCGACAAACAAGATTTCGGCGGCTCAGGCAGCCAGAACCCCGACTTTGATGTTCTGAAGCTTTATAAAGACGCAAGACCAGCCGTAGTTTATTTCAAGATGAAGGGTAGCAGTGAAGGTGGTGGCAAGATTCCTGCCGGACAAGAAATGAACTGGGGAGGCAGCGGTTTTATCATTGAGGCCGAAGCAGGTAAAAGCCTGGTAATAACAGACAACCATGTGGTGGCAGGCACGGGCATGGACAGCAAGGTAAGTGTCAATTCCACCAAAGTCGTGCTGGCTGACGGAGAGATTCTCGACGGCAAAGTAGTTGCGTCGGATTTATCCAGAGACCTGGCGCTTGTAGAAATTGAGACCGGTGAAAAAACGTCTCAAATTGAGCCCATTGAACTGGCGGACAATGAATTGGCAGCAAACGGCAGCCAGATTATTTCACTGGGTCAACCCTATACTTCAAATACGATTTACACTACAACCGGCTCAGCCGAAAGCATGATCAAAAGAAGCAGTTTGAACAATGTATTGAAAGCTCTTGACGGTGAAGACCTCAATAGAGAGATGCTTTTGATGATGATGCCGATTCGCACCGGCTTTTCAGGAGCAGCAGTGCTTGATGGCACAGGCAAAGCAGTGGCGGTAGCCGACATAGAAACCAGCCCGTTTTCGTCAGTGGCAACACCAGTAAACAAAGCAATTATTGAAGAGCTGAAATCGAAAAGGCTGCTATAATCGCAGAAATGAAGCCATCCATTGCAAAATCACTGCTTGCAAATTCTTGCTTTTTGTCCTGATTGAGTCTGCTTTCATAGGTGTTCTTTGCTTTGAATAATGCATTTTGCTTTCACTGGAGCAATATTTTGTGCCCGGCAAGAATAATGGTCCGCTTCATTGCCTGTTCTCTCCTGGCACTGTGCATGATGCAAGTGCCCGTCAACGCTGATGCTCCGGTCGTCCTGCCCGAAGAAACAAAGGCAGGTTCGGCCGATCTATATGAGCTGAGACTCGCTGAAAACAGCCGGGAAGCCATCGTGATTGCCATGGCAGATAGCGGCAAAGTAGTTTACTGCCGCAATGAAACTCAGTTGTTTAATCCGGCCTCCAATACCAAGATGGCGACCGCACTTGTCGTAATGCGCAAGTTTGGTGCACATCACCGTTTTCAAACTCAAATCCGAAGCAATGGCAAGCTAAACGCAGAAGGTGAACTGGAAGGAGATCTTTTTGTCAGCGGGCAAGATCCACTTTTCAGTAACCTGCAGGGCCTGCAACTGGCAAGTATTTTGAAGCAAAAAAAGATCAAGTCCATCAAGGGCGACTTTTGCATCAGCAAGGATTTTTCGATGCTGAATTATCGTAGTCATTTGCCGAGTCATGGAATGGAAGACGGCAAGTTGCTTCTGGCCAATCTTGATCCAGGTCACATTAGTCTGAAATCGCTGAATTTGAATTACGGAACTCCCACACTGAAGCTTCATGGTCAGGTGAGGGTTGCCGATCCGCCTGCTAACAGCAAGATAATTGCCTGCCACCAATCTGCAAAACTACAGACAATGCTCAAGACAATGTTGTGCCTTTCAGATAATGAAATGGCTGAGCGACTGGGTGAACTGATCGGAGGACCAAAGGGGCTTACTAATTACCTGATTGAAAATCTAGGCATAAACAAAGACGAGCTGAGTTTCTCAACTACAAGCGGAGTGAGTGTTAATAGAATGTCTGCCCGGGCTATGATGAAGGTTCTTTTGGCACTACGCTCTGATCTGAGCAGGAGCAAAATGAGCTTGTCTGATTTGCTCCCGGTAGCGGGTGTCGATGATGGCACGATGAAAAACAGGTTGTGTACTGCAGCTGAACTGGGTTCTGTAATTGCAAAAACCGGCAGTCTCTGGGATGTAGATAATGGCGCAAGCGCATTATCCGGCGAGATGAACACTTGCAGTCAGGGCAGATTCCTTTTTGTGATCTTCAACATGAACGGACTCATGGATCTTTTTCGAAAGAGACAGGATTTTATAGTTTCTCAATTTCAGATGGACCACAGTGGTCCCAGAGCATATAAGTACACACCGCTTAGCCTTGATGCCAGTGACGATTACTGGAGCAAATAGACGAGCCTGATGATAGCCTGATGATTTACGCATACACCTACACAAAGGCTTCTGCTATACTTTGTGTAGAATCTCGGAGATTTTCACACATGGGCACCAACCTGGATATTGACGACGAGCTCTTAGAACAAGCCTTGCGTGTTGGTGGGCATCGTACGAAAAAAGCCACCGTAACAGAGGCTCTAAAAGAGTATATTCAACGTCGAAAACAATTAGAGATTCTCGAAGTCTTTGGCAGTGTAGACTATTACGATGACTACAATCCAAAGAAATACCGGAAGCGATCTCGATGAAGGTTCTTGTTGATTCAAGTGCAGAGCGACTCCAACTTTCCATTCTTACATCAGATCAGGATTTTGTTCAGTATGAAAAAGTGGTCCCGATTAAACTTTTGAGTCCATGAATTTTGATTGCTAACCCATTACTGAAACGCCCCCGGGAACTACAACTCGCCCCCTGTTTCCAGAATCTCCGCACTTGCACGCAGCTTGCACGCAGCCTGCATTAACTTAAGACTATCCAATCTACCGAAACGCAATTCGTTGCTTGCATGCAATTCCCTTCCAATCCTTCCACATGCAAGCGACGAAACAGCGTTTTTATACACAGCTAATTACTATCAATTCTTTCACTTTGCGTAAGCTCAATTCCAGTAGATTTTTCATGGCTGGATTTTTCAATGATTGATTTGAGCTCCAGGCACTCCGGACTGTTCAACCCGCCTTTTATGCACTCTTCAAGCATTTGCAGTGCTTCGTCCTGCCTTCCCAGATGAAAGAGCGCTACCGCTTTATAAAATTTCGACTCAAGATGCTCGGGCAAGAGCTTCTGAGTTTTTTCAGCCTGAGCAAGCATTTCATCGTATTTTTCTTGTATCCATAAAATTCTGCATTTATTGTTTGAAGCAAACTCATTTTTGGGATAGAGTTCGAGTGTTTTGCTATAGGAATCAAGCGCCTGCTCTGCGTTATTGCTCTGCTGGCATATAAAGCCTTTTGCAAGATGATTTTCAAAAGCTTCCGGGTCAAGAGCCAGCGCTTTGTTAATCAAAGTTTCTGCCTTCAACAAATTGTCTTTTTCGGTTATGTGTTCAGTTTCGGTTTTGTTTTGGTTTTGCTTCGATTCGTTCTTTTCAGACTCATAAAGTCCACTTCCTGCTCCGCTTTGCCCTTTTTCAGAAAGGCTTGCATAGCAGAGTGCCGCAAGCCTGTAAGCTGCCGGGTCTTCCTTTCTGGCAAGCGCTGCTTCGGTAAGCTTCAGACATTCATGCGGCTTTCCTGAAGCAAAAAGTTCATATGCTTTTGAGTACCAGTCATTCTTTTTCTTGATGAAGTAAACAACGCTTGCTATTGCAATCACAGCTACGGCAACAGGGACAGATCCCTGCCTGTACAAAGCCTCTCCTTTTTCAACAAGCAAAAGATGTACTCCAAAAAATTTGAGCATTCTGTCGGCCGAATTCCAGAGCAGGTAGTTTGCCGGAGGCACAAACCACATCATCGCTATCAGAATGATGATTCCGTGCTTATAGAGCGGTCGAGCTTTTTCTTTCAGCTCTCTTGAAAGAAAAGGCTCAATGATGCCGAAACCATCGAGTCCGGGTATGGGCAACAAATTGAGAATCAGAACCACAAATTCCAGTTCGAGCAAAAAACAAAATGCAAAATCCCACATTGTAGGCAAGAGACCCAGCTTCAAAACTCCAACCAGTGCCAGGCTGAAAAGAAAGGTAGCAAAAGGTCCTGCAGCTGAGACCATGCTTTGCCATAAACGGCTGCGCAACTGATCGTCCCTGATCAAAACCGAAGCGCCCGGCAAACCGATGCCTCCGACAAGAATGAATAAAGTAGGAAGAATGATAGAGAGTCCGATATCCGTATAAGCAAAGGGATTGAAGTTCAGGTAGCCCTTGCTTTTCACCGATTTGTCTCCGCCGTAGTATGCAATTAAGGCGTGAGCAAATTCGTGGAAACAGACTGAAATTACCCAGCCGACAACGACAATGCTTGCTACAAGAACTGAATCAATCATTTCCATTTGCCTGATCCTAGCAAGTATTGAGATTAAAAGTCGAGATTTATCGCAACTTTGCTTCTTGACGGGGGTAATAAAACAAAAGGTGGAGGTATGCGTTACGATGAAGATGATTGGCAGTCTTGTTTTATCGGTTTTTATCAGTTCGATGGCGCTGCCGGTGGCTGCTCAGAACGGAAGCGACAGCGGCACTGATGCAGGCTTCAATTCAAGACCACCGCTCGGACCTGGCTTTGCTGCCCGCAGGCGGATGGTGCCTGCGCAGAAAGACGACAGTCTCATTAAGCAGCCAAGCAGCATTAAACCGCTTTTTCCAGAAAGTTCGGCGCCGGCACTTTCAAAAAGAAACACCGGACAGGCTGCTCAGTCTCGATTTCCAGCACAAGCCGGAAAGTTCCGCGGCAGGAACGGCCAGGCCAGATCATTTCAGAACCTGCTTGGTCCTGAAGGCAGAAAAGATCTGGGCAACGGGACGCAAATGACAAGAGATGACGTGAGCCAGTCTCTCAAAGTCCAGCGCAAAGACGGGCTGGGCTTCGAGCAAAAGACAGACGGCACATGCATTTTCAAACGAAGCAACGGGCTTGAAACAGTTCGAACGCCGGACGGCAAAATATATATGCGTGACTCCAAAACAGGCCAGCCTAGCGGTCGTGAAATAATTAAGTAAAGCAAGGCAAAGTATTTAGCATCAGCCTGAGAGGAGGCGAATGCCAAGAACAGATTTGAAAATCTCGGTTTGCAATGCCGACGTGCTGGATTTTCCATGTTCGGTGCTGGTTTTGAAGTACGCACAAGCCTGGCACGGCGCCGACCTTGCGGTTTCAAGCGAGCTGGGTATCGGTCGAAGCTGGGACCAATTTCTAGAGCCCGGGGAATTCAAACTAATTGATACCGCGCAAAAGCTTCCGGCAAGCTTTGTGCTATTTGAAGGAGTTGCAGAACTCGGACAGCTCAATTATTCACGCATTCGCAGTTTCGGTAGAAACGCAATTCTGCATGTAAACGAAGTGGCTTCACATGCAAAACATGTTGCAATGACCATACATGGTGTACACATAGGTATGGATGAGCGTGAGTGTTTTCTCTCTCAACTTGCAGGTGTTGTGGAAACTCTAAGCAGAAAAAATATATTGCCTCATCTTGAAGAGCTCAGTTTTGTAGAAAAGAACGCGGCAAGAGCCAAGCGGCTTACAAAGCTGCTTTCGGAGAATTACCAGCCCGCAAAAAAAGTAGAAGCAAGAATTGAATTAAGTCCGCCCCTGCAAAGCGCAGGCTCAAGCGAAACTGAAAAACCTCATATTTTTGTGGCTATGCCTTTCAGCCCGGACATGGAAGACGTATTTATTTTCGGCATACAGGGTCCGGTGCAGGAGGCAGGCTATCTTTGCGAAAGAGTCGATATGGATACTTTCACCGGTGACATTGTCGAACGGATCAAATCAAGAATCGAAACAGCAAAGCTGGTTGTTGCCGATCTCACGCACTCTAATGCCAATGTTTATCTTGAAGTAGGATATGCCTGGGGTCGCAATGTAAGAGCTTTGCTTTTGTGCCGCAATATTGAAGAACTGAAGTTTGATGTTAAAGGACAACGTTGTATCGTCTATTCGTCTATAAATGATTTGAAGAAAAAGCTGACTCAGGAACTCGCAATACATTTAAGATAGCTCTGTAAGGCAACGCTTTTCAAAGAGCCCGCGACGCTGAAACCCTGAGACTCTGAGACAGAATTATTTATTCAAAAAAGTGACCGCAGCAAGTCCTTCTGAAAAATCAGCATGTGCAACAGAATCAACTGAAATTGCCATTTTGCCCTGCCGGTCTATATAGCCACCCTCAACGGCCGCAAGCCCTTCTGAAAAATCTCCCGCGTCCTTAAATTCAGGCGGAATTGCCAGCTTGCCGTTCATATCCATATAGCCCCAGGCATAATGACCGTCTTCGCCTTTTGCATGAACTGCAGCAAGGCCCTCTGAAAACTTGTGTGGTTCGTCAGAGCTATTAATAACACTTATTATCTCCCCGTTATTATCAATAAAGGCATAGAAGTTATGCAAAGCTCGCTGCGGCGGATCTTCTGCCAATGAAACCGGAACCTGCACAAGCGCCCGGTCATTGCTGAAGCCCCAGCATTTTACGAAGGCGGGCAGTATTATAAATCTTCCTGTTCGATCGATATAGCCCCAGTTGCGATTGTTGGCATAAACAGTGCCGTCCTTTTTCACATGATAATAACGGTGCGAAAGACTGAGCACCTCCCTTTGTGCAAGTCCGCAGGAAAAATCAAAGCGTCCGCCCTGATTGCTTACAATTTTCAGTTTGCCTGTTTTGTCTATGTAACCACGCTCACAGCCGGCAAGCCCCTGACAAAAGCGGCGCGCCCAGGCAAACTGCGGAGCAATCACAAAATTCCCATCGGCATTTATAAAACCGCATTTGCTTTTTTTTTCCTGCTGCACAAGCGCAAGCCCTTCTGAAAAATCATCTGCGTGCTCAAATTTTGCCGGTATCACAAGCCTGCCGCTTCTATCAATGTATCCATATTTGCCTTTCTCACCGTTTGCACCTGCAACTCTCACCACGGCTCTTCCTTCGTGAAAATCACGTGCTTCACTGAACTTCGCCTGAATAACCCGCTTACCACTTCTGTCTATGTAACCGCAGAATGCCTGGTTTTTCTGATTGCGCTCAATGAAATAACAGAGTCCCTCCGAAAACTTGCCAAAAGCCCCCCATTTATCAAGCTCTACATTGAAAGCAACCTTGCCGCTCTTATCTATGAATGCGTATTTAAAAGGAGCTGATTGCTTTGAAGACGGCTGGCAAAACACAGCCTGAATTGAAACGAACAAAATGACCGCGGCTAAAAGAACTGCCAAATTTCCAGTTCGGCTAATCTCAGGTGCTTGCATTTTTCCTTGTGCTTTCATTTTTTTTGCCAGCCTAGAATGACACTACTGCCGCAAGTCCTTCTGAATAATCATCCGCCCATCTGTATTGAGGCTTAATAACAAGCTTTCCCTGCCTGTCTATAAAACCATAGCGAGCCCCGGCTTTAACCCTGGCCAGTCCTTCGGAAAAGCCCCAGACCTCGCGCAGTTCTTGAGGCAGACTCAATACGACTTTGCCGCTTTTGTCTATGAAGGCCCAGTGTCCGGCCCTGTCAATGAGCACGCCTCTTCCATATCTGAAAATATGCAAGTATTTTTTGTTCAGTGCTTTTGAGGGAATATGAACCAGGGCAAGACCCTCTGAAAAGTTTTCTGCATAGTCGAATTCGGCAGGGCAAATTAGTTTGCCGCTTTTGTTTATGAATCCGTAATTCAGCCCCCCGTAATTCAGCTCTGAAGAATCTCCATCTTGTTTTCCGACACATGCAAAGCCCCCGGAGAAGTTATCTGCATATGCATAAACAGCTTCGGATAGTTTTTTCCCTTCCTTGTTTATATAGGACCAGTCTTTGCTGAACTTACGTTTTTCAGACTGCGACCATTCCTGGACAGCAGCCAGCCCCTCATGAAAATCCAGGGCCTGTGTGTATTGCAAAGGAATCACGAGTTTGCCGTTTTTGTCTATATACCCCCAGTCTTTAGCGCTGTCTTTGCCCTCACCCTCAACAGCAGCGAGCCCCTCATGAAATGCCCGCCTCTGGCCGTATTTAGTATTTAGAACAACTTTGCCCTGATCATCCAGATAGGTTGAGCCGGCTGAACTTGGCCAGAGCCCCTCGCTTCTTTCTGTGGGAAAGTAGTCGTGCCGTGGTCCCTGCAAAATCTTGCCGCTTTTATCTATGAGTGCTACGTTTGAAAGCTGAAAGACCTGAGCGGCTCCGTCATGAAAGGGCAGACCTCTGTCCCATTTTGCAGTGATTGCCTGCTGTCCTTCTTTATTGATATATACGATTTTGCCTTCTGGATTACCCTGGTATACCTGAGCAAGCCCTTCTGAAAAAGGACCCGGAAGCTCAAAACAATTTACAAATTCAAGAAATTTTTGCTTCCATTTAATAGGCATTCTGCCCTTGCTGTCTAGGTATCCAACGGTCAGCTCCGGGTTTTCAATCTTGCCGGCCTCGGCTTCAAGCTCCTGTACTCTTTCAGGCTTTTTGAGTTTTTTCTCGAGCTCAGCAAAATTGCGCAAAGTTTCAGCATAATCAAAACTTGTAGTACCGAAGTTTTTCTTTGCCACCGGCAGAATTTTTTCAAAAACACTTTCAGCTTTCTCAAAGCTTCCGTTTGCATAATACAGGGAAAGCAAGCTGTTATAGATTTGCATGCGCCTGAGGTCATCAGCTTTGAGAGTTGCGGCTTCCAGTTCTGCTTTCAGCAAAAGTTTCTCAGCTTCAGCATAGTGTTTTTCTGCTAGCTGTTTTTTTCCAAGCTCAAGCGTTCGTTGCCAGTTTGCCGGGCCGGCGGCAATTGCACTCTTATCAAAAGCAAGTGCAAGGACAATCGCGCTTGCAAAACAGCAAAGCCCGATAGCAGAGCAAAGCCTGCATATTTCTTGATTCGACTTATAAAAATACCGGATCAATTGCCCAGCTTCCCAAGAGATTCATTATATACCGCCATATTAATGCCAGAGCAACTAAAGAACTTATCGTCCATACAGTAAACAGATTGTCTACCATTTACCAGCGATGATAGGCCGGGTGATCTTCTTTGACTGAAACAAAGATTGCATTACATGTAGCGCAAAGTTCGTTTTGTGAATAGAGTTCGCCTTCTACACTTGCACTTCTTTCTTTGGATTTAGTGACCCTGGCTACTATTTTGACAGGCTCACCCGCTGGCGTCGGCTTCAGAAATTTAACCGTGTATTCGGCAGTTACCGTACAGGGAGGCGCAGTCAAGCCGTTTTTCTTCATGAGATGCCAGGAAGCTGTCCAGTTGCAATGGCAGTCTAATAAGCTGCCAATCAGCCCGCCGTACAAAACTCCCGGAAAAGCCTGAAACTTCGGCTCCGGCTGCCAGTGACAGACAACAAGCTCATCGTCTTCAGGAAAGCTGTTTATATGTAATCCGTGCGGATTTGCCGGACCGCATCCGAAACAGATGCTTTTGGGCGCATACTGTTCTTGTAATGACTTCAAAACCATAGAAACCCCTGCTTTCTCCCGAACGAGTTAGTTATACTTGGATGCTGAAGTGGAATCAAGTCAAGCGCTAACTAACTAATCTGCAAAGACTCTCAAGGACAGAAATAATGAAAACAAGTATCAAGAGCGTCATCAGCCCGCACAACCTAATTCCGGCACTTTTCACATTCTTGCTCCTGAATTTTTGCCAGCAACAAGTTCTGGCTGAAGGGTCGCCATCAGTTATTGACCTGCCTCTTGCAGAAGCAAAGAAAACAGATTTTTTCACTCACTTCCATTTCGAAGAAAGCACGCGGGAGCAAGCAGAAGGCCAAACAGCAGTCAGTTTCGTGGGAGCAGGCGGCCAGATTTTTGCAATGGTGAATTCTCAAGACAGAGTTCAGGCTTTGAATTTTCTTCTGGCGCGAAAGCTTATAGACGAAGGCAGGGGAAATGACATCGTCGCAAATTTCATTCGGGCAGCTACGCCCCAGAGCCAGAGGGCTCGGGCAGAAGAATTTGCCCGCGAGATCTTTTACGGGCACAAGAAATATACGGTCGAAACTGTCGGTGTGACAAAAGACGGAAAGGATCTGGGCAAGCAAAAGTTTCTTGTGCCTCAAGGCGAAAAAATCGCAGTAGGTAAAAACCTGATCCCTTATCCAGGCTATATACCAGAGATTCCAAAGACAGAATCGGGTGTATTCAAAACTTATGCAGGCAAACAAGCAGCTTGCAGCCAGAGCTTTGGCAAGACGCTTCTTGAAATGAAGAACGCCCAAATAAGCGGCACGGATTTTCTTATGATCAAAGAGGGACCAGCAAAATAAACAGGCCCGGACTCAAGAAATAATTTGTTTTGCTGCTTGTAAAGCGGGTACAAATGAAGCAGGTCTTGCCTCTCTTTTTCTCTTTCAGGATGGCTCCCGAGCATGCCTCAAACGGCTAAGTCAAAATCATATGCTCTGACCTTGCTTTTCATATTTCTTTTCAGCCTGGGTCAGAGCCCGGCACAAGCCAGGCACCATAGCGCAGCTTTGATTCACAAGAGCCGTTCTGCTTCCATTCGACATCACAAGCACAAAAGATCTCAAGCAAAAGTATCTATAAGTAAAAACCAGAAAAAAGTCTGCAGCCCCCGCTTGCAGGCACAGATTGGGGCTCTGGTCATAAGCGAAAGCGGTCAGACTGTAATGGACAATCTCTCAAGCCAGGAGTTCAATCCGGCTTCAGTATGCAAACTGATAACAGCATTTGCAGCAATCAAAAGCTTCGGTCTAGAGCACCGATTCGAAAGCAAGCTTTACGCCTGCGGAAAGCTCAATAAGAAAACCGGCATCCTGGAAGGAGACCTTTACCTGCAGGGAAGTGACCCCGAATTCTGCAAAGAAGATGCAGTGGCTTTAAAGTCTGCTTTGAAGGAAGCAGGTGTCAGGCGTGTTAATGGCCTTCTATATGTCAGCCGCAGTTTTTCATATGCTTCAAGCCCTGACCCGAACTGGTCCGCTCGGTATCTGTCCCGGATGCTTGGCGGAAAATTGAACAGGTCTAACAGTTCTGCCTATTCTTTATACATAACAAAAGGGACTGCTCTAAAAGACGAATTGCCTGAAAATGCCGAACTTTTATATGAGCATCAGTCCGAATCTTTGAAAGACACTCTCAAAGACATGCTCAGTTATTCAAGAAACAATGTTGCCGAGCAAATAGCCAGAGTCACAGGCGGACTTGCAAAAGTCAAAAGCATTGCCAGCCAGGAAGCAGGTATTGCAGATGATGCCCTCAAGCTTGCCAGCGGCAGCGGGCTTGGCCGCAGCCGCGTAAGCGCAAAAGACATGATGGCTGTGCTTAAGTCGCTTCGAGCGGTTTTGCAAGAGCAAAATCTTGACCTGCAAGACATTTGTCCGGTTGCAGGTGTTGATAGAGGAACGCTCGACGAGCGCTTTAAAGCCGCATCCGAACGCGGCAGCGTCGTTGCCAAAACAGGGAGCCTGCCCGGAACCGACGGAGGAACCAGTACGCTATGCGGCATGTTCCGGACTCTAAATCAAGACTTCTATTTTGTGATCTTCTGCTGGCGAGGCAGTGTGCCTGCTTTCAGGCAACTACAAGACAATATGATCCGCAAAATACAGATGGCAAACGGTGGTGCCAGACCGTACCAATATGGAGGGCTCGAAGCAAGAGCTCAGCTCCCGGCAGCAAAAATAGAGCTGCCTGCGGCAAGCACATCCCCTTTGCTTCCTGCGGCAGAATCTCCCCAAAAACCACAGGACTGAAGACTTCAGGACTTTATTTCTTAGTCTCCTAAATTTCCGCAAATTCCGGTTGAGATCTCCGGAAGGGTCAGGGAGATAGAAAAATGAACAGAGTAGAAAAACTTACGGCAAGACTCCATTTACTAATTCAATTTGCAATTGCCGCTGACTTAATGCTTGCATCCGTTTGCTATTTCAAAGAAATCTGCCAGTCAATTGGCGTACTATAGATTCTCAATAAAGAAAAAACACATATGAAAAAAATTCATTTCACCAAGCTGATTTCGGGGGCTATCTTGATTTCAGGCTTATTCAATCAGGCTGATGCTCAGACTTTGATAGGCGGAGTGACAGTAAACGACAGTGTCCCGCAAGCGGAGCTCAAAGCCCTCAGTCCTAAGATAGATGAAGCGAAATTGCCATTCAAAAAAGACTGTATCTGCTTTGACAGAAATAAAATTGAACTCAAGCAGATTGACGGCAGCTGGAAACTTGTTGAAAAAGACCACTGGATACTTGATTTTGCTCAAAGAGACGACTTCGCCAGTTCCTCTTACAAATTGATTCAGGATTACAAAATGGATGAGATCTGTTTTGTCGGCAGAAATACAGGCAAAGCGATGATGTATTTTCTGAGTGATGGTCAGGCCCCCAGGGGCGCCGGCAGCCAGGCTGAAGATCTTGTAAGCTTCGACAACGGCAAAATAAAAGCAGAGAATATCGGCGGCAACTGGAAGGTGACTTGCCGGGACATGTGGCTGCAAGATTTCGGCAAAAGCGAAGCCGACGCTAATGACGCAGCTGCAGTGATTAAGTACTATGGTTTTGACAGGCAGTGTTTCGTAGGTCGCCCCGGAGCACCTATGGAATACTATCTCAAAGCAAATTGAGAGCCTTGAGCTCGTTTAATGGTTCTTCAAATGAGCAGGAACCGACAGAGTGCATGAAGTTTTGTCTGCAAGCAAATATCTCAGAAAACTCTATAAAGCTGCCTCTAAAGCCGACTTTATCAGAAAATGAAAAAGCCTCCGGGTCGGTCTCGACAAGAATCGGCTCTATGTCTTGCTCGCCTTTAAAAGCAAACGCTGCTGCGATCAATACATTCAGGAAACCATGCATGCAGGCTTTCGGGCTGTCCTTCTCATAAGTGAGTGCGTAGTCAGCTCTTATAGGATGATGAAGACCTGCGGTTGCTTTGAACGGCAGTTTTTTCTCAGCACAAGCATTTATAAATGCCGCCAGCTCCGAAGCCTGAGGAATAAGCTCAGCTTTCAAGCCACCGGTACGAACCTTGGCAAAGCACCCTGCTTGTTTTATCCTGTCCAGTTGGCCAAGATCTGAAATAGCAATTTCACAATAAACAGGATGCCCGGCTTTTATTGGCGCAGAAGCAGTTTCAATTGCTGCAGCTCTTTTGTGATCGGCACTTGCCAAAACACTGAGGCTGCCGGTGAGTGATTCCGGAACCTGTTCCAGATCTTTTTCGGACACGACAAAGTAACGCAGCATCCAGGCATTTTCACCGGAGCGGTAAGATTCATAATTTTTGACTGCAGTCGCAAGACTCAATGCAGCAGGCGGAAATACACCGGCATAATCAATGAACTTCTCTAGAAGCGCAATTAGCGCCGGCGCTGCTGTTTTTGGCATGAGATGAATTGTCCCGCCCTCCAGATACATATAAAACGGCCTGATGTTAGCACACTTATAAATTAATGGAATCCTGAATCAATGAAAGAATAATCAAAGCGCTGGCTTCTGAGAACTCGACACAGGCGCCGTAAGTATCACCGGTTTGTCCTTTAAGAATTCTCTGGACTAAAAAAGCAAAGACAAGCCCCGGACCCAATGTCAACGGTACGAGCCAAAATGCAAGCATGCTCTTTGAAAAATAAGCAAGCAAGAAAGCAAGCGCAAGCGGGGCAAGCGCTGCCGCAATCAGGTCCGATTTTTTGCTACCCTGATGCCAGAGCTTTCCCATACCTGATTCACGTGCATATGGATAGCTGACAATCGCAACGGCTTCTGCAAACCTGGCAAAAGCCGGTATGAGTATGAGGACCGGAGCAGCCTGCCATGGCTCAAGAGCTGCAAGACCGATCAGCTTGGCCAGGATCAGCATTAAACCGCAAATAGCGCCATAATTTCCGACCCGGCTGTCTCTCATTATTTCAAGCATACGCTCACGGCTGCGGTGCGAAAGAAGCCCGTCAGCCGAGTCCATAAAGCCATCAAGATGAATTGCGCCTGTAAGCACAATCCAGGCAAGCAGCAGTAATAATGCTCTCAAATATTCGTTTGAACTAAGTGACGAAATCAGAAAATAAAATACAAAAAGCAAGAGTCCAATCAGAATCCCCACTGCAGGCAGGTATCTTGCCAGCCCGGCAAAATCCTCTTCAGTCTCAGGACGGCACAAAAACGGAATGCTGGTAAGAAACGATGCAGCAAACGCCAGTTTTTTAAGAGCTGCTTTCAAAACGGGATCTCGGCTGTGTATTCCGGGCGCTCCGGAAAGGACCTGGCATTATCAAGCACAAGCAGCTCTTTTTTGGAGCCGTAATAAGCATGCAGGTCTTCAACCTCTTTGAGAATTTGAGGATTTGACTCAAGATCGCATAGAAGTTCGAGAATTTTTGCGGTTGCTTTTTCTTGAACACGATTCATCGGGTGTTGCTTCCTGTCCTGCTTTTTCTTGCTGTCAAAATCTGCCCCGGCAAGTTCTTTTGCCCAGGGCATCTCACATTCGCTTGCCAGACAGCCGATTATATCCGGCGTCACCGGGAGTTGTGCCATAGCCGAAAGACCGTATGCAAAGAGTGCTCGCTTATTAGTATGCTGCACAAATGTTCGGTGCGGACCGATTATATCCGACGCCCACGCCATCATAAGCAGCGCTGATTCCTGCCGATCCGGTCCTTTGTAAGGTTCGGCCTGAAGCTCCAGTTTGGTTGCAAGAGCTTCGGCAAGCGGGCGCGAAAGCGGACTATAATATTCAATCACATCATATTCAAGACCGAACTCTTTTAGAAAACCGACAAGAACAAGCAATGTACTTGCCACCCCCGGATAGTCTGCGGCCACAGCCCGGGGCTTGCCGCTCAGGTCTTTGGGCGTGGTATCACTTAAGATCACCGAACCGTAGAGTGAATAAACCCAGTCTCTGGCCTGCAGCTGGTGGCGGCTGTCGAATCGCTCCAGCCTCTTTATCACCCAGTTCCTGAGGGCCAGCTCACGCTTTTCTTCCTGGCTCTCAACCAGTTTTTCGAGATCGCAAGCAAGCTCACGGGCCCGCTGAAGATTGCGGGTAAGCGTGTGACATACAGTCAGATTGAGCCTGGTATCAAAATCGTCATTTTTGTGCAGAAGCTGCTCAAATTCTACAATTGCTTCTTGAAAGCGCCTCAATTGCATCAGTGCAAATCCAAGTTCATAACGAACCACATCTTGCTCTGGAGCAAGACCCTTGCAGCGTTGAAGCAGCATAACCGCGAGTTCTGGCTCTCTTTCTTCAATAAACTGGTAACCTGCTTCAAAAAGAGATTGAGCATTGTTGAACAGGTCGTCCTGACTCTGCGCCAGCACTTTCAAATGCTTATAAAGCTCCTTTTTGCCGTTTTTTCGCATGATTTCGCATAACAATTGAACAGCACAAAGATCATGCGGAGAATTAAGCCAGTGCTCTTTGGAGAGGAGAAAAGATCCGGCAAGATCCGATAACTCAAACAACTTGCGAGCCTGAGCCAGAAGGTCGGCGCATGAACTTTCATCTATCGAGGCTGAGTCGTTTGTCATCAATCTATTTATTCATCAAACTATTTTATTCATCAAACTTTCTTATCTTGTACAGTCCAGGAAGCCGGCGCTTGCCAAGTTGTTAACAACGAGCATTGTCTGAAAACAATTGTAAGGCAAAATTGTCCGGGCTCACAGCATTTTGATCCCCAGCCAAAATCAGCTTAAAGTCGTAAATGATTAAGCAGGCATTTTGCAAATACTGAAAAGCATTACAGGCTTTTGGCTCAAAAGCAGGCTACAATTTCGAGACATTGAGCCAGCCGTCCCCGGGTGGGGTCGAAAACTCACGTCAATAGAGACTCTCAGGTTAGTTAAGATGACTGAATCACTAAGAAAAACCATAATTGCCGGCAACTGGAAAATGAACAAATTAAGGGCCGAAGCAAAAGAGCTGCTTAAAGAAATTGTTGACTCTGTCAAAAACGAAAAAAGCCTGCCCGAAATTGTTGTATTTCCGCCTTTTACAAGCCTTGATATCGCCGCCGGCCTGTGCCAGGGCAGCCAGGTGCAGTTCGGAGCCCAAAATCTGGATGAACACGAATCAGGTGCTTACACAGGTGAAATTTCGGCAAAAATGCTTCTGGATTTGGGAGCAAGCTATGTAATTATCGGCCATTCCGAACGCCGCCAGTATTACGGCGAAACAAATCAATCTGTGCCTTTGAAAGTGAAAGCAGCACTTGATGCGGGTCTGAAACCTGTTATTTGTGTGGGTGAATTGCTGGATGAAAGAGAAAACAATCTCACAGATCCTGTCGTTAAGCGGCAGGTAGGAGCTGCGGTCAATGGACTCAGCCAGGAAGAGTTGAAAAAAGTAGTGATTGCTTATGAGCCTGTATGGGCCATAGGCACAGGCAAGGTTTGCGAATCGAAAGAAGCGGCAAGAGTTATTTCGGTTATTAGAAACAGTCTTAAACAGTTCCTGGAAGACAAAGAAATAACTGAAAGCATTCCGATTCTTTACGGCGGCAGCATGAATTCAAAAAATGCAGACGAGTTGCTTGCAGAAGAGCAGATTGATGGGGGCTTAATAGGCGGGGCTTCTTTAAAAGCAGAAGACTTCCTTTCTATTATCAAATCGGCTGCAAAAAGAGCACGGCTCAGCAAAGCAAACGCTTGATCCGCATTAACATAGGGTTTCTGAAATCCAGAAAGCGGGAATTATTGAATCGCAGGCTCTAGTAAATCGAATCCGGCTTCATGGCAAGGAAAGGATCAATGAGTAAGCCATCCGCGATCAAACTCCCAAACGGCAAAATTCTGACCAGAATGTCCAACCGCAAGGAAATCTGGGCCTGCCGGCGTGATGCGGTTATGGGCAAGCTGGAGCCGGGCGAAGAAATAAACCAGCTTACCTATCGCTGGATGAATGAAGACAGCGGCGAAGACGGCGACGGCAGTGTTCTTGAAAGTCGGATTGCCGAATACGGCAAATACCGGGTTAAAGACGAATTTTCTTTGTTTGCACTTTACGACCCGGCATGCTATCAATCATTTGTATCGAATTTCTGGGACTGGGACAAGCTGCACGAACATTTCATCCAGCAAATGTCCCGCTATCATTTTTTGATTTGCGCAGCAGGGGCTCAGGGCGACTGGCGCATAAACATAAAGCACGAACCTGTACTCATGAGCGGTGTTCGCGAAGCCTCCGGCTCGATAATGGCAGCTGGTAGCCGTTTGATTTTGTGTGATTACGGACATCTAACCATGGGTGCCCAGTTCGATGACATTAAGTTACCGGACGATGAACCTTTTGGGGCATACGAACTGAAGGTCAGACCCGGAACCTATAACATACGGATCATTCAACTCAATCTTGAACCGGCCGAAAACGACGGGGAACCTGACATTATTCTGGAGATTCTCAAGTCGAGCTCAAACCCGCTACCGCCCTGGACCGAAGTTTGCTGGCATGAAATGGGTCGAATGTGCTGAAGATTGGGTCCAATGTGCCATAGATTGGGTCCAGCTAATATTGCCTTTCATTGCCTTTATTTAGCTAGGTAAAAGCATTATTCAGCTGAAAAAGTCATTCGACCTGGTGATCGGATATAATCAAAAACTTGACACCAAGGAGAGGTGTCAGAGTGGTCTATCGTGCAGTCCTGGAAAGACTGTCTGCGGCAAAACCGTAGCGAGGGTTCGAATCCCTCCCTCTCCGTGTCTTCCCTTACTTAGAGCCTTAGAATAAAAATAAGGCTTGACAAACATAGCGAATATGGATCTGGAACTTCGCAGAAAACTTGACGAGATTGTCGGAACCTTCAACGACCTTGAAGAAAAGCTTGCCGACCCTTTGATAGCTTGCAACCCTGAGAATCTGAAGCGTCTATCTCGTGCTCGCAGGCAACTGGTACCTACAGTTGATTGTGTGAACAGGTGGGATGGCTTGCAGAAACAGGTTGATGACGCCCTTTTGATTTTGAGAGAAGAAAGCGACAGGGAAATGCGTGAACTTGCAGAAAGCGAGTTGAATTCGGCACGCGAGCAACAGGAAGAACTAATTGAATCGATACGCTTGCTTTTGCTGCCCAAAGATCCAAACGACGAGAAGGACATTATTGTTGAAATCCGGGCTGCTTCAGGCGGTGATGAAGCATCTATTTTCGCAGGCGATCTTTTCAGAATGTACAGCAAATACGCAGATCGCATGGGCTGGACGGTTGAGCTTGCAAGCTGTAACCAGGGCGAAGTTGGCGGCTATAAAGAAATTATCGTTTATATAAGAGGAGAGAGCGTATATAGCAAGCTCAAGTTTGAGTCCGGAGTTCACCGGGTTCAAAGGGTGCCTCTTACGGAAGCCCAGGGACGGGTCCACACTTCAACTGCAACTGTAGCTGTAATGCCCGAAGCCGACGAAGTCGACGTGGTTCTTGACGAAAAGGATCTTGAAATAAGCACGATGAGATCCGGTGGTGCCGGTGGTCAGAACGTAAACAAAGTCGAAACTGCGGTGCGCATTTTTCACAAGCCCTCAGGCATCATGGTTGCGTGTTCTGAAGAGCGCAGCCAGCTCCAGAATAAAGAAAGAGCAAAACAAATATTGCGCGCCAAGTTATTCAAAATTGAAACCGAAGCCAGACAGAAGGCTCTTGCAGACGCCAAACGGTCACAGGTTGGAACCGGCGACCGTTCCGAAAAAATCCGCACATACAACTTCAAAGACAATCGCGTTACGGACCACCGCTTGAACATGAACTTCAGTTTGCAGGCAGTACTCGAAGGCGATCTCGACAAAGTAATCGAGGCCTGCATCCACGACGAACAAAAGCGCCTACTTGAAGCTGAAACCACACTGGATACAGCAGCAGGCAGCAACGGTCAGAAATAAGTTCTGCAGCCGCCCTTATGACAATAACAGAACTTAGACAATTTCTGCTGGTTGAGCTTTTACAAATTGGAATCGAAAAAAATGAAGCAAAGGCGGAAAGCGAGCTTATAATCCGATTTCTGAGCGGCGCTAGCCCTCTAGATTTGCTCAGGAACCCGGAGCAAATCCTAGAGGCGGACAAAGTAAAGCTGGCCAGGAAAATTATTGAGAGGCGTCAAAAGCGAGAACCTCTTCAATATTGCCTTGGAGAAAGCTACTTTTACGGAATGCTTTTCAAAATAAGAAAAGGAGTTTTAATACCGCGGGCAGACAGCGAGGTCCTGGTTGAGTCGGTTTCAAAATTCATTGAACGCAGGGCTCTTGAACGCAGGGCTCTTGAACGCAGGGCCCTTGAACGCAGGCTTATTGAAAGCAGGGCTAAAGACACGCCGCTTAAGCTTGGCGAAATCGGCTGTGGGTCAGGTATTTTGTCGCTGGCGCTCTTAAAGCGTTTTCCGCACCTGAGCATTGTCGCCTGCGACATCGAAGAAGCAGCCGTGCGGCTTTCGTATGAGAATGCCTGTTTGCACGGTCTTGAAGAGCGCTTCACCATTTCAATGTCCGACTGGAAGTCCTGGATTTTGAATATGAAAGAGCCTCTGGATGGGCTATTCTCAAATCCTCCTTATATATCTGAAGATCTCAAAAACACGCTTGCGCCAGAACTTCTATGGGAGCCTGCCACGGCGCTATTCGGCCCGGACAAAGACGGGCTGGGATTTTATCGCGAGTTTGCCGCACTTGCAAAAAACTGCTTTAGCACCGGTGCCGAATTATTTTTTGAATTCGGCAAAGGGCAGGAGGAAAGCTTGAAAGATATATTCACGAGCCAGGGATGGAGGCTTTCCCATATAGATAAAGACCTTAACGGTATAAGCAGGGTAATTACACTCAGACCGCCAGAAAGCCCCTTTTGAAGATTCTTAGAAACTGCTAAAATAATAGGACTTTGATAAGAGGAGTGCTGTTATGGACGACGATGGTGTAATAAGAGCTATGGACGTCTCTGGCACCATCAGCGCCGTAATTGTATCAAGCACGAAACTGGTTGAGTCAGCCAGGCAAAAACACAAACTCTCTTACACAGCTACAGCAGCGCTGGGCCGGGCTCTAACCGCAGCGGCACTGGTTGCACCGGTGGTGGCTAAACGCGGTCAGCTTAGTATGAAGTTTCAGGGCAATGGCCCGCTGGGCAAGGTGGTAGTAGACGCCACAGCGTCAAAGGGCAGAGTCAGAGGCTATGTAGAGAATCCCCAGGTTGAGTTACCATTAAACTCCCTGGGGAATTTTGATGTTGGGGCTGCAGTGGGCACCACCGGCTATTTGCACGTGTCGGTCGATAACGGCTTCGGACTGCAACACAGCTCCACTGTAGAGCTGGTTTCAGGCGAAATAGGCGAAGACGTTAACCGGTATCTTGTAAGCTGCCTGGACGCCGGCTCGGTTTTGATCGTAGGAGTTCATTTGAGCAGGTCCGGGGTCGAAGCGGCCGGAGGCATGCTTGTTCAACTGCTTCCGGATCACACAGAAGAGACCATATGCAAGCTTGAAAACAATCTGGCATCCTTCGGCACCTTTACCTTCTTGATGAGAAGAGGTATGGGCCTAGACGAGATCCTCAAGAGAGGGTTACAGGGCTTTGAAATCGAGCAGCTAAGCCAGAGACAGGCTCTGGCTTTTGACTGCGCCTGCTCGAAAGAGCGTTTTATTCAGGCACTCAAAGTCCTTGATAAAGAAGAGCTGGTTCAAATGGCAAGCCGTGGCGAAGAGGCCGAAGGGCGTTGCCACTTCTGCAATGCCGTATACCATGTGGAAAATGACGGTCTTATCGCTATTGCCCAGGCGATGTAAAGAAATCTCTCTTGCCTTGCAGCCGCACCACCAGCGGTGTAGCGGAAGCAATAATCTGGCTGGATCAGTAATCTGGCTGAATCAGCAATCTGGCTGGATCAGTAATCTGGCTGAATCAGCAATCTGGCTGAATCAGTAATCTGGAACTAACCTGGCCAATCCAGCATTGAATCCGCAGCCTTGAGCCTGGACTGACTGTTGGCAGCAATAAGCACAGCTAACCCTGCAGAAATACGCAGGCAGGTTTGCATTTGCCTACATTTAGAAACAAAGGAAAGAGAGTTAATCTATAAACACAAACGAACCCAAGCCTTTACCCTTTCCCGGAGCCTTGCCACAAGCGAGGCTCCGGGACTTTTTGGGATCCTCAGTTTGCCTGCAATCTTTCATGAAAGCAGTCCTTCTTTTACATACCTGCATTTACGCCACTATTTCTTTCTCTCCTGTTTTAACCCCCCTGGCTTTACCCCTTGTTTTGACCCCCTTGTCTTCCCCCGTGCTTTTAGCTCCTGGTTTTAGCCCCCATGGTTTTAAACCCCTGTTTTTACACCCCTATGAGAAGGCATCTAAAAAGATGATCGATCATAAGATTTCCTCCCGGCAAGTTGAACTGGAAAACCAGCTGGTGCAAGGCTCTTGTAACTCCTCCTCATTTTTTCCCGAATTTTTGATGCATCAAAAAAGATGCCAACCTACAGGCTCAAAAAAAACATAAGTGAAAAGGCTGGAGAAAGCGCACTCGCGCTTGCCAAGCGCAAAAAGCCAAGTGCAAAATGCAAAGCGCAAAATGCAAAGCGCAAAATGCAAAGCGCAAAATGCAAAGTGCAAAAATGCATGCCGAAAAAATGCATGCCGAAAAAATGCATGCCGAAAAAATGCAAAAAGAATGCCAACGATGCCATCCGGCTCGTTGGCTATCTAGAATAAGTTAACTCTGCTTTATCCAGCCTTGTGGATTTTACCTGACTTAATACAGGCCGTGCAGACCTTCATGCGCTTGACCTGACCGGAGACCCTTACCCGGATATTTTGCAGGTTTGGCAACCAACGCCTTTTGCCGTGCGGGTTGAAGTGAGAGCGCAAGAACGTGTAGTTAAAGCCGCTTTGGGGCGATTTACCACAGGTTTCACATTGCTTAGCCATTTGAAACGTCCTATTCAGTTAATGACACGAATGTGTCACGTTTTCCCTAGTTTTAGAATTCAGGCTTACGAAGCTTCCGAGACTGGGTATCTCTCAAAAAGGGACTCATTCCTTAGCAAGAAAGGAATATAAAAAGCCACGTGGCCAGAGAGATGAAATTATATCACAATCAATACATCGTTCAGAAAGTCTCAAGGATGTGGGATCTCCTAAGCCTGACAACTACATTTATGGTTGTCAGGCTTATAGAGAATCACTAGTTCGTAGTATTCTTAAACAGTAGCTTTTACTACGCCCTCAGTGGTTCGGCAGATAACTAGTAAAGAGAAAGAGGAAGCCTTTGCTTAGCAAAACTCGGCTCTCAATTCTTCAAGCTCAAGCGAAAAGGCTTTTAACAGGGCCAAAAACGTGGTATCAATCTGTATCGAAAGCAGTTGGTTCAGCTAGGTTGATTAAAATGAGTGAGGGAAACAGGGAATAGGGGATGGCATTAGTTAACTACGCCGCCAGAGAAATCAACTGCAAGATCGTCT
>CAZTQO010000071.1:0-34922 GCA_964615655.1 uncultured Candidatus Obscuribacterales bacterium | reverse complement strand
GTTTTTTTGATACGCCGTCTTCCCACGGAACAAGAGAATCTTCGGTGCCCAGAAAGAAAACAATCGGGATTGGCTGGCGAGCTGTGCAGGCTTTGCATACGGAAGTGAAGCCGGTAATTGCCACCACTCCCACTGCGGCAAACTGTCTGGAGATTTCACTGCAAGCCAGTCTTTGAGCCATCTGCCCGCCATTTGATATGCCGCAAACATAGATGCTGCGCGAGTCGACTGCGTATTTGGACTTCAATTGTGCAATCAGATCTGAAATGAAGAGCACGTCGTTGGCCTGACTGCTGGGTTTGAGCCCGCCTGCATTCCAGCCTCCCCCGAGTCCTTGGGGATAAACGACCATGAAATTATTGGTATCTGCGGGGACATCGAATAAAGTCAGACCTCTCATGCTGTCGATGCTCATGCCCAGACCGTGCAGAGCAATCACTACCGGCACAGGTCTGCGGGGATCATATAACCTGGGAAGATGTACGAGGAACTTTCTCGGGACACCACCTGACTTGACGGTCTCCATGATGTCGTTCTTGTCTGTATAGAGACCGGCTGATTTGCTCCTCTGCCCTTTATAAGGGTGCGGAGCCCGGTTGTACTGGCTCTGGCGATTGTATTCGTATCTGGACGCGTTAGGCTGGCTCGTGCCGGAAGAGCCGGCCTGCCAGACTCCCCGCCTGTCGCTTTGAGCAGCCGCTTTGCCCTGTACTGAAAAGAGCAGCAATAGTACAAGCAGTAATCCGTACATTTAAGAACCAGCTTAAGAACCAGTTATCAGGCAACGTAGTTTCTCATCACCAGAACGGTGTTATGACCGCCGAAGCCCAGAGCTTCTATCATCGCATGATTTATTTTAGTTTGCCTGGCGACATTGGCTACATAATCGAGATCGCACTGCGGATCCGGGTTGTCCAGATTGATGGTCGGGTGGATCATGTGGTCTTGAATGCTGAGTGCGGTAGCTGCTGCACCAATCGCGCCTGCGGCACCGAGCAAGTGGCCCACCATCGATTTGGTGCTTGAAATTTGCAGATTGTATGCATGTGAACCGAAGACCGATTTCAATGCGAGTGTTTCGCGCACATCATTGAGCGGAGTTGATGTTCCGTGTGCGTTTATATAATCAATTTGTTGCGGCTCCAGTTGCGCATCACGAAGAGCTTCACGCATGGCTCTTGCGGCGCCGGCACCGTGCTCGTCCGGAGCAACGATATGAGTGGCGTCGCAGCTCGCGCCACCACCAATGATTTCAGCATAGATTGGAGCATTGCGCTTCAGTGCGTGTTCCAGCTCTTCAAGAATAAGTATTACTGCTCCTTCTCCCATAACGAAACCGTCGCGGTCGGCGCTAAACGGCCTGCTGGCTTTTTGTGGCTCGTCATTTCTTTTGGAAAGAGCCATCATGTTGCCGAAAGAAGCTACTGAGAATGGATTGAGTGATGCTTCCGTGCCTCCGGAAATCATTACATCAGCGCGGTTGCTCTTGATGTACATATAAGCATCGAAGAGTGAATCGAGGCCGCTTGCGCAAGCGGTTGCATCGCTCTTGGCACGCCCCTTGGCTCCGAACTCGATTGCCACCTGGCCTGAAGGTGCGTTTGGCATTAATCTTATAATCGAGCGCAAGCCGATTTTTTTCGGTCCACCTTCCATAAGTTTGATGTGGTCGGCTGTAGTCGTAATCAAGCCGCCGACCCCTGTTCCGATGAATGTGCCGACTCTTTCGGGGTCATTTGCCGAGCGAATGTCAAGATTGGAGTCCTCAAGCGCCAGCTTGGCTGCAGTCATAGCAAAGAGAGTAACTCTGTCCATCTCTTTGAGCATGGAACCTATTTTTCGCTTGTCCGGGAAAAAATCGCCAATGTCGAATCCCTTGACTTCTGCTGCTATTTTTACTTCAAGTCCGATTTCGTCAGGATCGAATTGGGAAATGCGATCTGCGCCGCTTGTGCCAGCCAGAAGCGCTTTCCACATTGCTTCTTTGCCGATTCCTACCGGGCTCACAACACCAATGCCCGTTACCACAACTCGCCTGTTTTCGTACGACATTACCTTAGTTCTCACAAATTCCAAGCCATGGCCCATTCTACTCTCTATAAGTCCGGAACACAGGATTTACAAAGATTGGAAGCTAATAATAAAGATGGCATCCTGACGAAGTAGCTCTAAGCAGTTGTGCAGGGACGGCTGTCCTTGCGGCTCTTGCCCGGTAGCGAACTTTTCTGAATAGTTCTTCAAGATTGAAGCTATCCGTTACACGTTAGCTGTATATACTCAGGGAGATTCAGGAGCTGGAATCTAAGATTCTGTCTAAATATCCTTTTTCAGAAATGGTCGAAATAATCTTCTTGCAGTTCGTCCGGCAGATCGGAGCCACCATAGATGATGCCGTTTTCGATTTCTTCCCAGGAGCCGAGTTCGATGTCATTGCAATCGAAGAGGTTTTCGCTGAGTTTGCGCCCACTGTCAAGTGGATAAATCAGACCCGGATCTTGCTTTATGTTTCTGCCAGTTAGAAGCGACCCGCCTGCACTTTCCAGCTCGTAATAGTCCGGAAAGTCTTGCAGTAACTGCTTTTCCTGCTCGCTTGCCAGAGGCGGATTTTCCAGAGAGTCAGCAAATGAGTTCCAGTCGTCGGGGAAGCTTGCCGGAAAAAGCTGCCCCTGTCGGAGCCTGCCTTCAGGGCTCTGGCGATTTTTGCGTTTTTCGCCTGCTACGTTTTTGTGGAACGCAATTTCAAGTTCCTTGCCAATCTCTTTGTATTTGGGCTCGTGCTCTCCGACAAGACCCCAGAAGCGCTTGTTATGACTTGCTTCTCTAACATGTGCCAGTTCATGGATGACAAGGTAACGCCTTCCTCTTTCCGGCACATTCTCAATGGCGTAGCGGGAGAAAGTGATTATGTGTGTCTTAAGATTTATTTGTGCAAGGCGCGAGTACTTTGCGGCACCGATTCTAACTCCACCAATCGGCACCCGCAGTGTTGCATCATTTATCCTTTTGACATAGCCGACCATGAATGCCTGATATATCTCATTGTCGTAATGAGACTCCGATGAGTTGTCGGAGGCATTTTTTCGAGATCTTTTTGCAGGAAAAAGACTTTTGTTGTACAAACTATACCCGGCTCTACAATTGTAAGGTTCTGTTGTAAGTTTCTGTTAGTTTCAATGTCAGTTTTCAAATCCAGCAATTGTAGGATAAAGCTTTTGATCCCGGCAGACAAGCAGCAATTAGCAAGAGCATATTAAAAGTGAAAAATCTAACATTTATAACCGGTGCAGCAAGATCGGGTAAGTCATTGCTTGCTGAAGAACTCGCAGAGAAATCTCAAAGACCTGTTTATTATCTTGCCACCATGCAGGTGCTCGAGGAGGACAAGGAGCAGCTGCGGCGTCTCGAGCAACATAAAAATCGCCGTCCTGAGCCGTGGAAAACTATCGATGCTGCCTTTGGGGCCCATAGAATAATTCATGGTCTCAGGGAAAAAGATGTGTTTGTGATTTTCGATTGCCTTTCTCTTTATATCACCAATATTTTGATTGAAACCGCAGGCAGTATCAGCCTCGACCCCTATGAACGCGAACCTGAAATAATGAAGGCGGTTGACGAACTGTTAGCTTCGATAAAGTTGAGAAGCGATATTGATCTTGTAGTTGTGAGTAATGAGGTCGGTTGGGGAGTGGTTCCTGAAACCAAGCTTGGGCGAGCATTTCGAGACTTGCTTGGTATTGCGAATCAGAGGGTCGCTGCCGAGGCGGATAAGGCGTATCTGACATGCGCCGGCCTGAGAATTTCGTTGAAATGAGCTCGCTGAGATGCAACAAACTCGCTTAAAATTGAGCCATTGAGCCGATTCAATTCTTTTCCGAATCGGTCCAGACTTTTGCAGCATAGAGCAGGTCGTTGCGCCTGTGAAAATCATTCCACCAATCAAAGAAATCCTGACCGGGATATTGTTGTGAGGCGTCCGCCAGGTTATAGAGCTGAAATCTCAATGACTCCCCCACGGTTCTTGCAGGCATGACCTTCAAGCCGGCATCCTGCTTTGTTGAAGCAGCTTCTGCTTTGTAATATTGAGTTTGATCTTCAAAGGCTTCGATGATCCGGAAATTAATTGGCCGTGGATCCCAGAGCTTCAGGCGTGTTGCATCAAGAAATGTCTGGGCGTCATTATATTTTGTCGGTATTTTGGTCCATGCTTTAGCTGCCCGCTTGCCGTTGCTGTCTGCAAGACTTTCAAGCAAAGCTTCCAATTCTTCGTTTTTTGCAACTTTTTTTGCAATTGAACTGTAGCCGTTATCGACAGCCCATTCGTTGACTTTTGCCTTGATATCCGGCAGGTGTTTTGCATCCATGTTGCCAATCGAGTAGTTTTGTGCGTTGCCTTCGATATCAGTTCCGAAGGTCTGGCCTGTAATCAAACAAAGGCTTGCAACAGCACTGGCTTGATCTTCCCAATTATGTTTGTCGTCATTTATAAATTTTATAAGCGCTTTTCTTGTTTTTTCGCCTGGATACTTTCTTAGCTCTCTTGCTGCTCTTCCACCTTTGGGGCTATCCAGCAAGAAAATGAAAAAGTCTCCCCGTACGGATTTGTTTTGCCAGCTGCCGTAAGCGGCAATAACGATCAGGAGAAGCGGCAGCAAGATTATCAGGGCAATTTTTTTTGGATCGCTTTTGGATTTCATGTTGCAATTATACTACAGCAACGATAGCTGTCCTTTAATTCTTGTGGCGCCATCATGCTTTTCGAGCTCGAGTGCATCCTGGAAGCTACGTTCCGAAATCAAGTTTGCAAGCTCGAAAGAATGGGTGATTATCCAGATCTGTGACTGCTTGCTTGCAAGCGCCACCAAATCTGCAAGCGGCGCAAGCAGGTCCGGGTGCATGCTTGCTTCGGGTTCGTTGAGAGCGATCATTTTAGCCGGACGCGGGCTCAAAAGCGCAGCCAGTAAACATAAGTAATGCAGGGTTCCGTCGGACAATTCGCAGGCGTCGAGCGCTCTTGAAAGTCCCGGCATTTGCATTTGCAGCATGATCTTGCCCGATCTTTCGGCATATGCAATTGATGCACCGCCAAATGCATGTTTTACGGCCTCTGCAAGTGCCTCTCTGTCTCCCACCCATTCTATGGTTCTCAGCGCTGAGGCAAGGTCCGCTCCGTCGTGGGCAAGACACATTGTGCGAGTGGCGGCTTGCTCCTGCCTGAGCGCCGAGCTTTCGTCGGTGCGGAACTTATGATAGAAACGCCAGCTGAGAATTTCCTGCCTGAGCTCATGCAGCTTCGGGAAAAGCTGGGGCTCTTTTAGCTCCGAAAGCACAGATTCGCATTCTGCCACTTCCGGAAAAAGGACTTTTTTGCCGCTTGTGTTTCGTGCGTTTACGGCCTGACCCTTGCGATCAAGAACTACTGTTTTTTCACCGCTATTCATAACGCTTACATGTTCTTCTTTGACCTGCGGATCAAAAGCAAATGGAGATGAGCCTGGAACCGGCAGCCCGCAGGCAATTTCATACTTGAGCCCGCTTTCGAGCTTGAGCGCAAATTTCATGCGCACCGGGCCTTTTAAGCGCGGTCCCGCCCAGAGCACCGACGGCATGCCGCCTTCGTCGGCCAGTGTTTTTGCAAGACGGCCTGCTGCTGCCTGCTGCAGCAAATTGAGCGATTTGTAGAGGTTGCTTTTGCCGCAACCGTTTGGACCTACGACTACGTTAACTCTTTTGAGTCTCAGGTTCAGATATTTTAACGAGCGATATCCTTCAACCTGAAAATCGCTGACTGTCATGGTGTTGAATCCCAGGGCCAGTTTGAAAGCACAAGATCAAGCAGCGGATCTTTGCGCACTGAAAGCGTTGAGCCGGCGCCTGATTTGACCAGCTTGCTCAGAAGCAGCTTCCTGGTAGCTTCGTCGGAGCTGTACCAGATGACTTTGAATTTTGCCCAGGCAAGATCAAAGCTTGCCATTGCTTTTCTGCTTGCATCATCAGGCGCCCGGTTGAATTTTTCCACTACAACTTTTGCAAACAAAGTGCGGTTGTCGTTTGCATCGATAGTGCGACCTGCATGTTCTTGTTCGTAGATGAAAAATGCCATGTCTGCATATGCGTTTACTGCGTCTTCAGTAAAAGGTGGCGTATCTGATACCGCAATGCGCTGCAGTCCGAGTAGTCGTGATATCAAATCGGCGTCGGACGAAAAATCAGATCCGGCGATCTCTACCTTTTCCGTGCTTCTTTGCTCATGGAGGCGCAATAGAGCTTTGAATAGATCTGCATAATGCGGCTCCATTTCCGGTTTGTCCTTCAGGTCATTGATGAGCTTCGGCCAGAACTTCATGATCGAATAGAACTCTTGTTTATACTTATCGGAAAGCCGTCCTTTTGCAAGCATGTACGATTCGAGCTTCTTTTGCTCGACATAATCCATTTTCTGGCTGCTGACTGTTTGAAAAAGTTGCAACCAACAGCGGGCGGCTTGCTGGTCTTTATCAATGTACGCATCTATTGCTTGAGCTTGCGAGTCGGCGCTGCTTTTTTCTTGAGTCGCTGCCTGCGGTCTTGCGGACTCGCCTGCTTTCAGTCCCGCATTTTCGGCTCCGGCTTTTGAATTCTTTGTCCACATGCTTTCATTTCTTGCAGCCGGGCTGCCGGCATGCGGGCTTTTGCCGGGCGCTTTATTTGCCGGACTTTTTACTTGCGGAGCTTTTTGTACAGCGGTCTTTTGAACCGGAGCTTTTTGAGCAGGCGTCTTTGGAGCTGCTTGCGGAGCTTTTACGGACTTGAGCATGCTCTGAGCCGAGAGCTCCTTTGTTTTGTTTTCTTCATATCCCCAATCGTCTGCAAATGCTGATTGTCTTGCCTCTATAAACAGATTGCCAAGTAGCGCTGCGATTAGAAACATAGAAGCAGACCCGCCGCCTGCTTTGAATTGCTTTCCTGTCAATTGATCCGGTCTCTCTCGTTTTTCAGCCAAAACAAAATCCTGCTAATTGATACATGCTGCTTATAATACGATGGCAATAAAGGCGAAAACTTGCCAAGAATATGATAATATCGGCTATGGAAGCACCCTTGACACATTGAATTATGCCAAAACTACCTTTAGTTTATTATCCCAGCGATACATTGCGCCAGAAAACAAAAAAAATCTCGCGTTTTGATTCTTCGACACGCAAGCTTGCCCAGGACATGCTCGAGACTATGTATAGCTCGAACGGTGTCGGTCTGGCTGCTCCTCAGGTAGGAGTCAGCAAGCGCATGATGGTTATTGATGTGGCCGGAGATGATGAGCCGCGCAAGCCGATTGTGTTCATAAATCCGGAAATAATTGAAGCAAGCGGTGAAATGGTAGGGCAGGAGGGCTGTCTGAGCTTCCCCGGTGTTTATTTTGAAGTTCGCCGGGCCGCAAGAATCGTAGTTAAGTTTAAGAATGTATCCGGCAAGGACCAGAAGCTGGTTGCTGCTGATAATTTGCTTTGCAGGGCAATTCAGCATGAAATTGACCATCTTGACGGAGAGCTTTTCATTGACAAAGCCGTGTCCAAGCTGGCTGCGGATCTCGAGCTTTCAAAACATGGCTTTCAGGGGGATGCAGTCGAGATTCCTTTAACAAGCGACCCGGGCACTGTTATTCATGCCGGTGCATCTGAGCGCCAGTTGATAGGTTAGGATTGCGTAAAATTATTGCCTGGCTTTAATCGGGATTATCAGGCAGGCAAAAGGATCTTGTTTGAAAAGGAGCCAGGCTAGTGGCTTTCAACATAAGGGAAGGATACTGGGGGCTCGAGCATCTCAGGCTTGCGCTTTGCCGCAAGCTATTTAATATGAAGCCTGAGCATTATATTTCGCGCTATGCTGAAACTGGAACCAGGCTGGCGTTTCCGGAAAATGAGCGCTCAGACGCCAGGGTTTGCGAACGTTGCGGTTTTGTTATTATGAGAGCCGAGCTGGAAGGAGGCTGGTTGATTGAAATGTGTTCTGCCCTGCCGCTGGTATCGTTAAAAAATCGGGGATTCCAGAACTGGTTTAGCGAGCTTGCAGTAAAAAACAAAACGGAAAGTGCCGCCGGCAGAAAAATACTCCATACGACCAATAAAGCTCAGGCTAATAAATCTCATACTAGTAAGCAAGATTGATTTTGATTCCATATTAAGGACTGAAAGACCAAAACCGATGAGTACTACTTCAGACAGAGTTGAAGAGAAGACAGGCAATGAGCCTGAAAAATACAGCGGGCTTACTCTTAGAATAATGTCATTTGGTTACAAACTTGGTAAGGCTCCGGTTGCTAATGCTCTTTTTGATGTGCGTTTTTTAAAGAACCCCTTCTGGGTTGAAGAACTCAGGCCTTTAAGCGGCAAAGACAAACCGGTGCAAGACTATGTGATGAATCAAAAGGCAGCAGGTGATTTTCTTGAGTCACTACTTACTTTACTTTCAAAATTGATTCCACGGCTTGTTGAAAACAAAATGGCTGAGTTTAATATCGCATTTGGTTGCACAGGCGGGCAGCATCGTTCTGCAACCATGGTTGAATTGCTTGCCAGATCTCTTTCGGAGCTCTATCCGGAGCTGAAAATTGAAGTTATGCACAGAGAGCTTGACGCTAAGGTCCACAAGAAAATTCAGGAGGATCTTTAGTCAATGAAGAACTCCTGGAATTACAAACTCAGGGTTTTCATTCTGCCCGGACTTAAACGCTGGATCCTTGTTATTTTGCTCGGGATATCGACCATCGTCATGGGTGTTTTGCTTTTGCTGGAAGAACACCCGGTGGACAAAATTCTCAAGCTGATAGCAAGAGTCTTGCGGCAGGGAGCACATGCGGTGCCGCACGAAATAAGCGGCATTATTGCGCTTTCTATAGGTGGTCTTGTAACTGCCATTGCAGTAGGCAAACTTGTTCTTTCAATTCTTGGTGCCTACATGCCTGATGATCGCGAATCAATTCCGGATGTTTTGTTCAGGCGCCGGCACCTCGAAAAAGGACCGCGTGTAGTGGTGATCGGCGGCGGAACCGGTCTTTCAACACTGCTTAAAGGTCTAAAAGGATTCACAAACAATATAACCGCGATTGTAACCGTTGGCGACGACGGAGGCAGTTCTGGAAGGCTGCGGCAGGAACTAGGCGTATTGCCGCCGGGAGATATGCGAAATTGCATCACCGCACTTGCTGACGAAGAAAAGCTGGTTACTGAGCTCTTTCGCTATCGTTTTCAGCAGGGCTCAGGTCTTGAAGGACACAGCTTTGGTAACCTGTTTTTGAGTGCGGTTTGTGCAATAACCAATGGCGATATGCTGGAAGCTGCAAGAGCCGCAAGCCGCGTCTTAAATAGTTGTGGGCAGGTGCTGCCTTCAACGCTCCAGGGCATGTCGCTGATTGCCGAGCTCGAAAACGGCCAGATTGTAAAAGGTGAGTCTCATATATCGGAATCTGATTCGCGCATCATTCAATTGAAGAGTGAGCCGGCAGATCCTGAAGCAACGCCTGCTGCACTTGCCGCTATTGCCAATGCGGATTTCATTGTCATAGGACCGGGCAGTCTTTTTACTTCGGTGATTCCGAATCTGATCATAAAAGGTGTGCCTGAAGCAATAAAAAATTCCAGAGCACGCAAGGTTTATGTTTGCAACGTCATGACTCAAAAAGGGGAAACCACAGGGCTTTCGGTTGCAGATCATGTAAAGGCTCTTTTGTTTCATGCCGGTTTTCCGGATGGCTCGCAAGCAGGCGCCCGTCAGAGATTTATAGACAGAGTTTTGATCAACTTCACTCCCGGTGTTGAGCTTGCCGAACTAAATCCGAACACCGTCCGCTTTGAACCCGAAAAACTCAAGCCGTTAGGTGTGCGGCCAATGCTGCGCGATGTAGGAAGCAAGCAGTTATCCGGTCATCACGATCCTGAAAAACTTGCAGCTGCCTTAATGCTCTGGTATGCCAAACGAAGTAAAGGCAGGTCAATTTTCTTTCGCAACCCCAGGCCGCCGCGCCCCAGGTCAGGCTCGGACAGTGATAATAAGCAGGGCTCCGGTTCAAAGGTTGCAGCCAGTCTCTGAGCTTGTTTATTTGAGTAGCGCATAATAGGCCCCCGACCGCATGGAAAAAAGTGAGAGTTCATTGGATGGGTTGCCCGGGTTTTTTAAATCCCAGGGGCTTGAACTCCTGGCTAAAATCGCTTCAGGCGGTATGGCCGATGTTTACAAAGCAAGAAACCTGATGCTTGATCGGCTTGTGGCCGTGAAGATTCTGAAAACGGAACATGCGCTCGACGAAAAATTCATCAAACGCTTTAAAAATGAGGCAAGACTTGCCAGCTCATTGAGCCACCCAAACGTAGTTCAAATTTTGAGTTTCGGTGTTTTTGAAAACGGCAGCCCATACTTAGTAATGGAATATATCGAAGGACATTGCTTGAGCGAGACTCTGGAGCGTGAGGCACCGCTTCATAAAGAGCGCTTTGCTCAGATCTTCCTGCCTTTAATGGAAGCGCTTGAATATGCACACAAGCGTAAGATTATTCATAAAGATCTTAAACCTCAAAATATAATGCTTGCAAAATTGCCGGATGAAAGTGAGCAATGCAAAATACTTGATTTCGGAATAGCCGGAGCCCTGGACTCCGGAGCAAATGATAATAATGCTGCAAAAACGAATAAAGGCACTGCCGGTTTTGCCGGTAGTCCGCTTTATATGAGCCCGGAGCAGGTCAGTTCCCAAGCTCTTGATGAGCGCAGCGATATTTATTCGCTTGCCTGCATCATGTATGAGGCTCTTGTCGGAAAGCCGCCGTTTAAGGGCGAAACTGCACTTGAAACTATGTATGATCATCTCAACAAAAATCTGCCTGCGCTTGAAACAATAAGTGGGCGTCAGGAAATTCCGGAAGCGCTAGTGCTCTCAATTATGCAAGCACTTTCGAAAAATCCGCTCATGCGGCAGCAAAGCATGAAAGAATTCAAAGAGCAGGTCGCAGATGGACTTGATTCAAAAATCCTGCGCTCAAGAAGCAAGAGTAAGAGTAAAATCTGGCTTGCTTTGCTTACTGCTTGCTCATTGCTCTTTTCGGCAATGCTTCTTAATGAGCTCACGAAGAGTCGCAAGAATAACGCCCCTGCTCAATTGAATTTGGCGGACAGATCAAAGAAGCCGTTTAAAGCCGGCACCGGCTTGCCCTCAATTATAAAGAGCTCGCAGGACTTGCTGCATTCCTGCGATACGCCTTCAAAAGAGGAGTCTGCAAAAGCAGTAGCTGAGCTTTCCAGGGCTTTGAATTCAACAAGAATCAGAAGCGAAGCCAGCTCCGATCAACTGAACGATGCGTACATGCTTTTAGGCGATTTGCTTGCAAAGCAGGGGATGCTTAAAGAAGCAGAAAGCAGTTACAGGCAGGCGGTCCGGGCCGTTAGTTCTCCCAGCTCGGCAAAACACATATTTGCGGTAATTCAAATTGCCGAAATGCAAAAATCGCAGGGAAAGACTTCGGATTCGCTTGCGACTTACAAAGACGCAGTAAAAAGAGCAGACGAAGATCTTAGCGGTCAAAAATGCAGCAGATTTGTTGGCGAACTCTGCTTTAAATATGCAGAAGATCTTTTGAACTTGAATCGGGAGGACGAAGCTGTCGAGATCCTGAAAGAATGCCTGAGGCACTATGACGGCAGTCCATATAAAAGGCGTGAACTGCGTGCGGTCGGAGCTAGCTGGAGGCTTGCCGGCATCTATTTTTTGAGGAAAAAAGACAGTCTTGCACGTATTGAAATTGACACTTGCAAGCGTGACCTGGAAACACCCTATAAAAATCAGCTCGAGGAACAGTTTAAAGGTATGAGCGATTCCAAAGATCTCAGGTATTCAATGATTGACTTTGCGGATCTGGCAAGGAAGTACGGCCAGATTGAAGATGCTGTTTATATGTATAAGAAGGTGCTGGCAAAAACTTCCCAGAAACGTGACCCGGTAACTCTGCATTTGAAGCAAAGAGCTGAAGCTGCACTGGCTCAGCTTGCAAACGAGTCAAGAAAGGCTTTGCTGAAGCCCTGAACTAGCTCAGGAGTGCAATTGTCTCTTTAGCTGGCAGCCATTACTTTTTCTCTTGAGCTTTTTCCAGCTCAGCTTTTTCCAATTCAGCTTTTTTCAGTTCCTGTTCTTTTTTGAGCGCATCTAAGAACTTGCTGCCGTTTATAGATCCCCAGCCAGTGACGGCGTCCCACCCCGGCCCGGCGTCATAGCCGTTGTTTTTGCCCTTTGTTATGTCGCGGAAAATATCCGAGCCTTCCATGCCCTTCTTATATAAGAATGGATTCAAATAGCCTGCCGGCTGTCCGAGAGCACCGTTGACACGCATCATTAAAGCTGCATAAAGTGGTGCAACCGCGCTGGTGCCGCCCATGATCGTATCAGTGCCGTGTACTCGAATGACGTAGCCGGTCATCGGGCTGGCATTGCCTGCTACATCAGGCGCCCCGCGTCCTTCTTTATTGTCTTTGTTAGCACTGGGCGGCAGTTTTATTCCTTTTTGAAATTCTGGCACCGGAAAAAACTGACTGATGCCGCCACCGCTTGTATGACTGTCTCCGGGGCCGTCATTCCAGGCGACCTCGCTGCTGTCTCGCAGAAGTGTGCCACCACAGCCGGTGACAAACGGATCTGAAGAAGGATAGTCTGCGTTAAATCGTCCATCAGGTGATCTGTTTTTAGCCCCGTCATCGCCGGCTGCCGCAAATACTGAAATTCCCTTCAAAGCCGCCTTCTTAAATGCCAGATTCAGGTTTTGCTTAGCCTGATCGGACCAGCTTACCTCAGGTGCTCCCCAGCTGATGCTGATTGCCGTGTTCTGGATCTCGCCCTCTTCAGGAAAGGTGGCTCTTGTGATTGCGTCTACAAAGCCCTGCTCACTGTTTGGCGCAAATATGAGCTGCTGCTTTGCCTCAGGTGCAACTGCGCCAATCACCTGGCTGTCGAGCGCCACTTCGTTGTCGTAGAGACTACCCGGCGAACTTTTGGCGCCGCTGACTCCGACTGTTTGAATATCAGGCAAAGGCAAATTATGGTTGGCGTAATACTGCGAGTTGTCGAATCTATCGAGCCCGCCGCCGAACTGTAGGATTGCTACCGACTGTCCCTTGCCCATCGACTGTTTTGGGAAATTGTATAAGTCAGCGACTTCGTTGGGCAGGTGCGACTGGGCCACCCGGGGCTGGATTCCTTTGGGCAGCTTTCGGTAATAGGGTTCGGCCGCCTTTCCCGAATCAAGCCCGAATACTCCCTGGATGTCGCTTGCGACGCTTCTGGGCACCGATATCGTGCCGGTGCGTTCCCTGGTTAACTCGTTGCCGTCTTTGTAGTCTTCAATTCCGACCTTAAATGCGCTGCTTAACTGCGAAACGGTGCCCTTAAGCTCAATCTTGCCTGAACGGCTGTCTTTGCTTTCAATACTTAAACCGTTGTCTTTGGCGAATTGTTCAATTCTTTTGACTGAATCAGGATCTGCTCCGAATCTTGCTTCGAACTCGGCATCCGTAAGTGGTTTTTGCTTACCGCTCATGATCAGGGCAATCGTCTGATCAATCTCCTGCTCCGTGCCTTTAGACTTTGCCATTATGGTTATGGTCATATCAGCATTTGGATCTGAGGGACCAATTCTTTTGCCCTGCGGTGTCGGCTCCGTATCAAGTAGCTCGGCTCTGTCGCCTACAAAGTTGACTCTGGGCTTGAATGCCCCTTCTGCAAGAGCCGACCTGGCATCGATTGCCTCCGATGCCGCTTCATTTGCTTTCTGACCGGAGCCTTTCGCCGGCTCCGCGATTTCCCGAATCTCACTCATATCTTCAGTCACATCCCTGTTAGTCCACCCCGATTCTAGAATCCTGCAAAATCGAAAATATGACTTTGGTGCTTTTACGAAAAAGACCTGATTGCTTGCTAAAAATTCGGTTATTTTGAAAGCCTGTAAGTCACGTTCTGTCTGAGCTTGCGGCAATCTTGCAAGCTTTATGATTCCTGACTCCAGAGCGCAGGCATGCTTTTGCTCAGACGCTCGGACCCGGAAAGTTGCAGGCGCTGATTTCTAAAGCTGTGCTTTCTTCTTCTTCTTGTCCTGGTCTTGGTCCTGGTCTTGATCCTGGTCCTGGTCCTGGTCCTGGTCCTGGTCTTGCTTTTTCAGAAGCTCGAGAAATTTTGAGCCTTTGATTACGCCCCAGCCTGTAGTTGCATCCCAGCCGGGACCGGCGTCATAACCGTTGTTGTGACCGTCGGTTATGTCTTTGAAGATGCCTGAATTAGCGTTCTTGTACAAAAACGGGTTCAAGTATCCAACCGGGCGACCCAGGGCTCCGTTTACGCGCATGATCAGCGCTGCATAAAGAGGAGCGACTGCACTTGTTCCGCCTGAGACTTCTTCGCGCCCGCCGACTCTGATTCTGTAACCGGACTGAGGGCTTGCGACTCCGGCAATATCCGGAGCTCCGCGCCCGGGATTGCCGTTCTGGCGTATATTTGCAGGTAGGCTCAGTCCATTTTGAAAGTCGGGGATCTCAAACTTGTTGCTGATGCCGCCGCCGCTTGCTCCACCAAAGAAGCCGTCGTTCCAGCTTATTTCTTTGCCGCTTCTGTCGATGCGGGTGCCGCCGGTTCCGGTTACATATGGGTCCGACGAAGGATAATCTGGTGTGGGTTTGCCGTCTGACGACTTGTCGATGGCGCCGTCATCTCCTGAGGCTGCAAAAATTGAGATGCCTTTCAGAGCAGCTTTTTTAAATGCAAGATTTATATTGCGGATGGCTTGCTCATTCCAGTCCGATTCTGGCGCACCCCAGCTGATGCTGATTGCAGAATTTTGAATTTCACCGGATTCCGGAAAGCTGGCTCTTGTGATTGAGTCCATAAAGCCCTGGTCGGAGTTGGGTGCAAATATAAGTTGTTGCTTGGCGTCCGGTGCCACGGCTCCAATAATCTGAGAGTCAAGCGCCACTTCACCGTCTGCCGGGTCGCCTGTTTTGTTTTTTGCTCCGCCAATTTCGACTATTTGAATTTCCGGCTCTTTCAGTTTGTTGTCTTTGTAGTATTTCGAGTTGTCGTTGAAATCAAGCCCGCCGCCGAATTCAACAATAGCAACCGACTGCTTTGCACCCATAGAATCTTTCGGAAAGTCATAAAGGTCTGCGATTTCATTAGGCAGGTAACTGGAAGCAGCTCTGGGCCCTGTTTGTCCGTCAGGCAGCTTTCTGAAGTGGTTTTTCAAAATCTTGGGATTATCCAGACCGAAAACTCCCTCGATATCATTCGACATGCTTCGCGGAAGCAGAATGCTGCCTGAACGCTGCCTGCAAATCTCGCCGTTTGCGTCTTTGTAATCGTCTATCTGAACGTTGAAAGCGGTGCTGAAGTCTTTTACTTTTCCTTTCAGCTCGACGCGGCCGGATGCCGGATCTACTTTTACGGCACTCAATCCGCTGTTTTTGGCAAAATTCAGAACCCGTGCAAGCGCGCCGGGGTCTGCACCGAACTGAGCGTTGAACTCTTTGTCTGAAAGCGGCTTTTGTTTGCCGTCTGAAATTTTTTGCAGGGTCTCGTTTATTTCCCGGTCCGTGGCTTTTGACTTGAGCATGAGTGTGACGCTAATTTCCGCATCCGGATCGGTCGGACCTATTTTGCTTGTGTTTATAGGTATAGATACACGTGTGTCGACCAACTCGGCTTTGTCATTTACGAACCTGACTCTTCCCTGTTCTTGCAGTTCTTGTTGCGCTTCACTTTGCAAAGCTTCAGAAGAGGGCTCAGGCGTTTTGCTGTTTTCTTTCGCCCCTTTTTCAAGTTCGCTCATTGCTATTATCCGGTGACCTGCCAGTACCCTGAGCAAACAGCATATACAAGAGATCTGCAAAAAGATATGGAAATGCCGTGGTGGACTTACGTATTCTGTAATTCTTTTAATCAGCCGGGGATCATGCTGGCACAATGCTCCGGACGCTTGCACCGCCCTCATCCTAAACGTGACTCTTTCGCTTTTTTCAATGTTTCTTGAATCGCTCTTTTCGATGCCTCTTGAATTGAGTGACGGCTCGATATCTGTTGTAGAATTTTGGACCGCGAGCTGGGGAGCGGGGGGGGAACTGATGACTGGACTTGAACTGGATTCCGATCCAAAAAACAGGGAACTACTCGGACAGGCACTCGGGCGGCTGTCGAGTGGCGTTTATATAGTATGCTGCGGCAGTAAGCAAAATGACTCTATGCAAGGAATGCTTGCGACCTGGATAATCCAGGCTGCCTTTGAACCGCCCATGCTCAGCTGTGCCGTCAAAAAGGAAAGAGAAATACTCTCGGAGCTATCTGTGGGAAAAAACTTTTCAGTGAATACTCTTTCTAAAAAGAACATGGATATTTTCAAAGCATTTGCGCGTCCATTTAAAGAAGGTGAAAACAGATTTGCTGGCTTGAAGCTAGTGGAGGCTGATACTGCCGGTCCTGTGTTTGCAGAAGCTTTGAGCTATCTTGATTGCACAGTTAAAGAGCAAATAAATGCTGGAGATCATCTTCTGGTTCTAGCTGAAATAAACGCCGGCAAGCTTTTGAACGAAGCTGATGAGCCCATGCTCCATACCCGCAAGAATGGTTTCCAGTACTGACTAGTAGCTGGAAAAAAATACTCAGTTTCAAGTTTCTGTTCACTTCAGTCTGCAAGATATGCCTGATTTTCAGATTTAAGCTATTCCAAAAGCCTTGCTGCGCAAGAGTTCAGGGGCCAACTGTATTTTTCTGCACTTTGCGATGTCAAGAATCGCAGCTTCGCGGATACATCCAAGCAAGGGCAAGGGCAGAACAAAATCAGGTTCTCCGGTTGGTTATTGGGATGGGCATGAGCCGTTAAACCAGGAGATATTGTTGTATGGGTAATGAACTTGTAAACGAAGCTAAGGATTGTTGTAACGAAGGCAATGAGCAACAAGACTCCGGGATGAGCTTTCTATCAATAGTAGAGTCAGCCGGAAAAAGTGTAGGAAACGCAATTCGCTCTGCTGAAGAATTTGGAGCAGGAGTTGTATCCGGAGCCGCCAATGGTGTCGGTATAGATATATCTCAAAAAACCGCAGAAAATATTGCAAAAGGTGCTGTTGCTGCCGGACTTGGAGTCGCAGGTGTTGTGGCCGTAGAACAGGCAGTAAGAAATCCGGGAGTGGCAGCCGGTGCTGTAGCCGGAGCAGCCGTCGGAATTGGCGCTCTTGAAGCTGTTAAAGCAATTAAAGATGCCAACGGCAACTGTGCAACAGATTGTGCCAGAGACATGGCAATTGGAGCAGCAATCGGTGCTGCAGCAGGCCTGGCCACAGGCGATGCCACAAGAGCTGCAACACTGGCGGCGCTCGGTGCGATCACAGGCTGCGCAGCCAGATGTGCTGCTGACTGTGGACCTTGTTGCATTAAGCCCGCTGATGCTGTAGGCGTGGCAAAAGATCTTGGAAAAGCTGTGCTTGAGCATGTGAAAAATCACCCCGCCGAAGCTGCGGCTGAAGGTGTTCTTGCAGGTCCGGCCGGTGTGCTTGGCGGTGCCATGATTCGCCAGATGCTTGAGAAAGACGGTTGCTGCGAAAAACTTGGCGAGAAGGTCATGAAAAAGACCTGTGAAGAAATCAAAAAGCATGCCGATATGATCAAAAAACTTTTCGATCCTTTCAAAATGCCGCTTATTGAAATGGGACCGCAGGTAGGAACAGGAGTCAGACCTGAAATGGTCAAGGCCGGTGTGGAAGTCGCAAAGGCCGGTGTTGAAGCTGCAATTCCGGTAATTGGTCCTGTGGCGACCGAAGCTGCAAAAATCGGAGCCGAAGCAGCAAAGCAAACTCAAAAAGAACTCGAACAACACAGAAAAGACAATCCGACTACTTCGCAGGTTGAGCGCGCAATCGGCAAGGTGGCTGGCGGAGTTCTTGCCGGAGATGCTGTAGGCACCGCAATTGAAATCGGAGATATTAAAGCCCGCCAGGCCTATCAGTGGGTCAAGAGCTGGTTCGAATAATCACTCAATATCATTCCGGATCAAAAGAGTAAGGAAAGGGGCGCCATTAAAAGTGGTGCCCCTCTTGTTATTGCCGGCTTAATCGCGCATAGCCGCAATGCAATTTCCAGACCCTTTTCACTCCTTAATTTTGACTGATCAGTCAAATGACTGACCTGCTTTTATCCCAGGAATTGCTTTTTATGTATTAGACTGATTCATTATTGCTCAGTGCATCTGACGATCAGGCAGGAGTCCCCAAAACCCTTATGGAAGAGAACGGTTCTCAAGACGAGCTCGACACTAAGAAAAAGGTGAAAAGAGCTCTGGTTATGCCCGGGGGCGGTGGACGTGGAGCATATCAAGTTGGGGTAGCCAAAGCACTTTTTGAGTCCGGTCTGAATTTCGACATGGCTTTTGGAACATCTATAGGCGCTCTGAATGCGGCATTCCTGGCACAGGGAGAGGTGAAGCGCCTGGAAGATATCTGGTGCAACCTCAGACCCTGGGATATTTTCAAATTGCCGAATGCGCAACAATTAGGCCGCATGGTCCTGGGACGCAAGCTCGGCATGCTGGATACGACTCCGCTTGAAGACATTCTCCGGCGGGAAGCTGATTTGAGGCGCATAAAAAAATCAGAGATGAAAGTGCGAGTTGTTACCACAGATCTTTGCAGCCTTGAAACTCGCATGGTCAATCTGGAAGACGTAACAACCACAAGCGAGCTGATTGACCTTTTGATGGCAACCTCTGCGGTTCCGATTGCTTTTCCACCCAGGCAGCTGCAGGGAGAGGGGCTCTGGGTCGACGGCGGATTGGTTAAGAACACTCCGTTAAGGGCAGCGATTGATAGCGGCGCCGATGAAATTTTTATGGTTCTTTTGCATCCGGAAACAGTAAATATCTGCCCGTCAAATATGTGGCAACTTATAGCTCGTTGCCTGGATGTGGTGCTCGATGCCTCTGCCCGCAAAGAGCTGGAGCTGGCTCAGCTCTACAACCGTCTTATCGAAGAAGGGGCAGCCGAGGCTGTAGGTATGCGGGCCGTTCGTCTTGAAGTGATTCAACCCAATAAACCGGTTGATATAAACCTGCTCGAAATAGATCCGGAGCGTTCCAAAATGCTTATAAAACAGGGCTATGAAGATGCCCGCCTGCACCTCCAGAACTCATATTTCAAGAGAGTAGCTTCCTCGGCTTGAGTTTTATAGCTTGAGTTTTATAGCTTGAGTCTTTTTTGTTCTTGAGCTTGAGATGCTCTATTCTTCTTTGAGCTTGAGCACCAGCATTCCAAGCGGTGGCAAGGTTACGGAAACCGACTGTCCGTGACCATGTTTTGCCCAATCGTCGGACCAGACGCCGCCATAGTTTCCAACGCCGCTGCCACCATATTCGATGGCATCGCTGTTTGCCACTTCCTGCCAGAATCCTTTTTTCGGAACGCCGATACGGTAATCATGGCGCGGAATCGGTGTGTAATTTGCCAGCACTAAAATTATGTCGTTTTCTTTGCTGCCTCTGCGCAAATAGCAAAGCACGTTTTGCTCATTGTCCTGGCAGTCCACCCACTCAAAACCACTGCCTTTGCAGTCTAGTTCATGCAGGGCCGGCTCGCTCCTCATAAGCTTGTTCAGATCGCGAACCCAGTTGCTGACGCCGCGATGTTGCGGATAGTCTAAAAGGTGCCAGTCAAGACTCTTGTCGAAATCCCATTCAATCCACTGCCCGAACTCGCCGCCCATAAAAAGGAGCTTCTTGCCGGACTGCGTCCATTGATTTCCCAGAAGCAATTTCAGATTTGCATATTTCTGCCAGTGGTCGCCTGGCATTTTTGAAAGCAATGATGCTTTGCCGTGAACCACTTCGTCATGTGAAAGCGGCAGCATGAAATTCTCCGAGAAGCTGTAAAGTCCTCTAAAAGTAAGCTGATTATGGTGAAACTTGCGGTAAACCGGATCAAGAGACATGAATTTGAGCGTATCGTTCATCCAGCCCATGTCCCATTTGAACCCGAATCCAAGCCCGCCCAGATAGGTAGGTCTGGTTACACTCGGCCAGGCAGTTGATTCTTCTGCAACCATCATGGCATAAGGGTATTCGGCATATACTCTTTCATTGAGCTTTCGCAAAAACTCGATTGCTTCGATATTTTCGCGTCCGCCATATTTGTTGGCAATCCACTCGCCGTCCTTGCGTGCGTAATCCAAGTAAAGCATTGAGGCTACCGCATCAACACGTAATCCGTCGATATGGTATTTGTCGAACCAGAACATTGCGTTTGAAATGAGAAAGTTTGCTACTTCATAACGCCCGAAATTAAATACATAGGTGCCCCATTCTTTATGTTCGCCCTGCCTGGGGTCTTCATGGGCGTAAAGGTGGGTGCCGTCAAAAAGTCCCAGACCGTGACCGTCTCGAGGGAAGTGTGCCGGAACCCAGTCAAGGATCACCCCAATCTCAGCCTGATGAAGTTTGTCGATTAAATACATCAGATCTTCGGGGCTACCGTAACGGCTGGTTGCAGCAAAATAACCGGTGCTTTGATAGCCCCAGGAAGCATCGAGTGGGTGTTCTGCCAGGGGCATGAACTCCACATGGGTGAATCCCAGATCCTTTAAATATGGAACCAGTTTGTCTGCAAGCTCACGATAAGTCAGCCAGCGGTTGCCATCTTCCGGGACTCTCATCCAGGAACCGAGATGCAATTCGTAAATTGAGATGGGGGCGTCAAGCGCGTTCTTGACTGTGCGGACCTTTTGCCAGTTCTGATCCTGCCATTTGTAGCTTTCCAGATCCCAGGTTAGCGAAGCTGTTTTTGGACGCATCTCGGAGGCAAAACCCACAGGGTCGGTTTTTTCAGCCGCATAGTTGTTTACTTTGGATTCAAGGTAATACTTATAAATCGTTCCGGTTTTAAGTTCCGGGATGAAACATGACCAGATGCCTGTTTCACCCTCGGTTTGCATAGGATTCTTCGTGGCATCCCACTTGTTGAAATCTCCGATAACCGCGACCTTTGCTGCATTCGGTGCCCAGACTGCAAAATGAATACCTTTTACGCCGTCAACCGTTGTCGGATGTGCTCCGAGCTTCTCATAAATCCGGCAATGGGTGCCTTCTGAAAACAAGTGCAAATCAAAATCCGTGAGAAACGCGTCTTGTTTCTTAGCTTTTTGCATGACCACTAACTAAACCTCCGAAGGTTGCGGCTGCTTCTGCCCCTTAGCCCGCATATATTGTCACATAATAAAAGCGCTTTCTTTGATATCTTGCGCTTCTTCTTGATTTTCCGTAAAAAGCCTTTTGGCAGAAAAGCTTAGAAGCGCTATTTCAGCCTTGACTCTTTACATGCTCCTGCAATAATGGTATTATTAACCGGATCTAATTTTGTGTTTGGCGAGGGTCTGTAAGAAAAAGACTGAAATAATTTACTAAAGCAGAGGCGGCGGGCTCGCTTCTTGTACCTGGTGGTACTATTTCGTTTTGTATGTTTTGTTCTATGGCATAAGCTTTTGGCCATTGGTAAGCACTTAAGCAGATTGGAGGCACCTAGTTGTGACCCAACGTAAGAAGCAGGGAGCTACACTTGCTCTTGTAATTTCGCTAGTCTTTGTCTTTTTGTTAATTGGAGCCTGTTTCTTTGTCTGGCAACTTTTGATTGGTGGGGGCAAAGAGCTGCAGCACGCCACCGACTCCGGTAACCTGAACGTAGCCAAACAATCGCTCTTGACACCGGATTTTGTGCTTGCCGACGGCATCGATCCCAACACAGGAACCAATTTACGCCTGGAATTTCAGGATGTACTTGATCCCGGCAATAAAGTAAATCTATTGAACTTCAATCGCCTTGTGGGTAAAGCGGTGCTTGCCCAGCTGAACGCCAAGGCTGAAGGCACGCAAAAGGCCCGCGATAATGCCCGGCAGCTTACAATTGCCGTTTACAGCATCGGCCAGCAGCTGCAAAACAGGCTGAATGCGGCCTCAAGCCTCAAAGGACATTTTGAAGGCATTTCAAACCAGAACAGCGTCAGAATGCTCGACCATCCGGAGGGCAACCCGGGACCATCTATCAGCCATACCGATGCTGAATACGCAGTTTCATATGTTGCAAGAGGCAAGGCCAGCAACATATATGTAGACCAGCTTGAAGTGCCTCCAGGCGCTTCTTTTCAGGCAAGCGACCTGATTTCAAAAGATGTGGGCGGCAACAAGCAGTTTCTGGTTGGCTATAAAAATCTGTCCACAGCTGCTGCTGTTCCTAACTGCCCGAGCACCTGGACCGTGCCGCTGCGTCCCGGTGAACAACCCCACTTGATAGGTGTTAACGATTTTGATGCAGGCGCAACTGCACCTTTTAATCCGTTTACACTGCCGAATGCTTTCAAATCAGGTGGTCAGGCTGCTTTTGCCAGAAACCAGGCAAATTTACAGCTGCGTTCATGTGCGGTGGTCGGGGTTCTTGACCGGACCTTCCCACTGCAGCAATCCGGTGGAACCATAATTGTCGATAATGAAGGCAAGAATATTGACAGTGCTGATATCAAAGACCCGGGCTCATCGATTTTTGCAGACCCTACAAAATTGATGAATCCCGCCGGTGTTGAAATATTCAGTGTTACCGCACTTGCAGGGACATTTCCGGATGGAAGCAGCACTCATAAATTCATGATTCACTCTGATGACGGCAGCTACCCTTCAGATCAGATCAAAGCCCATGCGCAGTCTACCGATAATTCAAGCGTGGGCGGGCAGGCTCCTGATGACGAAGCCAGGACATTTTCGGATAACAACATTCCTAAGAATATCGATTTCTGGGCAATGAAAATGCATAACCAGCAGCGTTATGTTTCTCAGTATCATGACCGCAGTGCTCTGATGGGTACCGAAGGCATGGGTGCCCCCGGAACCAAAGTCGGCGGCATTGCTACCAGAATCACCCATATTGCATATTGCAATAACAAGAGCTTCTCTGGCGGTTCCGGCAGCGCCAATCCTCCGGAGTGTAATCAAACTGATGCTTTTGTGGCTCTCTTAAATGGAAATATCGGTATTCCCGGTGGAGGTTCCGGATCAACAACATATACGGATCTGATGCCTCTGGAACAGTACATTCTTGAAATTAAAGGCGGCTTCGGTGGCGGCTCCGGCTGTGTCATGGTGCCGGCACTCGGGCCTGTAGGCAGTTGCGCCAATACCGTAGCCGGTTCGGGCATGAAGCATATAACAGGAGAGCCACCCTTTCCTCTGGGCACGCTTGATCAGCTTCTTGTAGATACCGGTGCACCGTCAATTATCAGGACCGATATGGCAGCCAGAATGAGACAGATTGCCCCGGGCAAGAATCCGGAGACTATATTTGCCCAGACGGTGCCGTATAACAAGATTCTTTATATCCGCAACGTAGGCGGCAATCTGGTTATGGATACAGTTAAGCCTTCGAGCTTGCAGTATAACTATGGAACCGATCGACTCAATAGACCGGTAGTGACACCACCCCTGAATATCCCCGACGGCGACCCGGTACTTGGAAGAAACGAACTGAAGGTCAGCGGCCGCTGGGTGCCCTTTTTCATGTGGGAATGCGGCAGCGGTATGGGCAGTGGGCAGTCAGCCGCAGTTGTTAAGTGGTTTCCCTCATCCGGTAAGGGAGGCTTGCTTGGTGTCTTAAGGTTCAACAACTGTGCCGAGGCGAACGGCGACGACTGGTGTTGTCCTTGATAAGCTGAAGCAGGCGCGCCGGGTGCGAGCCAAACAATAGAAAAAAAATCGGAGGGACGCTACCATAAAGGTATGTGTCCTTCTTTCTAAGAATAAGAGGCAAGTAAAAATTGCTTTGAGGAAATCTGATGGAATTTGCTGAAAAAAACAAGACTGCTTTTGGGCTGCTTTTTTGCTTGCTCGCAGGCGGACTTTCCGGAAACCTGCAGGCCGGAGCCGAGGACAATAAGGGTACGACAAAAGTGATTCACAGATCACGAGGGCCAAAAGTACCTGCAAGAAATTCGGCCAGCGCACAAGATTTGAAAAGCCCGGAGCGCCCGCCTGATATGCCCGGCATCACATTGCCCAACGGCAAATTCCTTTACGGTTACAACATCGAAAACAAAAATGGTGGCAGAAACCTGGGAGCCAGATTTGAGGTGGCTGACCAGGGACCATCAGTAATCAACTATTACAAAACAGCGCTTAAATCAAGCGGGTGGAATGTCAACGAAGAAGGAGCAAAAGAAAACGAGGTCGTGGCTTCTCATCCGCAATTCAAGGCCACCGTGACTATTACTACTTATCCCAGCACCAGCAGACCCGGATGCCAGGCTTATTTCAGCTACGGTACTCATAAATAGCAGAGGCACATAAACTATTTTGTAGTGTGTGCAGGGCTCAGGTCTTGTAGCTTTTGTTCGAAACTGGCAAGCCTGTCAAGGCTTGCTCCGGATGACTTGAATTTCTCGATCATTTCTTTGTAAATCAAGGCAGCTTCGGCGTTCCTGTTCTGGCTTGCCAGCAGGAAGCCCAGTTCGCTTGCAATATCAGGTGCAAGCACCAGGTTGTAACGCTTGCCCGGACCGGCTATTTTGTAGGCATCTTTAAGCAAGAGAATCGCTTTCTCATTCTGCTTTGTTTTTTTTAGAGCTTTTGCATATTGCAATTCTGCCTCAGGAAGATAGCCGGGATATTTTTCCCTGCTGACTTTGACACAGTAATCAAAAATTGTCGCTGCCTCGTCGGCTTTGCCTTCCTGGCTCAACACCGAAGCAAGTATGACTTTGTCCTGGATAGTATCCAGCGAATCTAAAGCTGCAAATTTCTCTCTGAGCCTTACCAGATGCCTGAGCTTTTCGCTGTCGAACTTGTCTCCGCAAGATGGCGACTTGCTTCTTGCATACTGATCAAGAAGCCACATAACAGGCACACTGTCGTTGCCGCTTTCTTTTTCCTGCAGCTCAATCATGCGATTCATGTATGAATCTGCTTTCTCGCGATCATGTAACCGGCTGGCTGCTTTCTCGGCCAGCACCAGCTGCGGCATCACATTAATGTGATCCGGGCCGTAGGCACGTTCAGCGTATCTGAGAGCTTTTTCTGCATAACTGAAGGCTTCTTTGTTCTTTTTCTGCTCTAAAAGCAGTACGATTAGCTTGTTCAGAACCGGTATTTGGATTTTTGCCGATTCGTTTAATTCTTCCATTTGTTTGACCGTGGCTTTGTAAAGCTTGACGGCAGAATCAAAGTTTTTTTGCGACTTTGCCAGGCTTGCTTTTTCAAGATTCTCTTTCCATGCCTCAGATGATGGATGGCAGGAGCTGACACCTAGCACTAGAAGCATGGTTGTAAGGTGCCCGTATCTTATCTTTGCGCGAATTTTCAAAAAAGAAGCCCCTGATAAGTGCCGCAAGTCACCCTGAGAAATTATATACTTCGATTGTACTTGTTCCGGTATTTAGAAATGAAAGCTGAGTTTATGAAATTGAAGTCAGGCAAGACAAAGAAAGTACAAAAACTTCGTCAGGCAAAAGCGCTTTTGCTCCTGTTAAGCATAGTTTCTCCGGCAGTGGGTCTGCCTGTGCAGGCAGATGAAGCTAGCCTGAATTCTATGAATGAAGTTGCAAGAATCAGGCAGAAACTTAATCAAACTAAGGACACGAATGCCGCACTCGACGAATTGCAAGATCTAATTAAGCGCGAACCGAACAATGTGGAAGCTCATATGTTATGCGGCAAAGTTCTTACGCTTCTAGGTTATGAGGGTCTTGCCGACGATCAATTCAAAATTGCAGATAAGCTCGATCCCAGCCAGCCCGATTCGGTTCTCTCGCTTTTTCACAACAAGTTGCAAAAAGACGGTCCGATGGCTGCTTACGAGTATCTTCGTTATGTGCAGAAGCGCTTTCCAAAGGACCCCTCGGTTTTAATCATGCAGGGGCTTATGGAAAGAGTCCATGGAAATGAAGCCAAGGCAGAGTTTTACTATCGTGATGCAATGGACAAGAATCCCGACACCCCGGGCATAGCTACTGCGCTTGCTTCATTGAAGCTCAGTCAGAAACGCTACAAGGAAGCAGTCAAAATAGCCGAACATGATCTTAAGCTGAAAAATGAATATCCGACTGCCAATCTTGCAAAAGGTCAAGCGCTTATGCATATGGGGCGATTTGCCGAAGCAATCCCGTATCTCAGGACTGCATTAAAAGGAGTGGCCGACCAGGGTGGCGTTGCAGACGTTCTTTCGCGGGCGCTAATATGCAACGGGCAGTACGGTGAGGCGATCTACCCTACTCTTGTAGTTATGTCCAGAATTTCGATGAAAGACAGGAATAAAGTGAATATGCTCAAACAGCGGCTTTACTTTATTCTGGGTAAGGTAGATGCCGCTGAATTACTAAACAGCTTGCAAATGATCCGACGTGAAATCACATTTCAAGAAAAAATGGCAAGCCTGTATTTTGCCTCCGGAGATGTGCTGGACAAAACCGGACATGCTAATGAGGCTCTTGAAGCATTCGAGGCCGGCATCAAACTTTATGAATATTCTGGCAGGCCTTTTTTGCGAGTGGGAATCATAAAGGAGAACCAGCGCGATTATCAGGGTGCGTTCAAGAGTTATGAAAAAGCTTATAGCTTGAGTCCAAACGACCGTGAAGTTGCAGCCAGGCTGCTGAGGCTTTTGAAAAGAGCACCGGCTCAGCAAAAGGATCTTGCCTGGAAAATCAAAGACCTTGTTCATGGCGGGCGAGTTAGCTTGTTGTATAAACCGAAACCGAATTGAAGCCAGCTCTAGCTCTTTGAGGGCGGAGGCTTAACAGAAAGGATAAGAAGTGCAGAGACAGACGAAAAAGCAAGAGAAAAAGCAAGAGAAAAAGCTCATTGGCTTAATTGCCATTTTTTCAAGTTTTCAGCTAAGCGCTGCCGCTGCTGAAGCTCCCGGCAATCGCTGGGGATTTGATCAAACACACTGTAAAGCTATTTTTGTTGCTACCCATGACGGGCTGGCTCCAGTTACAGGCTGGTTCAACAAAGTCCGGGGCTCTCTCAGATATGACGGCAAGAATATCGAAAAAGCTAGCGTGGAAGCACATATCGAAACCGAAAGCCTTGATAGCGGTTCAAGTATTCGTGATATGCATCTAAAGTCCGAACATTTTTTTGATGTAAAAAAATATCCGGATATCAGCTTTGTATCTACCAAAATCAAAGCTCTGTCTCCCGGAAAATTCAAAATGAGTGGAGTGCTTGAAATCAAAGGCATAAAGAAAGAAGTGGAGCTGGACTGCCAGGGTCCGACCGGGCCGGTTTTTGACAGAGACCACAAGCAGAGCATAATCGGTGTGCTTGCTAAAACCAGAATCAAGAAAAAGGACTTTGGGATGACCTGGAATCGCGAAGTAGCAAAGGGTGTATTTCTGGTTTCGGAAGACGCCGATATTACTCTTGAGATTGAGTGCATTAAAATCGGCAAAGCCCGCTCCTGAGTTTCGCTCTCACCAAAAAACGCATCTATCGCCAGCTCAAAGCCAGCTCAAAGCCAACTCCTCAAGCGAATTCGCTTGAGGAGCCAAATCGTCAAAAAAGAAAGAGCCTGTTGGCAGGCTCTTTCTTCTAAATTCTCGAAGGACCGGCTTATTTGCTTACAGGCTGTTTCAAGAGCTTGCCGGCTTTTTCAGCCACTTCGCGCGGGGTGAGAGCTACTTCAATTCCCACTGCTTTAAGGGCCTTCATTTTGGATTCAGCAGTGCCCTTGTTTCCTGAAATAATGGCGCCGGCGTGTCCCATACGTTTTCCTGGTGGTGCAGTTTGGCCTGCAATATAGGCAACAACAGGCTTCTTGATATTCTTCTTGATGAACTCAGCTGCTTCCTCTTCTGCGGTGCCGCCGATTTCACCAATAAGAACTATAACTTCGGTTTCCGGGTCGTTCTCGAACATTGTAAGCACTTCAGGGTATTCCATGCCTTTTACCGGGTCGCCGCCCACGCCTACGCAAGTAGACTGCCCGAGATTCGCGTCTGTAAGTGATAGAGCTATTTCGTAAGTGAGAGTTCCGCTTTTGCTGACCATGCCAATCGGACCTTTCTTAAATATAGGTCCGGGAAGAATCCCGAGCAAAGATTCTTCCGGGGTTATGATACCCGGGCAGTTCGGCCCGATCATCTTAACGCCTTTAGCTCTTGCCTGGGCAACCAGTTTGGCTGTGTCCTGGGGAGGCATGCCCTCGGTGATAACTACAAGCAAGCTTATGCCGGCGTCAATCGCTTCGGCAGCGGCGTCCAGTACCAGATACGGTGGCACAAATACCACTGATGCCGTGGCGCCGCTTGTATCCATGGCTTCTTTAACTGTGTCGAATACCGGCACTTCAGTTCCCGGAATTTTGCTGCCGCCGCGCCCTGGTGTTACGCCTGCTACAATTTGTGTTCCGTAGGCAAGCATGCGTTTGCTGTGAGCCGCACCCATCTTGCCGGTTGCGCCCTGCACTAATACTTTGGTGTTCTTATTTACTAGAATCACAATCTTTTCTCCTTGCCTTAAACTACTTGGTCGCAGCCACTGCTGCTTTGACTGCATCTTCCAGGTCTGCGTAGAGCTTGGTGCCTGATTCTGCAAGCATTTTTTCTGCCAGATCCTGGTTGTTTCCTCTCAGTCTTACAATCATTTTGCGTTCCGGATGGCGCTTCATGAATTCGACAAGGGCGGTTGCCACTTCATCGCAAGCGGTTATGCCACCGAGAATATTTAGAAGGATCACTTTCACATCGGGATTCTCTTGAATGATTTCCAGACCCTCAAGAGTCTTTTTCGAGTCGGAACCGCCGCCGGCATCCAGGAAGTTGCTCGGTTCGCCGCCGAAGTTCTTTACCATGTCCATTGTTGCCATGGTCAGACCTGCTCCGTTGCACATGATCCCGATATTGCCTTCGAGTTCAACCAGGTTCAAGCCGGCTTTTTTCGATTTGCGTTCACGCTCGGGCAGATCAGCCATGTGTTTGTCTTGCCAGCCATTGAATCTTTCCTGCCTGCCAAGTGAATCGTCGTTGATAGTGATTTTGCCGTCGAGTGCAATCACGTCTTCGCCATCAGTCACGACCAGTGGATTGATTTCTGCCAGATCCAGATCAAGCTCTTCAAAACATCTGTATAGCTTATTGGCCACGTCGGCAATTTTATTTGCGAGGCTGCCTTTCAGGCCCATGAGCTGTGCGATTTTTCTACCCTGGTATTGAGAATACGGATAGTGAATCGGCATGGTGACAATTTTGTCGTTGCTTTCGATTTCAATGCCGCCTTCAGCAGCGCCGATGAAAATCGGGCAACCGCGTCCGCGGTCTATTGTGACTGAAAGATACATTTCTTTTTTGATTGCTACTTTCGGTTCGACCAGAAGACTTTCTGTTTTAGAGTTCTTGATTGTCAGACCCAGGAGCTTCTCTGCCAGCTTCTCACCTTCTTCGAGGCTCTTAGCAAACTGGATACCACCGGCTTTACCCCTGCCTCCTGAAAGAACCTGGCATTTCAGTGTAAGCGGATAACCGAAATGAACTGTTCTCAGTCCTTCAGGCTTGGTGATTCTTGCACTGGGCGGAATTTTAATGCCGAATTCCGCAAAAAGTCGTTTTGCTTCGTATTCGTAGAGGTCCACTTTATCTCTCCTGGTGGTTTTGACCCCGGGCCCTTTCTGTCAGCACCCGGAGCCGGCTTACCGAACCCTCGCATTTTAAGGTCGATGAAGCATGAAGCTGAAAATGATCATGAAATGTTCCGCTCAGCACTTAACACTTTCACTAGACTTTCAGGCAGGTCTTTATGCGGCCTTCAGGCAGACCTTCAGACCCATGCCAAGAGAAGCGTCGGCAATCAGCCCCTTCTCTTCAGGGGCTTCAGGGGCTGAAAAACTTCTCAAGCGAATTCGCTTGAGAAGGAAAGATTCTTGCAACTAATTCTTGCAACTAATTCCTGCATCTAATTCCTGCAATTAATTCTTTGGCCTGTCTTACAGAATCACAGAGCAGACGACTGAGCCAGCAGGCAGCCGGCAAAAAGAATTCTTTTGCAGTCAGTAGCTAAGATAAGCAAGCAAAATTCTTGTGGCTGCTTCTAACTGGTTTTCGAGCTTATACTAAAGTTTGAGTCCGACCCCTACAAGATCCAGGCTTCAGGCAAGCTGAAGCGAAAGCTCATCGAGCTCCGGGTTCCGGTCTGTTATATAAAGAAAAATCTGATCCTGGTTCTTGCTGCAGGGATTTTGTTTTCCCGGCAGTCTAATACAGTTGCTTCTTCCTGGATGGCGTTCAGCATGCCATTTGCCGGTCCCGAACCAGACCTGCTTATGTTCACAAGTTGAATTCATTTAGTAATACCTATCAACCCTGCCCCAATCTAATCGATACGATTCTTCTCCCCCGTTTTCGTTTCTATACTTTGCAACCCGGGGCTGGACATCTCGACAGCAGTTTTAATCTTTAAAATGCATTGCTGCACCTTGACGTTGTCGATTAATGCTTTCTACTGCCTTTCAGCATTATTAACTTCGTAAACGCCTTAAATTGAGATGATCGCGGGCAAAGCGGCAAGGCCAAGTATACTTAGGCACGCGCCATGACTTCACTTGGCAAGAGAGACTTTGTTTGGAGAGGCGAAATTACTATGCGAATTGGCATCCTTACTGGTGGTGGAGATTGTCCCGGTCTGAACGCAGTGATCCGGGCTGTGGTTAAAAGGAGCATCAAAGACTACGGTTCGGAAGTTATTGGCTTTCTGGAAGGCTGGCGTGGACCGGTTGAAAATCTGGTGATGCCGCTGACATTGCAGGGTACCGGCGGCTTGATTCAAAGAGGCGGAACTATCCTCAGAACCTCCAGAACCAATCCTTTCAAGGTTGAAGGTGGGCCCGAGAAGATTCTTGAATCAATGAAAAAGAACAATCTTGATGCTCTTATAGCTGTTGGTGGAGAAGACACTACCGGTGTAGCCAACAAGCTTTTCAAAGAATACAAGCTGCCTGTTGTATGTGTTCCTAAAACAATCGACAATGATTTGAACGCTACCGACTACACCTTCGGTTTTGACACAGCTGTCAATATAGTTTGTGAAGCGCTCGACCGCCTGCATACAACGGCTGAATCACATAATCGTGTACTTGTCTGCGAAGTTATGGGACGCCATGCCGGCTGGATCGCCTGTTATGGTGGTATTGCCGGTGGTGCTGACTTTATTTGCATACCTGAAAAACCGGTTGAAATAAAAGAAATGCTGCAGGTGATCAAAGCGCGGCATGCCAGGGGACGGCTTTTTTCAATTATTGTGGTTGCCGAAGGCGCCAAACTTGCAGAAGAAGAAATTCTCAAAGATCAAGAAAAAGACGCATTTGGCCATGTGAAGCTCGGTGGCATCGGTGAGCAGATTGCCAAGATTATTGAAAGGGAAACAGGCTACGAGACAAGAGCGATGACGCTCGGACATTTGCAGCGTGGGGGAGCGCCGAGCGCCTTCGACCGAATACTTGGAACTCGATTCGGCGTAAGGGCCGCAGATCTCGTCCATGAAAATCAGTTCGGCTTAATGGTCGCGCTGCAGGGAACCAAAATAGTGAACGTGCCTATTGAAGAAGGTGTGGGTGCACTTAAGACCCTGGACGAAGAAATGTATAAAGTAGCCAAGGTCTTTTTCGGCTAAGAATTTGGCCTTGCCTGGCTCTTTCTGGCTCTTTAATGACTCTTGTCCGTAGCAGCTAATTGCGGGCCTCTTCCATATGTCAGTCTCCTTTGATACGCTTAGAACCCTTATATATTCTGGGAGCTGGAAGTCATGAGCGAGCTTGATGACAGGCCAAAAAAGCTGGGCGAATTACTGGTTCAGGCAGGGCTGCTGCCTGAAGAGCGCCTTTCGGAAGGACTTGACTATGCAAGAAAGCACAGCCTGCCTTTAGGCCGGGTCTTAATAACTATGAGACTTTTGCGGCAAGAAGATCTGGAATCGGTTCTTCATTCGCAAGCTCTGATGAAACTTGACAGGCTGCCGGCCAGTCTTGCTGTAAAAGCTCTCTCGATGGCTGCTGCCAATCACCTGTCAATAGACAGGGCTCTAAAAAAGCTGGGCTGGTTCTCAGATAAGTATGTCGAAGGTGAGGGCGTAAGCATCGCAGTTGCCAGAGAACAATTGCATAATTGCGAAGCTTCTTTCGGACCTGACCATCCTGAAACTGCGGCTAGTTGCCTGAAACTGGCCGAGCTCTTAACTTCAAACCGCCAGTATCTGGATGCCGAGCTTTTGTATAACCGGGCGGCACAAACAGTTGAAGCCTGTTTCGGGCATCAGTCACTTGAAATGGCAAACTTACTTTTGCAAATGGCTGAACATTTTTTTGCTCAGGACCGTTTTGATGAAGCAGAAAAATATTACTGGCAAACTTATGAAATCAAAGTGACCTTAAAGGGTGAAAGAAGCCTGGATGTGGCAGATTGCCTGGAAGATCTGGCCGAGCTTTATGATGTTCAAAGCGAATATTTGCAAGCGGAGCGTCTATATCTTTCATCAATTGGCATTAAAGAAAAGCTGCTGGAAGCAGATGATCCGGCATTGCTTTCGAGCCTGCGCAAGCTGGTGCTTATATGCAGGCAAGCAGAGCACGCTCCTGAATCCAGACCAACCGGCGAGCTATTGGTTGATGCAGGCATTATCGTCGATCAAAAAAAGATTGACGAAGGTCTTGAGCTTGCAAGAAAATACAATATTCCTCTGGGGCGGGCGCTCATAAATTTGAAACAGCTAAGCAACGAAGATCTGCAGCGGGTCATGCACGCACAGCTCCTGATGAAAGACGGCTGCATTCCTGGTTATATAGTTATAAGAGCTCTCAAAACGTCTTGCCGCATGAACACGACTGTGCAGGATGCGCTCAAACTAATAGGCTGGAAGCAAGAAAGCTCGGCAGACCAGAAGCACCTGGAGCTCTTGCTCAGATGTTCCGATGAACTCATAAAACTTGAGCACGAGTTTGGAGCCGAACACCCTGATGTGGCCAGGAAATGCATTGAGCTGGCTGATTTTTATGCAGGCGGCAATAATTTGAGGGAGTCCGAAATTTTGCTCAAACGAGCATTGAATATTTATCTTGAAAATTTCGGAGAAGATGATGCCTTGACCGCCTCGACTCTCAGCAGCCTGGCTCAGGTTCATTGCCGACAACATCGCTTTGATGAAGCCAATCATTTGATGGAAAGGGCAGTTAATCAATCACGTAAAAGACAGGCTAAGGATTCGCCTGAACTTGCCGATTATCTTGAAAAACAGGCACGCATTCTTCTGGCTTCAGAAAATCCCAAAGATGCGCTTTTGAAAATGAGTGAACTTTTGAATCTGGCAGCGAGCCTTGAAAGTGCTGAAGGCGCATATATGTCTCAGTTGCTTGAGCTTGAAGGTGATATTTCGTCTGCCTGCAAACAGATGGAGGCAGCGCTCAAAAGTTACAAAAAGGCTCTGAGTATAAGAGAAAAGATCTTGATTGGAGGTAACCCTCAGGTAACCGGCTTGCTTGCTAAAATCGGCGAACTCGAGCTTGCCCGTGGCAAGCAGAAGCAGGCTCTGCCCTGCTTTGAAAAAGCACTTGAACATTCAAGACAACTTTTCGGCACTAATCATCCGTTGACTGCTTTTGCTCAATTAAACTGTGCAAGGACCTATGCGGCAATGAAAGACCATAAGCAGGCAAAAACTGCCTTTGAGGAAGCCATTAAAGTCATGGAAGAATCAGAAAGTGCAAGCTCAAGCGATCTGGTCGCGGTTTTAGATCAGTACTCCGCTTATTTAAGAGCAGCGTCACTTAATAAGGAAGCAGACAAGGTCAATAAGAGAATCGCTGAACTGAAAACAAACTCGGATGCCAGGCAAACAGCAGCAAATTTAAAGCTCAAGCAGTGATGGCAGATTCAACTCAGAAGTCTCTGGACGAAAAAATGATGCGCCGCTGCCTGGATCTGGCTATTAAGGCTGAAGGCAGAACATCTCCCAATCCGCTTGTGGGAGCGGTTGTCTTAGATAGCGAAGGGCGAATTGCTGGCGAAGGCTATCATAAAAAAGCTGGTGAAGCTCATGCTGAAGTGGATGCACTTGCGCAGGCAGGGCAAAAAGCCAGGGGAGCTACTTTATATGTGAATCTTGAACCCTGCTCTCATTTTGGGCGCACGCCCCCCTGCGCCAACAAAGTGGTTGAAGCCGGCATTACGCGGGTGGTCATAGGCATGAAAGATCCCAATCCGAAAGTATGCGGCAAAGGCATTGAGATTTTAGAAGCTGCCGGTATAGCAGTCGAATTCTCTGGTCTTGAAGCCGAATGCCAGGAATTGAATCGGGTATTTTTCAAATACATTAAAAGCGGCTTGCCCTGGCTGACTTTGAAAATGGCGGTTACTCTAGACGGTCGAATTGCGGATCGCTTCGGCAAAAGCCGCTGGATTTCCGGACCGGAATCAAGGCACTTTGTGCATCAGCTAAGAAATTTAAACGACTGTGTCTTGATTGGCGGCAGCACTGCCGTAATTGATGATCCCGAGCTCAATGTACGCGAATTAGAAAACGGCAGAGATCCGGTAAGGGTGGTTATCGACCCCTCGTTGCAAGTAAGCCCGCAGGCCCGTTTGTGCAAGCACAATGAAAAGTCGGATTCTTTTACGCTTATATTTGCCGCAAAAGACAGAATTGAAAACGCGCCTGCTTATCCTGAGAAAGTACAGCTGGAAGAACTCCCTTTTCAAGATTACGATAGCAGTGAGCGCAAACCGTTACTTAAAGAAGTTCTTCGTGATCTTGCACAAAGAGAACTCACAAGTGTTCTCTGTGAAGGAGGCGGCCGGCTGGCTGCTGCACTTCTTTCAGAAAATCTCGTAGATGAACTTTGCTGGATTATTGCTCCCAAGCTTTTTTGTGACG
>CAZTQO010000070.1:0-35182 GCA_964615655.1 uncultured Candidatus Obscuribacterales bacterium | reverse complement strand
AGTGGTACCCCCAGCGGGATTCGAACCCGCGTCGCATCCGTGAAAGGGATGTGTCCTAGGCCTCTAGACGATGGGGGCCGGCGACCACAGAAAAGCCAGAATAACAAAGATGACAAACTGGTGTCAACTTTGCCAGTGACTCATTGCAACTGTTGTAATATGAGATTGCAAAATCCCGGAAAGTTATGTCACTTGCCTATCGTAGTTTTAACAAGTTCTTGCTCGAGAAGTTCGGCACCCGTGTTTACAGGGTGCCGGTCGACGCCGGTTTCGACTGCCCGAACCGGGACGGCAAAAGAGCCTTCGGGGGTTGTACCTTCTGCGACGAGCGCGGCTCCGGTGCGCCGACCATAGAGCGGGGCAGGGCGCTTAAAGAGCAACTTGAAGCCGGCATACAGCGAATTCGAATACGTTACAAAGCTGCAAAATTCCTGACTTATTTCCAGGCCTTTACAAACACTTACGCACCGGAAGGGTTGTTGCGGCAATTATATGAAACAGGTCTTGATCATCCGGATGTACTTGGTCTTGTGATCGGAACCCGGCCTGATTGTGTACCTGATAATGTGCTTGATTTGCTAGCTGAATTAAACAAGAAAACCTTTGTCTGGCTTGAAATGGGCTTGCAGTCTGCACATGACCGCACTCTTGATCTCATAAACAGAGCGCACAGTGCCGCAGAGTTCTTTGATGCGGTGGAGCGAGCAAAAGCCAGGGGACTTACCGTGGCGACCCATTTGATATTCGGGCTGCCGGGCGAAAACCGGGAGATGATGCTTGAGTCCGTGGCTCAGGTGGCTGCAACTAAGCTAGACGCAATTAAGATTCACCAGCTCTGCATTTACAGAGGTACGCCTATGGAAGAGGATTACCGGCTTAATAAATTGAGCGTCATGGATGAAGATGACTATGCAGGCCTGGTTGTGGATGCTCTTGAGCTTTTGCCTCCGGAAATGATTATTATGCGCCTGGTGGCTGAAGGCAAAAAAGACGAGCTGGTGGCACCGAGCTGGTCATATGACAAATTCAGCACCATGGACAAAATAAATGCTGAGCTTGCAAAACGTGGTTCATATCAGGGATTGAGGTTTCCGGCTTGCGCTCAAAATCCGTTTGCAGGCACTGAAATTTCCTGCCGTTAGTATTGAAACCTGCCGCCTATCAGGTCTTTGTATTGCTGGACCTTGCTTTCATGCATCCTGGCTTCTTGTTTGCTGCCGTAGCGGTCTAAAAGCCCGATAAATACCTGCCTTTGCCCAATACTGTCACCGATGCCGGCGCGAAAATCAAACCATGATTTAATAAGTTCTGCTTTGCTGCTTTGATCTGCATCAGATTGATCGATTTTCATATAAGCAGCAGCGACTTCTTCGTGTGCCTGAAGCCCCGATTCCTTCCCTTCTGCAAGTTCTTTCATCAGCTTTTCTCTTGCGCCCGGAAAAACCTGAGCCAGCTCTTTTGAAAGAGTTTGCAGCCTGTCTATAAGGTTTTTGTCCGGCTCGCCGCTGCTGTTTTTGTTTTTTGCCGCCAGCTTTTGGTAAAAGGTCTTCTGAGCTTCTTGCGTATACTGGTCTGCTTCTTGAATTGATTTATCGAATTCGACTTTTGTAATTGCAAGCGCCTTGTCTGGCCCCTGCAAATTTGCAAGCAAGTTGAATTGCTTGAAAGTTTCGTTGAAATGTTGCCGGGCCGGAGCCGGTACACCATAATCTCTGTCGGTGTTTGCGCTGCTTGCGGTCTTTGCTTTTTCTGCACTAAGAGCCGGTTCGTATGCATCTCTAAAAACCACGGGCAGTTGAAAATTTTCGGAGTCGCTTGTCACAAGCCCATTTCTTTCCGGGCTTATATACTGAAAATTATCCACTTTACAGACCCCTGCTTGCCGCTGTACTGAGCTTAAGCATAATTCCATCCACTGTCACTGCTTATTTATGTGCTTGCTCACTGCTAGCTTGGCCACTGCTAGAATGTGCATACGAGATTCTTGAATGAGACAGGCGTGGATCCAGATTCAAAAAGTCCGAATATTTCTCAGGCGCTGGGTCCCGGCAGTGTTCTGGATAAGCGTTTTGAGATCCTGGAATTACTTAAGAATCATGCAAATGGCGAGCTTTATAGGGCCCGGAACTTACTGAGTTCTGAAACTGTATGCATAAAAGTTTTGAAAAGAGAATTTGCTGAGAACGAGCGCTTGCAGGAAGCTTTTTTTCAGGAAGCAAAGCTTTTGAGCAAAGTTGACCATCAGGGCTTGCTTTCTATTAAGGCTTTCGGAAAGAGTTCGGATGGTCTGGTTTACATAGTTCAGGAATTTTTTGAAAGCACAAGTCTTGCCGAACTGCTCAAAGTTCGGGGAGCGCTCAAGCCTCACGAGCTTGTTCCGTTGCTTATACAGATAAGCCAGACACTTGCCTATGCCCATGAAAACAAGCTTGTTCATGGAGATTTGAGTCCGGACAAAATCCTGATTGCAAATTACGGACTGCCTGATTTACTGAGCAAGATCATGGATTTTGGGCTTTTTCACTTGCAAGGGCAGATAAGCGATCCGGGCAAGACCGTGAGTCTTTCGGGTAAGAGTTCGGGTACGCCTGCGTACATGAGTCCGGAGCGTTGCCGTGATCAGGCCTGCACGCCGAGAAGCGATATCTATTCGTTTGCTGCAATCATTTTTGAGTGCGTATATAACCATCCTGTTTTCAGTGCAAAAACTGAGCTGGATTTGATGAGCAAACAGGTGAAAGAGAATCCCGTATTGCCAGGCAAGCCTGTTATAAGCGGCAGGCTCCGCAAGATTATTTTGCGCGGTCTTGAGAAAGATCCGGCAAATAGATTCGCAACTGCAAATGAGCTTTACGACGAGCTGCTGGCCTGCCAGGACGATATAGAGAACGAAAGAAGTGCAGGTTTTTTGAGAGGACGCCAAACGGCTGTTTTCTTGGCGACTTTTGCTTTGTTTTTAATGCTGGCAGCCGGTCTTGCTTTAATACCTGCCGTTCAAAAGGGTGCGGATCAACCTGTCCAGAGCAAGAAATCAAAAACCGGGCAGCCCGGCTCGATTGTTCACAAAAACATAGCCGGGCTCATGCTTCGGGCGCAAAAGGCCAATATGGAATCCGACTTCGAAACCTACTTCGAGACTCTGCAAGAAGTCGTGGACCTGGGCAAAACAAAGCTGCCGGCTCAGCCAACCTGCCTGGTCGGCCAGCGAAAGCAGGTTGTTTTTTATATGGTGTATGCACTGGGGGAGCTGGCCAGGCAACCGGGAATCAGCAGGGCTGAACGGCAAGGCTATCTGAATTACGGCATGGAGCTTGCTTCAGATTTTTTGAGTAATCAGGGAAAAGAATCAGGAAATATTTACGATACTGCAGCTGTGTTTGCAGACAATCCAGCCAGAAAGAAGGAGTTGCAGGAAAAGGCTTTAGAATGCGATCTTGAAGACGAAAAATCAATCCGAGCGCTTAATTTTGCTGTGCAGTATCTCAAGGCAGGTGATCAGGAAGCCTGCAGGCATTTTCTTGAACAGGCAAGAGCTTTTTTGCCGGCGCATCCACGCCCTGATGAAACAGTCAGAATTCTGCTGCTTGAAACCGGTCTTGCCAGAATGCAAAACAATCAAGAGGTCTATAAAGCTTGCAAAACACGGCTTTTAGAAACTCTGGAAGAAAACAGAAATGCCAGGGAAATTGAAGCAATTGCTGCTTTTGCTTGCCAGGATCTTGCTGATGCTTTTAAGAATGACCCCCGCTTTGCATATGGCTGGAACCAGGAAGGACTCAAGTGGGTAAATGCCGGCCGTGAAAAAATATCTGGCTGGAGTGGAGTCTTTTTCAAATTCAAGCTTTTTGCAAGCGATCTATTGTTTCGTCTGAATGAAATTGACAAGCTGCATATCAATAATCTTGAAGCACTTAAAGAGAACCCGCCCGCGGACCAGAAAGCAAATTTCCTGCAGTACGAAGCTTGCTACCAGGCTGGAAAAGGTAACAATGTAGAAGCGTTAAAAATACTTGCCGAAGCGCGGAATTTACCTTACCCGGATCCGGCTCGGGGGCTTGCAATATTGCATCAAATCTGCGAGCTGCAGATTGCAAGCAAAGCCTTTAAAGATGCCGGCAAAACACTTTCTGACATGCGCGACTACATCAAGAAAAGCGGCAAAGACTGGCCTGATTACCAGGTTTACATAGAGGCAACCCGGCCACGCATAGATGCGATTGCTTCTCAGCTGCAGTGATTGTGCTTGCGATTGTGCTTGTGATTGCGCTTGCGCTTGTGATTTTTTGGATTGCGCTTGTGAGAAACTGAGGCTATTTTGCAAGCAGCATTGCTGCACCAACAATGCCTGAGTGATCTCCCAGTCCTGCCCTTACAATCTCGAGTTTTTTGCGTGCAATATGAAGACAGCGATGATGGGCTTCTTCACATGCTATTTTGAAATACATATCGCTTGCCTCGACAAGCCCGCCACCGAGAATAATTTTCTTGGGGTTGAAAAAGTTGATTACAGAAGCAAGTCCCAGTCCCATAAATCTGGCTGCTTCAATAACGGCTCTTGTAACGAGCGGGTCACCTGATTCGAGTGCCTGTGAAATCGCCTTTGACCTGAGAATGCCCTTTGTATGATCGATTTTGTCCTGCACATGTGACTGATGGCCGCGGCTAACTTCATGTGCAACAATCTTAGCAATGGCGCTGCGCGAAGCATATGCCTCCAGGCAGCCATGAGCGCCGCAACCGCAAAGCCTGCCGTAAGGATAGAGCACTGTGTGCCCGATTTCGCCTGCGGTGCCGCTTGCTCCTCTGAGTATTTTTCCGTCCACCACCACGCCGGAGCCTATGCCTGTGCCGACAAAGATGCATACAAAATGATCGCAGCCTTTGCCTGCACCGAAACGCATTTCTCCTAAAGTGGCAACCTCGACGTCGTTTCCGAGTTTTGCCTGAACTCCGTAATACTGACTCAATGGCTCCGTTAGCGGCAATTCTGAAAGCCCCAGATTCACCGCGTTCAAGAGCACGCCTTTTTCTCTGTTTACCATGCCTGCAGCACCGATGCCGATACCGCTAAGGTCTTTTGTGCCGATCCCTGCTTCGGCCATTGCTTCATCCACAACCGAAGTCAATCGCTTGTTTATGTCTTGCTCATTTGGATTTCTGGTTTTCTTTTTTGAGGTTCCGATGATTCGCCCGCTCGACATCTCTACTACTCCGGCAAGCACTTTGGTGCCTCCGAAGTCAATTCCAACGGCGTATTTTTCAGGCATGTCGACCTCTCATTATTAACTAAAAACATAGTCTTGCCGGGCAGGCGGTCGCTGTTTATTGTATCGCCATTGGCAGCAGATTTTTCGCACTCTCGCCGTAAAATCTCTCGAGTGCAGTTCAGTACTGATCGCAGCCCTTATCGCCGTAGCCACGGGGTATGTGGGCGCAGCTAGTTTTTGTGCCTATTTGCGAAGCAGCCCTTTTTTGACGTTCTTGAAGCTGCCCTTGATATTCTTAAAGCCGGGCATGCCTTTCAGCCCGAATTTAAGGGCTCTGCCGAAGCCACCTTTTTCTTCTTCGCTTTGACCCTGACTTTGCGCTTTGCTGTTGTATTCTATTGGCGGCGCTGCCGGTAGTTCCATTTTATTGCTGTCGCTTTCGAGCGGGCTTTGTGTTTCGCTTTTGAGCACGCGCTCGTGAACTGCGTTAACCAGGGGGTCGGCAAGCTCTGGGCTTGAATTGATGATCTGGTTTTGAGGGCTTTCTTCGTTGAAGATTGATGAAAGATCTTCGCTTTCAGGCACGTAGCGGCTGTAATTTCTGCTTGTGAGGCTCGCCAGGCGTGTTTTGTGTACAACTGCCAGCGAGGCGGCGACCCGGCGTTGGTAAGTGTTCTTGTTGCGGGTGACAATTTTGTTTCCGACAACCATGGTGGTTGAACCGCCGCCATCTAAGTTAAGCGCATCAACGCAACCCAATTTGTGCAGCATTTTCGCCAGATCCCACATGGTATGTGGTCCTTCGATAGTGGTCAGGATCAAATGGCGGTTGGCGGTGACACCAAGAGCGGTGCGTGCGTGTATGGTGCTTGAAGTCCAGGTCTTTCTGAATTTCTCGTCTTTCAAATCGACATATAAATTGCCGTCTTTTATCAAAGTTGGTCCGCCGGAGACTGCTTGAACCACGTTGCTCCAGCTCTCTGGTTTTGGCTGCCACTCTAAAAAGACCAGATCTCCCCTCTTGAGTTTGTTAATCGGGCTGGATTTGCTGTCTGAAAGTACAAAACCCCCGTATGGAATCGCAATCTTTTGCAAGGTCTTATCGACCACGCGCCCGGAGGCATCGACTGCCACCAGGGTTCCTGCATAAGGAATAAATACCTGTGAACCCCAGCGCCTCGTGTATGCCACAAGTTTGCTGCCTGTTCTTCTGGGCTGGTTGATATTGTTAACCCACATGCTTTTTAGCTCAGGGTTGGAAGTTTCGATAACGCCATGCAGGCTTGCTCTGTCTACATGTACAGTGCCCTTTTCACTCAGTCCGAAGGAGATGCGGTCGTAAAGGGAGCCTGCTATCCACTCGCCGTCAATTATAAGGGTGCCGAGCGGCGTGCCGTCGTGTTTAAAGTAATTTGCGTTTACTGCTGCAATTGCGTTTACCTTTTGTGCCTGATGCAACACTTCGTCAAGCCGGTTGAATGACTCACCGGCAAGCACCGGTTTTACTTCGAGATCTGGATTGTTTAAATCTATGTCGAGTATGTTTATATTGAGAGAGCCCCGGTGGCACTTGTGCACCACTCCCGGTGCAATTGTAGCCTGGGCAAGATTGCTGGTTAGATCTTGAGGAGCCCGGACCGGAACCGGCGCATGAGCCGGCTTTTTGCCTGCGCTGCTGCTTCGGGCCCGAGAAGCTGCGCCTCTTGAATTACCTGCTTGTGTTCTCGAGTTTGTTCTTCTCTTTTGCGGGGCTTTATAAGGACGCTTTTTAGCCCGGGCCGGATTAATGCGCGACATAGGAGGCGGCATCGGCGATCTGACTACCCCGATTGAAACTGCGTCACCAGCCGAGTATGACCCGGTAGTAGAGGTGAAAAAACTGGCTGCAAGTAGCATGCTCAGTATATTCTGCTTTGAAAACTTCTTGAGGAGCATCCGGATTTCCGCTTAGTAAATGGAACTGTCAGTTCCTGATGTAAAGAATGATTCAAACAACTTTGAATGTCAATTAAAAAGTTTGGGGAGCCTTCCTGCGTCTATATTCCACGCTTTCAATCAAAAATAACATGTTTGAAACATCTTTTGCATCAATAAACGCCTGATTTGAAGCCATTTCTGCTTATGCTCTGAATATATATCTGCTTAACAACCTGGTTGTAAGTGGCTCGCGCTCTGCAATGCGGCAATTTGGATGGGCTAACGCTCAGCAATGCAGCTATTTGCATGTGGGATAATTGCATGCTCAATCTCATGCTCAAAGTAACGTAAACTACGACTGTCTTTTAAGTCATGCTGGTTGTAAGTAGTAGCCAGAACTTGTCTGGAAAAGGAGTGTTTCAGCTATGGCAAAGGTTGTGGTTGGCATGCTTGGTTTTGGCACCGTCGGTACCGGTGTTATTCGTCTATTGAATGAAACGGCTGGCATTGTTCTAAAAAAAGTAGCAGTGCGTGATCCGGCCAAGAAAAGATCAATTGATGCACCATGTTTAATAAGCGCAAATCCGATGGACCTCGTTGATGATCCGGAAATCGAGGTCATTATTGAAGTGATGGGCGGGGTTAACCCTGCCCTTGAGCTCCTTACAAGTGCAATTGAAAAACGAAAACATATTGTTACTGCAAATAAAGAAGTGCTTGCAAAGCATGGTCCGGAGCTTTTCAAACTTGCGCATAAAAAAGGCGTGGCAATCTTTTTTGAAGCGTCGGTAGCCGGAGGCATTCCACTTATATCCACTATTCATAAAGGACTGGAGGCCAACCAGATTTCTTCTGTGAGCGGCATTCTGAACGGTACGACCAATTTTATTCTTTCTTCCATGGAAGAAAAAGGCGAAGATTTTCAGACGGCCCTTGCAAAAGCACAGGAGCTCGGATACGCCGAAGCCGACCCCACAAGTGATATTGAAGCACATGACGTATCTTACAAACTTTCGATTTTAACGGCCCTTGCGTTCGGAAAATTTGCCAACCCCCAGGAAATTCACAGGCAGGGCATTTCTGCAATTGCACCTGAAGATTTCAAAAAAGCAAGAGAATTTGGTTACCGGATCAAGCTCCTGGGCAGCACCGCCAGGTCCGGAGCCGGAGTTGATGTGAGAGTGAAGCCGACGCTTGTGCCTGTAGCACACCCGCTTGCAAATGTTTCAGGTGCAAACAACGGCATTGTAGTGCAGGGAGACGCAGTCGGCGAGCTGATGATGATTGGACCCGGTGCCGGTGAGCTGCCTACTGCCTCTGCGATTGTAGGCGATCTGGTGAACCTTGCTTCGGCTTTGAAGCTGCCGGATTTTGCCAGCTATTTCCAGGCAACTATTGAGGATGGCTGGGCAGATCTTCAGGACTCGGGCAGCTGGAGCTGCCCTCACTATTTGCGCCTTTATGTGCACGATAACCCCGGAGTAATCGGGCAAATAGGGACTATCTTCGGTAAGTTCCATGTAAGCATTGCAAGCATTCTTCAACATGGCGTAAGTGATGGCCATGCAAGTGTAATCATATTGACTCACAGCGTAACGGAAGCTGCGATGAAAGCCTGTCTTGAAGAAATGGCTCGCGGCAACTTCTTAAAACGTCTTGCCTGTTGCCTGCCGATTTACGCACCGGGAGGCTTGCTTTTCAATGCATAGCAATACGGCTTTAATTGAAAAATACAGGCAATACCTGCCGCTTTCGAAAGATACTCCGATAATTAGTTTGAACGAAGGTTTTACGCCGCTTATACGCAGCTGCAATTTGCCTGAAATCTTAAAAGCACCGGACTTAAATCTGTATTTCAAGTTCGAGGGGCTTAATCCGACCGGCAGCTTCAAAGACCGGGGCATGACCATGGCGATAAGCAAAGCCTGCGAAGCAGGGTCGAAGGCCGTTATTTGTGCCTCTACCGGTAATACCAGTGCTTCGGCAGCTGCTTTTGCAGCCAAGGCCGGGCTCAAGTGCTATGTGCTTTTGCCTGCCGGAAAAGTCGCGCTGGGCAAGCTTGCCCAGGCAATACTCTATGGGGCTCAGGTAATACAGATTGACGGAAATTTCGACCGGGCTCTTGAGCTGGTCAGGCAGCTTGCAGATAATTTTCCGCTTACGGTTGTTAATTCAATAAATCCATATAGATTAGAAGGGCAGAAAACCGCTGCGCTTGAAGTGGTGGAAGCGCTTGGCAGGGCCCCCAATTACCTCTGTATCCCGGTTGGAAATGCAGGAAATATAAGTGCTTACTGGCGTGGTTTTAAGATCGCTGCCGAAGATATGAAAAGCCGGCTGCCTCATATGTGCGGCTTTCAAGCTGCCGGAGCCGCTCCCATGGTTCTGGGTCATGCAGTAGAGCATCCTGAAACCATTGCAACTGCAATAAGAATCGGTAATCCGGCCAGCTGGAAAGAAGCAGCCGCGGCCGCTGCCGACTCAGCCGGCTTTATAGATGCGGTGAGCGACGAAGAGATACTGCAAGCATATAGCCTGCTTGCAAAAAGCGAGGGTATTTTTTGCGAGCCGGCAAGTGCCGCCTCAGTTGCAGGTTTGATCAAGTCACTTGCCGCGGGCAAAATTGAAAAAAGCTCTACGGTAGTATGCGTGCTTACAGGCAATGGCTTGAAAGACCCTGATGCGGCGCTGAAAATGAGCAGTGTGGATCTCAAGCCACTGCCTGCGGATCTTAATGCTTTGAAAGAGGCGATGAAGCTTTGATGAGTAATATCAATATCAAGCAAAGCTTGCAGGCAGAAAGTCTTAAAAAGCTGACTGTGAAAGTGCCGGGCTCAAGCGCCAATTTAGGCCCGGGCTTCGATACTCTGGCTATTGCCCTGAAAATATACTGCACTGTTGATTTTTGCATACTTAAAGAAAACGACCCGGAGCTGCCGCTCATAAGTTTAAGAGGAGCGAGTCAGGGTAAGGAACTGGCCCGCGACAAAAGCAACCTTATATATGCGATGCTTGCTAAATATTTAAATGATGAAGAGCTGCTTGAAAAAATTAGAATCAGCATCGACTCTGAGATACCACTGGGGCGGGGGCTTGGCTCCAGTGCCGCTGCAATTGCAAGTGCCGCTTTTGCAAGCCTCTTGCTTGCCGGGTCTGAAAATTGCCCTGAAAGAGCTCTTGAAATAGCCGCAGAAGTCGAGGGTCATGCAGATAATGCTGCTGCAAGTATTTATGGAGGGCTTGTAATCACTTCATTTTCTAGCAGTGCCGGCAGGTTTATAGTAAGAAAAATAGCATTTCCTGCCGACTGGGCCTGCGTTTTAGTAGTTCCGCCTTATCAGCTTGCAACAAAGAAAGCAAGGGCGGTTTTGCCGTCACAAGTAAGCCGGCAAGATGCAGTTTCGAATCTGCAGAAGCTGGCTTTGTTGCAAGCTGCCTGCCAGGCAGGCGATGTTGAAGCCATGAAAGCTGCCTTAAAAGATGAACGTCTTCATGAGCCGTACAGGGCAGAGCTTGTTCCAGAACTACACGAGCTGAAAAAAACAACAGCAGATTTGCCTGTGATCGGTACTGTCTTGAGCGGAGCCGGGCCGTCGGTCTTGAATATTGTGGAAAGGAAAGATGCAAGCGAGCTTTTGGAAGCGCTTGCAAGCTGGAATCAAAAAAGAAGCAGCAAATGCCGGATCTTGAACCTGGATGTTGATGAAGGGGGGCTGAATTTCTCTTATGAGTGAATATGCAGTCGTTAAGTTTGGCGGCACTTCAGTTAAAAACATCGGGCGTATTCAGCATGTGGCCGATATTATAAAGTCTCTGAGTCAGAGCAAAAAAGTGCTGGCGGTTGTATCTGCAATGGGGGACAGCACGGATTTTCTGGCGAAACTGGCAAAACAGGCAAGCCAGAGCCCGGACAAACGCGAGTTTGATATGTTGCTTTCAACAGGAGAGCAAATTTCAATCGCCCTTTTAAGCATGGTCCTGAAAGACATGAATGTTAGCGTCAGATCTCTAACTGCAAATCAGCTCGGTATTTTTACTGAAACCGTGCACACAAAGGCTAGAATTCTGGAAATAAACAGCAAGCGCTTGTTTGCCGATTTTGAGAAAAATGACGTGCTTGTGGTCGCCGGTTTTCAGGGCGTCACCGTAGATGGTGACATTACTACGCTGGGGCGCGGCGGCTCCGACACCACTGCCGTGGCTCTGGCAGCGGCAATTAACGCGGAAGACTGTGACATTTATACCGATGTTGATGGAATCTACACCGCCGATCCCAACAAGATTCCAGGAGCCAGATTGCTGCCTCAAATTTCATATGGTGAAGTGCTTGAGATGGCAAGGTTGGGTGCACAGGTTTTGCATCCTCGGGCCGTGGAGCTTGCAAGGCAGTACAAAGTAAAACTCAGGGTGCGCAATACTTTTAAGCCCGAGAATCCGGGTACTTTAATAGATGCAGGAGGCGATATGGAAATATTTCGCTCAATTAGCGGGGTTGCAGTTGACGAAGATCAATGTTCTGTGGCGATTATGGACGTGCCGGATCAACCGGGCATTGCCGGCAAGGTTACTCAGGCGCTTGCCGACGAGAGTATTGCGGTGGATATGATCATGCAATCATTTCATCCGGCAGTCGGGCTCAACAGTATGACTTTTACGGTTAACGATGCTGATTTAGATCAGACCACGAAGATACTTGATCTTTTGAAAGAACAACTGAATGCAAAAGAAGTACTTGCAGATCCTGACTGCGCGAAAGTATCCCTTATAGGAGCAGGGCTTTGCGGTCAACCCTGGATTCCGGCACTGCTTTTTTCGACGCTTGGAAAAAATGGAATCAATATCAAAATGATATCTTCAAGCGAAATGAAAATTACCTGTGTTGTAAGCCGCCTGCAGGCACAAAAAGCTGCAAAGCTCATTCATGATGCATTTGAACTCAAAGAGAAAAAGGAAGTTCTTGGTTGATCGGACAGGGTCATGGCAGTTCAGAATAGCCTTTAATCCAGTAAATCAAAGCAGCTTGCAGGCATGCTATATTATGAAGCCTCTTTACTAGCCCGGGCGGTTTGCAATGAAAGACAAACAGAAAACACACATGGCTCTTGTTCTTTCGGTGAACCTGATACTCTCGGCTTTGCTGGGACTTGCCATCTTTAATCTTGACAAGCAGTCAAAAGAGCTTAAGGGTAAAAAGCTCGCCGCGGGCAAAGCTGATGCAGCTAAGACCGAGCTGGGCAAGGATCAAGCAGCGCAAGGGCCGCTTGTTAAGGACCAGCCTGGACAAGTCCGGCCTGAGCAAAGCGAGATTGAAAAAAGCGCAGTGGCGTTAAAACCGGTTCTTGAAAAAAATGAAGGACGCTTTCAAAAAATTGCGTCTGTACCGGCAGTTGCGGGGCAAAGCTCTGTATTTAGTTCAGCAAGTAGTTCAGCGCGCAGCATTACTAAGCCGGCAAATCCGGCTGATCTTGAATCTGTTTCTTCTGTGAACCCCAGGGTCCAGGCGGCCAGACCCCGAAATTCAAATCTTGTGTCAAATGATATTGAGCCTGACTTCAATGAATCCACAGGCTTCAGGTCTCCAAAACGAGGCAGAATTGCCGGGGTGAGATTCTCGGGAGTAATAGGAAACAAAGCGATTCTTGAACTGCGGCGTGAAGGAAGCAAGCGGTGGGAAAGACCCGAGGTTATCTGTCTGGCAGCTGGAGAAGAAGTCAGATCTATAAATAACGTGCCGATTTCGGTGCTTGACGTAAAGCCTGAGCAGGTCGTTTTCGATGTTGACGGCGACCGTTTTGTTAAGGCCCTGCCTCAGATTCATTAGGGACAGTCACCGAAGCCCGCGTAGCCACCAGAGTACATGCAGATTTGCAGAGTACACAAAGATCTGCATGATCCGGGCCAGTTAATTATTAAATGCGCAAATATCTATTGACAACCGCCCCTGATTTGCCACAATTCTTAGATACGGTTAACGTAGTTGCGTCCACCCCACGCATGAGTTAGCAAATGGACCGCCCGGGGCACAATGTGCCAGGGGAGGACCGTTACCAGGTTGGAATCCAAGGCGAATTCAGGCTCGATCTGAGCCTGCTTGTCCAAGCAATGCAAGCCCAGGCAATGCCCAGGCAATGCACAAGCAATCAATCAAATGATGCAAATGATGGAACAAGCTTTTACTATGCCTGAGCTTTAGTGCAAAGCACCATAAGGACCCGCAATTATGGCAGATGACGTAAACGAGAATAAGAACAAAGTAGTCGAAGAGGCAGAAAACTACACTCCTGCCCAGGAAGCCTCCGCTTCTTTTGCTACCGAATATCTTCAAGACCTCTTCACTAAAGCAAGGCAGGGTCAGGACAAGCCAGGCGATAATGGCAAGCCTAATGAAAGCGGTACCATCGATGGTGCGGTTGATGATCCGTTCAAGTTCAATCAGGGGCAAACAAAAGACTCGGGAGCCAAGCCCGGTGAGAACGCCGGAAATGATGCGGCTTCTAACTTGCAAAAACTTTTTGAGCAGGTAAAAGACCAGCCTCCAGGCGATCTGGTCAAACAGAATGAGAACTTTCAAGACGGCAACGGTGTTTTGCGTGTACTGCAGATCGGAGACAAGCAGAGCGCTCAATATGTAGCTCCCGACGGCAAAGTAACCACTCGTTTGGACGACAAAAACTCGATTGAATATGATCCGAAAGAAAAGAAATATACAAAAGTAGATAGCGAAGGCAAGCGTACGGAACTTGATCCCAAGAGCCCGGAAAAAATCGGGCCCAATGGCGAAACGCTTGACCAGCTGATTACAGGCGGAGTATCCAGGGAGCGGGATCTACAGGCACATGCAGTAAGAAGTACCTTTCTTGATGGTACTGTCAAAACCCGCTTCGACCAGACAGGCGTAGAGCGAACCACCTATCCTCCCGGCAATAGAGATGATGGTCTCAGGCAGGAAGATGTAGTAAGAGAAAAGCCTCCTGCAGACTCGCCTGAAACAAGCGGGCGAACTGTCAGAACCTATGAAGACCGCAAAGAAACAGAGTTTACAAGCGAGAAATGCCCGGTTTCAAAAATTACCGCATTTAAAAATCCGGAAGACGGTAAGCCTGCCGTAGTCACCGATTACCGGCCCAACATGGGGCCGCCGGCTGATGACAGCGAAAACAGCCCACGTGCCTCAAGAGTTGAAACTTACAAAAACAACGGCGACGAAAATGCAGTAAAAGAAGTTGCGCAGTATCGTAATCCGGATGGTTCCGTAGTAAGACCGGACAAAGTTACATATAACAACGGCAAAGTCGAAGACGCCGCTCCGGATAAATATAGTTATCATCAGCAAGACCGCGCTCCCAACGGTGACATCAGGGTTCCTGTGGGTCAGGGCGAAAAAACCGGCATACTCGATATAAATGAAAAAACCGGCATGCCGAGCCATATGAAAATTGGCGACAACGACTACAAAGTCGAATATGGCGAAGACGGCAAGGTAAAAAATCTTACGGTTGAAGCACCCGGCGACCCGCCCAGTAAGCTTGAGCTCGAGCGTGATCCGCAAACAGGTGAGCTGAAGGTTAAGAGTGCCGATGGAAAATTCAAGCCGGATGAAAACGGCAAAATCAACCTTGAAGGGTTGCCTATTGAAGTAAAAGACGGCAAAGTCGTTGGCGATCTTCACCTGAACAAACAGGGCGATCTCCGGTACAAAACAGGTGATGGTCCGGAGCGCCATGAAATTGTCCGGCGTGCAAACGGTAATGTCGAAGACTACGATTTCAAAAACTGGAAGCGCACTACAACAAGCCCTGACGGACAGAAAAGCGAGCAGGCCTGGGATGGCTTTGAGTGGCGCAATTTCAAGGCTTCTGAAGACGGCAAACGCTTAACTTTTGATCCGCCTGATCCCAAGAAGCCTGCGTTTATCGAGAGAAACACTAGTGGTGATCCGCCCTCCGACCAAACCACGATTGGATATGGGGATGGTTCCAAGCTCAACTGCGATTGGAAAAACGGCACTCAAACCGAAGTAAGTGCCGACGGTAAAACCGAAACTGTTCGTCATTATGACGGCTCTTCCTACAGAGAAGGAAAAGTAGAAGAAGATCCAAGCAAGATACTTGATCCAAGAACTCAAAAGCCGATTGCAGATGCCAGTAAGGGCGACAAAGTTGTCAAATTTGAGAACGGCGAACCCAAATATGCCGTGATGCGCAAAGACGGCTCGACCGTAGCGGTGCACAGTGATAATACCGTAGTTGAGAAAAACAAAGCCGGGCAGGTGACTGAAGTCAACGGGCCCAAGGGCGTCTTCAAATACCAGCATGACGGCGATGGTGATATTAATCAGGTCACCGAGTATGAGCCGGACGGTAAAACCGTAAAGAACACCTATACTAGAAAAGGCCAGGAAAAAGACCCCGGCATGCAGCAATGGTTCGGTCGTGACGGCAATGTGGATGCCCGGTCTCCCGGTGATGCACCGCCCAGAGACCCGGCCAATCCTAAGGCTTACAACACCTGGGAAGTAAAAGATAAAGACGGCAATGTGGTCGAGAAAAACCTCAATATCCATACAACCGCTGACGGTACCATGCGCATGGAGAAGCCGGCGCAAGACGGCAAGCCGGCTGAAATTGAGTTCAGACCTCCGGGTGGAGACAGTTATAGAGATACAGCCACACACCGCATTATCGACAGACCCGGTAACGTTACTGAAACTATCGATAAGCAAACAAACGAAAAAACACTTGAGTTCGAAAGAAACGGAGTCAAGCAAAAAATAAGCTCCAAAGACGGTCCCTGCGACGTATTGCCGGACGGCACCGTCAGGCAGGCAAACAAAGAGCTCACGGAGCAAATAGCCATACTTCCTGACGGCACTTCGATTAAGTCGAAACTGGAGCCAACGCCAGCATCGCAGGAGAATCCGAATGGTGGGATAAAAGAAACCGTTCAGGAAATAAATATCGCAAAGAACGACCCGGCAAAACCGGGCGAGGTGACAAAGTTAAAAGCAGGCGAGCCGCCGGTTAAGTCGATAGAGCGCGAAGGAAATTCAAGCTCGAGGTTTAAAGTCGTAAGCGAAAATCAGGGCAAGGAAGTCACAAGCACGTACGATCTCAAAGCGAAAACCAGGGCAGACAGAATTGCTGGTGAAAACTACGCAAAAGTAAGCACCTTTGACGGTAAATTCAAGGGCATTGTAAGCGCCGACGGCAAAGCGCTATTGAGCATGGACGAATCCGGAAATGCTTACATCGGCAATGGTGTCAAGCTTGATCCCAAAGACTGGAAGCTGAATGATATTCAGACAGACAAAGACGGCAATGCAATTATCAAATCAAACAAGGAAGGCAGCAGCGATCAGATCGTACTGAAACCAAACGGTGCTGTTTATGAAAAAATAAACGGTGTGGACAAAGCCACATTTCCCAATGGCAGCGAAGCGGTTTTTGACGGCGACGGCAAAGTAAAATCTCTTAAGATAGGCGGCAAAGAGTACGAGCCCGAGCTTAACGCAGACGGCAAAGTAACAGGGCTCAAGCCGAAAAACCCTGCAGACAAGCCGATTAAGACTGTGCCCGAAGGCATGGCATACGAAAACAAACTGAATGAATCCGGCGCATTTTTTGCTGACAGCAGCGATCAAAAAACCGGTGTCTCAACTCATACAGAATGGGGTGGCGACGCACCTGACAGCTATTCGCAGGAGAAAAAGTGGAAAACCCAGGACGGCAAAGATGCGATGATGTCTTATGTGGCAGACAAAGACGGAAACATAAGCAAGCTGGCACTGCCCCCTGATCGTAAGAGCTTTGATGTGGCGGCTGCAAAGGCCGGTATGCCCGAGCTAGAAGTCAAACTCGACAATGGTTCAGTGAAAGTAAAAATTGACGCAAACCATAGTCTGGTCGTGAACCCTGATCTGAGCATGGACCAGCATGTAAGGCTTGCTGACGGAACAGAAATACACAACCACAGAGATCGCGACGGTAATCTACTGCCAACAGCCAAACAGGTGGAAGACCTTGGAAAAGCGCTGGCTGCAGACCTGAGTTCAAGTGAAGCCCAGCAGAAGCTGGCTAAAGATCTGCTGTCTCGTTTCAATTATTCGGACAGACCGATCAAAGACCAGGAAAGCTTCTTTAAAGCGCTGAACCAGAGCTTACAGGCTGCCGGCGTTTCCGTAGAACTCAAGCCCGGAGAAAAGCCGACTCTGGTAGTTAATAAGAAAGGTGCTCAGCCAATCACGATTCAACTCTAACTGGCGATTTTGCCTACAGATGCTTCTTTATGATTTTCGGTTCAGCCTTTTGGGGCTCAGCTTTTTGAAGCCAGGTATTTTTCTCTTTCTGAATATAAAGAGCTCAGCTTTTTGAAGCCAGGTATTTCTCTCTGTATGAATCTAAGAGCTCTGCTTTGCTCTGCCCGCCTGTCTTTTGCTGGCAGTTATCTAAAAGCGGGAATTCAAGCTCGATTCGCTGCTCCAGATAAATGCGCGCAACTCTTTCAGAGAGCTTTCTGATTTTCAATATATTGGCCATGCGCTCATCTCTGCCGAGCACACCGCGTGCATCAAGCAGATTGAAATAGTGCGAACATTTCAATACCTGCTCGTATGCCGGCATAAGAATACGCCGGTCTAAGAGCCTTCTGGCTTCAGCTTCATGCATCCCAAAGAGTTTTGCGAGCATATCATCGTCGCTTTCTTTGAAATTGTAAGTTGACTGCTCAACTTCATTCTGGTGATAAAGGTCTCCGTATTTGACCGTTTCGTTCCATTGAAGCTCATATACGCTTTCAACATTTTGCAGGTACATGGCAAGACGCTCGAGTCCATAAGTTATTTCTGCAGAAACAGGTTTGAGATCTATACCGCCGGCTTGCTGGAAGTATGTGAACTGTGTGACCTCCAGCCCATCAAGCCAGACTTCCCAGCCCACGCCCCAGGCACCTAATGTGGGGGATTCCCAGTTGTCTTCAACAAAGCGGATATCATGCAATGAAGCGTCGATTCCCATGGCAGTCAGGCTGTCGAGATAAAGCTCCTGAACATTGTCTGGTGAGGGTTTCAGAATTACCTGATACTGAAAATAATGCTGCATGCGATTAGGGTTCTCGCCGTAGCGCCCATCTGTTGGGCGTCTGCAAGGATCGGCTGTTGCCATTTTCCATGGCTCCGGACCGAGCACACGCAAAAAAGTTCCCGGACTCATTGTAGATGCGCCTTTTTCCAGGTCGAATGGCTGCATTACTACACAACCCTGCCTGTCCCAGTAGTCATTTAAAGACTGAATCAGGCGTTGAAAGGTCAATGCCATAGAGCACCTCAGTGTCACTCAAATCGCCCAAATTATAACCTGAGTTTAAGCAGTGGCGTGCGTTCTGTGTATTTTTTGAGCGCCTCTGGGCATAAAAGCTGCGGAGGCGCGTTGTTGAAATTGAATACTCTGGAAATTCAAGACAATCAGATCAAGTCAAAACTGCCTTTGTTGCTTGAGAATATGAACAAAGTGCTTGTGGGGCAATCAAAAGCGGTCTTTCTTGCAAGCACCGCTTTTCTTGCCGGCGGGCACGTGCTTCTGGAAGATGTGCCTGGCGTCGGCAAAACATTGCTTGCCAAGACGCTTGCGCGCTCTGTCTCTGCTGATTTCAAGCGAATACAGTGCACGCCCGACCTCTTGCCGTCGGACGTTTCCGGAATCAATGTTTTTGATCAGGCAAACTCGACTTTTGTTTTTGAGCCCGGACCGCTTTTTTCAAACATATTGCTTGCAGACGAAATAAACCGGGCAACTCCCCGAACTCAGTCAAGCTTGCTTGAAGCTATGGAAGAAGGTCAGGTTACTGTGGACGGTGAGACAAGAAAGTTGCCGGAACTCTTTTTTGTGATCTCGACTCAAAATCCTGTTGAGTATCATGGTACTTTTCCGCTGCCTGAAGCCCAGCTAGATCGTTTTATGCTCTCCTTGCAGCTTGGTTATCCAAGCGAAGCAGAAGAGATAGAAATCCTGGATAAGACACTTGAAGAAAATGCCTTTGAAGTTGAATCAGTTCTTTCGATCGAAGAAGTGCTTGATGCCCGCAAGGCCGTGAGGCAAGTAAAAATTGACGGGTCAATCAAGAAATATATCGTGGACATTGCAAGTGCAACCAGAAGCGAAAGCGAAATAGTTCTGGGAGTGAGCCCGCGCGGCAGCCAGCTCTTGATGAGAGCAAGCCAGGCAGCTGCTTTTATTCAGGGACGTAATTACGTAAAGCCCGAAGATACGAAAAAGCTTGCACCTTATGTTTTCGGTCATCGTGTGATTCCAAAGCAGCGCGGCAATAAGGTTAGCCACAGCAAATTGATAGAAAGAATTCTTGAAGCTGTGCCGGTTCCTGTTTAGTTGCTTTCTTCGACGATGCCAGAAAAAAGCTCAGAGCTATCTATTGAAAAACAAAGACCGGCGAAATTATTGAAGCAGCGCTTTGCTTGCGAACCGCGCCTTTACATAATGCTTGCATTCTCGCTTTTTGCTTATTTGATCGCAGCAAGTGTCGGCAGCGGCTGGGTCTTTTTTATCAGCTCGATTTGCTTGGCTGTATTCTTGCTGTCCTTTATCTTGCCTGTGCTCGTAATGAAAACAATTTCGCTTGAAATTTTCGGTCCTGAAACTTTGCAGGCCGGTGACTCTTTTCCTTTGAGACTCAAAATAAAGAGCAAGCCCGGGAGCTTTTCCTGCTTCTTTTCGTGTTTGGCTCGCTTTTTGATCATTCAGCTTGCCGATAATCCTGAATCAAAAAAAGCCGAATTGCTAATAGATCTTTCCGAAAGCCGGATAGTGACGATTGAATCTTCCGGCTTGAAGCGCGGCATATATAATAAAACGCCTGCCGTAAAGATTGAATCTTCTTACCCGCTGGGCATGGTCTGGTGTAGCGGTTTTTTTCAGGCTGAAAGTCGGCTTGTTGTTTTTCCAAGAACAGAAGCTTTTGAGGGCAAGTTTCTTTATCGCCTGCGTTCAAGTGAATATGTGCCCGGCGATTTTCAGAGTTCCAATTTCGGATTTCAATCGGCTTATGCCAGGGGCTTGCGCAGTTACCAGCGTGGCGACAGCCGCAGGCATATACACTGGGCATTGAGTGCCCGTCACGGGCGTCTTCTGGTAAAGGAACTGGAAAATGAAGGTCTACCTGCATATGACGTGGTTCTTGATTGTGCTGAGAACTGGCATGATCCCGGACAATACGAACTGGGAATCACGGCCGCCGCATCTTTATTGAAATCCGGTCACAATCTGGGAATTCATCCTGATCTTTTTATTCTTGACAGGCCGCTGAGCCAGGGTGACCAGCTCAACTCATACGGGGAGGACTATTGGCATCAAATGCTCATGCTTGCAGAGCTAGAATTCAAAGGAGGAAATTCAAAAACTCAAAAGCATGAGTCTGATCTTGCCGGATTTGCAGGAAGGCAAAAGGCAGTAGTTTTTGTAAAAGCGGAGTCATCAGGCAGGCAGGATGCCATTGCAGATGACGGCGGTAGAGCCAGCGTTTTTGTGTTGAAAATTCGGGCTACAGGCGAGGCTGCCCAGGCTGGCCGGGCTCTTGCGGACCGCCGCCCTTGTTCGCATCAATTCGTATTGAGCAAGCCTGAGGATTTTGCGAGCCTATGAAATCGTTAATGCTCAACTTGCCACATTTTTTGCGCTTGCAGCACGGCGGTAAAAGGCGCGAAGTCGAAGATTCGATTCCTCTGCGCGTAATTTCTACAGCCCTGGCAATGACCGGTGTGCTTTCGGCCGTGCAGCTTACGGAAGCGCCGCTCTGGGTTGTGACATTAAGCCTTACAGGCAGTGTACTTGGCAGTTATCTAAGTTATCTGAGGCGTAATTCTAATAATCTGATCTTAAAAATCTGGATAAGTGTAGGAATAATTGCAGTTGCAAGTTCCTTCTTTCAAGAATTGATCGTGCTTGCTTACGCAAACATTGCTGATGCAAGAATTCCGCTTGTAAAAATGCTCATGCTCTTGATCGCGCTTCACTGCTTTGACTTGCCGCGCAGGCGTGATCTTAACGTCTCAGCGATGGTCGGTCTGACCTTGCTTACAGCAGCATCGTCATTAAGCCGGCAGTTGGGGTTCTCAGCTTATATCGTTGTGTTCATCGCGCTTTCTGTGCTGATGTTTCAGCTTGATTCTGCATCTCGAGCACTCAGTAGATGGAAAGTGCTGGATGAAAGAAACAGAGAGGCTCTGGCTGAACTGTCTCCGGCAGGGCCGCAGGCAGGCGCGGCTGATTTGCCGAAGCAGGATCTGCCGAAACAAGATCTGCAGAAACAAAATTCACAAATTAAAGCGAACGCTCTGAAAGCTTCTTCTGCTCTTGGGCTTAAAGAAACTGCCCTTTCATTTGTTACAGTGATGATTGTGTCTGTTTTGTGCTTTGTCTTGAGTCCAAGGATGCAGTCCGGGTTCTCCAGAGAATTTCGCCTGGAAGGAACGCTTCCTTTCCAGCTGCAGATGGAATTCTTGAACAAGGCGAACTTCAACATGCTTTCAATGGATGGGTCTGTAAAAGCGAATCCGGATGCTTTTTATGGCTTTGCAGAAGTTCTTGATACCAACTATAGAGGCAAGCTTACCGACGAAATCGTTTTAAGGGTGTCTGCAAGTTATGGCACTTATTTGAGAGGCATGGCATACGATACTTATGACGGGCGGGTCTGGAAAATGAAAAGGCCCAGAGAGACAAAAGAGATTCTCAGTAATGCAAACCACAGTTTTAGTATTCCAATGAGAGGTGCTGTTTCTGGAAAGCTCGATTACAAAACAGTGAATCAGGTGATTTACGTGGAGGCAGACAGCAGTAATCTGCTTGTTTGTGCCAGTGTGCCGTATCAAATACACTTTCCAGCTTCGATGATTCAGCTCGATACCTATGGCTCGCTCAGGTCGCCTGTAGGAATTCATAAGGACATGGTTTACACGGTTTTTTCCAGGGTGCCGGTTTATGTCTCCGAATACATGCGCAAGTTGAAGCCTGAAAAAGAAAAGCCGGACAAAGAAAGGCGCTTTCCTCTCTATCTTGACTCATACCTGCAATTACCTGAGTTGCCTGAGGAGCTCAAGACGCTTTCTAGAAATCTTGCCGGTGAAGGAAATAACTTTGCAAAGGCCGAGCGGCTGAGCAATTATCTTCAGAGCCACTGCAAATACACGCTTGATACAGCGCCGACTCAGGGCAAGCTTGATACCGTGTCTGATTTTGTATTGAATACGCGCCGGGGATACTGCGAGCATTTTGCTTCGGCGCTTGTTGTAATGTGCCGCAGCCAGGGCATTCCAGCCAGGCTGGTAACAGGATATGCACCGGGTGAATATAATCCGCTTACAGGATACTGGGAAGTGAGGCTCAATAATGCCCATGCCTGGGCGGAAATTTATGTGCCGCGATGCGGCTGGGTGCCGATGGATGCAACTCCCGGCAGTCTTATAAATCAGCATCTGGAGGCGCGTTCTGTAATTTCCTATCTCTTTTCTTTGATGGAACCCTGGCTCGAGAAAGCGCAGGAAAGCGCTGCATATAAGTCATTTGAAAGCTTTTTTCAGTCAGTATTTGTGAGACTTGCTGCTATAGTTTCTGCTTTTACGGGGTCAAGCCCGCTTATCTTGGGTGCTGGTCTTGCGGCGGCTCTGCTTGCAAGCGTTCTCGCCTTTTATCCAGGCTTGAGAAAGCTCGTTGCGGGTTCAAAAAAATCTCCCGACAAGAATTTTGCAGAGGAGTCTTCCCGTGAGTTTGCCCGTTTGTGCCTGAATTTGAGCAAGCTGGGAATTGAGAGGCAGTATTGCGACACTGCCGAAGACCTGCTGAAAAAGTCGATTGATAATTTGGAAAACTTCGGTGACGAGGGCTCCGAGTTTCTTGCCTGTCTTGATAAATTTACCGGTCTTTATGGCGAAATCCGCTTTGGAAGGGAGGCAAATAAAATTGCATTTTTGAAGCAAGAGGGGCAAAAACTTGAGAGAATGTCCGAAAAAATGTCCGAAAATATGGCCAAACAACGAAAAACAGCCGGAATTTCATAGTCAAGTTGTTAATTTTCCCCATTTTTTGGGAGAATAAATGTAGGTTCAGGTATTCAAAACAAAAGAGCTAAGGCCAGGAGTAGTTATGGTTCAACAGGTCAGAGGCATGCAACAGCAAGAGTTTGTTCCCCCCTATCCCAACTCCATAGAAGAAACAGGCCTTAAAGAGGGCTTTCTTGAAGAGCTGATTCTCAAAGACATTTACCTGGTCAACTTTGCACTGGGCAGAGAAATAGCCAATCGTACAATGTTGCCTTTTAAGATCGTTGAGACCATTCTTGAATCACTTAAAAGACAGCTCTTGATTGAGGTGCGTTCCTCTGGCGGTATTGCTGACTATGAATACATGCCGACTGATAAAGGCCGTGACCGCGCCCGGGCTTATTTCGACCATAACAGTTATGTGGGAGCCTGCCCGGTTCCCTGGTCCACATATGTGGAGTCGCTTAAATACCAGACAATCCGCAAAGAGGTTGTGACCCCCAGAGACCTTGAAATTGCCTTCTCAGACATCATGGTCAATCGTAGAACCCTCAATACTGTGGGTCCGGCTATTAACTCCGGACGCGGGATGTTCCTTTTCGGAGATGCAGGCAACGGTAAAACTTCGATTGCAGAACGAATCGTGCGCAGCTTCAAAGGTCACATTTTTATTCCTTATGCAATTGAAGTCGATGGGCAGATTATTCGCTGCTTCGACGATCACAACCACCAGCAGGTATCTGCTGCAAATTATCCGCGTGACTACGACCATCGCTGGGTGCGCATCAACCGCCCTTGTGTGATTGTCGGTGGTGAGTTGACTATCGACATGCTCGAGCTTCAATATGACTACACGGCAAAGCTCTATGAGGCGCCACTGCAGCTCAAGTCGAATTGCGGCTTATTGCTCATAGACGACTTCGGCAGGCAGAGAATCGACCACAAGTCACTCTTGAACCGCTGGATTGTGCCGCTTGAAAAACGTGTGGACTACCTGACTCTGCACACTGGCAAAAAACTGGAAGTGCCGTTTGAACAGCTGCTGGTTTTCTCAACTAACTTGAACCCCAGAGATCTTGTAGACGAAGCCTTCTTAAGACGTATTCCATTCAAAATAAACATCACAAGCCCCACGGAAGAAGAGTTCAAATGGATCTTCCTGCAATACTGCCAGCGTGTGGGTGTGCCGTACAATGAAGAGGCCGTCAACTACTTGATTGAAACCCAGTACCGCAGCGGCAAGCGGAATATGCGTTGCTGCCATCCGCGTGACGTTATCGACCAGGTGACAAACCTCTGCAAATTCCTGCAGCAAGAGCCACGGCTCACGCGTGAATATCTCGACCATGCTTGCAATGTTTACTTTGCGGCAATGGGCTAAAATGTCGCACTCACAATTCTCTGGCTAAAGGCCTGAATTCGGTCAAGTGAGCTAGAAATAGTTTTTGCAATTGAGCTTGAGCGTTTCAATCACTGCTTTTTGCAGGCTCGTATAAAAAGACTGTTTGAAATAGTGCAAGTAAACAGGCACTTTCATGGTCTTTTTGCCTTTGACAATGCGCAATTCCGGGTCCTGGCGGATCAAATGCCTGGGGACGACTCCCTGCCCTAAGCCCAGCGCCACGCCTTGCAGAATACCTTCGATGTCGTCCACATAGCTGCGTGAGTAATTGCCTGCCGGTATATGCTGAGCATTTAGAAACAACTCGGTGGTCCTGTCTTCAGGATCATGGTCCAGATATACTTCTCTTGCCGGATAGCTGCTGCTCTGAATCAGAACATATTTTTCTTCGCCGATAAGAAGGCTCTGTACGTTTTTTCTTTCAAATACATGATCGCTGACTATAAAGTCAGCCTGGGCGCGCTCCAGTACGTCTTGCAGGTCTGCCATTTCGTGCATGCTGAATTCAAACTGGATTGCTGGATTTTCTCTTATCAAAGGCGCCAGGGCAGGCATAATTACTGAGCGCAAGACGCTTGAATAAGCTGCGATTCTGAGTTTGCCACCCAGCCGCTCTCCGGGGTTTTTGAGCAGGTCGCTCAATAGCTCTGATTCAAGGTGATCTCTAATCTGGCAGTAACGAAGCAGCCTGAGCCCGGCTTCCGTAAGTCTTGCTCCTTTTCGATCGCGCAAGAAAAGTGTGAGTCCAAGCGCTTTTTCCAGGTTCTGAATGCGCTGGGATAGAGCCGGCTGAGTTATATGAATCTTTTCTGCCGCCTGCGAAAAATTCAGGGTCTGGGCAAGCGTGCGAAAAGCTTCTAGTTCGTGGGAAGGAAGGTCCATGTGTCAAAACCCTGTTGCTGTAAGCCTGATACTATCATAAGCAAAAGTTATGGAAATATCAAATCTATCAATTTTACACCGGTGCTTTTGAAAGCTATGATTTGAACATCGAAGTTTGAACGAAAACAGATTTGATTTGATTTGATTTGATTTGAAATCCACTGCTGCAAATCACTGATTCACTGTAGTGATTCAGGGCAGCTGCCATGCGTTGACTTGATGAACTGGAGAAATGAAATGATTCTATTAGATGCCCCTGCTTTGCAGCTGCAGCCTGGAAAAACAGAAGCTAATGCAAGCGAATACCACGCAAGCCAATATCAGGCACTCACTGAAATTGAAGCAATCGGGCTTCAAAGCGAACATGATCTGGCAAACGGTCATGCTTCGCATGAGCTTTCAAGCTCGCAAAAAAGCATAATCGACAAAATGCCGCAGCTCTGGCTTCAAGCCTCCGGGTTAAAGTCCTGGCAGGCTGAAGCAGCCTTTCGCGACGCATTCTTGAGACTGGCGCAAACGCAGGCGCTTGTAGACTACCGGCATTTCAAAATCTGCCCGACAGCATCCAATTCAATTGATACTGTCGCAACTTTTCTGGCCGCTAATTCGATGAAAACGGCTCTGATTGAACCGACTTTCGATAATCTCTATCTGATTCTCAAGCGAAGAGGCGTCGAGCTTCTGAGCCTGCCGGAGGAAACTTTGCACGGAGACAATGAGGATCACGAAGCTTTGGAAGAGCTTTATGATTTGCTTGCGTCTGTAGATGCTGTGTTTCTTGTTAATCCAAATAACCCCAGCGGCAGGTCGCTTTCTGAAAAACAGTTTCGAGCAATTGCCCGTTACTGCGCTGCTGAAAAGAAAACCCTGGTTCTCGATAACACCTTTCGCTTTTTCTTGCCCCAGTCATATGATTGCTATCAAATTCTTCTAGATTCGAAAGTGAGTTTTCTTTCAATAGAAGATACCGGAAAAGTATGGCCGACACAAGAAATCAAGGCGAGCCTGCTTATTTGCTCGCAAGAGAATTTTAAGCAGATTGAAAAAATCTACGACGAAATTTTTCTCTGTCATTCAAACTTTGCTCTTTTGTTTCTTGCAGAATTCTTGAATGATGCACATGAAAGAGGTCTTGAAGAGGCGGTCTGGCGCAAAGTCTCCCAGAGGCGGCAGCGCTTTAGAGAAATTATTTCCGGCACTGAGCTGCTTAAAATAGATGAGCATTCCATATCATCAAATCTCAGTGTTGAGTGGGTAAAAATCCAGTCAGCTTTTGTAGACGATTGCCAGCTGCTTGAGTTTTTCAAGGCTTCAAATCTGGTGATATTGCCGGGAAGGCAGTTCTACTGGAGCAAATCAGCCCCTGAAGGGTTTGATAAAAAAATCCGTTTTGCTTTGCTCAAATCCGAAGCGGAGTTTCAATCGGCTATGTCTTTACTTTCAAGCGAACTCGGGAGGCTTCCAGAATGAATATCGAAGTTGGCAATAACAATCTCTTAAACCCACTGTATCCGCTTGGTCATGAGTCTCGAGAACTTGAGCGCCTGGACATGCAGGCGGAATTGCTTCACGACCAGCTGCTTGCGTCGCTGGCAGCAAGAGCAGGCAATTGTCTTGAAATCGGCTGCGGTAACGGCTCCAACCTGCCGCTTCTGAGAAAAGCAAATCCGGAATTAAAATACACAGGAATAGACATAAGTGAAGAAGCAATTCGGGCTGCCCGATCACGTTTCAAAAATGACGCGTCAAGCAATTTTGTGGTCATGGATGCTTCAAAAATGAGCCTGCCTCCAGGCAGCTTTGATCTTGTTTTCACAAAGTTAGTACTCTGGTCTCTGGGAAAGTCCTGGATTGATGTATTGAAAGACGCCCGGGATTTGCTTTCAGCAGGAGGTGTGTTCTATGCGCTTGAGCCTTGCAATAATTATATAGAGCTTTTCCCGCAGGCACCGGCGGCAAAAGAGTGGATGGCTCTCTGGGATGCTTCTGCAATTTCACACGGGCTCAATCCTTATATAGGCAGCGAGCTGGAATCCGCTTTCAATGCTGTGGGCTTTCAAAACGTCGGGGCAAAGTTTTTTCCGGTAATAGCCTCCGGGAGAGAAAAAGAACGTTATCAAGCCATAACCGGTAATCTGGAAGGCTTCTATATGGGAGCCGCCGCAGAAAATTTCGGCTTGAACAAGAGGACTGAACTCAGACGCCAGGCAGTCAAAGAGCTGCATTCATTTGGGAACGCCAGCCTGGTAATGGATGCTTTATATGTAGCATGGGGCAACAAAGCCTGAGTAACACGCCTGAGCAACACGCCTGAGCAACACGCCTGAGCAACACGCCTGAGTAACTCACTGAGTAACACGCCTGAGTAACTCACTGAGTAACACGCCTGAGTAACACGCCTGAGCAACACGCCTGAGTAATTCACCTGAGTAGGGTAAGCTCAAGCTTGCGACAATTCTGAAACAAATCATCGACAAATCTGTAACAGCCTGAATCTATTCTGAGTCCATGAGCAATCGATAAAGCTCGAAATCAAACAAACCAATTGCGGTACTTAGAAAAAAAAGGAGTAGGAAAAATGAGTCTTTTTGATCAGGCGGTATCATCAAGCATAGATAAGATCGATGGCGGTCTTGGTCTTAGTGAATTGGCTGGAGCGAACTTTCAAAATGAGCTATCGAGTATTCTTGGCGACAGTCGGGGGCTCAATATCATCAACTCGATGCGGGGTGCCGCAGAAAGTCTTCCCAAGGGCTTTCCGGGAATCGACCGGGTTTTTGAGCAGGCTAATTTGAAAGGCGTGGAGTCATTGATTCCTGCTGATTCCACACTTTCCGGCACTGCTTTTCCGGATTTTGAATCGCTTGAGAAAACGCTGCCGGATCTGAGCACTTTTACCAATCTGGATCTCAAGTCTTTTTCCGGGCTGCCTGCTTCTATTGAAAATATATTCGGTGCAGATCCTTTCAACAGTGGTTTGCTCGGTTCAAAGCAGGGCTTTGCTTCTATATTCGAAGGTCTTCCAAAGGTATTTGAGGGAGCCGGAAGCAGCGTGGCAAATCCCTTTGCCCCGGTGGAATCGATTTTCGGTCAGGGCAAAGATCCTTTTGCTTCACTGAATAACGGCGTTGACGGCTTCAATCCTCTTTCTGATCTGAAATCGCTCTTTGCCGGTGAATCGTCGCCACTGGGCGGCTTACTGGGTTCGATCACCGGAGGCGAAGGCGGTATCGGCGGCATGCTCGGCTCGCTGCTTCAAGGTGGCATGGGAGCTATTAGCGGATTGCTTTCTCAAATTGGCCCGCTGCTTCAAGAAATAATTCCTTTAATTACAAAGCTTGCCCCCCTGGCGCTTGCGATCCTCTAACAAAGTTTTGATTTTTACTTCGCTCTCTCATTCTCCCGGCGGCGCCCACAAGGCGCCGCTTCTCTTTGACTTGTTGTTTAATTGCTAGTCTGGCCTCTTCCAGGGTTTGCCTGGCAATCGAATTGCAAGTTCGTCCATAACGAATTGAAATGCGGCGTCAAAATCATAGCTTAATTCAGGACGCAAAAGCGGTTTCATATCGCCGCTAAAGGCAGCGTCTCCCAATTTTTTCGATAGGTTTTCCTCAAACTGTGCTCTTGTTATTTTCATTTCCGCCTTGCCCATGTACCGGAGAAAACTTTTAACAACCCTTTCCGGATCAACCAGCAAATTGGATTTGCAATGCCAGACGTCAAACAGGTCGCGCCCCTTTTTTCGTTGATAGAGAGCCCTCAGTTTGGTTCCAAGAAGCTCGTCCAGAGCGAAGGTTTTGATATCGGCCTTAGCGGTAAACCAATTGGTTTTTACTTCAAGTAAGCGGTTTTCATAACCGTAAACGGTGAAATTCTCTCTGGTGTTGATTTCCAGTTTTAGTTTCATAGGCAATTCCAATGCTGTTTCTGAAAGGTAAGAAAAATAGAAAGTAACCATCGATTCAGTCTGTTTGTATCTGGCTTTTCCCAACCAGGGCGTAAGAATTTCTTTGATTCTGCCCATTGTCGGACCAATCGGTTTTTCGTGGATCGTTACTAAATCGATGTCTTCGGAATAGCGGCCCGGAGTAGGCAGAAATAGCTTGTTCAAGGCAGTGCCGCCGCGAAATGCGAGAGACTCAGCAATAAGTTCATCAGAAAAAAGTTGAACAAGAATCCTTGAAATAATCAGGTCTTGCTCGACCTGCTCGTCGCTTGGCCAGGGAGCCTGTTGATTCCGCCATATAGTGAGTACTGTCTGCGGTATCACGGTTCTAGTTCCACATTTTCATTTACTAGTAGCATCCAGCGCCGATTTAACTGAGACAGATCGGAGTCCATGTCTGGTCTGAGGCTCGCAATGCGCGGTGATTTCGTGGCTAGCCAATCATTCAAGGGATCAGCGAGTCTGGCTTTTCCAGACAGGTCGAGTAAATAACCGAGCCGCTGTACAACAACAAGTTCCACATCACACTTAGCTGCAGCAAGTAAATGTTTAGCTTGCATTTTTGCTGAGAGTTCTGAAATGACCGCTCCAACGTTGGAATAGAAACCTGCGTCCTGGTAGTATCTGATGAGATCTAGCGCTGTTGTTTCAGGACTGGACACTCTCATGAACCCAGTTGGTGTTTTGTGCTTAAGGACAGCGACGTTTTCCACATTTTTTTTCTTGAAAAAATGAATGCGGTAGCGGGAAATCTCGATGCTGCGATGGGGGCGGTCGCAGATTACCTGAAACTCTTGAGGACGCTGGTGCGCAGCACCGTAAACTTCGGCTGCACTAAGTAGACCTACATAATATTGAGAATCCCAGTCTTTCATCAGCGCATCAATGAACCAGGCCGGTGGTGGGGCTCCTGTAAATCTGTACTGCTCTGGTACCACTACATAGAATCCGCGGCGTGGACTTATTACGCGGGATCTTTTGCGAAGGCGAAGAAGGGCTAGTTTGATGGCTGCATCAGACGCCTGAAATTTTTCTTCCAATTCAGCGCGGCTAAATGTATAGCGACCGTTTGCTGGTAGATCGTCTACATATTTGGATATGGCGCCCTTGTTCATGTCCTGTTGTTCGCTAAAGGGATAGTTAAACGATACGTTGTGAGGCCGGTAGGCTGTGAATATTGTATCACCAAGTGATACTTAATGCAAACGAAACCGTATCGATCTTTTAGAGAGAGTAAAAGGACTTTAGCGCTAAGAAATAACAGGAACTAGGAACTCTGCAGGGCCGCTCTGCAGGGGAGAAAAGTAATTTGAAGCTGAAACAAATATGCAACAAATTTGCGCGAGTCCTGAAACAAGTTCTTCGTATGCTTCAGATACAAAGCAAGGGAGATAAGCCAATGAACACAAGCATTCAAATTCAAAATCCGCATTATCAAAATTCGCAAGCACAAAGTACGGAAACTGTAAGCCTGGAAGCTCAAAGCTTGCCGGCTCAAAATATGGAAACCCGGGACCAGCAGGTCGAAAATTCCCTGGAAAGAAGAGAAAATCGTGCAGTGCTTACAGTGATTGAAAAGCTGCAGGTGGTTCTATCAAAAATCGAACAGGCAAGCAAAATTGCTCTTGAAAGGAGCCACGCAGCCAATCATATAATGGCCGGCAGGGCGCTGGTGGCTCTGGGCTTGTGCCAACAGGCCAGAGAACAGGTGCGTGCTGCTTGCCAGAATATGGGCTTTACGCTTGATTCGCTGATGCTTATCGATGAGAAAGCTCAGGGGCCGGCAAAGCAGTTGCAGCAGGATCAGTTGAGAGCTGCCCGTATTGCTCTGGTAAAAGTTTTGGTAAAGGAAATCGGAGTTTCACGCGAAGCAGTTTTTATCAGCATGCAAGCTTTCGCTGATGAATCTGCGGTTATGGCTGCAATTCTGTTAAGCCGGGCTAATTATCATTTGGACGCCTGCGCTTCGACTTCTGATCGTTAAAGAACCGCCTTGAGTTCTGGGCGCCTTGAGTTCTGGGTGCCATGAGTTCAGGGCAGAATCTCAGCTCTATCTGTGCCTTAATGCCTTTGGACCCTCCGGCCGAACAGTTTGAAGCGATACTGTACGCTGGCACGCACCATTTGCGCCTATGGACCCTCCGGCCGAACAGTTTGAAGCAATTTTGGACCCTGGCACGCACCATTTGCTGTCTATTTGCGCTTCGCTACCTGACCCGCAAAAATAAAATCTGCCGGTAATCTAAGTCACCAGCAGATTTATTCATGGTTATGGTCGTGATTCAGCAGTAGCTTATTTTGCGAGAGCCATTTGCTTTGCTTCCCACTCCTTCTGACCTTTTTCCATTTCTTCTTTAGTCAGGTCTGCGATATGGGTGGCGATGCCCCATTTATGTCCGTACGGATCTTCAAGCTGACCGAACCTGTCACCCCAGAACATGTCTGATACAGGCATGGTTACTGTAGCGCCGGCTTTAGTTGCACGCTCAAACCAGCTGTCTACGTTGTCTACATATAGAAACAACGATACTGGTGTGCCGCCGATTGATTTTGGTCCGAGGCAGCCCATCTGCGGAAACTCATCATTCAACATGATCATCGAATCACCGATTTTGAGTTCTGCATGCATGATGCTTTTGCCGTCCGGTCCGAAGCAAACATCTTTTTCTTCTGCTCCGAATGCCTTTTTGTAAAACTCCATCGCCCCTTTAGCATCCTTGACTGTAAGTCCGGGTGTTATGGTGTGATAGCCCTTCGGTACTGGATCTACTTTAGCCATTTTTTCTCTCCATTTTTGGTGGGATTGGATTCAGCGGGGGGTGCCTGCGACATTGGGGGGGAGGATGCCGACGACATTGATCGTATACGCAATCAATAGCCGGTTCATTAGCACTGGCTAAACAGCAGCTCTTTTCTGGATATCTTCGGCTCATTTCTAGATATCTTTCATCAAGAACGGTTGTCAATAACCGAGAATAGGCGACAACTACGTGCCATTAGTTTGCCCCGCTTGCACACTTGCACGAACGAACTGAATGACCTGTAGTCGAGTATCTTCTGAAGCCCAGTCAAGGCGAATTCGATAAATGCTCTCCATAGAAAAGTCCAGACTGAACAAAGTACTTAGCCTCTCCTCAGCCGTTCTGGTTCTAGCGCTGTTTGGGCCAGCCTGTGTTGCAGATGAAGAGGCGGATTGGGTGGATTCGCTGAAGGAATCTTCTGTTGAGCCAGGACTCAGGGCCCGAGCGCTTAAGATTGGTGAACCTGACAATGAAAAGTCGGATCTGTTGAAAGTGGTGAACAATCAAAGTCCGGCAAGCAAGCGAACTCATGCTGCCAGCCAGATGCGAGACGGTAATTTTGATCTTGCAATTCAGCTGATCGAAGAAGTGCTTGAAGTTCAGCCGGAAGACAACGAAGCCAGGCAAATTTATGCAGATGCGCTTGAAACCAAATGGAAGTCCCGGTCTCTAAACAGAGATCCGCATCTATTCAATCAGTGCGTAAAGCAGTGGTATTACCTCTACAAAAATGCCGAATACCCTACCATAGTTTCGGTCGCTGGCAATCACTTGCGTGAGTTGACCGGTAAGTCGCCATATGTCTGGCCTACGGCAAAAATGTACCTGAAAAGAGTTCTTTTGCCTGAGCAGGATGGCACAGAGCCTGATACCACTCTCAAAGTTTCAGAAGAGCCTCAGTTGGTTCACTGACCCCTCGTGCCTCCTCCTTGTGCTTCCTTCCTTGTGCTTCCTTCCTTGTGCTTCCTTCCAGGAAACGAAATCGGGCTGAAGTGTTCACCCACAGGAAGCAAACACGGATTTTTGCCCTTCAATTAGTGAAGCAACTCAGTCGTCTTTGAACCTGAGCAAACGCAGTCCGTTAACCAGAACCACAAGCGTGCTGCCTTCGTGCAAAATAACAGCGTGTGCTATTTTGACCCAGCCCATAATAGTGGCAATTATCAAAAGAACACTGACCCCGACTGCAACCACCATGTTTTGTCTGATCACGGTTGAGGCTGTGCGTGAGAGCCTGACTGCAAACGGGAGCCTGCTCAAGCCGTGACTCATCAAAACCAGATCAGCCGTTTCAAGAGCGACATCCGAACCGGTGCCTCCCATGGCGATGCCTATAGATGCTGCTGCAAGCGCCGGCGCGTCGTTAACACCGTCGCCAACCATCGCGACCCCGCCGTTTTCGTGCGAAAGTGCCCGCAGCTCCTTTACTTTTTCGTCAGGCAAAAGCTCGCCGCGAGCTTCATCAACACCGGCTTCTTTGCCAATTGAATCTGCGACCTTTTGTTTGTCGCCGGAAAGCATGATGTTCCTTTTTATGCCTATTTGTTTGAGCTGAGCAAGTACTGCTTTTGATTCAGGCCTGATTGTGTCGGCGATGCCGATAATTCCCAGAAATTTGTCTCCATGTTTTACAGTCATGCTGGTTTGTCCGGCACTCTCAATTTCCGAGGCTGCCTTTAGAATCGCTTCCGGAACACCGTCGTTTTCAAAGAGCTCCAGGCTGCCGATGCATACTTGCACGCCGTCAACCATGGACTTAATGCCTTTTCCGTGTATTACCTGGCTTGACTGGCAATGAGCAGACTTATAGCCGCTCTCTTTTGCATAGCGAACAACGGCCTGTGCAAGCGGATGGGAAGAGTGAGACTCGGCGCAAGCAGCAACTTCTACAAGAGCGTCCTTGGAAACGCCTTCAAGTGTAATTACTGTTTTTACCTGCGGGTGACCGAGCGTCAGCGTGCCGGTTTTATCAAATGCAATTGCAGAAACGCTGCCCAGAATTTCCAGGTAAGCGCCGCCCTTAATCAAAACGCCGCCGCGTGCGGCTCGGCCTGCGGCCGAGAGAACCGCAGCCGGGGTGGCGATTGCAAGCGCACAGGGAGAGGCTGCCACTAATAGCGAGATGCCCCTGAGTATCGCTTCTTTCAATGAGGTGCCTGTGAGCATGAGCACAGCCATCAAGATCGGGGCGCCGACCAGAACCGAAGGAACCAGAATGTGCTCTATTTTTTTTGCAAGCCTTTGTGTCGGGCTCTTGTGTGCTTCGGCTTCTGCCACCATGTCAATGATGCGCGCCAGCATCGACTCGCCGGATAATTTGTTTACTTCTACTTCAAGAGTGCCGTCTATATTTACAGTGCTTGCAAAAACCTGGTCGCCGGCTTTGCGAGCCACGGGAACCGATTCGCCTGTTATAGTTGCCTGATCAAGAGTCGATTCACCCGATACGATAGTGCCATCAAGCGGCACGCGGTCGCCGGGTCTGATTACAATGACTTCATGGCGTAAAACCTCTCCAACCGGGACTTCAACGAGGTCTCCGTTTCGTTTGACGCGCGCGTTTTGCGGTCTGAGTTCGCCCAGCGTATCAATTGCATGACGCGCTTTTTCCATAGCTCTGTGTTCAAGTGCATGACCGAGACTGAATAAGAAAAGCAAGAAGGCGCCTTCAAAAAGTGCACCTAATATACCTGCTCCCACACCCGCCATGAGCATGAGAGTCTCTATGTCGCAAACTCCCTGGCGCAAAGATTTCAACGCGCCGCGGCAGGCAAAAAAGCCGCCTGATACCATGGCAATGCCGAACAATATGTTTGAAAGCAGGAGAGGGCCTAGCTTGAACCATTCAATCGCAAGACCGGATGCGATTAGAACTCCGGCAAATATGACCAGAGGCATTTCAAGTTTTGCCGCCAGACCTCCGTGATCGTGGTGGCAGCATGACGCATGGCCATGGTCCAGTTCTTCGAGTTCGTATCCCAG
>CAZTQO010000069.1:0-35394 GCA_964615655.1 uncultured Candidatus Obscuribacterales bacterium | reverse complement strand
CTAGAAAATAATTTCTCCTTTAGCACAACCTGTCTTTACCGAATGCTTACCAGGCTTAGATCTCCTACTATTTGCTATAATATTATCAGATGAAAAAGCAAGCCTGGAGAAAGCGCGTAATTGCGCTTATCTCCAGACTTGCAGGTCAGGAAGCTAACGAGCCGTTTTATTCAAACGACTCGCCGCTTGACTTCCTTAGACCTTGGGCAGAGGGCAGGGGCCGCCGTTCATGCGCTCGAGCTGGTAGACCCGCTGAGGCACCGGGGGGTGCGTCAATTGCAGGTTCTTCCAGAGCGCCTTCAGACGCTGCCAGATGCTCTTGGGCGCCGGCTGCTCAGCCAGGGTGTCGAAGATCGGGTCCACGGTCATGCAAATACGCATGACACGATAGGCCTCAGCATCACGCCCCTTGGGACGGTGCTTCTCGACATAGGCCACCAGCTTCATCAGCCCGCTTGCGAGCGCGCAGGGGTTGCCGGTGTAGTGTGCTCCGGTGGCGTCAGCGCCGAATTCGCGAGAGCGAACCACGAACATCTGAACCAGCTTGGTCAACTGCTGGGTAGCCCAGAAGATGACGTACATGAGCACGTTGGCAACGATCGGAGGCAGAACGCGCTGTTCGACGCGAATGCCCATGAGTCGCTTGACCCAGTTCAGGGTCGAAATCCAGGCGCGCACACCGGTGTCGACGATCAGGAAGAAGATCGAGGACATGATTGAAATGAGCGAGTTGATGCCCACGTCGTAATTGGCGACGTGGCCGAGCTCATGCGCGAACACCGCTTCGATTTCATCGTCGTTCATGCCGCACTCAAAGAGTCCTGCTGTTGCCGCGACCACCGCCTTGCGATGGATGGGACCAGTCGCAAACGCGTTGGGAAGCGGGTTGTCCGAGATGAAAACCTTCGGCTTGTGCTTGAGTCCGGACTTCTTGAAGACCCGGTCGACAATGGCAAGCAAGCGCGCATCCCGCGGGTTGGCGGGATCGGCCGGCGTGCACTTCATGATGTAAACCGAGATCTTGTCGCTGAACCACCAGCCGACCACGGTCAAGAGCGGATAGACGAGCCAGAAGCCGAGCTTGAACTCGAACGAGAAATTGAAAGTCCAGAGAGCGGCAAAAATCAGGCCGCCCATCATGAGAAAACCAGCGAGGGTCTTCAGCCAGGTTTCGATACGCCGGCGAAGAATCCGTCCAGGCTTCTCATCGTGAGCTGTTACACGATGACGAGACATGGTTGTTCTCCTTTATGAGTTAAATGACACGGGTGTGCAGAGTTGCGGCACCCGCCAAAAAACAGTCTTCTCCCGTACAAAGAAAAGCAGGCACAAGTCTTAGAACCAGAGTTTCTGGAGCTGAAATGCTTGAGTCAGTGACTGCTTATTCGATTTCGATAGAAATGGGCTTGTAGTCGGGAAAAAACATTGGGACTCGAGGCTACTACCTGAAGCTCTTGATAAGCAAGCTTGAAGCTGGTTTTACAGAGGCTCTCTGGACTAGAAATAGCTAATCTCTGTCATAAACCTGCAGCTAGGTTGCGCTAACCCCGAGTTCTCTGAAAGCTTCAAGGTTATCAAGAGCGCGCTAGCAGAAATAAACGCAGATAATTTCAAACTGTTAGACGGACTTCAGGAGCTTGCGATAATGGGAGAAATTGTCCTGCGTCAGGATTTGAAAGAACTCGGCGAAAAACTCCGAAAGGAAGGCAAAACAGTTGTAAGCACCAATGGTTGTTTCGACATTCTTCACGTAGGACACAGCCGCATTCTTGCAAAGTCCAGATCCATGGGAGATATCTTGGTAGTTGGCTTGAACAGTGACAGCTCCGTTACCAAGCTAAAGGGTCCAAGCCGACCAATCAACAACGAGCAGGACCGCGCCGAATTATTATGTGCTCTTGCTGCAGTCGACTATGTGAGCATATTCGGCGAGCAAACCCCAGTAGAGTTCTTAACGGAGCTTAAGCCTGACATTCATGTAAAAGGGGCGGATTATAAAGCGGAAAATCTTGAAGAAACTCCGGTGGTTGAAAAACACGGCGGCAAGGTTGTGATCCTCGAACTTGTTCCAGGAAAAAGCACAAGCATGCTCGTATCGAAAATCAAAGACTGAATCTGACTAATATGATTACGATGCTTATTGGGTTTTTGATTTCTTGCCCTGCAGAAAGACCAACCGTTGACGCGCATCTTCACTATATTCGGAATCGCTTGATACTTTTAAGGCTTCTTTGAACTGCTCAGCAGCTTCTTCGGATTTATGCTTGCGCTCCAGAATCAGACCCATGCGGTAATATGCTTCACCAAGCCGGTAGTCGTTTTTGACTGCAAGCCTGTAGGCGTTAAGCGCCTTGTCGTAATCCTTTTCGATTTCATATGCTGTTCCAAGATTGTAGTGTGCAGTAGCCAGCTTCTGGTCCAGGGAAACAGCTGTTTGCCAGTTTTTGATCGCCCCCTGGAGATCATGCTCGGCTCTTAAAGCCGCACCGATGCCATTGTAAGTGATGGCATCTTTTGGGTTGATGGCAAGTGCTTTTCTGAACTCTGCAAGCGCCTGTGCATAATTATGTTGTTGGTTGAATATTAAGCCCAGGTTGCTGTGCGCTTCGGCCAGAGCCGGGTTCACGGTAAGCGCCTCTTTGTATGCAGCAATTGCGTCATTGAGTTTTCCTGAAAGATGCAATTGCACAGCTTTGTTATATCGCTGGACGGCTTCAAGCTTTACATTCACTACTGAACCGTCTTCAAGTTTCATCTTGCCGGCACCTACGTTTGTCGCAGACGTAGTTTTGCCGTCATCAGCGCTGCTTGGAGCAGGGGCTGCACCGGATTCGGTGCCTGGCGGTGCGGGTTCGATCGTATTTGCTGAGGCCAGGTTATTGCTCTCTTGCTGGATTTCAGGCGCTAGGGCAATTGGCTGGTCTGAAAATGCCACTACCACTTTACCTTCTTCCAGTTTGACCACACGCGGCTTTACTTTTAAGTCTTCCGGCAAGGCAACCACAATGCGGGCAGTCGGCTTGGGCGCATTCTCAAGCTCCTGGTAACGTAGAGCTTTAACAAACGGAAGCGAGCTCGAAATTGTTTTGCTCAATTCTTCCTGGGACACAACACTGCCCTTATCCAGGCTTGCGTCTGCAAAATCAATCACGACCCGGTGGTTCGGTCCAGGCAAATCGAGAACCTGGGGTGTTGCAGGGAAGGCTTTAGCAGCAAACTCGATTACAAGTTCCTGTGAGGCACCGGCAGTGATGCTCTTGATAGGCAGCACCTGGCCGTCAGCAGCAAAAGCAGCTTGGGCCGAAAGCATACCGAGCAAAGCTGCAATGCTTAGATTGATTCTGAATTTGATTGCCTTGCGATTCATTACTTATCTCCTCAACTGGCTCCGGCAATTGGGTCTTACCTGCTGGAAGCCAGCCTTTCGCTTGACTTCCGGACACAAATCTGGATCCCAAGCCAAGTTTATCGCCTTAATGGCAACCTTTCATGGCAATCCATTTAAGAATGCGATTAAACCTGCTCCCTTTTTTGACGAAAGCATCGTATTATTGAAGGAGATGCTCCGGCTGTCATCTTGAAAACCGATGTTTGCGGGGCTTCTTATTTAGTATCGAAACGCAGCATTTTTTGCTAAAGAGAAAGGATTACTATGATAAGCCGATTCCTCATTCTTTCACTTCTTGCACTGTCTATCGGGTTTGCAAATGGAGCAAATGCTGCAGGCATCTCATATCCTGAAGCTCCCGGACCGAGCCCCGACACACTTATGCCAGTGCCGCAAGAAAACCCCTATTTCTATGCCCGCCCTGACGGTCAGGCTTATCAGTTGCAGATCGACAGTACTAATAATCTGTCAGACTACCTTAACAGACATTACTATGATTTCAAGTGGAGGGGGCAACAATGGGCTCCCTGGGATACAGCAAGCATTGCAGAAAAGCTAATCAGATCAACACATCTATGGCCTGAATACAACGAAGCCAATCAATACCATCTCTTTAACGGCTTCAATCAGACAATGGAACGCTACACCGGCTTTGGACCCGGTCCTGCCAGGGGTGGTTTGCCGTAGAAAGTGAAAAAAATAGATCACATTGCTGTAGCCGTTCAGAATCTTGATGAGGCGCTTGGGTTTTATCAAGCAAATCTGGGCTTGAAGTTAATTGCAGTTGAACTTGTTGAAGATCAGGGGGTGAGAGTTGCCAAGCTTGATGCTGGCAACACTCACATTGAGTTACTGGAACCACTGGGTCCGGATACTCCGGTGGGCAAGTTTCTAAGTCAGCGCGGGCCTGGGCTGCATCATATTTGTATGGGCATCGAAAATATCGACAGTGAACTTGATTTGCTTAATGCTGCCGGGGTCAAGCTTGTTGACAAGCAAGCAAGAATTGGGGCCGGCGGAGCCAGAATTGCTTTTGTACACCCAAAAGCCAGTGGCGGCGTGCTGCTTGAATTATCGGAAGCAACCGATAGACATTGATCTTATTTATTAAGCAAGAAAATTGATCTATTGTGATCATCTAATCAACAGAGAGTTAGTTGATGTAGGCTCTTTCTTATCTTTCATTGAGGAGCCGTAGTCTATGCCAGTTATGACAGAAATGAGTAGCATTGAAAAAGCACTTGGCGACAAGTCCAAGTTTTATCTCGACCACAATTGCAAAACAGTATCGAAAGATTTGTTACATTTGCCGGGTCCCGACTTTGTAGACAGGGTTGTAGCAAGCACAGACAGATCGCCGCGAGTTTTGCACAGCTTACAAACACTTTTTAATTCAGGCAGGCTTGCAGGCACCGGTTATCTCTCAATTCTTCCTGTAGACCAGGGAATTGAGCATTCAGGCGGTGCATCGTTTGCCAAGAACCCGATTTATTTTGATGGCGAAAATATTGTCAAGCTGGCAATCGAAGGTGGCTGCAACGCAGTGGCGTCAACATTCGGCGTTCTCGGTTCAGTGGCACGTAAATATGCCCACAAGATTCCATTCATTGTGAAACTCAACCATAATGAATTCCTCACTTATCCAAACAAGTTCGACCAGATCCTTTTCGGTGATGTCCGCCAGGCATGGGAAATGGGAGCAGTCGCAGTTGGAGCAACCATTTATTTCGGTTCACCTGAATCCGGAAGACAAATTCAAGAAATCGCAAAAGCCTTCCATGAAGCTCATGAACTCGGTATGGCCACGGTTCTTTGGTGCTATTTGCGCAACAGCGGCTTCAAAGTTGGCGATATTGACTATCATGTATCAGCTGACCTCACAGGCCAGGCAAACCACCTCGGTGTCACCATCGAAGCTGACATCATCAAGCAGAAACTCCCTGAAAACAATGGTGGTTACAATGCCCTCAAATTCGGCAAAACAGACGCACGCGTCTATTCCGAACTAACAAGCGAGCATCCTATAGATCTGACCCGCTACCAGGTAGTGAATAACTATATGGGACGCGCAGGCTTGATTAATTCAGGCGGTGCCTCTGGTCAGAATGACCTGGCAGAAGCAGTAACAACGGCCGTTATCAACAAGCGTGCTGGCGGCATGGGATTGATTTCCGGCCGCAAAGCATTCCAGAAACCAATGAAAGACGGTGTTGCACTTCTAAATGCAATACAGGATGTTTATCTTTGCGATGATGTAACCATCGCCTGATAAAAGTTCCGCATTATCGAAAAACGGGGCAGCCAGGCGCTTGCCCCGTTTTTGTTTTCGCAGACAAAAGTCACAAAGTCTCAAAAGTCACAAAAAAAGGAATACGAACCAGGCGGCTATTCAACAATGCACTGCCACAAAGAAAAATCATAAGAACTAAAAAAACTTACGGATCGGAAAGCCTATCTCTTGAGGCTGTCTGGCTTCCAGCTCACAGAGCAGATGCCCTGTGCACATTCCAAGCTTTTCGAATCTGTCTTAGCATTCACCGGAATATTGCCACCATTAACGGTGCTTTGCTGGTTTTGCAATTTACTGCCTACCTCATTAAGCTGAGATTTGCTGCGCTTTTGCTTCATACGGGTCTCCGAACTAGCTAATGCATATGCATCAGACATCATTATGAATCAATTTTGATCTTACGCACTACTTGACTTATGGTTTTTGAAAGAATCCTGCTTTTTGGCCTCAGCCGAATTCCTGACAGAGTCTTGAAACGACCGAGTCAATCAATCGATATACCCTGCGGCTAATTCTATAAGACATCAAGCAGGCTTTCCATATATGAATCAAATTCACAGCTTAGCTAAATTCAAGCTCGCAAGCTGGAACTGCTATACCCTTTACTTTCGGTGCCTGGCAGTCTTTAAGCCAAAATATAAATCAGTGCATTGTATTTCAAAGGCCGTTACAATCAGAACTACCTACGAGGAAGCTAATTGAAAACGTGTCCCTTTTGTTCGTTAGCACTGGGTCTGGTCGCAATCGGCGGCCGGGGCCGACTGGCCTGTTCATCATGCGACTTTGTGCACTGGGATAACCCAAAGCCAGTTACCGCAACAGTTATACCTCTGGAAAGCGGCATTGTGCTAGTCAAGCGAAGGGTCGAGCCTTTTGTCGACGACTGGTGCCTGCCTGGCGGCTTTATCGAAGCAGCAGAACACCCCGCAGAAGCAGCATGTCGCGAGGTTCTTGAAGAAACAGGACTTCAAGTTCGAGTATCACGCCTGCTGGATGCTGGAGCTCCCGGCAGGGGCATAAACGTGATTATTCTTTTCTACGAAGCACATCCAATTGGCGGCAATCTAAGCGCCGGCGACGACGCAAGCGAAGTACGCAGCTTCCGCTTCGAAGAGCTGCCGACTAATATTGCATTTGATCTGCACAGGCGGGTTATCCATAGCTGGTTCGAATCAATTGCAAATAAGCTTGTTTGAAAGAATGCCGGTTTCAACCTAATCGCCAGCCTTTTTCTTTTCCTCAAGCCTTTTTTTGAGTTCTTCACTCAGTTCATCAAAACTGTCCATACTGTTGGACACAAGACAATTAAGCGCTTTTCCTTTAAGAACCACCCCTTCAGGTTCAAGCATGTTTGTTGTTTTAACGCTTTCGATATCATTCCATCCCAGCTGGCTTGTCTTAAAAGGCATGCTGATTTTGAGCCCGCTGCTAACCAATTCCACTTCTTTCACCAGCCTGAAAAGCTGGGCAAGCCTCCAGAAAAGTGCAAGTACAAATAGAACAGCTGCTGAGAGAATCAAGATCAAATCTTCTGTGGAGGTTTTTCCGGAACTCTTCAAAGAATCATAGAACCAGAAAAACAAGCCTGCAAACACCCCATGAAAAGCCAGTTTTACGAACTCTAAAAAGAAAACCAGCGTCGGAAGCTTGTATTTTTGAGCATCGCCAGTAATACTACGCCCTCGATTGGGCAAGCGGCTCCTTATGGTTTCAACCAGCTCGGACACACCGCTAATTACATAAGGAAAGGATATTTCTCCGGATGCGTGATAAACGAGATATTGCCTGAAACCGTATTTATTGCTCTGCTTCAAACCGCACATCTCAGTCCATTTCACCTGCTCTTTTTTGAACAACGCAAAAGTACGCAAACCGTCGGCACACAGCTCAACTTTGAAAGGAATCTGTCCCAGCCCCCAGATTCCCAGCATGGCTGCCGGGGAAAGAAGCAGTACTCCGATTCTGAAAATCAGATGTATTGAAAAAAAATGATTGCTCAAAAGCAAAAGCAGAGGAAGCAAGCTCAAAATCACGAGCACAGTCAGCTCGGCAAGCGCCCTTGCCATCAATATGGACTTGAGAAAATAGGTTTTGTTTTCGCTTGTCACCTGGCGATTCTCGCACGTTCGCTCAAAAGAGCCAAATAATGCTCTTTAGAAAAATCATCGGGGAGCAAAAATCAATAGATATTGTTGATGGCCTATCTCAAAGCAAATCAGCTAAATCGGATTTCACAAAACTCCCCAAAGCAGCTCCCAAAAAATTTAATCAAGCGAGACTGAAAATTGCCAGAAGAGCCGCCAGGTAAATCATCGCCCACTTGACAGGGCGGATTAAGAGTATTAATCTCTTCTAGTCAGCGCGAATCTTATTCCTCAATTGGCGCATTAACAATCCTGCCTCCAGGGGCAGATTGATTCTAAGCAAGGGCAATCAGGCAATACTGAGTTCTCAGGAAATTCCTCAACTGAGATCGGGTGATAGCCTCGTAAAAATTGCAAGACAGACGTTGAGCTAGCTAGACTGGCTCAATGCCCTTCGCAAAAACCAGAACGAGGGATAAACTAAGATCCATATATCCTAAGCTCTGTACAGCCCAGGCCTGGATGCCACTGTGTTTTTCTTTCCGCCCTCACAGCTGGATTACTAAACATGCGCAGAAACAAAAAAAACAGATCGCAGCTCCTTTTCGCCATACTGGCCTTGCTTCTTTTCCTGCCGCTTCCGGCAGCAAAGGCAGACAACCCTCCATCCAGCATTCTCAAACCGTTGAACGAGGTTTCCCCGACACCCTCAAGCAATTGCAAAGAATCAAAAGGCAATAACAGACCATGCGACGAAAAAGCCTTCGAAGCTGACACTCACCAATCGGATCCCCAGGGCGGACCGGAAAAACTTGGAACCCAGCAAGAAACACCACCAGATCGAGCGGGTAACCAGATGGGTCAGGCTGTTCAGAGCGGCGGTCCACAGCAGTGCAAAGAAAAAAACACAGCCAAACAAAATACCAAGCCAATGTGCGGCGCGGTTCAGGGCGGCTCCACTAAATGTATGTTTGTTTCGGCTTTCGGTACAACAATTGACTACAAGCCTTATCTGAAGCAAGATCCGCGTGTGGTAAGCCACAATGATGTTGAGCACAACCAGGGCGGGCTAGGTAACATTCTCATACCAGCAGGCCTGGAGTATGGTTCTGCCGGCCAGCTCCAACACGGTGCCAGCTTGATGAACTCGCAAACAGTTCCGGTGGCAAGCCAGCTTGCAGGCATAGAAACAGTGCTTGCAGACAACCTTGCCCAGAAAGTACCGAACCCCAGAGGCTGGGCAAAGGTTGCTAAAGGCGTGCAACAGGCACAGAACGCACAAAACGCCGACAACCAGGGTAACTGCGCACAACAAAATTGCGAGAATGCTTTTACTAACATGAAGCTGCCTCTTATCAACGTAGCCAACGAGAATGCCGCTAGCCCTTGCTCCGCGCAACAACCATTCAAGGATGAATCAAACGTGATCTGGATGGTTCAGCAAATGTACAAGAAATGCTACATGCAGATGGCTGTTCTTTTTCTCCTGCCGGGGGCGCTTTTGACCCAGGCAAAATCACTTGTTTCATACGGCCTGCTCGGAAATAGCGATGAAGATACATCCAGCCCCTTTGTTGGCATATTCCGCGCAATCATGGCCATATTTTTGATTCCTGCAACACAACTGACCGTCAGTTATTGCATTGATATAGGAAACGCCCTCACCGAACCAGTTGCAAAACGCGTTCAGGTAGAGACCCTGATGAATTGGGTCAAAGAACAAGCTTATGCAACTGATCCAAAAAATAACGACGGATGCATAAAAAATGTTGATGCCAACATGGGCAAACTGCAGGGTACCCCGTCTGCTTCGGCAGTTCAGGAACGACAGAATGACCTGAACGTGTCGGTGCAAAACATGTTCAACACCATCAACGCCCTGCTTTCTCAGGGACTTGAGGTTCTCGGTGGTTTCCAGCTGGTGATGATGTGTTATCTCTTTTTGCTGGGTCCGATCGCTGCAGCTCTATATGCCTGGCCGGCGGCAATCGGCAGGGATCTATTCAAGAAGAGTTTTGCCAGCTGGCTTGACGGTGTGATTGTTCTTTCTTTATGGAAATTCTGGTGGTGCATTGTGTTGCTTTGCATGGTCGTTCGCTTACAAAGCGGCGATGTTGATCCGAACAGCCACTACGAAATGTACTATTACACCGCATTCATGGGCATTCTCGTCATGGTTCCCTTCCAGCCATTCGAGTTCAGACCGGGTGAAGTCGTTTCACATGTTCTGGAAAAAGCTCAACAAGGCGGCGGCGGCGGCGGTGCTTCCGGTGCCGGTGCCGGAGCTGGCAAAGGTGGCGGCCAGGGTGGCAACCCGCCATCGGGAAGCCAGAGTGGCGGCAGCTCAAGTGGCACGGCAAGCACAAAAACAGCAGGTTCGGCCAATCCGAGTACTGACAGCAGCATGCCTGTAGCAATGCAGGGCGACGGCGCAAGCACCAGCTCCGCAGCTAATAATGCCAAAGGCACCGACACTGAATCCACCGGACCGGGCGGTAACGAGCAGCCTGACGCCGGCGACTTCAACAAGCCAATCAAAATGGCCGGAGATATTGATCTTCCGCCAATGGCCTAAAAATCTTGAGTTTTATGTTCTTAAATTAAGTAGATTTGTGATCGCAGCAGGAAATAGATGATGATTCAGCATAAGTTAAGCAAAAGCAAAATAGGCATTCTGGCAATCGTCATGCTTGCAAGTCTATCTCCAGCCTCTTGGTCACAAGAGAAAGTTGATACTATCCATATTTCGCAACCGCGCACCCAGGATCTGTCTTTAGATTCAAAAGGAAAAAATGGAAAAAACAGCCAGGGCTCAGGCCCTTACGGAAACTTTTCCCCTAACGGCAGCAGCCCCGGTTCGGGAGCTGGAGCCGGCGGCTTTGGCGGGCTCGGATTCGCAGGCGGCGCATTCAACAACGCAGTAAACAACATTTCGCGTCCACAAGACAGCAGTGACGGACGCCCCGGCGGCAGGCCGGGAGGCAGGCCGGGAAACAATGGCGGCAATAATCCACCGGGCGGTGGCATACCTCCTTCTGATGGTGGCGGCAATAATCCACCAGGGGGCGGCATACCTCCTTTTGACGGCGGCGGCACTAACCCACCAGGTGGCGGTACCCCACCTTTTGAAGGTGGCAATCCACCAGGGGGCGGCACTAATCCTCCAGGTGGCGGCATACCTCCTTTCGGCGGCGGTGGTATTCCACCGATACTTGGCGGCGGCGGCGGCGGCGCAGGCGGAGGTGTTGGCGGCGGAAGCGGCATGGCTTCTCCACGCACAAATCAGGACGAGGCAGCCAAAGAGTTTTGTGCTGGTGTCGGCTCTCTCGATGATTCATGGAACGGCGGTTGTATCAAACACGTAAGCGGGGGCAGCGGACCTGATGTAGCAAATAAGCAGAACACAGCCCAAATTGCCGGACAGACCTGGCCTTTTACACTTCCGCCTTTTGCAGCGCAAATGGCTCCATTTGCAGGCTCACAAACCGGGCAAAGCATCTGGAACCAGATGCCTTCGATGATCAAAAGCGGCACCACTCCGGCTTCAGCAAGCGAAGTTGCCGCAATCAGAACCATTGCTCAGGATGCAGCGGTTGAATCACTTTTCCAACCGAATTCCTGGCTGCAAACCGCTAAGGAAGTTCAGAATACCCAGACTCAACAAAACGCCGACAATTCGGCGAACATGGAAAAACAGCAAGCCGGATGCGCAATAGACTTTGTTCGTTCTTACCTCGAGAATTTCACCGCTAACGCCGGCAACCAGTGGAATCGCCTGAGAAACGAACTTTTCATGCCCATGGCCGTATTGCTTCTACTTCCTGGCGCAGTGGCTACACAGGCAAAGGCGACAGTTGCACAGGGGTTTCCTTTATTCGGTGAAATAAGCCCGGTTGAAGGAATTTACAGATCTATAGTTTCGATATTCCTGATTCCAGGAACCTATTTGATCGTCAACTATGGAATCGATGTTTCAAACTCGATTGCTTATACAATCCAGTCCGAGTATTCGCGAATATTCGGCTCCGATATGTACAGAGACGCAATGTGCGCCCATATAAGGGCGTACGGTTCACGCCTGCCTTCCGAAAACAAAGGCTACATTCCCCAACAGGAAGCCGAGATGGTGGGCCAGGGAACAGGCGCTCGTGCCAAATTCGAAGGCGCCAACCTCGATGTCAAACTCGAAGATCCCTGTGCCGGTCTTTATGAAGCCCCTGAGAACAAAGCAAATGAAAAAGTGCCTTATGCAGTGAATGCTCAGAGAGCAGCATACAACGGCATGGGCGCTGCACTTGCGATGACCTGGAACATTTTGTGTGCATTCCAGATGTGTTACCTCTACTATCTATGGTTTGTAGGACCGATTATGGCAGCACTCTGGGTTTGGCCGGTCAAACAGTTAAGGGAAGCATTTCCTAACTGGTGTGAAGGTGTAATCACAATCTGCTTCTGGAGCCTGTTTTGGAATACCACCGTTTTACTGATGGCATGTTTCCGCGGCATAGACGACACCGGAACCGTGATCATGACCGCACTTAATTTCCTTTCTACCGCATGTGTCAAATTCGCATTCGACTTTGCAGGTCTGGTTAAAGCAGCGGGCGCCGAAGCCGGCAAAATGGCTGAAAAAGCAGCAAGCGGCAAGGGCGGCGGTGCCAGCTCCGGCAAAGGCGGCGGCGGCCCCCAGGGCAAAGGACACCCATCTCCGGAAGGCAAACCCAGCGACAATGCCGCACCGCCTTCGGCTCCATCTTCTCAACTTTCAACTGCATCCATGGCGGCTTCGGGCATAGGCTCTTATGAGCGAGCCTCTTCTGAGGGCGAAGGCAACAAACAAATCGTTCACCCTGTAAGCACTGGCCAGACACAGCATGCAAATATAAGAGCAGCAGAGCCACCGGGCTCGGCAAAAGATACAAGCATGCTTGGGTCTCCAGCCTCACCCGGCTCACCGCTGAGTTCTTCTCCAATTGGAAACGTAAGCGTAGATGCAGGACCGCCGCCGGTGGTAGATGTGCCGAAACTTGATGCCGGAGGGCTGAACACCGGCTTTGCATTGCCGGCAGCTAATCAAGGCTTTGCAAATAATTTGAACAACGATGCTGATAAGTCACTCTTTGCAAATTCAGGAGAGCAAAATGCAGCAAATGCGCTTGCCAGAGAAACAGCACAACAGAGCGCCCTGCAGGCACAGGAGCAAATGAAGCAACAAGCGCTTTCAAATGCAAGCGCCGAGCAGAAGCAACAACAAGATGCTCTTGCGCAAAGACTAACAGGCGATGCGCTGGCTGCTGCACTTATATCTCAAGTAGGCCCCAACAAGGACAACCCGCTGCCTCCACCTGCGGATCTGGCTTCCAGAACCGGCGCTCAAATAGACCAGGGTCAGGTTGTGGCCAATGCGATTTCCGGAAGCACAAACCTCAACACCGGAGACCTAACAGGAAGCCTCGGAGCAATAGCTCCCGTGCCGCTGCAAGCAAGCAATCTGCAAGCGGGAGACCAGACAATCACCCGGCAGGGTGCTGACACGAACATTGCCGCCGCCAATATGCAGCTTACGCAAGGATTCGATCCCGCAAATCCGCCTGCTGCCAACAACGATTTGATGCGCCAGGGTTTGAGCCAGGATGCCATCAACTCCAATCTTGCCGGTCCGGCTAATTTTGCCAGCCTGGCCCCTGTGGACCCAGCCCTTGGAAATGCTGCCGCAGCCAATTTCGGTTCTTACGCAATGAGCTCAAACGCAGCTTTAAGTGACAGTTCCGCAATGCCAATAAATGAAGCAAGATCGCCTCTTGATCCAAAAGTCATCGATCTGGAAGGCAATGTAAACAGGGTATCTGTGGATGTACCGGCCGGACAGGCAGGCGATTACGGCAGCAATTATATGAAAACTGCTGCTGATGAAGGTGTGAGCCTGGGCTATTATGCGGCTGCCAGCCCCGTTGACTACTCCCAGAGCGGCTATGACACAAGCACCTACCAAAGCAATGCTCTTAACTACAGCGGCGGCTATCAGGAGCGGAGTTCAGTCGATCAGTCAGCACAAGCGGCCGAGCTGCCTCTAATCATGAATTCGCAAAGTCATGCTCAGCCGCCTGTAAGCGGGCAGACTCCCGATCAGCAGGTCATTTACAGGCAGCAGCAAGACCAGATCATCGAAGAACAAAGACACAAGAGCGCCGCACCAAAGCCTGAAGCTCAGGATCCGAGCCGCAAAGTCATGAATCAGAACCAGAAATACATAGATGCCCAAAAACTGAACCAGGCTAAACAAGCCCAGCAAGCCCAGCAGGCTCAGCAAGGAGCCCCGGCAAAAGACCAGGCCCAGCAAGCAGGCAACACCCCCCAACAGGGTCAGCAAAAAAGCGGAACATCCCAAACACCGGCCAATGAAACTCAGCGTAAAGCTGATGCACCCCTTATAGATCAGGTCAAATACGGCTCGATTCTTCGACGCAGCCGCAACACGGCTGATATCAGCGAAGAAGAAGAAGAGCTCATGAAGAAGCTGGGTGCAAACGAGGATCTTCCTCAAGCGTCAGATGAGGAAGACTCCGGGTTCTGATCGAGGAATATCTTAGAAGAGTTTGAGCCTTCTAAAGCCCGAGCTGTCTGGCTATAAGCAAGCGCTGAATTTCAGAAGTTCCTTCACCGATTTCACAAAGCTTGGCATCGCGCAAAAAGCGCTCTGCCGGGAACTCTTCAATATAGCCATAACCACCATGGATCTGTACGCAAAGATTGCAAACCCTGCTTGAGATTTCAGATGCAAAAAGTTTGGCTTGTGAACCTTCCAATGTCACGCGCTTGCCGTGGTCTTTCATCCAGGCAGCATGATATAGCAAAAGCCTTGCCGCATGAACCTGAGTGGCCATGTCTGCCAGATAGCCTTGAATGAGCTGGAACTTACCGATTGTTTGGCCAAACGCTTCACGTTGTTTAGCATACTGCAGGGCTGCATCAAGTGCTGCTTGCGCAATACCCAGAGCCAGAGCGCCAATTGAAATGCGCCCGCCCTCAAGGGTCATCAGGGCTTGTTTATATCCTTCGCCCGGCTCACCTAGAATATTGCCTGCCGGGATTTTGCAGTCTTCCATCGTGAGGCTGGCAGTAGGAGAACCGCGCATTCCCAGTTTCTTTTCTACTTTGCTCACATAAAAACCGGGTGTGTCTTTTTCGACTACAAAGGCCGAGATGCCTTTGCGCCCTGCTTCCGGGTCTGTCATTGCCATGATTATTGAAACTTCTGCATCGGTTGCATTGGTTATGAATTGCTTTGTGCCGTTCAATACCCAGTGATCACCGACCTTCTTCGCCGTGGTCTTTTGCGCAGCAGCATCCGAACCGGTACCGGGTTCTGTAAGAGCCCAGCATCCTATGTATTCACCCTTTGCCAGTTTGGGTAGATATTTTTTCTTCTGATCTTCGTTGCCGAACATCACAATCGGCTTGGTTCCCAGCGAACAATGAGCGGCATAGCTGAGTCCGGTAGATCCGCATGCTCGCCCTATTTCCTCTACTGCAATCGCATAACTGCGATAGTCGGCCCCGGCACCGCCATATTCCTCCGGAACCAGCAATCCCAAGAGATCAAGCTCACCGAGCTTCTTGAAGGTTTCAGCCGGAAACTTTGCTTCTTTGTCGACTTTGAATGCCTTAGGAGCAATCTCGTTGCTTGCAAAATCCCGCACCATTTCTCTAATTGCATGGTGCTCGTCCGTCAAGAACTCACCATATGGCAAAATTTCTTCTGCAGTTGCTGTAGTAGTCAAGTCCTCATCTCCTGAAAAACTGAATGGAAGCCAGATTTCTGGCGCAAAAACACCTGCAGATCATAGCGCGTCTAATACATTTAATTCACTTTCCTTAGCATTTCCTTGGCGTTTAGGTGAAACCTTGCCAGAACCCAGTTCTTAACTTTGCGCTATGTCTATTAAGTATTTCGCTCCGATTTCTGCCGATGATTGCCAGTTGCTCAATAGCAACAAACGCGCTTCCAGGATTTTTTTGCGAAAAAGCGCTTGTCTTTCTATCATTTCACTGCATAAGCGTCCGGCCTCTGAAATCCGCTCCGGACTGACGCAAGTTCCCACTTTACTGCGATAAACGTTTTCTACCGGCTCCATTCCCAGCATTTGATATTCCGGATTATCCACACGCATGGGAGTGTCTACAAAAAGCACCGGTCGCTCTGTGCCAAGAGCATATTCAAATGAGATGCTCGAATGTTCGGTAATAAGCAGGTCTGCCTGATGCAAGCTTTCAAAAGCGCCCAGTTCGAGCTCTAGCTCTATATTAGCGAAGCCTGAGATGAATTTCTCAATAGCTCTCATCTTATTCCGATTGCGCTTGATAAATTCCGGATGCGGTCTCAATCGAACTTCAAAATCTGTGCGCGCCAGTGACTCGACCAGCCCTTCTATACAGTTTTCCATTATTGACGAAGGTCCCCAGGTAGGAGCAATCAAACATAAGGGCCTGGACTTTTCGCGAGCCCCGGATTTATAACCTTGATGATCGCGCCAGATACGTTCTGCCAGGGGATAACCGGTAAGGACCAGCTCTTTCGGCTTTAGTTTGTATAACTCTTCGCTTTTGCGTATTTCATCGACCTGATAAGGAGCGATGCAAAATATACTGTCATAGTAGTCGAAAGATCCAGGTAAATAGCCCTTATGGACGCTTGCAATTCCATGAAAAACATAAACGTGCTTTACATGGTCCGGAGCACGTTTAATGCTGAGCTTATTCAAGCCTGGATTGGTCATAACAAGCACTTTCGAATCAAGGCGCGAAAACACAGCATTTAGTGTATTTCTGAAATAAAATGGCTTTATCCGGCTCTTACATCTTTCAAAAACCGGGTCGTTGCTCTGGGAACTTATATAACAGAGCTCCAGATCGGACATTTCCAGAATTTTCTCAATGTAGTCTTGAAAGTAATTGTAGAAAATCTCTCTTTCAGAATAGAAAACCAGCCTTCTTGCAGCTTTGTTTTCATCAGCAAAAAAACGTTCAAGTTCACTGAACTCACGGGCTACCTTTCTTGCTGAATCCACAAGTGACCTGAGCATTAGATCCTGACTCCGATTCTAGAAACTTTGCATAAAGTCCAGTTTTTGTTTTTCAAAATTCGCCTCTGGACGACCCAGACCCGGTTTGCTACCAGGTTTTATCAAGACTTCTATCAAATACGGCCCCTTGTTCACAAGAGCATGCTCAATTGCCTTTTTCAGCTCGCTTGCCGAGCAGCAACGCCGAGCATCGGAGTAGCCACAGGACTTTGCGATTTTTGCAATCTCTATATCGAGTGCACCGGTTTCCTGGCCGCCAACTGAATCGTGAACTCCATTGTTAAAAACTATGTGCATCAAATTTGCCGGATGCATTTTTCCTATGCTGACCAGAGAACCCATATGCATTATCAGGGCACCGTCGCCATCCAGGCAAGCAACCCGACGCTCCGGGCGCTCAAGCGCTAACCCAAGCGAAATCAGCGATGCATGCCCCATTGCACCTGGATTCAAAAAATCCAGTGAATGTGATTCCTGACGGCAATTTCTTGATTCATACAATTGCCTGGATGTCATTCCCGTACTTGCCACTAACACAGTATTCTTCGGCAAAAGCTCCAGGCAGATCTCTATGGCTTCTTCCCGGCTTAACTCCGCATTTGAACTGATATTTGCTTCAATTTTATTGGCGGCCTTTGCAAAACTGCCTTTTGCAAAGATAAGCGCAACAGGGCATCTAGACTCAATCGCTCTTATGCCCAGCTCTTCAATCACGTTAGCGCTGATCTCGCGACTTGATGCATCCATTACTCTATAACTAATCTTCATGCAATCCAGCAAAGCTAAGGTAGCAGCACCCATTGGTTGATGATGCGCTTCGTCGCTTGTTCCAGGCTGCCCGCGCCAGCCAAGCAACAAGAAAATCGGGATTCCGTATACGCCGCTATCACATAGAGAAAGCAGCGGATTCACAGCATTGCCGAGTCCCGAGTTTTGCATATAAACCAGCGGCAACTTGCCACTGGCCAGATAATAGCCTGCAGCCAGAGCAATAGCGCCACCTTCGTTGGCACAGATCACATGGCGCTCTGCTGGAATTTTGCAGGAAAGAACAAGCAAAAACTCCTTCAACACCGAATCGGGTACCCCGGCAAAAAATTCGATTCCTAGCGCCGAAACCGCCTCAAGAAACGCTTCAGGACTGAGCAAATCAGAAGCCTCCCGGAATCAGATTGAGTAATTCCTTGATTGGCATAAGCTCTTGATCGCATTCCAGGCTCCGCCCGTGGGTAAGGATCGATTGAGCGGTACGCAGCATGGCAGGATAAGCCGAGCGCAATAAATGATTGGCATAAATAACCATAGAAGCGCCTGCCTCAACAATTTGCGATTCTCTTAAAGCACTGTAAGTGGAAGGCACCACTACCAGTGGTGCAACGACGCCCTGTGATCTCAAAAGCTTGCAAAACTCAAGAACTTCAGCACCGTCTTTGTTGCGGCTGTGTATAAGTATTCCGTCTGCTCCCGCATCTAAATAGCACCCGGCCCGATCAATTGCATCTTTCATTCCCTTGCCCAGAACAAGGCTTTCTACCCGGGCTATAATCATGAAGTCGTTGGTTACTTGAGCCTGCTTGCCCTCTTTGATCTTGAAACAAAAATTCTCGATGCTATCCTGAGTAACCTCACCGGCATCCAGACCCAGCAGCGAGTTTCTTTTCAAGCCTACCTTATCTTCAATTATTATGGCTGAAACTCCCAGGCGCTCCAGTGACCTGATCGTAAAAACAAAGTGCTCCGGCAAACCACCGCTGTCACCATCAAATACTATTGGTTTAGTGGTTATTTCAAGCATATCGTTGATCGTCGCCAGGCGTGATGTTTTGTCCACGCATTCTATGTCCGGCTTTCCTTTGGCTGTCGAATCAGTGAGACTGCTTAACCACATGCCGTCGAATTCTTTCAATTCATTATCGCTCTCGATACATACATTTTCGACTATGAGACCGGTCAGCCCGTTATGAGCCTCGAGCAGGCGCACGAGTGGCTTAACGTCCAATAGTCGGCGCAGCCGTTTAAGCCTCAGATCCGGGGTTGTACCAATCCAGCGCATTTGTTCTTTCAAAGCAACAGATGAGATTCCCTGTGTATAAGGAAACTCGACAAGCTGGCCCCCCCACTCGCCAAGCACTTCAATTACTCGTTGACGAATTGTTCTTTGAGGTCCGCTAACCCAATCATCACCATGCACAACAATATCCGGTTTCAGTAAACGGAGGTTTTCAGTGTAATCGAGAGAATCTTGAGCTACAACCCTGGAAATACCTTTTATATTCTCGACAATGATTTTGCGCTGCTCATAGTTGAGAAAGGGCAATCGGTGAAAGCTGGCAATCGCACTGTCGGTAAAGAGTCCAATTGTTATATCACCAAGCTCTTCGGCACGCCTTATTATATTCAGATGGCCGGGATGAATCAGATCGGCGCACATTGCAACGTATACCTTTCTGGCTGGCAGGCTTCCGTGCTCAGAGGCAGCTCTTTCCTTCATATTTTGCCCTTTCCCTTTCATCGAACAACCTGCTAAGACCGTAGTTTGAATATTACCTTTTCACGGATATCTTTCCAATCATATTGATTTTGATGGCCCGATTCCGGAAATAGAGCCCTGTCCGGCAAAAGCGGCAGATGTGCTGAAAATAACTGATCAAGAACAACCCGAAAGCTATTGACCGGGCTAATTTCTTCATAAAGAAGCGGCTTTACACCTGCTTTATTTGAAGGAAGATAATAGGCACTCAAAATCTTCATTCGCACAGATTCAGCCGTATAGAATCCGGCTTTTGATTCATCAGTCACGACATTTGCAGTTTGAAAAGGGCCTGGTCCATGATCCGCCTGTAAAATTATTACCGGGGGCTCTTTGCTGTTTTCGAGAATTGTGCTGACCCATTTTTCTACATGGTGTTCGGCAAAAGCAACCTGCTGCCCGTAATCTGCAGCATCTCTCCAATCACTTTGCATACCTTTTAGCGGCAAGGGTCGTTTATTGCCGTTCTGGTCAAAAAGATAGGGTGGATGGGTCAACTCTGTGTGTAAGAAAACAAACTTTGGCCCGGAGCTTTGAACAACTTGAGCCAGCGGAGCCGCCTGCTTGAGCTGGCTAAATACATAGAGCTCTCTGAGTGCCGGAATATAGCTTTCAAGACCACGCAGAGGACCGAGTAGGGCGGTTGCAATCATAAAGTGATTTCCAAAACTCGTGCGCAGGTTGGTATCAGCACCAGGCATGAAATCAGTACCCGTAGAAAACGAGCAAATATTGATGAACCTGTATCCAAGCGATGCAAGCAGCCGTTGCAAACAGCTGTCATGCACCAGGCGCCATTCTATGAAATATCCCGGGACTTCTTTGCCAATCTTCTCAGGTATCTGGTCCAAATACTGCATGTTGAATGACGAAGCAAGAGAATACTCAGTTCTGTCGTAGTTGCTGCTTGCCCGCTCTGCAATATAAAAACCCTTGCTCTTGAGGAAATCTGTGAACTGTGAATTGTCATAGCCGCAAACGTCTAAGAGTGTTTGAGGATGCGCACAACCATCCACAATTATGTAATAAATATCTGGTCTGGGTTTTTGCTTATCAAGCTCTGTTTGCTGGCAAAGTTTATGAAACGAAGCAAGCACCGGCTTTGACATGCTATCCATATGAAAATAATAGGAAACGACCGGATAAACATTGAGTACAAGGAGAATTGCAGATACCGGGTTCAGAGCCAGGCTGAGATTAGCAAGCGGCAGTTCGAAGCTGCGTTTGCCGATAACCCAATTCTTCTTAAACAAACCGGCCAGAATCGCAAAGGCCAGCAAGGCATGGACAAGTAACGGTACCGCAGCCGGTGCATCTTTGCTGAAGAAACACTGCCACATACTATTTACTGCAGCTTCAATGCTCATATACGAAAATAGTATGAAATTCAGAACTGTCGTAAAAAGCGCAGCCTTGCCGAAGTCGCGAAAAAACAGGAATGAAAGCAAATAAACAAGAGCAGTTTCTAATTCCAAAACAATAATGGCAGGCACGATTGTTTCAGGCATTACGACTTCTTTCACTATTTGAAGCATAGAAAGCATTGGCATCAAGCAGAAAAGAAATGGGTGAAAAAGAAACAACCCCTTTTGCTCTTTAGTTTCATCGGGCTGCTTGTCGAGTTTCATACCGACCCATCAAAGTACAGAACTAAGAGTCTGTCGATTCCTTTTCTGAACTGTCCTTTTCCGGAAGCGAAGGAGTTTCGACCTTTTTGCCATGCTTATTGAGAAAGCTGCGAAACGCAAGCCAAACGGCAGCTCCAAAGCCAAAGATCATCTGCATTATATAAGCGCCGGTGCTCGGGTCGAAGTATGCATGCGCAGGCGATGGCGCAGACACTTGATAATAAGCCGCAAGCAAAAAACCGCCTGTTAAAGTATATAAACTGGGCATTTGGCAACCTCTAAACTTCGACGCATCTATTTCATGCCCCTGCCGGAAGGCATTCAATCAATCATTTTGGACTTTAGTGTCGATGGCAAAGCACTGGTGTAGAATCATCCGGTAACTGCTAATCTTATTAGAATTGTTTTCTTGCACTTAATTCTATCAGGTAGGGCAATGAACTTTGACTGGAATGCACTATGGGACCGCAAAGGCGACAGTGAGAGCCTTGAGCACATAGAGGTCAGTGGTTTTGAGCACACAAGTTTAGACTCCGCAAAAGCCGCAGAGCAACTAGTGCAGCTGCTTGATCTTAAGCAAGAAGACCGTGTGCTTGAAATAGGGTGCGCTGCCGGCATTTTGGCCAGACACTTTCACAGGTCATGCAGATACGTCGGCTGCGATCGCTCAGAAAGCATGGTTCGCAAAACAATCGCCATGAATGGCTTTTCTGCGCTTGCCTGTGAAGGAAACGATCTGATTTTCAAAGATGATAGCTTTGACAAAGTCTTTGCTTTCGGGGTCTTTCATTACTTTCCAGATCATGAATACGCAAGACAGGTGCTTGCAGAAATGAAAAGAGTAGCAAGAAAAATGGTCCTGGTGGCGGACCTACCGCGTAACTCGCACGACCAGAACCATTTGTTATACGAGGATTCATTTTTTGAAGGCTGGCAAATTTCGCAGGGCTTTTATACGGACAAACGTTTTAATGCGCTGCTGATTTTCTAATGCTCCAGCCTCGCAGAGACGCTCTCACCATGGTATTTTGAAAACAGAGAGGATCTTATGATTTTGTCGCCGAATAAGATGCTTCCTCGAATCTTTTTCTTATCCGGCTTATCTTCACTTTTCTACCAGGTAGCCTGGCAACGGCTTCTTACACTACATTATGGGGTTGGCGCAGTTGCGACTACTCTTATTGTCTCCGTATACATGCTGGGGCTGGGGCTGGGAGGACTTCTGGGCGGTCACCTTGCCGATCGTCTAAAAAAACGGCTCGTGCTCACGTATTTAATCGTCGAGTCATGCCTTGCTATTTTCGGCCTGGCAAGCCTTCCCTATTTGCAGTTGCTGGGAAAAACGACTGCTGGCGCACCTGCATCATTCTCTTTGTTTTGCATAATCGCATTCTTGCTGCTGCCCACCCTGCTAATGGGCATGACTTTGCCGCTTGTGGTAAAGATCTTCAAGCGGTCCGGACACGACTTTTATCAATCTGTTTCTTACCTCTACACTATAAACACACTTGGGGCAACAGCCGGCTGCTTGCTGGGAAGTTTCCTTGTTATATCCCTCTTCGGTTTGGACACAACCGTATATGTTGCAAGCACAATAAACTTCTTGCTGGTGCTTTTAATTGCAATCACGAAATTTCCTGCAAGCGCAAGCCTGGCTGCAAAAGACGAGTCTAACGAAAAGCCTGGCGCAGCTTTGCCAGGCTCCAGCGTACAAAGCATTGGCAAAGCTGCGTTTGCGCTGGTATTCATTACCGGTTTTCTGGCAATTGGATACGAAATTCTCTGGTTTCGAATGCTTCAAGTTTTGCTTAAATCTTCACCCTATTCTTTTGCCAGTATTCTTGCCACTTATCTTTTTGGAATTTCGACAGGAAGCTATGGCATCTGCCTCCTGGTCGAGAAGCACAAATCAATAAACAAGCTTGGGGTCTTTTTTTTGCTGCAGGTTCTTGCTGCTTTATATATATCCGGGTCGCTGGCTGTTTTTTTTCTGCTTCTTAAAACGCCTGCCGGAGCAGGCTTTATAGGTGGTCTCTTCACTATGAAGTCTACTAACTGGTGGGATATATTTCTTTATCCATTTGTTTTTTTGTTCATTCCCACCATTTTTATGGGAGCGAGTTTCCCGCTCATGAGTTCGCTTGCGCTCAAAGACGAAAGCTCAGAAGGGCGAGCTGTCGGGCTTACTTATTTTTTCAATACCGCAGGTAATGTATTTGGAGGTATTTGCACTGGCTTTTTCTTGCTACCGGCTCTGGGCACGGAGCTTAGCCTTATCCTCTTCTTACTATCAGGCTTTGCCATGATTTTACCTGTATCAAGATTGTCTGACAGCATTTGTTTATCACTAAAAAAACGCTCGCTTATTTTTCTGGCAATGACATTAGTATGTTTCTTTCTGCCTGGCCGAATGCAGCTCTACGACGGAATTCACAGCACGGTATTGCCGCACGATTCCAGGCAACTCTGGAGCAAGTACTTTGAAGAAGGGGTCGATGGCGTGGTAATGGCCTATCAACACCAGAATGTACTCTTAAACTTCATAAACGGCTATGGTCACGGCAAGCGTCCCGACTACAAGTATTATCGCGAGAGCCTCGAGGCTCTTTCTTACGCAGATAGCTGCGAGAAAGTAATGCTGGTTGGCATTGGTGCCGGGTCAATTCTTGAATCTGTACTGAAAATACAAGATGTAAAAGAGGTCGTTATTGTTGAAATCAACGGATCTTTGATTAGCAACCTCAAAAAAATGCAGTTGTATAAAGACATGCTCGGCGACAAAAGAGTAGAGCTGATTATTGACGATGCAAGACGCTATCTGCAATCGACTGGCAACAAGTATGACATGGTATTGATTGACCCGCTAAGATCTACCGAGGCGTATAGTAACAACATTTATTCCAAAGAATTTTTCCAGCTTGTAAGTGAGCATTTGCGGCATTCTGGCCTTGTCCTTGTCTGGCTCGATGAATTCCACTCATTACCGAAAACCGTAGCCACTGTATTTCCAGCGCTCCGTCTATACAATTACTTTCTTCTGGCCTCCACAGATAAGCTCGTGGAAAAGCAGGAAAGAAGAGAAAAAGTGCTTTCCAGCTTTGCTCCACAAGAAAGAGCCAGCATTCTGGCTTATCACACGGAGTATAGGGGAAATCGCAGTTATGTTGAAAATGAATCACGATACTTTCCAATCAACGAAGATTGGAAGCCCGTTTGTGAATACTATATACGTTTGCTCATGGTGCATGGCCTGGGAGCAACAGTACAAGAGGGTCAAGACAATAACGTTAGACACTAAATACCAGGGAAGAAGAGTGTTGAGGCACACAAAATGAAACGAATAATTGTCGATATGTCTGTATCTTTGCTCCATCACGGTCACATAAGACTGCTTAAGAAAGCAAGCGAGCTGGGTGATCACGTTATAGTAGCCCTCACCACCGACGACGAAGTCATAAAGCACAAAGGACACGCGCCTGAGCTTTCTTTCGATGAGCGCAAAGAGATTTTAGAAGCGTTGCGCTACGTGGACGAGGTAGTGCCCTGCCCCTGGCAGATAGATGATGATTTCCTGCAAAAGCACGATGCCGCCTTACTTGTTCATTCAGGTGAAAATTTCAATGCCGTGTCTAATCTAAAAGTACTTGAGCGAACCCCGGGAATATCGAGCACGGACATGAGAAAGCGGGCGCTTGATGCTGTTGTAGTTAAACGAAACACCGAACGATGCCTGCTTACGCCCGGACCGGGAAATATAGATCCGGACAGCATATTCGACATCAGACCAGTGTTTACCCGGGCCGATCACCAGTATGACGAACTGAAATCACGTGTCTTTTCTAGAATCAAAGCGCTTACCGGTCACGACACAGTAGCCGCTATGCAAGGCTCTGCAACCACCGCAATCGAAGTAGGCATGGCCAGCTTCGTGCGTGGCTCGGTAGTGGTAGTAAACAGCGGCTATTACAGCACTCGCCTGCATGAAATGCTCAAGAGCTTGCAGTCACTTTACGAGCTTAAATCGCTGCAACTGATTGCTTATGATGACTTTCTAAACAACTGGTCCAGTCTCGGCAAGGCAGACTGGGTACTGGCGGCTTACACCGAGACTGCCGATGCTTTTTTATCTGATATCAAGCAAATCCACCTTCTGTCTTCGAGGCTGGGAGCAAAGCTTTTTCTGGATGCAACCGGCTCCATAAATCTGGAGGATAATCACGATCTGGCAGATATCTGCGCATTCAGCTCCTGCAAGGGTCTGGCAGCTTTGACCGGAGCTGCTTTTCTCACCTTCAACCAGACTTTGATCAGCCTCAAACAAAAGAATCTTTCACTAATACATGATATTGATACTTACCTTGAAAGCAAAACCACTCAGCCAGCCCATGCCATTTGTTCACTTGATTCAATTTCAGATAGGTTCAGTGAAATGAAAAGCCGGGTTCGAAAAAGCAAAGAAATCTTTCTGGATCTTTTTGCAGCCTATACAAGTGCTAAGAATCAACCGGCTCTCTGCACCAGACTCAAAGGAATCCAACTCGATGGTCCCGACTGGGTCTTGATGTATCAGCCGAGAGTTTCCCCGGCAGGAACACAAGTAATCTGTCACCTCTTCGATCAGTTTCCATCAAATCGGGCGCCCGGTGATTTGTATAAACATTTGACCAGCAGGTTATTGCCTCAAGATTAACCTTTCAAACGACCCGCTCCTGCGCATATAAGAAATTCTCGCAAGCTTCGACAATACGCTCGGCAGCCTTACCATCACCGAAAGGATTAACTGCCGAAGACATTTGCTGGTAGCTCTCTTTGCTCAGCAAAAGCTCTCTAGCAGCTTCTATAATGCCTTCCCTTTTAACTCCCACAATTCTGGCAACTCCGGCATCAACAGCTTCCGGGCGTTCAGTATTGGTTCGAAGCACCAGAACCGGCTTTCCAAGGGTAGGGGCTTCTTCCTGAATCCCGCCGCTGTCTGTCAGAACAAAATGACAACGCTGCATCGCATAAACAAAAGGCACATAGTCAAGCGGCTCCACCAGAATCAAGCGTGGATGGCCCTGGAAAACAGGCTCAATTGAGTCTCTGACCACTGGATTTTTGTGAATCGGGTAGAGAATCTGAACATCCGGAAATTCCTCTGCTATCGCCTTTAAAGCATGTGCAATCTCGCTCATGCTTTCTCCCCAGTTTTCACGGCGATGAGCCGTGACAAGCAAAACCCTGTACTTTTCAAAATCGGCATTGGCAAAAAGACCTGTGTCTACAGAGCTATGCTCAAGTTTGGCAACTGTTTCAAGCAGAGCGTCAATAACCGTGTTGCCTGTCATCACCACGTTCTGGCAGATGTTTTCCAGCTTCAAGTTATCCAGCGCACGCGTTGTAGGAGCAAAATGTATTGACGCAAGTTGCGTGGTAAGCCTCCTGGCCATTTCCTCCGGAAACGGATTATAGCGGTCCTCTGTGCGCAAGCCGGCTTCTATATGCCCCACAGGCACCTTTTGATAGTGAGCAGCAAGCGAAGCAGACATGACCGTAGTAGTGTCGCCCTGAACCAGCAACAAATCAGGCTTTTCTTCTTGCAAGATCCTGTCCATACCGGTCACAACTCGGGCAGTCAGCTCGGCAAGTGTTTGCCCATGCTTCATGATGTCCATGTCAAAATCAGGCTCAATTTCGAACCAGCGCAGCATCTGGTCAAGCATTTCACGATGCTGGGCTGTCAAGACGACCTTTGCCTCAAGGCGGTTCGACCGCTTGAGAGCATGCACCACAGGCGCCAGCTTGACTGCCTCAGGTCTGGTTCCGAAAACACACATTACCCGCTTTTTCATAGGGCAGATTTTAGCGCATTCTTGATTGCATTGCCTGGAGATCTTATGGACTTTGCTTCAGAAAACCAAACGGCGCAGCATGCCACTACCAGCGGTAGCTGAGCAAGAAGGTTCCGCCATTGCCGGGACACTACAGGCAGTGCAAGTTATAAGGGCAAGAGAAAGCATAAACACAAGAGGGTAGAGGCTTGCAGCTTTACTGATTTGCACTTTATCAGCCAGAGGCAAGCAGCACTAGATATAGGGGCGTCGGCAGTGTCACTTTTTGAGAGCAAAATTTTTATCGTGACCCTAAATGCAATACCAGTGCGGGCTTCGATCAATCAGGCAAGCTCCGTGCAAAAATTCCCTCTTGCTATTAGTGGGGTCTTGAACTATCGTGCACTTAGAAAAAATTCCACTGTCCGAAAACAAACACCGGTTGAAAAGAGAAGCTTTGCAAGCATTCTTTTCAGTTCTTTCGTCTGTCAAAAAAGCCGCTTCTGGATACCAAATCGGATCTAGACTAGAATAGGATCTTCAATGTTCACAATCAGGTCTGCAATGCAAGCACCTCAAGACACAAAGCCAGCTCACACAAGCTATCCAAAGTTCGGAGATTATTCCGACAATTACTGGGAATCAACCCAGGAGACGCTTGTGGGGCTCTATGCAAAACGCCACCCTGAAACAGGATTGCCGCTCGAGAACATTAACTGCATTATTCATAGAGTTGCGCTTGCAATTGCAATTGCAGAGTTAAAGTATGCAGTTGCACCCGAAAAGCTCGTAGATATGACTTTGGAAGAGTCACTGCAGCACCCTAAAGTCATAGAATGGGCGAAGATTTTCGCTGATAACATCGGCAAACAGCGATTCTGGGCAAATACTCCGGGCAACATCAACGCCGACCCCGAGATTTCGCTTAAAGTACTGAAATACTGGGCTCACGGAAAGCTTGCCGGATTGGACGAAGCCGATATCTGGCTGGCATCCGAAGAACTGCTGAAGAAACATCTTAGGAACAAAAAAGAGAAAAAAAGCAAAGGCAATCCTGAAAAACACGATGAAGCAATGGGCGAGCTGGCTTTTGAGCTCAAAGGCCGAGGCTGCCTGGCAGCCTGCGGTGTTGCCTTTGTAGAAGACAGCCTGGAAGGAATTCAAAACACAGCAAGCATAGAGGCTCTTGCAGCCAAAGCAGCAATGGGCATGGGTCTTAACACATCAAGTCTGCGACCATGGTCCAGCATTATCAGCAACGGAGCCGCAGCTTCAGGGCCGGACAGATTTTATGAAAAATCTATTGCAAAGGCTGTAGAAGCAGTGGCTCAGGGGGGCAGACGAGGCGGGGCTCTTATCGAACTTCGCAACTCGGATCATCCGGACATACTCTTTTTTATCGAGAAGAAACGGCTGATTCCGCGTCCCAGCCTGGCTCAAATATACAAAGATCTTCGCCTGCATTTGAAGCAGCAATCGGGCGAATCGAACATGGATTACAAAAAGCGGCTATTAGTTGAAGCAGAACAGCGATTCGGGCAGCATTATGCAGATTACGTCGAAAAACAGAACTACCTGAAAAACACGAATATCACAGTACTGGCAATGCCCGGCTTTATGAATGCAGTGCGCGAAGGTCTCTTTTATCCAGCCAGCTTCCAGAACAAAGCCTGGACCGGTCCTGTATATGACCCCCGCAAGCCTGTCAGAGACGAAAAATCCGGCTTTCTAAAAATCAACAAGCTAAGCAAAGAGCTTGTCTATGAAGAATACTCCGTTGATCTCAATTATTATCCTGAAGCAAGAGAAGCCGCACGCAAACTCGAACATGCCAAAATCGAACTTAATGAAAACCAGCTTAGGGTGAAAGGACATTTTTATGCTCCGGAGCTTTTTCAACGAATTATTGACGGCATGCAAACAAGTGGCGAACCGGGCATAGCATTTTACGATCATGTAAATGCTGCAAATGCAAACGATCATATTTATGAGCTGAATACATGCAATCCCTGTGGTGAGCAGTTTCTACCGGCCGGACGCGGCAGCGACGGACGTGTCTATATGGGCACCTGCAACCTCTCATCCATGCATGCGGCTCACAGAGACTTCTGGAACGAAGACGGTTCTTACAAGCTCGAATCAATGAAAGAAGTAGCACGCATTATGCAACGCTTCATGGACAATGTTTCGGATGTAAGCTGGTATCCGCTGCCTGCCCAAAACATGACAACCAGGCTTGAGCGCCGCAATGGTGGCGGTTTTGCCGGAGTGGCTGAGTATCTTTCAAGATTGGGCCTGAAATTCGGCGACGAGATGGCGCTTTTGAGTGTGGAGGAGCTCTATAAACAATTCAACCGCGCATCAGTCGAAGCATCGATGGAACTGGCAAAAGAACGCGGCGTTTACCCGCTCTGGGCAGGAAGCCGTTTTGCCAGAAAAAATCTAAAAGTTCGAAATTCATGCATGACAAACAATGCTCCTACAGGCACGCTTGCTCAGGCTTTGCAAACAAGCTGGGGTGTTGACCCGCATAACGGCATTGTTTTTTCTCGAAAAGTTCGCTCGCGGCAGGTAAACTTTGTGGCTCCAGGGTTCCGTGAAGCAATGGACAGGCATAAAGCCTGGCCTGAAACTGAGGAAGAACAGGAAGCATTGATGCAGCAAATTCGCAAGAATCACAAGTCTTGCCGAGGGCTTCATGCAGTTCCGGAAGCCGTGCAAACAGCGTTTCCTGTAAGGATTGAAATTGAGCCGGAAAAATATATCAAGCATCTTGCGGCTATTCACAAAGGTTGTTCGGAGTATCCCGAAGCATTCAACTCGGTTTCAAATACCTGCTCGATTCCAATGAACATGAGCGACCAGGCAATTGGAGATTCTCTGATTCTAGCTTATGAGCTTGGCGTGAAAGATCTGACTTTCTACCCGGACGGCAGCCGCCTGAGCCAGCCTGTAGAACAGATCGCCAGCCAGAGGTATGAGCAGGAAGCCGACCTGCTCTCATTGCTGGGTCACCAGGAACAAAGACCAATCAATATCGAGGAAACTTCAGGACTGACTTACAAAGTAAGAGTAGGCTCACCTGGAGGTGGCTCAACTCTTCATGTAAGCCTCAATCACGAAGTCGATCACCCCGGTGAACTTGTCGAAGTTTATGCACGTATGGGAAAACCAGGCGCCATCGAAGCAGGCTTGTTTGAAGCGGTCGGCCGCCTGGCATCGGCGTTTCTTCAATATGCAGCTCAATTCGGAGAGACAGAACGCGCGCTTGCAGAACGCAGCATTGTTCAGCAACTAATCAACATTCAGTCTGGCTATCCTGCATTCTTCAAATTCAGCGACGCTCAAAAACCGTCTGTTATTCAATCTCCATGCGACGGACTGGCGAAGGCTATTTTAGAATACCGCAAGAACTTCAGCAAAATTTCAAGACATCTGGATAGAACAATTGATACTGCCGGCGATAGCGAATTGCATCTAAACGGTTATATAGATGAAGATGAACTTCGACTTGGACTTTGCAGCCACTGCGGGCAGGACGACTGGGCAAAAGCAGACGGTTGTTATATTTGCCAGTCATGCGGCTATTCAAAGTGTGGCTGAAACAGCCGGAATAAGCAGCAAACAGAATACAGTCCGCAAGATCTTAGAATTTTTCAAATAAATTCTAAGATCTGCTGCTATTTTCAAGTGCTTTTCATGATATTCATTTCTACTTGCTAAGCTTTTTCAAAGCAGTCCAATCATTGCTTTGCCTGTAAAATACATTTCATAAAGAAAACAGATTGAGACTTATGGATCCGTCTAAACAACCACAACAAGCAGGGAAAGACTATTACTACATTCTGGGAGTGGCTCCGGATGCCACCCAGGCGCAGATTCAGGCCGCTTATCAGGAACTATACGACAAGTTCGGTCCTCATGTAACTGTTAAGGAACAAGACCCTGAAGCAATGGCAAAAGCATACAAAGACATTGAAGAAGCCTGGGAAGTTCTGCAAAATCCTGCAAGAAGACAAGAATACGACAATGCCAACCTGCCGCTTTTGCAAAAAAGCCACCTAAGAAGCCTCTGGGGAAAAATCGCCGGTGTCAAAACAGGCGAAGTGCCCAAAACAAAAGATGACATCCCTGACACCAGACTGCAGATCGAAATTACATTGAAAGAGGCCATCAAAGGCGGAAAGAAGATAATAAAAATCGAAGACTGGAACCCCTGCCAGAACTGTGCCAGTAAAAAGCCGGTTGACCGGCTCAAATGCATAAGCTGCCACGGAAAAGGCCAGGTCCGTACAGACAGAAGCGAAGAACTGCTGCTGAATCCTGGTAGCTATGAAAAAAGAGAGTTGAGGATACAGGGCCGCGGTAGATATGACGCCAGATGCAAAAGAAACGCCGACTTAGTTGTTGAGATTCAAATTGAACAGCACCCTTATTTCACAGTAAACGGCAAAGACGTATCCTGCACTGTGCCAGTCACACTTTACGAAGCGATTCTTGGAGCCGAAATCGAAGCACCGACACCAACCGGAAAGGTTGTTATGAAAATTCAACCTCTGACCCAACGCGGTCGTGTATACCGCTTAAAAGGCCTGGGCCTTGGAGGCGGCGACCTGCTTTTATCAATTGAAGTCATGATTCCCCAGCAACTACACGCCGACGAAGTAGAACTATTCCGCAGGCTTGCGGTGGTGTCTTCACAAGCAAATCCGCGGCTCGAGTTATTTGCAAGACTGCAGGCACATGCGCAGACACAAGCCGGTCAAGTGACAGGTCAGACGCAGGCTCCAGGTCAAGCAGAGCAGAGCTAGTACTTAGTTTTTTAAGCTCGGACTTCAGCAAGCTTTTTGCCTGCTGATTTTTCATCTGGGCCGGAGAGCAAACTTATTAAGGATTCGAGCTGGCCAGCATAGCGCTTTTGTAAAGCTGTCCGAGGCAGGCTTGCGCACTTGCGCTAACGGTGAAAACCCTTGTCCGGCCGAATTCTTAGCGGATGGTAATAATGCCATTTAACGAGACCGTGTACCCCAAAACCAACCCCGTTAATTAAATCCTTTACAAGCAGAAGCCCCTGAATGCTTCACTTGACAGAATCATACAGCCCGGAAGTGTCAGCACTGACAGTATGTCCTGGGGGTAGCGCGCAATAGTACTGGCAGCCAGAAAAAAGAACACTATCTAAATTGCTATGAAATGCCGAATTCATCTAGTTTTAATTACACTTCGTGTATCCTTCCCCGCAGTCGTATCAGCTTTATCGACGATTCTAAGAACCAGTAAGTTTGAAAGCCAATGAGTTACCAGTTCCGTCCCGCGAACAGGTGTATTTGGCTGTTCCTAGAAAGGGGATCTCTTCAGCCGCAAGCTTTGTGCTTGCCGGCCAACTATTCGCACAAGCGAAGGAGTTAAACCATGAACACTGAACAGAAAATCCGGGACGGGGTCATGCGGGCAATGTCCGTCAGCACCCTTGCGGTTCCGGAAAGTTTCTTGTCTTACGCGGGAATCCTGCCGGTCAACTTTCCGGACGGCACCCGCTTCATCATCTACCCCGATGCGCACATCCCTGCGCACAACCGCCGGCTTTTCTGGGCGGTTCAGCGCTTCGCCGCCGACTTCAATCCTCACGTCAACATCGCCATCGGCGACTGGAGTGACATCTTTGGACTGAGCCGGCACCCGAAGCCTCTGCGCGCCGTTGTTCGTCCCCAGGACGAGCTCGATGAGAGCAAGCGCGTCTGGGATGAGCTCATGGATGTGAGTGGCGCCGTCTGGGGCTACATCATCCTGGGCAACCACGAGGATCGTATCTACCGGTTCTTGCAGGACATGGCTCCGTCACTCGGAAGCATCGTCACGGCCAACAACCGTGAACCGCTGAACTTCCACAACCTGATGGGCTTCACTGCCAAGGACAACACGACCTTCCTCTATGGTGTCGAAGAGCGTGCCGGTTTCGAAGGCGGTATGGTCATCAACAATGACCTCAACCTTCACCACGGCATCATCGTCCGGCCTCAGCCTGGCGCCAGCGCTCTTGCCGACATGTTCAAGTGGCAGTGGAACATCGGCCATGGTCATACCCATCGCATGGGTCTGGCTGCGGTCGGCGACCTCCGCTGCTTCGAGTTCGGGCACCTGGTCGACATGGACCACGCGTATCTGGCCTACGCCCGCAAGATGTTCCCGAACTGGGCCCCTGGCCTGGCTGCCGGGATCATCCACAACGGCAAGGCGTATCTGACGCCCATTCCGGTCATTCCGATGACCGACGAAAAGGGACGCTCGCGTCTTGGTTTCGTGTGGGATGGCAAGGTCTACCTCGAGTCAGACCGTTAATTCTCTGGGTGGTTCAGAAAGAGAGCAATCTCTTTCTGAATCCACTTTGTGATAACTCACAAGGAGCTAAATCATGAGCACAAGACTCAGCAAGCGGCTGGTTCAAGCCGCTGCCAACGTTCCTCTTGGATGGGTGCCGCCGAATATTCTTGCGCAGAAGCAGATGTTCCTGCGCAAGGTCGTGTTCGACTTCCACGGTCCCATCTCGGACTTCAACAACCCCATTGCCGCGTATCTTTCGGGACTCTACGGAGTCGAGATCGATCCGGCCAAGATGCTCGATCATTACCGATGGGGTTACAACTCCGGCATGCCTATTACTCAGCCCGAATTCGAACGCGGGCTCGAGAACTTCGGCCGGCTGGCTCGCGGTGGCTTCGGCGACCTGCCTGCCATGCCCGGCATCAAGGAAGCCTTCAAGCAAATCCAGGACGCCGGCATCGCCATCGAAATCTGGACCTACGTTCCCGGCGCCTCCGACCACAGCCATGACACGCTTCTGGCTCGTGGCACCGGTATCGCGCAGGTGAACACGCTTGAACTGGTCGAGAAGTTCGGCATCGTCGAAAACGTCCGCAAGCAAGTGCGCTTCATCAAGCCCGAAGCCAAAGTGGCTAACATGGCGCTCGAGCACATCCCGCTGATCATCGAGGATCACCCGGTTACCGCCATTCAGGCTGGTGCCGAGTACGGGCATGCGGCGATTCTCGTTCCGGAACCCTACAACAAGAACATCAGCGCCCCTGGTGTTCTGAGGCTGGAAAACCGCGCAGATCTGGCGCCTGCCATCATCGACTTCTACAAGAAGCTCGATGAGGCCGGCTGCTTGATTGGCAAGGCCTAGTCTTTTCCATTGGTTCCGGTTGAATGACTAACACGCTCAGCCGGAACTGAGCATTTTTCGAAGGAGAAAAAAGCCATGGGACGACCCCTAAGAAATGGCGGTAATTCCTTCCAGGTGGCGATTCGCCCCCTGGTCAAAACGTGCCCGGAAGAGACTGGTATCAACCGCCTCAGTCTGCCCGACGGCACAAAGATTCTTGTCCTGGCGCACGCCTACTTCCCGAGCCATGACCGCGAGTTGCACTCTGCGGTTCTTAAGCTCTTGAAGGCCGAGCGTCCGGAAATCACCATCATGCTCGGCGGCATGATCCACGAGGAAGCTTTCAAGGCTGTGGTCGACGACGAAGACGTTGTCACCAAGCTGACGAAGGCTTTCGTTCCTCCGGAGATCGCCAGCATCATGGAGAAGCACGACGGAATCGAGAAGCGATTCTTGACCCTCGGCAAGCTCGGCGGTGACTACATCGCCAGCTTCGCCAAGGCCTCCGGCGGGCATGTTTACTTCATCCCGTCTGTCACCGGCATGATGCCTAACGAAGTGGACATCATGCGCTTCGTGCTCGAACAGAAGGAGCGCCTCGATGCGTGGGCCGACAGGCACCCGGACGAGGCGGTCAAGGGCCCCGACATTCCGCAGGATTTCGCTGAATTCCTGGGACTGGCGGGCAACCCGAACGTCACCGTGCTGCCCTACGGGTCGGCGCTGGTGCTGAACGACAGCTCCATGTTCGTCATCGGCGACTTCCGTCGCCGCAATCCGCTCACTGCCGGTAAGACCGAGCAGGCCAACCACCCCGACATGGATGTTGTGGTGCGATCGTTCGACGGCAAGGTGTCTTCGTCGTGGGAAACCTTCCCGCTCAACACCATGCCCGAGGCAACGCGCCGCTTCCGTGGCGTTCATGAGGTGGGCAACCTCTTCGACCTCAGCAAGGGTCTGGGTTACCTCCGTAACTACGACCTGCGCGCCAAGGGTATCTGGTACGGTGAGATTCGCGGTGGTCGCGCGCACGGTTGGTCCGTTCCTGCCATCGCTGGCAACGACGGTCGCCGGGCGTTCACCATCTACAATCGCATCTACCAGGAAGACGAAGTCAACCCGGGCATGCGGAACATCGAGCTGCCGACGCCTGCTTCTGTGAAGAAGCCGGCAAAGGCAGCCAAGCCCACGACCAAGCAGCCTGCGCGCAAGCGGTCGCCGGGCAAGAAGTCCTGAATCTAAGCCCCGCGGGACACGTGGGCTAGAATCGCATCCGGGGTGCCGGCAAGGTCAAAGCGAAAGCTGAGATCTTGTCCGGCACCCCGGCACTGCGTTTTGTGATTCACGGGCTTCTTTTTTCAGCCCCTGGTCTATTCATCCATATAGTTATCAGACTCATGACATTTTAAGAATTGGTTA
>CAZTQO010000068.1:0-36333 GCA_964615655.1 uncultured Candidatus Obscuribacterales bacterium | reverse complement strand
AGTATCGAGCTTTAATACCATCAGTCCGTCGCGTATCGACGAGTTTTCAGCACAAGGAGCGCTTAGAGCAAGCACGCTATTAAAAGAACGTATAGAAACAGGCCGATTTGATCGTGGCTTGCAGCTTTTTGTAAGTGGAGACAAGGCTGTGATATTTGCTCCGTTTGTTTACAGGGTGAGTCCAATTGAAAAAAGCGTGAAGTCTTCGAAAGTATATGTTTATCAGCTTGGCAGCGGTGAGCTGCTTCTGAAGAAGATGCTCGAAGGAGTGCAAATCTAGCTTTTACATCTACAGGATGCAAGGTTGACTCGGTGCAGTCTCAGAATATGGAGACAGTCATCTTTTCGTAATTTCCGCAGCACAAACAACAAAATGTTCACAGTCGAGGTAGTAAATATTTCTTGGACAAAGTTCGATTGCTGGAGAATTAAATCGTGGCAGAAATTAATATCAGAGAAATTGCAAAGGAACTTGAAAGCGGCGAACCGTGCAATTTGCTGCAAGCTTTAAACAGTATGAGTTATGGAGAGAAAATCAGGACATTAAACGATCTAGTATCGGCAAATCAGTCTGATAGAGCCATCGACCCTAATTTACCGGAGTTTAAATTAAGCAAGTCGATGAGTGAAGACCAGCAGGGGGTCCCTGTTGGCAAATTGCAGCTTGATGTAAGAGGCGTGGTCAATTATGAGTCCAATCTGCATCTTTCAACCGGGTCGGTTACAGGAATTTCTACCATGAATAGACAATGTTCTTTAGGAGGTATTTTCAAAGAGCCAGGATCAATGGAGGAATATAGAAAGGAACAGGAAGAGTTCAAGAACGCGGTAAGCCAACTGGAAAATGGGCATCCCGAAAAATTTGTAAATATCATACTGGGCTTGAATTTTGAATCTACGATCAGAGCGTTCAATAATGCGCTCAAGATAAATCAGTCCGATCGGGAAAATAGTCCTCAATTGCCTGAAATCAAGCTTGAAAAGAAAATGAGCCCTGATGCTGCTGGGGTTCCAGTGGCTGAAATAAGAATGTCAGTTCCTGGAGTTTTTAATGCCGGATGCGAGCTTTCAATGAAAAGCGGCAGAACTGGCTGTGGAGGCGGCGGGTAACTCAGAAGCTGAACTGGAACAAGCGAAATTAAAGGGAGCAATAAAAAATGGAAATCGTTTACGACAAATTGCCTGAAGAACAGGCAAAAGAACTGACGGAAGCCGCAGAAGACGGTAAGGGAGGCGCAATCAGCAAGGCCCTTGGGTCCATGTGTTTCGACGACTTATACGACTCGTTCAAGCAGATTGAGCAGCAAAATAAAAAGAATGTGGATAATGACAGCAGTTTGCCCAAGTTGAGCGTCGAACTAGACCTGGACAATAAACAGAAATCTCAAACAGTTACACTGCGGCGAAGCTGCGATGCCTGGGGACCGAAAGGCGAAGTGGTTTATTCAAGAACACATAACTTTAACGGCATAGGTAACGCCCAGTGGTCATCGGTCTCAATTTTGTGCCCGCCCAGAAGATGAAGTGGGATAAACTACTGTAATAAACTGCATTATTATGCTGCTCGATAAAGAGTCTTTCCACATGGAGGAGACTCTTTATTGCTTTCATAATTTTCTCAGTCTTTACTATAGTCCGGGGATGCTTAATGGGCATTGAGAATCTAGAAGCGGAGCCAACTCGGCAGCAGGAAGCGGCTGGGGTGGAGGCCTTCCAAACCGAATGGCTTGAAGAACAGGCAGTTCCTGATACTCATGGCTTTCAGGCAGCAAAACGGCAGGAAGCGATGCCTGAAGATCTTCCGTCTCTGTCAATTAAAGACAACGAGCAGGGGCTCTCGGATATCAGAAAAACACTGATTCACCTTGCTGAATATAACTGCAAATTTGAAGAAAGAGAGGAGTTTGCCGCTAAAATTGGCAAATATCTAAAAGCGTTTTCAGAGGACCAGAACCAGAGCCCGGGCATGAGAGCAGCTCAAGAACTTGTGTCTGAACTTTTGAAAAATCCGGATCAGGAGGGCTTTGCTAAGTTCACCCGCGAATTTCAAAAACTGCGGATTCGAAACTCCTCAGCTGATCAGCTGAGGATGAATGAACTGGAGTCTTTGACAGAAAAGGAAATGCAAAAGCCTGAAAGGAAAGAAGCGGAGCGCGAGCATAAGGACAGGTTGCACAGGTTCTTTGCAGATCTTGATCAGCTTCCGAAAGACGAAAAAAATAGAATTATGTGTTTGATAGATTGGCAGGACAATGTGAGTGCTGCAGAGCGTGACCAGAGAGTGCTTGATGGACTTAAATCCAGACCTGAGCTTCAGGACACTTTTACAGAAACTGTCGAAGCAAGAAAACGTCTGGACAACTTGAAAGGATCTTTTGAGCGAGAGCTCAACGAAGAACTACGCCAGAAAGTCCGCGACAATGTATTGTTGAGAGCCATTCCTAAAATAGCACTACAATGGGCCAGAATTATCTGGATGACTCAAAGATATAGCTAATTCAAGCTTTTTTCCGACAGTGCTCATTCACCTTTGAATTCAGGTTTGCGCTTTTCTTGAAAGGCTCTGATTCCTTCTGCATAATCATTGCTGTCATAAACCCTGCGGCGCAGACCCTGGATCATTTCAAAAGTATCCGGTGCAATCGGATGAGCGTTTGAAAGCAGTCTGAACTGTTCTTTTATCACAGAAATACTCAGGCTTGAGTGGCCGGCTATTTGATTGGCCATATCCATGGTGAATTGCTCGAGTTCTTCGCTGGGTACTAAGTGGTTTAGAATTCCAAGTTCTTTTGCTCTTTGAGCATATACCGGCTGAGCAGTAAAGAACATTTCCTTGGCAATGTTGATACCAAGCCTGTTTATGAAATGAAGAATGCCGGTGGCGTTATATGGCAAGCCCAGCTTCACTGGTGTAATTGCAAATGAAGAGCTGGAATCACCGATAACAATGTCGCTAGTGATAACAAGATCGCAGGCTCCGCCCCAGACACCGCCCTGCACCATGCAAATCACCGGACCTGGAAAAGACTGCACCGTTCTCAGGGTTTCTTCAAGCATGTCGTAATAACCAAGCGGGTCTTGCTTTACAGGAAGTTCAGATATATCATGACCCGCTGACCAGACTTTTGCACCCGGGGCCGCACGCAGAATTGCTACGGCTACTTTTGCTTTTATAAAGCTATCAAGGGCGGAATTTATACCTTTGAGAACTTCTTTGCTTAACGCATTTCTTTTTGCAGGGTTGGAAAGAGTAATTACTCCTATCCTACCCTTGATTTCGCTTAAGGCAGCAGCCTCGCTAACTGTCATATCAGTGTAACCTCCATGCCGAAGGCAAAGTTGCTGCCTGACCATACCATTCAAAACATGATCTTTGCACCAAATACTCGTAATGTAAAACTCCTGACTACAAGAGAAGTCTTCTCAGCTATTGCATTTTTATGCAGTCTTGACTGCATAACTCCCTGTAATTCAAGCTTCTGGGCCCTTTTGCACCTCACTTGCACGTCCTTAAATCAGAATGAATCTGGAAACTATGAGGCTTGCATGATCAGGGGGGAATCGGATGAATCAAAAGAGCGATGAGTCGTCTACAACGATTCAAAATGAGCCGTCAGTAGAAAGGGAGCGAATTGACACTGGCATTGAATTATCGCCATATCAAAGGCTGCTTAATGAAGCCTTGCCTGAACTTTTGAATTCTAATTTCCAGAATAAAGTGAGGCAGTCTGACTTCAATAACTCTGCTGCGCAAGCAACAGAGAGTCTGCCCCAACTTACTATTTGCGACAAAAACTCAGAGGCATCTGCAGCACATGATTGTATGAATGCAGGCGTTAAGCCTGACCCGGATAATTTTCACGATAACTGGAAGTGGTCTGATACAGAAGTCCAAAGCCAGGGCGAGCAGATTTCTCTGGAGATTCTTGCTGGAAAGAGCCTCAAAGAAATAATTGGGCAGTTGCAGGACGCCAGGTTGCATGATTCTTTAGAGGGCTTGCTTGATAAGATTAATTCAGAACTGGCAGAATCTGGCTCTGATCTGAAGCTTACTATCAGCTCCGAAAAGATACTGCGGCATGAGCCAGATCCTGATCACTATCCTCGCTGGACGCCATCTAGCACACTGACTGATCTTGCTTTAACAGATTCAAAAGGCGAGACACTCGATAGCGTTTCATTTGAAACAACAAACTACAGACCCGGACAGCCGGTGCCGCCTGTTGTTAATCGCTAGAAGCTTTCGAATCAAGCTAGAAGCCTTCAAAACAAGCTAGAATGCCGTATGAAGATTGACACTCGAGGTTGATGTGGGTGGAAGCAACGGATAAACGCGACTGCCGCCGCCAATGTTGTAAAAGCCGCTTGTGCCTCCCCAGCCGGCTGCCGGGCCGATATAGCCACCTCGGATAGCCTGAATACCGGTTCTTGCCCGCGGGAGTTGCTGCCCGGATTTCATCTTACCTTTTTGCCAGTCGCCGGAGCTGCCTTTGAATGTGGACACCGCGCCGTAAGGCGAGTTCTGAATCGGTGCTTGAATATTACCTAGAGGTGCATACTGGTTCTGTACATAGCTCATGTCCTGCCAGGCGCTATCGCTTGTTTGATTAGCATAATTACCTGTATTTGCGCTACTGTTTTGCGCAGCACCTTGCATTGAGTTGTAAACTTCTTGTTGGTATTCTTCGTCCATGCCGAAGCTTTGAGCCACCGCTTGTGGTGCCATGATAGTCAGGATGCTAATTAATAGCCCGAGCATAGTTATCCCGATCTTAGCTATGCCGACAGGTATGCCGGAGCATAGCCCCGAAATCTTGAAAATGGATTTGTGTTTCCGGCAAGCGAGATAATTTGATTTCATAGACCGTTACAGTGGGTAGGGATATATGGGGATCTCAGGGGAGGGATATATGGGATCCTGGGTTTGGCATATACGCAGATCTTAGTTCAGCAAAGAAGCATAAAACCGGAATACTGTGTGAATATTTTGTGTAAAATACATTCACTTCATTGAGGTCAAATCCAGAAGATGCGCAAACTACTCTTAGCAGCTCTATTGCTTGGTGCTGCTCTAATGCCTCCTGCAGGTCTATTGCCTGGTGTATCGCCTGGACCGGTCTTTGCGGGAACCGAAAAACAAGCAGCTGAAGATCTGAAGATGATCATTGAAGAGCGCGATGTATTGAAAAAAATAGAGCAGGAGCAATTTGCCGAAGCCAGGCAAATACTGCCGGCTCAAATCAAAGAGGCCAGAAAGGAAGGCAAAGAAAACACAGCTGCTTTACAGCTTCTGGCTCTCTTAGATTATCGCGAACACCATTACGGCAGGGCTCTGAAAAACTTGTTGAAAGTGGAACGTTATCACAATCGAAAAGGTGCGCCGAAAGACCCTGCTTCAAGAAAGGCGCTCGTTAACTACCGTATTGCAGATTGCTATTACAAAAATCGGGACTTTAAAAAGGCCGAAAAAAGATACGAAAAGGCTCTTGCGTTTGCGCAAGAATCAAATGGCGCAGCGGAGCTGCAAATGGAATTGCTGGAAGCAATAAGTGCCTGTCTTGCTGATGCCGGCAAATACAAGGAAGCCCTGCCTTACGCCGCAAAACTTCTGGAAATGGCAAGGGCGCAGTCGACAAACTCCAATCCGGCTTACAAAAGCAATTATATGTGGGCACTCTTTCGCATTAGCAAAATACATAAGCAAACAGGAGATCAAAAGGCCGGCGAAGCAGCCCGCAGCGAAGGATTGAAGATATTGAACTCGCTTATAGAAAAGAGTTCGGACCTTGCCGAACAGAGCACGCTTACGCAAAATCTTTATGCGGGCGCAACGATGCTGATAGAGTATCTGAAGCCGATACATCCTGAAACATCTACCGATTGGCTCTGGATCTTTTCTCAGGTAAAGCTGAAAACACTCCCGGTAATAGCCTGGGGTCAGGGAAATACAGTTCCAAAAGCTTCGCTTATCTGCATTCATGGTCTTGGACTCGATAATCGCGCATTTGCTGTGTTTGGAAAGGAAATGGCCGAGCGCGGCTATGCCGTTTATGCCTTAGACGTCCGCGGCTTCGGCTCATGGCTTGAAGAAAAGGGCTATGAAAATACAGTGTACAGTGCGACCATCAATGATATTGTCACGCTCTCCGGCATACTCGCAAAGAAACATTCGGGCGTGCCGGTTTATCTCCTTGGTGAGTCCATGGGCGGTTCAATCGCCCTGCGGGCTGCATCCGAGCAAGCTGATTCAATCGACGGCATCATATCGGCCGTACCTTCTGCAGAAGTAGCAAAGCCGTTAAAAATCAGCCTGAAAGTAGCCCTGCATGCGCTCGATGGTTTTGATAAGCCTTTTAACTTCGGAGAAACAATTGCACCCATGGCAACCAATCGCAAAGAGCTTATTTCCGCATGGGAAATAGATACAAAGGCTAAAACCCGTATGAGTCCGAAAGAACTGATGAAGTATGGTCTTTATCTTAAGAAGACCCGCCATTACTGCGGCAAGATTCAAAAAACTCCTGTATTGATGACCCAGGGTCTCAGCGATCGCTTAATGAGTCCTCACGGAACCGTGGCGCTTTTTGACGCGATTCCCAACAAAGACAAAGCCATAATTGCCATCGGTGATGGCCAGCACCTTTTGTTTGAAAGCGATCATCAAAGCAAGTTTCTGCTGGACGCACTTGTTGCCTGGATGGAACACCACAAAGCTGTGGTGCGGGCTCGTTGAGGAATTGAATCGATTTACACAGGCTTTCCCGGCAAATTCGTGACTTCTTTCACGTCTCTAAAATGACCCTGGTCTGATTTCAAAGCAGGCTTCCGGCTTTAGTATGGAAAGAGTCGATTTAGCAGCTAAATTAGAAAATAGCAGCTTGCAGAGGCGCCTTGTTTTGGGCTGCTGTGAATTATATCTGTCTATGCATGTTTTTTGATTGACTGTCAAACAGCAGCTTGAAAGAAACGCTCCGGGAGTATAAGCATGAAACTTAGTGATTACGAAATCGAGTCTAAAGTAGCCGAATTAGAACGAGCTTTCCAGATGGAAGCAGGGCAGTGCCAAGCGCATGTTCAAGGGTCCGGCGCCTCTGTATACGACTTAGTAATGGGCGAAGCCGGTAAGAGAAAAAAGACAAAACTCTCAAGTGTTTTGCTGGGAGTTCTGGCCGGTTCGCTGATGCTCTGTGCCGGCTGGGATCAGGTGCATAGCTGGCTAGGAAATGTTTTTGAGCAGAAAACTCAGGCTACAAGTGCGCCTCCTGCCGCAGCGCCTGTCGCAGCCAGTCAAGATGCTTTTGACAGCTCCAGTAACGTTTTTAACGACCCCCATACTATTGAAGGCACTGCCGCCATTCATAAGGAAATGCAGTCCGGTACTGTCAATGTGGCAAAGTCAACAATTACAGGAATTGTAGACAGCAAAACAATGACCGCCTCACTTTACTGGACTTTTGTGCTCAAAAACAATAACTCAAGTGATAAAGAAGCATCAATTATTATAGACCTGCCGAAAAACTCGGCACTGTCACGTGCGACTCTCTGGATAAACGGAGTCGCGCAGGAAGCTGCTTTCTCTTCAAATGGCCAGGTGCAAAATGCATATGACTCAATAGTCGTAAGACACAGAGATCCGCTTTTAGTTACTCAAATTGCTCCTAACAGAATAAAGGTGCTTGCAGCTCCTGTTACTGCAAACGGCGGCACGATGCAATTCAGGCTCGGTATAACTGCGCCTGCAGAACACAATAGCAATGGCGATTTTGTCAGAATTCCGGAGATTGCTGCATCAAATCTGGAATTCGACGGCACGCAAGACATTCATATCACATCCGAAACCAAGATAGGTGGTATCGGAAAAACTGAGAGATCCGGAATCTATACTTTAAGAGCCAATCTCACGCAAGATAAAACGGATGGAGCCAAGATCAAGATAAAGAGTGGAGGAGCTCAAACATTTGCTACCAGGCTCACACATACGTACCCGCAAGAGTTTGTCAAAGCCGAACTCGTAGACGGCGAACTCGAACTCACGAGAGTAAAAACAAAACCGGCATGTGCAATTATCAATGATAATGACGCTGCTTTCAGATTGTCTAATTTATGGGCCCACCAGGAAATTGAAAAGCAAGCGGCAAGCGGAAAGATCAATGAAGCATGCAACATTGCCAATGTTTACCGCATAGTCAGCAGCGTTTCGGGCGCCACTGTTCTTGAAGAAAATTATGACTATGAAACCAATGGCTTGAATCGAGATATGTACAGGGTGCTCGGCAGGTCTTCTTCCAGCGGCAATGACTTTAGGACGCTTAAGGGCTTTGTCCCATACTCGGCAGGAAACAGCAACAGCGCAGCACCCATGCTTCAGGGCGCAACATTTGGTACAATCGGACCGATGGCTGATGCAAATGTGATCGCGGGCGTAAATACGGCTGGAACTGTGAGAGTAAACAACCTTGCTAATCTGGAGGTTCTCTTCAATATAATTGCTTATCTTTTCGAAGCAATTGGAGTGGCCGTAGCAGTCTTTCTTGTTTCAGAAGCGGCTGTAAATGGTGGTCTTAAACGACCATTTCAAATGAGTCGCCGCAAAACGCTCTTGCTTGGACTTGTGATCGCTACCCTGGCTCTTGTTTCAAGAACCGGTGTATACGCGGCATTCTCAATGATGAGAGACGGCAGCTACTTCTGTTAAAGCTTGAACAGCTAATGAGCATGTGCCTTGCGCCGGTCGTGTACGTTCCAGGTAAGGGCAAGAAGAACTACCGAAAGTAAGGCCGAAGCTATTATCACAGTAAATCCCATGTCCCAGCCGAAGTGCTGAACTATTACTCCGATTCCAAGCTCGGCCGCAGTGGCGCCCAAGTAACCAAAAAGCCCTGTGAGTCCTGCGGCGGTTCCTGCTGCCTTTTTCGGTACTAAATCAACTGCTGCGATTCCAATGAGCATAACCGGGCCATAAATAAGAAAACCGATTGCTACAAGCGCGATTGAATCTATTGTTTGATTTCCCGCAGGGTTGAACCAGTAAACTAAAACTGCAACTGTGACCAGCAGCATGAAAAAAGCCATTATAGGCGAGCGCCGCCCGTGAAAAAATCGGTCGCTTGCCCAGCCTGAAAAAAGCATGCCGAATATGCCTGCCATTTCATAAAGACTTGCTTGCAATGCCGAATGCGTAATAGTATAGCCTTTGACTTCAGTTAAATAGGTTGGCGCCCAGTTGACCACGCCGTATCTGACTACATAAACAAGCACATTTGCAGCAGAAAAAATCCAGAGAAATTTATTGTTTAATACGTGTTTAAATAAAATCTCCTTTGCAGAGAGTTCTTTTTCGCGGTCTTCGACACCGGTTTCCGGATAATCGTTCATATGTTCTTCAATGGGAGGCAAACCTACCGATTGAGGTGTGTCGCGCATAAAAACCAGAACCAGTATGCCCGTTAAAACTGAGAGCACTGCCGGTACATAAAACGCTGCTTTCCAGGAAGCACCGAGAAAGGGAGTAACTATTGCATAGCCTGCAATCAATGGTGCAAGCATGCCGCCTACGTTATGGGCAACATTCCAAATAGCCATTTTTGTGCCGCGCTCGCCGTCCGAGAACCAGTGAACCATGGTTCGTCCGCATGGCGGCCAGCCCATTCCCTGAAACCAGCCGTTTAAGAACCAGAATAAGGTCATAAGCCACAAGCCCGGCAAGAATCCGAATAGAAGGTTCGTTATCCCTGAAAGAATAAGACCGGTGGCCAGAAAATATCTGGGGTTTGAGCGGTCCGATACATTTCCCATTACGAACTTGCTGATACCGTAAGCTATTGTGAGAGCCGAGGCCAGCAAGCCGACATCGCCTTTGCTCAGACCCAGGTCATGGATCAAATAAGGCTTGGCTACATTTATGTTTGTACGCACCAGGTAATAGGCTGCATAGCCGCCAAAAATCGTAAGCATCACCTGCATGCGATAGTGCTTGTATTCGGCGGCGATTTTTTCTTCCGGAAGCCGCTCGATATAAGGTGCAGGCTTATATATTTGTGCGATTTTGGCAATCATTATTCTGGATTGAGAGTCGCCACATTATACATTGTTTGCCGTGTTCGGGCAGCGCCGGTTTGGCTAAGGGTCAGCAAGCCATCATCACAAAATACAAGAAGCAGGGTGATTGAATCTTACCCTGCTTCTTTATCAGACCGTGTGGGCTGTCCAGGTTTTACTTGCCATGTTCTTTTGCTTTATCGGCCGGCGTAAGGATCGGAGCCGAATCTGTTGTTGCCGGAACTACCCGGCTGGCACATAAAGACCAGGATAACAATCGGTCCGATAAGTGGAATTAGTAAAAGAAGGTACCACCAACCGCTCTTGTCTATGTCGTGCAGCCTGCGGATGCCTACAGCAATGCCCGGACAAAGTACGCCGAGCGAGTAGAGATGGGCTATGAAAGTGAGATCGATGTTGGCCACGGCTGCAAGGATGCCGGTAGATCCTCCGAGCACCAGAGCAATTATAAAATTGAACAAAAAGAACATCCAGTACTCTTTTCTCGGAGCCCGCCCGCTGAATACGGCATATTTTTTTAGAACTTCCAAATAAGTATCCATGAGTCCTCCACCGATACTGATACCTATCTATTCTATCATGCAGCTTTAAACGGCAGGATGGTGAGTTGACTCCTGCGTACGAGTTTTTAGAACCTGAAAGACCGTTAGGTTTTTCAGGACTTTTATTTTGAGAAAATTTTGCCGAGCATATCGATAAGATCTTGATTTCCGGCATCCTTTGCAGTTCTGCCGATGCGGTTCAAAACTCTGACGAAAAACGGATGCTTAAGACCTGTCTGATACTGCATTTTTGTGACGTTGTTTTGCCAGAGTGTCATAAACTCTTCTTCTTCAGGACTGGTCATTGTTGCTTCAAAAAGGAAACTGGCCCTTGAGTAATCAACATCATCGGCGGATTCCACTAAATTTTGCAGAATTTCAATTGCCGTTGGCAGCAAGCTCTGAGCTTTTGTAGACTGCCCCTGAGTAATGTATACAGCCGATAAATCACATATGCTGAGAGCCAGGTGGTAAGCAGCGTCCACACCAGCGTCCTGGAGTACTTTATAAGACTCCTCAAGCAAGTGCTCGGCTTTCTTTTTATCGTTTTGATCCCAGGCGAAATTGGCATAGTGTCTCAGTGCTACACCAAGCAATGCCAGATGCTGAGCATCCCTGTCCGACCTGCCTGTGTTTATTGCTTTTTCAAATTCATGTTCGGCATCTTTTGCTTTCTTGTTGGCTTCGGCGATTAATGCAAGACCCAGGTGGCAGATGCCCTTTGCAAAGTCGTGTTCTTTTAGCTCGCCTGACATCTCCATGGCTTTATGAATCAGCCTGCTGGCGTCGGCAAGCTTGTTTTCGGCAAAAGCCATTCTTGCAAGGGCCATTTCAGACTTCCAGAGCTTCGCTTTCGGTTGATTCAAGTCAAGATCATCGATCAGGCGTTTGGTGACGGTCATTGCTGATGTCCTCGAGGCAGTTATTAGGGGCATCAGTTTATCATAATCATGCGTTTAGAAGGCAAAACCCATAAAAAATCCGCCGAATGGCCTAAGTCGAATGGCTTCTTTATTTCATAGTTACTTCGTCGCTTTCTTCTTTAGTCTTTTTCTTAAATACGAAAGCATTCAATTAGAAATGGCTTGCATTCTTCAAAAAGGCAGAGAGAACGCCATGCATTTTGAGCTTCCGAAAGCGCTATTTGTTTTTCTTCGTTTGAAGATGCAAGTGCTCTGTGGAGGCTGAATAAAAGCCAGCGCAGTAAATAAGCAATTTCGCCATTAAACACAGTTTCTAAAAACCCAGACTCTAAAAAGCCAGACTCTGAAAAAGCAGTTGCTGAAATACCGAACAAAGTTTTTCCTGCATTTGCTTTTTGATAGCCCTGCAAACAAGCAAGAAAAGCCTGCTTATTCGGGCTGCTTTCTGGAAAACCGCTCCAATCAAGGCAGAGATTTAAGAGCTCCACGAAAGGATTTTGCAATCCGGCTGATTCCCAGTCGATAATTGCCGGGTCAAAATTGTCACGCCAGATTACATTATGCTGATCAAGATCTCCGTGCGATAGAATCAGATTTTTGTTCAATACTTCCACAGCATTACAGGCCTGGAGAGACCAGGCTCTGATTTTTTCTGTGTTTTCTGCCAGGACGTCGCCAAGTGGAATATTTGCAGCCTTTGTTTCACTAATGATTGCACTCCACTTATCGGGATCTCCGGAGCTGAAAGCTGGTTTTTTGAAGTCTTTGTGTTCGGGATCAAGCCCAAGATTGATTGCATGAATATGGCCGAGAACCGTGCCCATTTTTTCAGCACATTTATCATCTACAGTTCCGACTTTGAGCGCTTTGCCTTCAATCCAGGGGAATATCATATAAGCAGAATCTTCGATTATATGCAGGCTCTTGCTGTTTCTTAGTAAAGCGCTGACTGCCGGTATTTTTAAAGCTGCAAAAGATCTGGCAAGATTTTCGGAGCGTTCATAGGCTGAGGCAATATCTTTTTTTTGCATAAGCCTTTCGTTCAGGACTTTTAGAGCAAAGCTACCCTCAGTCGTTTCTAATTTCCAGACATGATGGAGCCTGCCGCCGCAAACGGGCTCTGGCTGCCGGAGAACTTCGCCAAGCTCGAAGCTCCGGCATATTTTTTTGATTTTGCCTGAGATTTCCAGCACCATAATTTTACTCTTCGCCGATAACACGCCCGAGCAGGGCCTTTACCGGGTGGTAGTGTTTTACAAGAATCACAGGTATGTCTACGTTTGTAGCCACAGATTCCGGGATGCTGCCGAAAATTATCTGCGGATAAATGCTTGCTCTAGTCGCACCTACAACCACAATATCAAAGTCTTCTGACTCTTTTATAATCGTATCGCTGATTGACTTTGAGGCAACAACTCTTGTCTCTATCTTGTCTTCATTTTCTGCTCGCATTTTTTCTTTGCTCAGCTGTAGCCGTTGCAAGGTCTCTTTGCAGTCTTTATCTGAAAGACCGGGAGAAACAACGCTTAATAGAGTCACTGAGCCGCTGAGGACTTTCAAGACTGAAGCCATGTAATCAACTGCGCACTGGGCATGCTCGCTTCCGCCTGTCGGAATCAAATACTTGCGGTGAAGACCGGCTTCGTAAGGCATGGAGCCACGCTTGACCAGCATCACATCTGCACGAGCGTGATTAACCACGTTATCCACGACCTCTCCGAGAATTCGTTCTCGTGTTGTAGTGAAACCTTTCCAGCCAAGAACAATGAGGTTGCAGTCGTGTTCGCGACATGTCTCGAGAATAGCTCTACCAGGATCGTGACCGACCCTAACAAGCGAAGTTACAGGTACATCATATTTCATTGCTTCATTATGTGCAAAATTGAGAATCGCAGTTTGCTGGGCAACAAGCGGGTCTTCTCTGCTCGGCGGCACCTGCTCAGGAATAACAGCTACTCTAAGTGTAATGATTTCGCCATTTCTCTCTTTTGCAATTGATGCTGCAAGCTCCATCAGAATTCCGACATTGTCCGGATTTGCAATTGGAACCAGAATTCTAAAGGGATGCTCAGTCGGTCCTTCAGCAGAAGAAACAGAATGCGCAAGTGCAAGCAGTGAACTGCTGCCGGGCAAGACCATTTCATCAGGCTGCGAACCTTTCCAGAGCATATAGCCAAAAACTCCAAAGAGCAGGCTGCCGCCGGCCATTGCAAGCGGAATTGGATGATGCACAATTTGCAGAAGCAGGTAAAGATTGGCAATAATTCCCAGCGCAGGAAAAAGCGGTACCAGTGGAACGCGAAAAGGGCGTTCAATATCTGGATATTTGCGCCGGTGTACTATTAAGGCAGCGTTTACAAACAAAAGTGCCACCAGCAATACTGCATCAGCAAAGTGGGCAAGATCTTCGACTCCGAGGCTGACTATAAAAAGGAAAATAGCGGCGCCAACAAGCGCAAGTGATACCACCGGCGTGCGAGTTTTTTTGTTCACAGCTGCCAGTGCCGCCGGCAGTTGCCCCAGATTGGACATGGTCAGCATTACTCGGGAGCCAGCCATTATCGAAGCATTGGATGCCGAAATCATTGAAAAAATTCCGCCGCCAATAATTACATAGCCGCCTATTTTTCCCATATATTGCTGGGCGGCGTTGCCCATTGCTGCTTCCGTGTATTCTTGAAGACCTGCAGCAACAAGCACCAGTACGACTGCGGAATACAAAAGCGTAACCAGACCCATGGAAATGAATATTCCTTTGGGAATTGTCTTCACCGGATCTTTGACTTCTCCTGCAGAAGCCGCAATTGCCGAAAAACCGAAAAATGTTATGAAAACCATGGCTGAAGTTGCTGCTATGTGGCCGATGTCATAGCTCATTTTTTTGCTGATTTCACTGAGGTCGACATTAGATAATCCGGCGACCACAAAACATGATAGCAGTACTACTTTTGCCAGAGTCACCACTATTTGAAAGTGACCGCTTTCTTTGGTGCCTTTCATATTGAGGAGTGTGAGCGCAAAAAGCGCAAGAACTCCGGAAATGGTTTCAATTGGTGTTTTCAATACAAACTCATAGAAATATTTTGAAAGGCTTGCAAGATAAAAAGCGCAGGAAGAGGCGTAACCAAGCAGCAATGCCCAGCCTACAAGATAAGCAAGCAGTGCCCGAAATGTTTTGCGCGAGTATAAATAAGCTTCGCCCGAGTCGGGATAGATTGAAACAAACTCGCAATAAGTAAGGGCAGTAAACATCGAAACAGCACCGGCAAGCAAAAACGAAACAATTGCCGAGGAGCCGACATTGCGAATTGCAAGACCTGAAAGCGTGAAGATACCTGCTGCAATCATGGTGCCGACACCTATGGCCAGCACAGCCGTTAAACCAAGGTCGCGGCTCAGCTCTGTTTCGATTTGAAGTTTTGATTTCGAGTCGTTTTGCAAAAGGTCCCGGGATTTCCGATCGGCAGAGTCTGAATAGATCTAGCTAGTCAGGACGATTTTACAATGCTCTGATCCATTTGCCAACGGTAAAATTGTCGTTGTCAAATGGATCAGAGCACCGATTCGAGTGTGCGAATTTCATTGCGCCGATTTATTTGCGCTCAATCTCGTGGCTGTCTATCTTCTTGTTCTTATCTGCAAGCTCAAGCAGGTAGCCGTCAGCTGTGCACTTCATGCTCAACCAGAGATCCGAGTTGTTCTTTTGCAAATTCCGGTTCACAAGGTCGACAAAGTGATCCTTTCGGCTGTCAGGCAGTGACTTCAGATAATGATCGGCATCCTTTAAAGAAGGATCTTTCTGAAGGTCTTTAGCCATAAAGTCGGCCATTGACTGATCCAGTTTCCAGGGAAGCGGCGGGTCCGGAAATCTGCCCCGCGCAAGCATGACTTCAGTAAAACTGATATTGGCTTTGCTGTGTTCTGCTTCGTATGCGTTGCTTATTTCGCTGCTATCAATACCCATGATCGTTTTCCTTATTGCATTCAAGTTTTTCTCTTAGCGTTTTGTTTCTAGTGAAGAATAAACGCAGCAGTAATAAAAACTCCGGACTGTTCCGTGTAGATTTTGTGAAACTTGCTTGCAGTCAGCCAATTCACAGAAACTAAACAATTCTGTCCGGACTCATTCACCTGTCAAAATATAAACTCTGTTTAATAAGTCCCGTATGCCGCTACCACCGGAGCTTTGCTGAGTGAACTTCCAGTGCAGGCGGATATTTTTTTGAGCCAGGAGGAAGAAACGTGAGTCATATGGATCATCAAGAAGACGTGCAGGAACAGGCTGAGAAAGCCGGTGCCTCGGCTATTGAGCATGAGCAGGCTGGAAGCAAGCTTGCATCAGCTGCCTGGGGAGATCAAATGCAGAAAGGAGCAGGCAGTGTTTCTGATTTTCAAGACGGCCCCAACAGGAATTACAGGGAGCTTAACAGGGATCTAAAACTAAAACTTGATATAAATGAAGACGGCAAGGCGGATATTGCTGTTCTAAGTAAAGAAGGCGCCGAGCTGCTTCCGAAACTCGGACTTATGCAAGCAGGTTCCTCCCTTGGTAGAGGCAGCGAATTTCATATTCCGCGCCATAGATCGGGCAAAGATCGCAGCGAAATGAAAATCGGGCTCAGCCGCGATCCGATTTTCAGTAAAGGCTTAGATGGAGATGTTTCAAGCGGCGAAAGTGGAAAGGATGATTCGCCTGCTCAAAGCAAGGTGAGACCCGGCATCGAACGCACGCCGATCGACAGTTGGAAATCCAGTGACTCCAGATGAGCGGAATATACAAGCTTGCTGTGAACCTGGGTAAAAAGCAATTCTCTAAACTTCATTTCCATGACTGGCAAATGAATGGACGAAGTTTAGAGAAACTTTGTACGGAGGTGATAAGAGAGCTTGATCATCACGCTATGGTTATGGTCGAGCTTGGATTTCTTGACCGGCAGGGAATAGTTTTTCAGTCACTGGTCAATAGAATTGGAGAAGCTGAAGAGCACGATAGCTATGGCCTCAAGGTCTGGGACATTAAATATGATGAGCGGCTCGATCAAAATAAGGTAGCTCGATCACTTACAATGCGCGAGTTTCCCATGCACACAGATGCAGCCTTTGACGAGCCGCCGCCAAAGTATGTAGGACTCTATGCTATTCAGGAAGATCGCCTGGGTGGAGGTATCTCTCATATTCTTGATGGGCATAAAATTCTTGCCCGGCTCTCAGGCCAGAGCCGTCATATATTATTGAATCAAAAATTTGTTCTTCGTGTTCCTGAAGAGTTCAGAAAGGGAAGCTCGACTGTGGAAATTGAAATTCTCGATTTCAACTGGAATTTCAGATATCGCAGAGAGCTGATTATTGACGAGGCATGCACGCAGGAACAACTCATAGCACTTGAGGAACTGGAAAAATTGATTTATGGCAGCAAGTCTCAAGAGTCATTTCTTTTAAGAAGTGGATCTATGATCCTTTTTGATAACGGCCGTTTTCTGCATGCCCGTTCCCAGGTCAGGGACAGAGAGCGGCATTTATTGAGAATGCGCTTTCAAGCTAAGTGGCAGAGCCCAGCATGGACTGATAATACCAGTGCAGCACTTGCAATGAGGTCCGCATGAATAAAGTTCTTAGTGATTCAAATTCCTATGGGCTCGAAAATCTACTTGCTTCGGGAAATGCCCTTGCTTCTGGAAATGGCTTTTCTTCTGGAAGCACCGAACTGGCCAGGAGCCTGATTGAAAAGGGAGAATACCTTCGCAAATGGCTTTATGCAAAGGACAAAAACAAAAAATTGAGCAGCTTTTGTGATGCAGTAAGTCCGCTGCCGTTTCTGGTATCTGATGAGCATTTTGCCCTGCAAAAACGACTGCAAAAAATACTTTGCCGAACTATAAGTCGAATAGTGGATAACTATCCGCTTGATTCAAGATTAGAAAAGCTTTTCAATTTGCCGCGTCAGTTGAGGCGCATCTTCAATGATCTGAAAGGCTGTGATTACCAGATAGGATCTTATCGCCCTGATTTTTTGCATACTGAATCGAATGATTTATTGATATGCGAAATCAACGCCAGGTTTCCCAGCAACGGATTTTTGTTCACTCATTATTGCAATCAGCTTTTGTTGCCGGCTTCAGCACGCTTGAATATAATGGAGCTGCTGACCAGGCGCTTCGTGACTGATGCCCCTGTATATCTCATTAAAGGCAGAGAAAAAGGCATCGATATTCACTTTTTGGAAAGCGAGTTAGTTCAGGCAGGTTTTGAGGTCAGCTTTTTAAGTCCGGAGCAGGTGCTAGCCGGAGCGCTCGAGGCTTCGCTTAAATCTTCACTTGAGTCTTCAACAGCCCCAGCACTAAATGCAGTGCTTGAATTGCATCAAGACGAGCTTGCCGATAATAAGATGCTTGAGAAGCTGTCTATTCTTTATAGAAAAGGCAGCTTCTACAATGACCTGCGCAGCATTTTTCTTGCTCATGACAAAAGAATGCTGGCAGCTTTTCACAGGGATGATTTGCTAGAGGACTATTGCGATAAGGACGATCGGGCTTTCTTGAAAGACCACGTAGTAGCTACATACGAGGCAGCTGATCATAAAATTGCAAGAGAAGCCATTGCTGATAAGAATAACTGGTTGCTCAAGCCCAGTCTTTTTGGAAAGGGAGAAGGAATCGTAATCGGCAAGAACTGTGATCACAGGGTCTGGGAAAAACAAATCGAAGAAGCCGGCAGAGGTGCGTACGTGCTTCAGCGTTTCATAAAACAGCGGAGCTTTGCTGTTTGCAAAAATTACCATTCTAATTCTGACACTATTAATTTTCAGGAAATGAAAGTGGTTGGCACCATGCTTTGTTTCGACGATGTCTTTCTGGGTCCGGGGATCTACAGGGCATCAGCTTCTGAAATCATAAATGTTGCAAACGGAGGCAGCATTCTGGCACCTGTGTATCAAAGTCGATTTTGAGGAAGTAATTATGTGCAAGCAAACGAATGAAGTGGGATCACACGGGCTCGAGGCGGTTTTTGCAGCAGCAAAAGAACATCCCGTATATAAAAATAGCCTGCGTGCCGCTGGAAAATTTGCTGAGGCTCCTGTAATCGATAAAAAAACTTACTTTAGAAAAACAGCAGAGTGCTTTGAAAGCCCTGGTTTTCTTAAGGGTATGTATATTAGCGCCTCAGGCGGCAGCAGCAGCGGCAAGGTCAATTATGTCGCAACTGATGTAAGCGAAAATCTATACCAGCGTGCAGTAATTTCGGCCTATCTATCTGATGCCGGCATTATCACTGATTCGACAATTGCTCTAAATCTGATGCCTGGCGGCATGATGTACCGGGCTGCTGAAATTTTTACTGAATTTTGCAACCGGGCAGGATCTACATTGCTTCCACTTACGGAATATGCGCCAGATGAGCTGGCCTTTTCAATGAGTGAAACTTTTGCTGCAAACACGATTATTGCAATGCCCAGCCGGGCAGTCAGCTTTGCAGAGTATCTAAGAAAACACAAGTTGAATCTTCAATTCGATCATATGATCTTTGCCGGTGAGCCTCTTTCAGAATCAAGGCGTGATTATTTGAAAGCAGTTTTGAAAATCAAAAAATTTAGTGGTGTTTTCGGCTCAGCTGAATCAGGCGTCTGGGGATTTCAGCCTGACTTTTTGCCGGTAAACACATATTTTATTGCCCCCGAACTCGTTCATCTGGAGATTGCAAGTCCGGATGCGCAGGGTTTCGGCTCCGTAATTATTACTAATCTTGTGAGAATGAGAAATCCGCTTTTGCGATATGACTCAGGTGACCGGGGGCGCCTTGTAAAAAGCACTTATCAGGGCATGGAAATTTATGCTCTTGAATTGCAGCAAAGAGCTTCTGCTTCATTTGAGATTGGCGGAAATATATTTACAGTTTCAGATAAACTGGGTGGCTGCTCCAACTTTCAGATAAAGCTCAGTTTTGACCCGGAATCTAAGAAAGATAAAGTGAGTGTATTTCTGGTGACGGATGGATTTGCAGATCAAAAAGAGAAGGACGAGATAACCCAGAGCTTGAAAGCTGTGTTTCACAGTCAGGAAAATGGCTTTTTGACTGAAATTCGATTTGTGCGTCTTGACAGTCTTGTGAAAAGTCCGAGTTCTCAGAAGCCTATTAGACTTATAGATTCAAGGCAGTAAATTAATTTTCGCAATTTTTGTTTTTTCTTCCTTCAATTGAATAACATTGATAGCGAAGCCTGTTTGAGATTCTTGCTTCTGTCAAGGTTTCATCTTCGATTCTGATTCCTTAATCGCTGATTCTTTGATTGCTGCCTGTGCGGTTGCCAGTCTTGCAATCGGTACTCTAAACGGACTGCAGCTTACATAGGTGAGTCCAGCAGCGTGGCAGAAGTCGATGCTCTGGGGATCGCCACCGTGCTCGCCGCAGATACCCATGTTCATTTCAGGCCGTTTTGCTCTGCCAAGCTCAACGGACATCTTAATGAGCCTGCCTACACCGCCGACATCAAGATGCTGGAAGGGGTTGGCTGGGAGAATCGATTTTTCAGTGTATTGCAAAAGAAATTTGGATTCGGCGTCATCACGACTCATACCAAAGGTTGTTTGAGTCAAATCGTTGGTTCCGAAGCTGAAAAACTCAGCTTCGGCTGCCATCTCATCGGCAGTAAGCGCGGCGCGCGGCACTTCAATCATCGAACCAAATTTGAATTCAATTTTAGCGCCGTTTTCAGCAAACACCTTTTCTTTGACTCTCTCAACTATTTCTTTTACAAATTTGAGCTCATTAACATGACCTGCAAGCGGCACCATGATTTCAGGATACACTTCAACTCCGCTTTTTCTCACGCGCAAAGCAGCCTCCAGAATTGCCCGCACTTGCATTTCTGTTATCTCCGGCATTACGATGCTCAATCGATCACCACGTAAACCGAGCATGGGGTTTGATTCGCTCAGTGCTTTTACCCGATTGAGTATGTCTTCCTTTTCACGAACCTGCCCAAGTGCATTGTCGATCTCGCCTAAGGTCCCTAAGTGTTGCAGGCGTATTTTCAGATCAAAGAGCTCAGCTACCAGATCGTTATATGAAGGAAGGAACTCATGAAGAGGCGGGTCGAGTAAGCGGATGATTACAGGGCAGCCATGCATTGCCTTAAACAGACCTTCGAAGTCGTTTCTTTGCATCGGCAGCAAGCGGTCTAACGCTGAGAGGCGCCTTGCCTTGCTTTTAGCCATGATCATTTCCTGAACTATAGGCAGCCTGTCTTCCTGGAAAAACATGTGTTCCGTGCGGCAGAGCCCAATTCCTTCTGCACCGTAACGGCGGGCTCTTTCTGCATCTTTAGGATAGTCGGCATTGGCCCAGACTCCCAGCTTGCGATGTTCATCAGCCCAGCGAAGCAGGATATTGAGTTCGTGCTCGTTTTCAAAGTCCGGTTCCTGTGTCGGTAAATTCCCGAGAAAAACCTCGCCGGTGCCGCCGTCAAGACTAATCCAGTCACCTTCCAGAACTTCTACGAGGCGATCTTCTATCTGCACCGTCATCAAGCGATGCTCGACGTCAATTGCCACAGCCTCAGCACCGCAAACAGCCGGTATACCGAACTGTCTGGCTACAACTGCAGCGTGGCTTGTTGCACCTCCGCGCGTGGTTAATATGCCTTTTGATGCAATCATTCCATGCACATCATCGGGTTTGGTTTCAGGACGGGCCATAATCACGGCTTTGCCGGCCTTACCCCATTCCGCAGCAGTATTTGCATCAAAAACGACCACGCCCACAGCAGCACCGGGGCTTGCATTCACCGATTTTTCAACTAAGAGCTTGCCGTCTTTACGTGCGCCTTTTTTGATTTCGGGGCTTAGCTGAGGATGCAGTAATTGATCGACTTGCTCCGGTGTTACTCGCATTACTGCTTCACTTTTGCTTATTAAACCATCGTTTGCCATGTCTACTGCGATTTTGATAGCTGCCCTTGCGGTACGTTTGCCGTTTCTTGTTTGGAGCATCCAGAGCTTGTTTTTTTCAATTGTGAATTCCACGTCTTGCATATCGCGGAAATGATTTTCAAGCTTCTTTACTATGACTGAGAATTCATCAAATAACTCAGGCATATCTTTGCACAACTGTTTGATAGGTAGTGTATTGCGAATACCTGCCACTACATCTTCACCCTGTGCATTGATCAAATAATCGCCATATAAATCGATAGAGCCGTCTATCGGATTACGTGTAAAAGCAACACCGGTTGCACTGTCTTCGCCCATGTTTCCAAACACCATGGTTACAATATTTACTGCGGTGCCTAGGTTGTGGCTGATACCAGTGGCATTGCGATACTCAATTGCTCTTTTGCCGAACCAGCTATTAAAAACAGCTCTTGTTGCCATTTCCAGTTGTTTATAAGGATCTTGCGGAAAATCCTGTCCTTTGTAAGCTTTTATCAGCCCCTTAAATCTGTTGACTATCTGCTTCCAGTCATCTGCTTCAAGGTCGACATCAAGCTTGACTCCTCTTTCTCTTTTTTGTTCCTCTATTACTTCTTCAAAGGGTTCATCTGCGACGCCCATAACAACGGATCCAAACATCTGTATTAGGCGTCTATATGAATCGTAAACAAAACGGGCGTTGCCCGTGAGCTTAACCATGCCCTCAACTGTTTCATCGTTTAAGCCGATATTGAGCACAGTGTCCATCATACCGGGCATCGAAAATTTTGCGCCAGAACGGCAAGAGAGAAGGAGTGGATTTTTGGGATCACCAAGTTTTCTTGAAAGCTGCTTCTCAATTTTGTGGACTGACTCTAGTTCCTGCTCCCACATGCCGGGGGGAAATTCATGACCGCATTCTAAATAAGCGTTGCATGCCTCAGTTGTCACTGTGAATCCCGGCGGAACCGGCAAGCCCAGGCGGGTCATTTCAAAGAGATTCGCTCCCTTGCCTCCTAAGAGAGCACGCACAGCTTCCCAGTTTCCAGGTTTGACTGTTGCTTCGACCAGGTCGAGATCATTGAAGATATAAACCCAGACTTTGCCGGATTTAGATTGGGACTTTTCTTCCTTGCTGGCTAAACTCGTTTTCATGGTGATTATGACCTTTTCCTACCAAGAATCCCAGTTTAGATCCTGACTACGTGGTTAGCATCAGTCTAGCGGTTGAAAGCCGGAAAGCTGATGCTAAAAAGCAACGATCCGATGCGCTGTCAATAATCGGATCCCGAGCGGCTTGTCGGTATCTCATAGAGCAGAGCTGCTGCTTCTCGTGCAAAATGAAGGAAAAAGAATTGAACGGCTGTGCTCCTTATATCTAAGCCCTCAAGAGGGTTGCGCTTGGGCAAGCCGTTCAATTAAATGTTTTATGCTTGTATATTAGCGATTTTTGCTCAGCGTTACATCAACCGAAAGAATGATATTGATTTGGTCTAGTTTTCTTTACTTTTTTGCCAGTCGCGGCTCTACTTTTTGCCAGTCGCGGCCTTCCATTCATAATAGTGTTTAATGCCTTCTGCAAGTTGAAGTGAGTAATCAAGGCTGTCGCTTCCTGCTGTGTATGATTCTCCGCTGCGTACATTCGTAAACCATTTCATGAAGTCTTTCGAATCGTACTCAACTGATTTGGGTGGCATCACTGCTTTTAACGGCCATTCGGCTTTAGAATGGCAAGACATGCAGGAAGAGTTAGGGTTGTCTACCGGTCCGTTCATGCGTCCACCCCAGCCTAAATGTTGCGGCGGCAGTTCGGGATCTCTGCTCAAGCTCTGCTCTTTCAGTGGTTCTCCGAGAAAAGCCTTCATACGAGTTATATCAGGATCGTTTCCCCAGGCAAGCCCCACCGGCTTCACATTGCGCCAGGGATCTGCATTCTTCATTTTGCCGTCATAAACAAAAGTTCCAAGCACCCAGCCTGTTTCGGTCGAGCGATTGTCTTTGACCGCTATGTCTATTTGCAGCAGCCTTACGTTTTTCAAGGACTTTGGCATATCAGCCGGCATTGGAGATGCAGATTCTCGATAAATATTTGCTTTCCATTCTGGTGAGTTCTTTAAATATGGTACTTCACTTGCGGGTGCTTCAGTAAATAAGAGCTTGAATGAAACAGTTCCTTCGGGGAATGCAATATTTTTTGTGTTTGGATTCTCGGGGTCTTTCCATACCTGACCAAGTGTGTAGGCACCGCGTGGATTGTACATACCGATGCCCCAGTTCTGGTATTGCTTTGTTTGACCATATGAAAGCTCACCGGGTCTAGAGTTGCGCTCCATAGTAAGACCGTGAGTATATTCGCGTCCCGAAACTCCATAATGAAGCCAGGGTGCGTGATACCATTTTCTGCTTTCATTTTTTTGACCGGCAAAGTTAACTTCTTGATTGCCTTCCATAATGTAATCGAGAACAGCCTGCATATATTCAGGCATCTGTGTTTTAAAGTCATATTTGAGCCATGGATAGTTTTCTTCCGGCGGAAGAGTTTTTGGAAAATCCTGACTCAGCTCGAAGACCGGTCCTTTATAGTCTGCCGGCGCAATTTCTCTTGAACTTGCAAATTTGCCGTTTTTTGTTTCAGGATCTGCAAGTACTGTTTGTTCGAATTCTGGAAGAGCAGGAGCGAATTCCAGCCGGCCTCCCATACCCGGACCACGCTGCTTTTCATTTCTGACCTCGTCAAGAATTTTAAGGGCTTCAGATGAAAGTGGATAAGAATCACTGTCTCTTGTGGGCGTTGATTCCACTGTTTCGGCTTTATCTTCAGTCTTTTTGAACTTCTCTATGGAGAAGCTATTAGTTTCCAGAACGTCGTTTGGCACTGGCTGATCCCCCGATTCTATTTTTAATCCAGCCCGCTATCTCATATTAAGTGAATCATGCAGTATGGCAATGTGCTTAATACCATAATCAGGCAATTAATGTTTTCCGGCTACGTAATAACCGCAAACTAAACTTCAGTTGCAGCTGGGGCCGGAGTTATTTGTAATTAGAGAAGCAAACGAATCAAGGCTTTTGGTTTGATTCGATGTAAATTGCGCTAAAGTTTTTCCGCAGCACTGAAAGTGAAATGTCTCTTGTGCCGTCCGCTCTAGTGTTCTTATGGAGGCCTCCAGGGTCACGCACCGTTAGCTTAAGTGAACCATCCGGGAAATTGGAGACCTTCATCAAAGTATAACCATGATCTTTGCGAAAACCATCAGGAGTTGAACCCTTTCCTTTTTTGGTGCTTGCAACCATAATGCTTCTTTCTTTCTGGCCAGTCTTAAGTGCTTCTGTCAGTTTCGAATCGTTGTGATCTGCCAAGAAATAGCCAACTGCCTTGTGTCCTGTGAGTGTTTGGATCACGTGAAACTCATTACCAAATTCTCCGGCCCATTCGTTTGAAGTCTGGGACTTCATCCGCAATTTGTCAATTGGATTTGCCTGTTTAAACACTAGTTCTCCATACGCCTTGCTTAGTAGTGTTGGCCAGAATCCGCCGGTGCCGTGATAATCACCGTACAGCCCGAGTTCTTCGTCGGACGGTTTGCTTAGTATTTGCTGCTTGACCTTAGCGCCAGGCATGTTGATTTGAAAATCGGAACCATGTGTCTTTATCATTTCGTGTATTTCCTGAGGTCGGGTATTTGCAAGCCCGGCAAGGGCGGCTTTGAAAGCGCAATCACCTGTGTAGCCCTGCAAAACTGCAATGGGGGAAATACTCTTTAGGGGTTCGTTTTCGTTTGAGAAAAGTTTATGTGCTTGCTTGTTTTGCTGAGCTAGTTCTACACGCCTCATGTCAACCACAATGGACTGAGCCGCAGCAAAATCAGGGTTTGTTTTGCAAATTTTGTAGTATGTATCGATGTCTCGAACAGTAAGTTTTCCGGATTTGGATATGCCACCGAAACTTTCCTTCAGGACTGTAATCATAGCTCTGTTTTCCGCGCTTGATTTTTCCATTTGTTCTGCATTTTTGAGATCCTCTAAAGATAGAAATCCCTTGCTTCCGGAGATTTTTTTCAAATTTCCCTGGTCGTCGCTCCAGTACGCCAGATCGTCGGCTTTGTGAAAGAGTTTCTCAGCCTCAGCACTTCTTTTGCTGAACAACGCAAGATCCGCACTATTGATTTTTGCGTCAGTGTGTTTGCCAGCTGCTACCGTTATAGATGTGAATCTTCTATAAAGAGCTGCTCCTATCTGTGCATCTATACCTTGAAGAGTCCCACTGGAGATTGCCTTTGCTAATTCTGCTTTTGTGACTGAGCCTGAGGCGTTTATTCTCTTTAAAAGGTTAGATGATTTGTTTGCAAAAATTTGCCAAAATAAATCTTCGAGATTGTGATCTACTTTCTTGATGCCTTGATTTTTTACGAAACTCCTTTCGAATGCAATGTCATTTATCTCGGTTGGAGCAGTCGCCTTTGAAGTGTCAAAATCCATTGGAAAAACTAGTCATCTCTGTGTTTGTGCTGTGTATGGTCGCTTGTATTCTCATCTTCATGAATACCGCCAAATTTAGCGCTATTTTTCGCCAGATCACTAACAATATCTCCTGCTCCTTTAAGAACTTTGCCAGCGTCGCCAACTCGTGATGCTGTTTCCTTTAATGCTTTTCCGGCTTCAATTTGCAGTTCGTTTTCTTTCAAAACTTTTTGACCTGTCTTCACCACCGAATCTATATGCTCTCCGGCTTCAGTCATTTTCTTTTGTAAATCTGATTTATTGCCAAAGTTTTGCATTGCACCGCGCAGTTTGGATATAGTACCACTTTCAGCCGCTGCCTTCTCCGCAGCTCCTGCAAGGCCTGCGGTTTCTTGGGCAACTCCGCCGGCTCCTTTTGCGGCATTCAGAATACCTGGTGCCGACATAACCGTCATAGTTGCAGCGGCAAATACTGGAGCGCCCAGATCCTCTTTCAGCCCTTTGTGGGCTGCATCTATTTCAGCCCGGCTCTTGTGTTCCTGATCCCACAAAGTAGCAAAATGTCCTTCTATGCTTGCCTTTGTAGAACCAATTAACAGTTCAATGCCTACTACAGCCTTGCCTGCTTTAGCGCCTATCTCAGCAATGTTCTTGAGGGAGTTAAGCGCATTCATTCCTTGTGCTGCTTGACCGCCAGCCCCTGCAGCAACCTGACTGCCAGCTCCGGCTCCAGCCTGGCTCGCAGCAGCGACACCGCTTTCTGTGGCTGCCGTGAGTCCAGCTTCAGATGCACCGGCGATTCCTGCCTCTGCTGCTCCGGCTAAGCCAGCTTCGGCGGCTCCCGCTCCAACTAAGCCAGTTTCCGCAGCTCCGACCAATCCAACCTCTGCTGCTCCGACCAGTCCAGTTTCCGCTGCTCCGACCAAACCTACTTCCGCAGCTCCGACCAAACCTACTTCCGCAGCTCCGACCAGACCAACTTCCGCAGCTCCGACCAGACCTACTTCCGCAGCTCCGACCAAACCTACTTCCGCAGCTCCGACCAGACCAACTTCCGCAGCTCCGACCAGACCTACTTCCGCAGCTCCAACCAGTGCCGTTTCAGCTACAGCCACAGCACCGAGTTCAGCAGCTCCGGCTGCACCGGCTGCAAGAACTGGTGTCGCCATGCCAAATGATGCTACTTCCGCAACAACTACAACCGTAACTACGCCCACTGCAAGCGCAGTTTCGCCCGGATGCTTTGCCACCCAGTCGGCGCCCTGTGCAATTGCATGACCGACATTAACTGCACCCTGCTCGGCTGCCTGCATGCTAACTTTAGCGCAATGTTCGAGAGCACGTCCGGCTGCAATGGCCCCTTCTTCTATTGATTTTGCTGCTGCTACAGTTCCTTTCTCAATGGACTGAGCTCCTTTCTCAATGGCATGGCCAGCCATTGCAGTAGCTTCTTGAGGATGGAAAACAGCCCACTCGGTGTTCTTAATTCCTTGATCAAAACTCTCTCCAATCCTTTCACCGGTCCCTTTTACAGCATCAACTACCGTGGCAAGTGTTTTTTGACCAGCCTCAACGCCTCCTTCAGCAATTGTTTTTGCTATATCGCCAAGGTTATGCAATTTTGTTCCTATCAGATTCGCAGCGGGCTCGACTTTGCTTGCAAGGTCGTGAGTAGTCGTTGCCGCACTCTCTTCCACTTGTTGCAGATTCTTACCCAGAGCATCACCGGCAGAATGAACCGCTTTGGCACCGTCTTTAACTGCGTGATCAATACCTTTGCCGATGTCTCGTGCAGTCTTAGCAACATTCTCCTCAGCCTGATGCAGATTCTTGCCGATGTTATCACCAGCTGAATGAACCGCTTTTGTACCATCTTTAACTGCGTGATCAATACCTTTGCCGATGTCTCGTGCAGTCTTAGCAACATTCTCCTCAGCCTGATGCAGGTTCTTGCCGATGTTATCACCAGCTGAATGCACCGCTTTGGCACTATCTTTAACTGCGTGATCAATACCTTTGCCGATTTCACGTGCAGTTTTATTCACGTCCTTAACTGCGTGATCAATCCCTTTGCTGATATCTTGCGCAGTTTTATTCAGGTCCTTAACTGCATGATCGATTCCTTTGCCGATATCACCTGCAGTTTTATTCACGTCTTTAACTGTGTGATCAATTCCTTTCCCGATATCCTGCGCAGCTTTGCTTACGTCTTTTACTGTATGATCTACTGATTTAGCCGTGGCATTTGCAGCGTCTCCAAGTACTTTTGACATATCCTTAGCAGCATGTTGAGCTGCAGACTCTGCAGACTTGAAGAATTGATTCAATGGATTTGAGTGGTCTTTTGATTTTTGTTTTTGGTTTTGGTTGTCTAGTGGTAGCAAGGAATCCGCAGATGCGAAGCCATTTCTGGTGGCTCCGCTTTTTCGTGATTCTCTTTGTTCTAGCACTTTTGCTTTAATGGATTTGTTAAGATCCTCGACGCTATTGATTTTGTCATTACTCTTTGGCTCATGTGATTCGAGCAAGTGTTTCTTGCTATCCTCAAATGATCTACTTGGAGCATCCGCTTTTTTGTGCTGAGCTTCTGCTGTTTTATGCGGAGCCTCTTGGTGCTTCTGCTGGGCTTCTGCTGTTTTATGAGGAGCTTCTTGATGTTTGTGCTGGGCTTCCGGTGTTTTATGAGGAGCTTCTTGATGTTTGTGCTGGGCTTCCGGTGTTTTGTGAGGAGCTTCGTGATGCTTGTGCTGGGCCTCCGGTGTTTTGTGCGGAGCTTCGTGATGCTTGTGCTGGGCTTCCTGAGCTTTATGGCCTGCTTCAGGATTCTTCTGCTGGGCTTCCGGTGTTTTATGTGGAGCTTCCTGAGCTTTATGACCGGCTTCAGGTTTTTTGTGCTGAGCCTCCGCTGTTTTATGTGGAGCCTCCGCTTTATGGCTCGTTTCCGAATGCTTTGAATCATCTTTCTTCTGGTGAACTTCTGGCTTGCCACCATGAACTTCGGGCTTAGCACCATGGACTTCGGGCTTGCCACCATGAACTTCGGGCTTGCCGCCATGTGCATCGGGCTTGCCGCCATGTGCATCGGGCTTTTGCTTGCCATGCTTGTCCAAAGGCAGCAAGGAATCAGCCGACTTGAAGCCGTGCTTAGTTGCCCCGCTGCTTCTTGACAGGCGTTTCTCCTGGACTTTTGCACTCACAGACTTGCTATGGTCTTCCATTCCGGCGGAAGCTTCAGACACGGACTTTAGCTCGGCTTTCTCCGCCCGAGTGTTCTTGCTTTCGCTTTTATCTGAATGTTGAACGTGATCGCTGCTGTGATGCGCTTCTTTGCTCATATGAGTGCTGATATTGACTCTGCCGGAAAAGGTGCGTTTATATTATTCCCTTTATCAGCCGGAACTATCATTAGAAAATGCTGTTAATGCAGTCAAAGTCTAAATTTTGCTGGTTTCTTGCTCAGACCTGAGCCCTGGCGATTGCCTAGTGAATTGCCGTAGCGGATTTGGCCAGCGAAGCAGCTGCTTTCTTGTCTTGAAGCACTGTATCAAAGATTGCAGTTATCATCTCCTCCTGCCATTTGAAGAAAGACGAATAGCTGCCCTTGTTTTTTGCCGGATCGGCGCCGGTGCCGCTAAGTATGCAAATGAACCCATCCTTGGAATCGCGATCCATGAACATGCAACTGAGCAATCCATTGGCGTCGCCGATATGACCGACCATCGGTATATTGCAATCCCGCAGCAGGCGGTCGCCTCCAGTATTGCTCAAAATTATGCTTGAAAGTCCGTAGCTGAGCATGAGTCCGCCATAAGTATCGCCGTTTCCTTTTTCCTGATCATATTTCCATTGCGATGTGAATATTGTATTTACGGATTCCGGGCTCAGAATGCGAACACCGTTGAATTCGCCTTTATTCATAAACATGCGCATGATTTTGGATAGATCCATTGCTGAAATGCGCAAGCCACCCTGTGGAGAAAGCCAGCTGGCATTCTTCCCTGGAACATAGGTTTCAGCGCCTTCAGGCGCAGTCGGAGGACCACCGTGGTAGTCATCAACCTGTGCATACCATGTGCCTTTTGGATTCCATTGATCGGTTGAATCACGCTTACGATAAAGAACCGACAGGTTGTTTAAATCGGCCGCTGAAAAATCCTGCACGTTGTAACTTGCATTGCATCCAAGTGGCAGCAGAATATTTGTGCGCATGTATCTGTCGAAACGCTCGCCGCTTGTAGCTTCAATTATGGTGCCAAGCAAACCGAAAGCCAGGTTCGAATAGTAGAAGTATTTGCCTGGAGCCAGATCCTGCAGCTCCTCAGAAGAACTTGCCCAGTGAATACCGTTATTCCAGTGCTTGCCTCCGGGACTCAGCACCTGCTCCATGCTTTCTGTGGGTGGAAAAGAATAATTATCGGCATCTCTTAATGATGAGGTATGACTGAGCAGCATTCGGACTGTTATGGGAATATCAGGATAATGCGGGTTACGCAGCTTGAATCCGAGATAGCTACTTGCGTCTTTATCCAGATCAATTTTTCCCTTTTCAGCAAGTTGCATAATTGCAATTGCGGAGCCCATTTTTGAAATCGACGCGATGCGGAATTTAGTATTGGCATTTACAGGCAAACTGCTTGCAGGGTTTTCCTGGTCAATTTTGCGCATGCCGAAATTGTCGTTATAAACTATTTTGCCTGCTTTAACTACAACTACCGATAAGCCCGAAAGTGGGCGCTCAGGGTTGTTTAAGATAGCTTCCAGCTTTTTGCTCAAAAGCGCGCTTGTAAGATCTTGCTTGCTCTTTATTATTGTGCTGGCAGAAGCAAGATAGGCAGCGGGTTTGTTTGCAAGCGGCTTTGGCTGGCTCTTAAGTGACTTAAGAGCTGATGCCGGGAGTGCAGAGCCGGTAATTAGCAGGGTGCATGCCAGGAAAATATTTCTCAGTAAATTGAATTGCATTTTCATCTCAGCTTCTATTAGATAGGAGTTTGCCACTGAAACATTACTAGGTTTTATCCTGGCTTTGCGTGTAGGTTTTGTGTATTTTTTGTTTAGTAAGGGTATTATGAGAAAAATTTTCTGGATAGCTTTTTGCAGAATTGCTTTTGCCGCCGTCCTTGCTTTTTTTCAGATCTTCTTTTCAGATCTGCTTTTAAGACCTGCTTTTTAAGACCTGCTTTTTAAGATCTGCTTTTTAAGATCTGCTTTTTAAGACCTTGTTTTTTTCAGACCTTCCTTTTTTCAGACCTCGCTTATGAAATGGATTCCAGTCTGGCCCTCAATGCTTCAGTAATTGGTGATGGTGTTGAGGTCTTCTCATCGAGTTGAACTATAATCGATTCTGCTGTCGAGCAGCATTTTTCTTCAAAAAAAATTGCCTGAGCGACAGTGAAAGATGTCCTGCCGATTTTGATGATACGCGAACCGATTTCTGCAATGCCTGGAAAATGCATCTCATTTAAATAATCCAGGCTCAGTTTGGCTATCACATAAGACCTGTCCGGACCAGCCACGGGTTTTTGACCGTCAAATAGAAAGGAAACTCGACCTGATTCCAGCAAAGTGCAATAGACTGCGTTGTTGATATGACCCTGCCTGTCTGTGTCACCATATCTTAAGTTGATTTGTGTCCAGTGATTGTAAAACTCTCTGCGAGTATCGCTGATGCTTCTTTTATTTTTTTCTGCAAGCTCGCTCTTGCTCTCAACCGCATCATTCAATTCTGATACCTCGTATTTTTTGCTTCAGGGAAGATCCATGTCGTGTTCATGAGTCGACAGCTTTGAGTAATTCGTAGAAGCCGACGTTGCTTGTGCGCAATATTGCCCTTAAGTCATATAGCATTGTTACTCTGTTGTTGATGAGCTTAATAGTTTCAGACCACCAGTGATGCGCCTTTCCCTCTGCAGAGAGTTTTTCCATGTTTGGAGCTTTGCTCGCGTTTATATTTAGCACTTTTGATTCTTTCCAGTATTTCATGAGCTCTTCTCGTCTGGAAAGATTTGTAGTTGAAAAAGGGTAACTGCCATTGAGATAGTTGAGCATAAGTGGTGACAGCTTCGTAGAGCTTGTACTTATACCGAATGCCGAACTCAAGTGATTCGGTGATACTTTGGATAAACGCACGCCGCCGTGCCCTTCTAAAACGGCACCAGCAGCTAGCCCCAGAATTAAGCCACCGGATACAAGATTTATACGGTCGCCGTAAAGCACATACCTGCTGCTGCTTGAAAGACCCAGTGCGTCGGATACTATGCCGAGAATACCTATTTGATAAAAGTTGGCGATATTTGTAAGTTGCACAGCCAGATCGCGTCGCTTTTGCATGGCAGTAAGCACCTGCGATTCAACAAGTATTTCATGTGCAACTATGTTTGTGTCTGCGGTGCTTTCAAGAAATCCCTGCAGAACTTTTCTTGTGACCTGCATGCCGGGGCGGATATCGCTCTTGTCGCTTGCATAGGGCAAGAGTGCCTGAATTCCGAGCAAACGTGCAGCACTGGCAGCGACCGGGTTCAGGCTTAGAGTGGAAGCCGGAGCGCTGCTTGCGGGTAGAGAAGGCGAGGGAGGCAGTGCCTGTCGCATCAGATCTAGCAGCTGTTGGTCGAACTGGCTGAATTGTTTGCTCAAAGAAGTAAGTAGTGCAATACGGTTGCGAACCAGATTGATGGTGTCCCACTTACAAGAAGGCATGGAAGCGAGTCTCTCAAGATTGCGTCTCTTCTTTAGATTGATATTTGTGACTGATCTGTCTTTCCATGAATCCTCAATTTCTTGCCGTCTGGTTTTTCCATCAGGTCTTGTGTAATTGAGGTAGTTCCATACAAGCGCTGAGAAACCGTAGTTTTCTTTTGTTTGAAGATCGAAAAAATCTGCCAGCGTATTTGGTGCTGTTTCAGTCTTGCGCCAGCCACCATGTGTTGCAAGCAGCGAGATGGTGGTGATGCCCAGACCAATGCCGTTCTCGATTGCAAAAAGTTGGTTGCCTGCTTTGCTGTAATTTTTGAGATAACACCAGCCGGCACAGGCTCCCAGTGTTCCTGTTTGAATAAAGTTGGCGTAGTAGGTTTTTTGCAGGAAACTGCCCCGGCGAGCAGTCATTTTAGCAAGCACCACATCATACTGGTAATTGAGTTCTTCCTGGCAGCGGTCGATGGCAATTTGCATATCAAGAAAGGCTGAAAGTATGCTTTCCATTATTTCCAGTTCAAGCTCGATTTTGCGCTGGCTGTCAGGCTGGTTGCTTAGCGATTTTAATTCTGCTACTGCCGATTCAAGCCCAAGTAAGCGTGCTGCCTCATCGGCAGCGAATTCTAGCCCTGTGGCACTTCCGATTCTTGTATTTGGCTCCACTCTTCTCAGGGTCTTTTGATCGCTTACTTGATTAAGCAGAGCCAGAAGTCCCTTGTCGAAATTTTGAATGGCTGTGAAAAGCGACCAGAGCAAGACGATGCGTGTATTCAGGACAGAAGTGCTTTTTGACTTACCATCATCGAGCCCGGCAAGTGTTTCCTTCTTGCCCATGTCTGCCTGATAGCGTTTCTTCCAGAGCTCATTCAGTTCCTGCCTGCGGGTCAAGTTTGAGCCCGGCGCCGGTCTGTCCAGATACTGCGCTACAAGTGGTGTTAAATTCGAGCCGTCAACCGGCTTGCCGTCAATGAGATGTGAAAGAAAACCAGGTGGAGCCAGGTGCGATGCCTTTGCAAAATATTTGTTGTACATGATATTCAGCACAGGCAAGCCAATTGCCATACCGGACCCTACACAGGTTCCTACCGCAGATTGCACAAACTGCTTGTGTATACGTGAGTAAGGTTCAATAATTCCGTAAAGAATACCGAGTTGAGTAAAGTTCAGAATATTGAAAATCTGATTGACCGTGTCTGTTTTTCTTTGCTCGCGTGAAATAACGTCATATGTATAAGCCATTTCGCTTTCCAGGCGATTCTCGGCAGCCTGAACCTGTAAAATACCCTGCAGAATCTTGCGCAGTACAAGAGAACGTAAATAATTAAACTGGTGTTTTTCGTTATCCGAAACACCGTGAGAGCGCATCACAATAATCTGTTCTGCTTCGTTGCGGCAACCCAGAATATCAGCTGCTTGTGCTGCTTCTGCTGAGAGTATGTTTTGGCTTGCCAGTGCCGGCAAGCTCAGTAAAAAAGGTTGAATTGCAAATAGTGATACCAGCAGGAAGGCAAGAAATCTACGATGCTTAGAGTGGTAGTTTGACATGTTGCCAGGAGACGTAAACAAGTGCAGTTCCAATACTGGGTGAATAGAAAGGTACCCTATCGTGCAGTGCACTGTCTATAATCGAGAGTTTACACTGCAAGCCTTTCAGTGAAGGCATAAACAAAGTAATGAGAATAGCAATTTTTCTTGCCAAAGTATTATTTGTAGTTCGAAAAATCGGGAATTAACTCAGGCTGTCCGTGCAGTAACTCAGGCTCTCCGGTTGTCAACTGAATTTAACTAGAGTACTATTTGCCGGCTTTTTATAAGCTGCGAAAGTATTTGATTGCTTCGTAAATACCAATTTTTTGCATTGAGTCATGGTGCCCACCTGAAGGAACGGTAATTGAGGTCACCGATTTGTTGGTTCTTTTGAGTGCCTGCACATACGCGTTTATTTCGGACGGCTTGACATTGTCGTCATCGGATGCGTTGAAAATGAATGTCGGACACTTCAATGAGGCAGTATTGGACTGCGGAGAAAATCCTCGTACAAACGAATCAAAACCGGGGACCGCCATCTTGAGAACAGCCATGTCCTGGCCAAAAAATGCGGGAAGGTCGCAACAGGGTGCAAAAGCACTGCAAGCTTTGATTCTCGGGTCACTGGCTGCCAGAGCCAGAGCTGTCGTACCGGCCGAGCTGTGTCCGGCTGTATAAAGTCGGTTTGCATCTATGTCTTTGAGTGTTGTCAATGCAGCATTAATCGCAGCCTTGCCGTCGTTGACACCCCCATTTGCTTTCATAAATATGCGAGCGCTTGCAAAAGTTTGCGCGTTGCTTGCTCCTTCCGGGCAGGCTCCTTCAATTTCATATGCAACTACGGCAAATCCTGCTTTCACATATGGTGTATGTTCTGGACGGTCTGCTGCGGCAAGGCCCATACCGTGGCACAAATCCGATCCCGCCGGCGCGATGAAAATACATGGAATTTTGCCCTTGCGATTCACTGGCAGGTAGTACCAGAGTTTTATGGGCGAAGAACTCCCTTGCGTGGAGCCTTCATAGAATAGAACGCCTGGTTCGACTAATTGCCAACCCGCACACATTACTGGCAGTGCCAGAGTAAGAACTGCAATTGCTGAAATAATAAAACTGTTTGAGACTTTGTTCCGCATTTTTTTTGACCTGATTCCCTCTTTTGCTCAGGCGTATTATTTCACAAAGCTGGCTACTGTTTGCTGTTTACTGTAAGAAATGGTCTGCTATCTTTGAAGCAGTCGAAAACCTGGTGCCCTAAATGAGTGAATTGCCTCAAGCCTACTTTTCTGAAGAACCAGCGAGCTTTTTTTAGCGAGCTTTTTTTAGCGAGCTTTTTTTAGCGAGTTTTTTTAGCGAGTTTTTTTAGCGAGTTTTTTTAGCGAGCTTTTTTCAGCGAGTTTTTTTAGCGAGCTTTTTTCAGCAAGTTTTTTTTCAGCGAGCTTTTTCTCAACGAGCTTTTTTTCAGCTAGAATTCGAAGGGAGGCAATTTGAAGGTAAGATCTTTTAAGAGAACCATGTTTGTGGCTGCTTCATTGGTTCTGTGCTTGTTTGCGGCAAGTATTTTCCTTGAGTGTGCCGCTCAGACAGCGCCTGAGATTGAAGTGATTCTCAGAAAGTCAAAGGGGCTCGACAGCAGCCAGCCTCTAAGAGTCATAGTTAATGGTGATTCGCTTGTAGTATCAACATATTCGCACCGAAAGCAAGCGACCAGGACTGCAAGATCAACGCACTCTTGAAAATGAAAGATCTGATCTCTCACTGCAAGACACTAAAGCGTATGTCCATTTCCTTTTCGATTCGAGAGTTTTGACAAAGTACCGGAGCATTGGAATACACGAGATGACGTTGCGCAGGTTGATAAAGGACTTTTGAAAGGACACATGGCTGACGGAGCCCGCAGAATTTTTGGCGGCTGCCAGATTGCTCATGAAGCGGAAAATCAGATACAGGCACTTGCAAATGCCACAGGAACTACAGTACAGGTGTTCAAGTGGTATCAGATGGCCGCTGTACCAAATTACGGTCCTACTGTTGTTCGCGTGCCGGTGCCTAGCAACTAGTACTGTGACACACTGATTATGACTGTTCATGATATCAACACCGGTTCATCACATCATAGCCGGTAGCAGGATGCTGTGGAGCTAGAGCACAAGTGCTTCGGGCGCTTCCAGGCTCTCTTTGGACAGGCTCAGGCTTCTTCTTTTGCAGTATCCGGTGATGACAAGT
>CAZTQO010000067.1:12525-37574 GCA_964615655.1 uncultured Candidatus Obscuribacterales bacterium | reverse complement strand
TTGGAAATGAGCAGCAGAGAGTTCGGCATATTTCCGTGTGCGGCATAATGTCTTAGTGTGTGCGGTGTCACGTTCTTTTCTAGGAGCGATGGGCAGAGTTCCTTTGCGATTGCTACGTTTTTGGAGACAATATATTGCAGTCCGTCTGCACTCAATTTTCTGCCTCGGGCATTGGGAAAACATATTCGGACTCCGCATTTGAAGTCTCGGCTTTCCATGCTTCAAGTACCGCTACTGTTCTCTTGGTCAGTGGTGTACAACGCTCTTTTCTGCCTTTGCCAACAACACGTATGTGTGCTCCAGCTCCCTGAATCACAACATTTTCCCATTTGATGTTTGTCAGCTCCGACAGCCGCAGCCCTGTATTGATAGCTACAAGGAGATCTTTCTTTAACAAGTTCTGCCTAAAAAATTCTTGGTTTCTGGCAACGGCGATATTTTTAGATCGCCGTTGCTGCGTTTTTTAATTTGATTTGCATTTTCATCGCCGGAATTAAACACTTTTTGATCGCCGGTGACACACCAGTTATGCGAAGCGTTTCTTTCCTTTGCGGGCGCTAACGACCTTGGTTTCTATTTCTACATTGAGGTTTTTGCACACAGCAGAAAAGATTGCGGCTGTATTGTCCATACTGGGGTTGCCACGCTCCGAGAGCATACGATGCAAGCTCTTAGCAGGCTTGTCAATAGCCCGCGAAAGTTCTTCAAAACCAATTGTCGCATTAACCAGGTCGCGAAGAATCAGCCGGGCAGTTTCTGCTTCACCACTAAGCAGCAACTTGGACGCTTCATCAAGCAGCGCTCTGGCAAAGCCCGGATCGCGGTTAACGCGTTCGACAACTGTTTCCCTGAAATTGCGTGTAAGTGCCATATCTACCTCTTGCCCTTCTTCGTTTTCTTGTCTTTATTTTCTTTGATGGCTTTAGCCTTTTCCTGCTGAGCCTTAGCTCTTCGCCTTTCCTCTTTCGCATCTACACTTTGCAGCAATTCTATTGTTCTGCCATCAGGATCGCGCACAACGGCACGCAGTCCCCAGGGAGTCGGTCGAGGCGTCGCGGATTGACCAAGTAACAGCAGTGTCTTCTCGATGTCATCGACCTTGAGTCCGATGCGCAGCACGCTATCTGGAATCGCGCCATCTAAGATTGGGTAGAGTTCGAGAACGAAGTCGTCGCTAATCGTGGCTGCATAGTGCTCTGGACCATTGCCGTGTTTTTCCAGGCAAAACTCCGCACCGAGCTTCGCGTAGAACTTTCGCAAGTCGTCAAGTTTAGCCGTCCGCAATACCAGCAAGTTGATCTTCATTTCGTTCTACCTTCAGTCCAGCAATTTAGAGTTGTTCGGCAAGCCTGAGTTCCCTCTCTGTCGCATCTGGTAAAACCACTTTCACTACAAGCTCGCAGCCCATTGCTTCTACATACTCAGTTAAGGTTGAAACGTGACAATCGGATTGTGATTCCTGCCTGGATATGGCTCCCTGCTTCTTCCCCAAGCGTCTTGCCACTTCCTCCTGCGACAACCCTAGCTCTTCACGAATATCTTTAAGCCTGACTGACTGCGGTGGCACGGTAGGTCGTTTGCAATTGAGGAGATGAACGACCCGAGGGAGGGCACTATCATAATCAGCATAAACCTCATCAGCACCTTCACCGTAAGCATGGCTATCATCTGCGACCAGCCCAAATCCTTTTCCGGACTGCCAGGCAATTGAGAGATGATAGTCCGACAAAAACGCGTCGAGTGACCATACCCCGGTCTTCTTAATGGGTTCATCAAGTGTGATACTTGCGGTCGGAAAAATTTCTATTTCTATATTTAGGTTTTTGCTCTGCACCATTCGGATTCCATAGCATTAATCATCCTTCCAAATGATCGATGAAAACGATCTTTGCGCAGCATCAATGTATTGATCATAAAGTGCGCTTGGAGCCACAAAGTAAACTACGTGCACATATACGTTTGCCAAAAAGGTTATATGGTAAGCCCGAAGGTTACTCTCCAGCCACCTACCCTCAAAAGCCAGAACTCGCTGTCCGTTGACGTCTAGAGTTGCAGCAGAATCAAGCTGAAACGCTTGTGAATTTCCTGCGGGGTAGACCACGGCTGCCAGGTTAAACCATTCCTCCTGAGATATCAGATGTGGGTCCATGGAGAGCGTTTTCAAAAACGCCGTTTGGGCTTGTGGAGACAATGATTTCTTTCTCTTGCAATAATTAATCTGTACATCCTTATTGCCGCTACATTCAAAAGTGCGTTGCCAGATTTTGCTGTTCACAACTGGAGAACTGGAACTTTCTCTCCAAAGCTCCGGCAACGCCATCGTATGTATTCTTCCCTCGGTGAAATTCATGATGCAATTTCTTCGGCTAGACGTAATTCTTCCACTTTATTGAATGAAAAGCTTCCTCAATTGTCGAAACATATTTGAGATAGGACTTAGGTGGAGCCACAAAAAGCAGAAGCTGAAGCCAGTGGTCAATAACAGTTGCAAGAACAAGAGCATTTGTATTTTTCGATGTACGCGTACCACAATACATCAATACGCGCTTTCCGTTTACATCCGCCGTCCACGCTCTTTCCAACTCAAACCCCTCACCTTCACCTGTAAGCAAAGCTTTACTCTCTATCGATGTCCACTCATCAGTTGAGAGGGTGTGCGGCTCTACTTCAAAGAGCTGATCGAAAGAATGGACACCAAGCGGGCCCAATGGACGCCTCCTTGAGAGAGACGTAAATCTCAACTCTGGCTCGGTCGCTGATCGAAAGGTTCGCTTTAATCCAAGCGACGTTTGTTGATCGGCTTCCTTGCCTTCCTCAAGAAATTCTGGCAGCAACATTTTATCAACTTGCCCCTGCGTGAACACTGATGCAGGCATGCTTCATTTCCTCCTTCTTTCTTGCAATAAGTCATAGCTTTAAGCATATTAGCGACTGGCATTTGAAACTTACTTCCGTAATGTTCTTTCTCTTTCCTGTGGCCTGGCATCCAGCAATTTTGTTTACGCATGAGGCTAAGCCGCAAGCTCATTCTCAGAAAACACAAGCTGTCAATAATCCTTCCACGTAATAGACTGAATTGCCTCTTCAATTGCCGGAAGAAATCTCTTGAACGAATTGGGCGGTGCTGGGGGGCACCGAGTGGTTGGGCTTTCCGTCTACACAAGTCCGACCAGTTGGCACGTGTACCTCTATAGTCAATGGACAGCGAGCAATCACACCAGAGACAGATTACGCCTGTCCAAGCTGTTTGGCACAACCGCTGAGTTTTGGCTTAATCTGCAGCAACTGTACGAACTCCAGCTTGCTGAACAGACTTCTGGAGCACGCATTGCTGAAGAAGTCCACCCACTGAATATAGTTCCATAACGGTGAGTTGCTTCACCACTAAGCAGCAACTTGGACGCTTCATCAAGCAGCGCTCTGGCAAAGCCCGGATCGCGGTTAACGCGTTCGACAACTGTTTCCCTGAAATTGCGTGTAAGTGCCATATCTACCTCTTGCCCTTCTTCGTTTTCTTGTCTTTCTTCTCTTCGGATTCCATAGCATTAATCATCCTTCCAAATGATCGATGAAAACGATCTTTGTACAGCATCAATGTATTGATCATACAAATCTCTTGGAGCCACATAATAGAGCGTATGAACGTAAATGTTGGACGGGAAGGCAATATGATAACTTTTCGTTTGGTTTACCAGCCAGGTTCCCTCAAATGCCAATACTCTTCGTCCGCTCAGATCGATTGTCGCTGCAGAGTAAAGCTTAAACACTTCCGGATCCGATGCGGGATAGACCACCGTCGTTAAGACTTCCCACTCATCATGGGTAATTAGATGGGGATTCCGAGCAAGAATTTCTGAGAAACGATGCTCCGTTTGAGGAGCCATTGCTACCTTTTTCTTGCAATAATTGATCTGCAAATCACTGTAACTGCTGTTCTCAAAAGACCGTTCCCAAATTCTGCTGTTTTTATGTGGAGAACTAGGACTCTCAGTCCAAAGTTCTGGCAGAGTTATTCTATGTATGCGCCCTTCACTAATGTTCATTTCGTCCTCGATCAGTACAGCATTCCATCTAGTAGGTCTTCTATGTAAATATCCTGGGGCTTCCGATCCGGATGGGAAGAATCAAGATAATAAACAATGTTCGTATCCGGATTATACCCGACAAGATTTATAATGTGAGCATCGGGAGGCTGATCCTCAAACTCAGGTTTCTTTTTGAACCCGTCAGACCCGGTATGAATCGCCACCGAAACCGGAACATCCATGCTGGGATTAAGTATTCCATAATGGCTTTAAGTCCTGGCACATCTGCTTTTATGTTGTTTCCAGTTTTATCCTGCGTAGAAAACACTTTGTTATTGCCTTTGGGAATTACAATGTAGGGTGCATTCGCCTCACCAGTCACTTCCTCACAGATGCGTTTTAAATCGTAAATGCTCAGTTGAGGGTGCTCTGCAAGTAAGTCAAACTTTCCAGTAAACGGATTTAGTCCAATGAGTCGTTCACCAGATTCGCTGGCATTGGATGGTTTGTGAGCAACATATTTGATATTCATTCTGCCATAGTAATCCTGGTTTCCATTTTGGTCTGTAAAATACTCTTGCTGCTGCCAATGTATATTGGCCAAAATTCCTTGCAGAATCTTCTGAGCATGACTGCGGAATTCCCAGTCGTTCTTGCTTGAGAACTGCTTTGCATCAAAATCTCGCCCTAACTCAGATTTAGTAAAGTAAACCTCAGTTCCTTGTCTAGTAATACAGGCACCGTTGTTTACCATTTCAGCCATCAAACGTGCAACTTCAGCTGGTGCTCGTGTACAAAGTTGACGTTCCAGGCTGGCGGGTACGCAATTACCTCCCTGTCCCTGGTTGCATTTTTCAAGATTTGTCATAAGAGTAAGCAGCTGTGTAAAGATCTCTCTTCGCTCCTCCAAAGGCACAGCCGCATTGTCTTCATTGAGCATCCATTCTAAATTCTCATAGGTTTCTTTTGCATCAAACCCTTGCTTTTCTGCTCTTTGCTCAAACTTCTCAATCAACGGCTTGACCTCTGCCAACTCTTTTTCTGTCAAGTGCTTGGTAATAACTTCCTTCATCGGAAAAGACTCGGGCAATTTAACTTTGCCGCTAGTTTTTTCCATCTCGGAATTGCCATCATTCGACTCTTGGTTATTGCCAGTTCTGCTGCGTTTCGCTTTCGCATAAATCTTCGCTTCTTGGTCAAACGGAATTGAAGATAGCTCCTGTGACTCCCGCAACGATGAAGACTGACTTACAGGCTCTCCACGCTCGCTCCTTCTGAGCGACTTACCTGGAAAATGAGAGAAAGCAGCTGCTGTTGCTCCTGCAATTCCGGCCCGCTCAAAAACATATGCTGTCATGTTCGCAAGCTTCATATGCTTTATGAACTCTTCAGCAGATATGTCGGCTTTGCCCAGTTCACGAGCAATCCTGTTCCTCTCGTTCTGCACAGCTTCTGGCACTGCAGGCATACCAGAGTATGTTGCCGCAGCCATCCCGGTTGGTAAAGCCTCCATTAAGTATGCTGCAACTGCCCCCTCAGTCTTTGCAGCTAGCTTTTTAACTTCAAGTGTCAGCGGGCTCCCACCCTTTGCCACAGCGTAAATTGCCAGCTTCTCATTTGCATCGTTCAAAGCGTTGGTCAATACCGGGATTCGATCTAATTTAGTTCCAAGCCCATGTGTAAACAAAGCCAGCCCTGTCGCCGCCGCAAGTTCTCCGGCGGCCTCTTGTGTATTCTTGGGAAGAAAATCACCAGATTCTCTTATTCTCTGCCCGGTTTGCATGATCTCAGCTTGAGCTGCGGTCTTCACTATTGTTGATGCTTTTGCAAGATCACCCAGCTCTTTGACTTGCCCTGTAGGAATGCGCATAGCTATGCCCTGAAGAGAGCCATCAGCAAGATCACGCAATGACTGCAAAGCCGTTGCTCTCAGATCTTTTCCTTCTTTAAATCTGAGAACGGTGTTTAGTGATCCGGTAAATGCTGCCGTTTTTCCTACCGAGCCAAGAGAACGCGCCATGCTAATTAGCTCTGCTCCCCGAGCCATATTTGCAGCCGCTGCCGGAGCCGTAACTCCATCTGTCACTGCCGTGCTAAGTACCGTGGCTGCCGTCAAGGCACCGGTAATCAGCCCTTCTCTAATCAGAGTATTTGTAATTTCGTGTTTCTGTATAAGCTCAGCAGAACTCATTGCAGACAGATTACTTTCTTTCATCAAATGACGAATTTCTTTATTTTCAGCATCAAATTTAGAAGCACTTAAATTGCCTGGCTCAAATCCATGTGCAAACAGCAGATTGATTTTCTGAGTGCTGGCAACTGCAAGTTCTTTGCTCCGGTCAACTTTGCTTGCGGCATCCTGATCCAGTCCGGAACTTATCGTTCCAGAAATTGCGTTATCAAACCAGTTTCGTCGAAAATCCGAAGCCTGCTTTTCTTGCTCTACAGCCAGTGCAAGCGTTGTACTTGCTTTACTTAAATCGCTGGCACTGATCAGACCACCTGCAATATGCTCACCTGCTTTATTTACATATGAGGCCCCAAGTCCAAGAAGCATGTGTTCAGATTTGTCCTTGCTTCCGTCTATATGAAACCTCATAAGAACACGGTTCTGATCTGCAAGTGATTCGACTTTGCCGCCCTGCAATTGAAACAAATAACCTGGTCCAATCACGCCAACGGGAGGCTTGCTTTCCACTGGGTGATTATCAGCAGAAGAATGATCTATCTTGTACAGCTTTCCGTCGTTGATCTTATAAACGTCCTGGTCGATGCGCAGCATACCGTTCATTTTCGATGCAGACTCGGAATCTATCTTAGGAATTCCACTTTTGTGCTCAACATGTTTGTTGTCGCTCCTGGTACTATGCTCAGCATTTTTATCGCTCTCTTTTTCATGCTCAGTATGAACCGGCTTTCTCACAGTTGTATCAGCATGTTCATGTTTTTCGGTGTGAGCATTCTGTGCGTCCTTTGAAAGCGCATCCTTTGCTGGTGCTTTCGTTTTAGCTGCATCCTTGTTCTGAACTTCGTGCACACCCGGTCTTGGTGGGATTTTGAAGCTTGGGGCCGCAATTTGACCAATTGAAGCTTTAGCCGCTTCATGAGCTCTTGCCTGACGAGCCAGTTTGTCCAACTTTGCAATGTCTGCATGACCTGATCTTAGAATCTCATTTACTGTACTTTGGGCTTTTACAAGATTATCAGTAACAGCCTGGTGCTCAGCATAAACTTTGTTGTCTCCCATAAGAGCCCGGACTGTGTTTTCAAAAGTCTTGCTCTGAAACTGGGCATCCTTTTCTTGGGCTCCTTGCTTTTAATCTTGCAAGTCAATTGCCGGTCGCGCTTTTACACCTGTGCATACACCCTGCAGGCGGCGGTGATCGTCAAAGACCTGACCTTTTATATTGATGTCAAAAACCGTGTTTTTAAACCTTGCATCATCAAGCGAAACAGCATGTGATGGATTATCGGCAAATGCGATCTTTCCAGGAACCAGAGTATTTCCTCTGTAAGAGGGCGCTTCAACAAAGCTGCCAATCTGCTTGCCACTGTGCGCATCGATAAGCATGCCCATTTGAACAAGACACTCAGCCTGCTTAATATTGCCATCAGTCAAGAAGAGCTTACCATCTGGCATATGAGTTGAAGCGGTGAAACTGCGAGCCAGACCATTATCGCTTCCTTCAAACTTGAAATTATGAAATGCGGCATTGATATCTTCGTGCTTACTCTGGTTTGAAGCTGGGAACTTAAGAGTACCATCGGCAAGCATCTGAGCTATTTCTTTGTTGTGCGAATCAACAATGTGTCCTTTATCCACATGCAAAACTTGTTTGCCGTCCGGACTTGTTAACGTACCTGAATATCTCATTTTTACTCTGAGGATGAAAAGCAGCCTTATCAGTGGATTTGCTAGCATCAACAATTTTAGCTTGCTCGACTTTTGAGACTACGTTTATTATTTCATCGTTTTTGAAACTGTGCTCGCTACCATTGGCCTCATTAATCTTGACTGTCAGCTCACCATTTTTGAAACGCACATCAGCTTTGATCGTAGCTTCGTTTTGTCCGTCTTTGACATGCCAGATCTGTGGATTTTTGCCATCCCGCTGCCATAATTGACCATGGCTGTGTATCTTTTCTGGCAACCCGTTTTTAAGCTCCACGGCAGTCTCTTTCGTTTTGCCTGCATATTTAACATCAGCTATCGCACACTCTCCAAAATGCCTGCGGCCAGCTGTGTCCTTGGGAAGCCTGTTCTCGGGCTTCTGCTCTTCTTTTGTACGCTCGTTGTGCTCCAGGTGGGATTCTTTATCCACACCGGTTTGGAGTTTTCTGCTCATTTTTTCAATAGAAGGCTGATGTTCCGAAGCCTTGTGCACTTCGGAACGATGTTCACCTTCATTATGGGAGGACTATCCGCCGGACCCGCTCCCTGCCATATTTAACCTCGAAAAGCCTACTGTATTGATTTATGCCCCAAAAGCCCCGATTTTCATTATCTGCAAGTGCATGAAATCGAGATCCCCGGTCACTTATGTGTTGAGGAGCTCTGCTCAACTGATCCCTGTCATCACCTTTTGCTGCATTAACATTAAATTCAGAGCGCATTGCTCATTTGTTCGGCCACTTAATACGCCCTATCGAGAGCGCTTCATCGTATGTACCGGCACCCTGCACCTTCTTCATCGTTTTCAGGTTGAATTCGGCTACTGTTTTAAGCTCTGTGAACACCTTGTTGCTGCAAGAATCGTCTTTTCTCTGATTGCTTCTATTTCTTTTCACGGTCCTGGCTCCTTAGCAAACTGGGGGATCGTTGATTCGGTTCCCGGTGGCTCCGGCACAATTCATATTCCAATCATGCTCCTCGAACCTGAAGAAGTTGTGAGGGTGCGACGTGAAAGCTAGAAATACAGACTGGAAGCAGTTTCCCAGAGATCCACCCCTCCCTATCTTCGCGTAAAGACCCTTTCGGCTAAAGATAAGAACACCACAAATCTTGGCTCAAAAGAACCGAGCCCAGGATATCGGAAGGCTAAGCAAAAGCAAAATGGTCACAAATAATTTCATCCATCACTCCTCACAAGCATTATGACTGCGGTCGTTAAAAGTTCTGTACGATTCAAGTTCAATTCTTGCTTACGCAGGGCACTGTCAGCAGTCTCGAGAACGCGAACACAACTACGGGCCAGCAAGCTAATGTTTAGTTGCGTTGTTTGCTGCAATTCGCTTCTGAACTTCCGCCAACTGCATGTTCATCTCTTCACGATAGCTCAAATCTAGTTTCCCTGGATTTTCGCACATCTGTATGCACTCCTGAAACAGCATTTGCGCATACTCCAGTTCGCCCGTAGCTGCAGCGCCCTGGGCTCGCCAATAAATGGAAGCAATAGGTGAAGGCAATACCCGGTTCCGGTGCAGTTGATCTGCATGTGAACTCCGCTCTTCAGGAACCTTCTCAGAAGGGGGAACTAACTCGTATTCATTAGTAACTGCTCCGCCTGGATCAGCTTTTGATTTTCCATGGCGAGTAACAATCATGGGAACACAATCACTCATGCCGCCAGGGATGTCTTGCGCGATACAAGATTGAACCGCATCAAGACAAAAACCCATGAGCGCGAACAGGATAAGAGAAAGTTTAGAGGAAATCAATTTGTCTCTCTCCAGAAATGCATTTGGCCAATATATCCATTTTCCAGCAAGCTAACCACGGGGGTATCCCTGATTATCTAAATTGCTTTTTGATGTTGCCCGGGCAGTGCAAATGCCATCGAAGGCTGTACCGCAGGAGCACAACAACACAACTCCTCTAGACTGGATAAAACATGGCGGCGACTCTCTGGCGCGCCAGGTGGCAGAAAGAAGCTCAAATGGTGGATTGATGATATTGGGACCGGCAGACACGATGCGCGCTCAAGCTGAAAAATACAAGGACCCTGACGGCTAGGCTTCAAGCAGCGACTTACAAGCAATACAACGCATAGCAGTTGAGAGTTCAGATTAGCGCTTGTGCATCAGATCAAGGATCTCCTGGCGCTCTCGATCGCTTACTTTATTCCGCTGATCATTGAGAGCTTGCTCCATTTGTTTCTCTGCGACTTTATAAGGCGAGAATGGATTGAACTGGTCCAGATTCAGATCCATTACTTGTCTCTCTTTAAAATGATTGGATATTTTCTCTGCGATTTCCTTTAATCCATTAACAAACCCTGAGTGGCTGTTGATTCCGCAATCTTGCATTCTTGTCTGCAGCCTGATCTGGGCATCTAGAGGCAAGAACTTCTCAACCGAATAGCGGAATGTCCATTTATTTTCTGCCTGATAGTTCCTTCCTTTTACATGATCCATGATATCGCCAAGTTCTTTCTCGAAACGACCAGCATCTATTTTATGCTCCATCAAATTCAGCCGTGCCAGCTCCAGATGTTTCAGGGGGTCGAATTTGTTATAGCGCTCGTCTTCTTTGATTTGCTTTGAAACTTCATTTGCCGCGTCTTGCTTATTCATCATCATGGCAGGATATAGATCGCTCAAGCGGATACCTTTGCTAATGTGGTCGTTAGCATTGCCCCACTGTCCATCTATAAAAACAAGCGGATTGGCCGGATCTGATCTGTCGATTCCGGTAATCGTGACGGCATGGCCCACAGACCCAGCATTTTCACTGGGATTATCTGTAAAGAAAGGTTCAAGTGCGGTGTTGACTCTGATTATCACGGGAAAATTCTTGCTTTTCTCGATATCATTAAGGCTCTTTCTCAAAGCAGGCAGGTCGGCAGCGGTAATAACACCTTCTCCCTCGCTTTCTTTTGCAAGAACCAGAGCCACATTTTCGCTTCGTCCTGTGATTGCTTTTGACACTTCGGCAGTGTCCCGGGGCTGCATTTGCGGGCTGTCGCCAATTACTTTATTGCCGTCTTTCAATACTTCAGACGTCTCTGTTTGCTCATAACTTTTATCGTCGTGGTGCTTCCTGTTGTAAATGTCATAGTTCAGCTTTACGGCAGTCACTTGAAAGATCTCGCTTGCCAGCGTGCGTTCAGATGGCCCATTCGAGTCCGCCTCCCGGTCTTTCACCAGCGCATTCTTAGTATAGTCAACGCTAGCTCCGGACTTATCGCGGGCTTTGAAAGAACCCTTGCAGAGAACGTCTGCCACCAGAGCCGCTGCCTCTGAGGGCGTACGCGTATAAATGCGTGCTTCCAGGGCTGCGCTTGCACAGGTCTTGTGCTGCCCCTGATCTACATCCGTGGGTCTGGCGCAATTGTTCATCACCTGGCAGATAATCTCCTGCTTGTCACCAGCTTCGCCGCCCTTCAAAAACTTGAGATTGCCTTCTTTTATCATCCGCTCAATCTGATTGAAGGTTTTGAAAAGCTCCTGCCTGCCCTGCGGGCTGCCGCCTAGCCTGGATTCAAAACTCTTCATGTTCTCTTTGAACTGGTCTTGCTCAGACTTAATGAGATTGTGAGTCGCCCAGTTTTCAAGCCTCTGCTCTAGCTGCTTGAGTTCCTGGGCTGAAGCAGTTTTTTCGCCTGCTCTATTTATAGAATCGCTGCCTGAATGACTAAGACTTTTCTCGCTGTGTTTGGCTTCTCCCAGAGGCTTATTGGGATCCTCGCTGTATTTCTGGGCATAGGCATTTGCCTGTCTTGCTTTAGCTTCGGCACTCAGGGCCTGTTCAACTTCCTTGCTCGACCTACCTTTGACTATTACAGTATTGTCAGCTGCCGATTCGATTTGCAAGCTGCAGCCGAAGGCTCTGCTGATTGGACCAAGAACCGACCCTTTGGCGCGCTTCTCTTTGGTTTCCTGGATTTTATCCAAATGGGATTTTGTATGGTCCGAAACTCCGTCAATGACCACTTTGAAAAGCTGGGCTTCATGCTGCTGCCCTTTCAAAGAAGAATCGTGGCTTTCATTCTTTTGCTCTTTTGGAATAGCTTTTTCATGATTGTTGCTTTCGTTGGTCATGAACGAGCCTCTACTGTCGTCTTCCTAGTTCTCATTATCTTCCCCGATCTCATTATTCCGTCGCTTTCAAATTTTTTTGAACTAACCGAGTACATTAATTCTCGGATTTTAGGAGCTTTGCCTGAAATTAATCTGAGTTATGCGGGCTCTCTTCAACCGGGATTTTATCAAACAGTATTTTAACAAAAATTGATCGTAAAAAAGATAGATAATCACAGGATAAAATCTTAGTCTGCTTAGAGAGGCAAGCAAAGCCGCAATCAAAAATAACGGAGACGCAGAATTGCCTGAGCAGCAGATCCAAGAAATGAGCAAAGCCACAATCCACAGGATTCAATCAATCAAGCGTCTCTTCTCTTTCTTTTTTAGCGCCTTTCTCTGCCTGGCGGCTGCAGGCAGCATTTCAACTGCGTCTGCTGCCGACAATACTGCGACTTTCCACTCGTTCAAGTCAGCGACTGTGCAGAGAGCCTTACCGGCAACTGCCCGCAGAATACAAGACTTTGTGCCTAAAGGCTGGCGGCTTGAAGACACAGTAAGCGGAGATCTTAACGGCGACGGGCTTGCCGACTGCGTCTTAAAAGTTTCATTGATGTCCGGGTATGATGACTTAGATCGAGCTCTGATAGTACTGTTTAGACAAGCTGATAAGTCGTTCCGCAGATTTGCAGCCAGCAATTCTCTGAGCCCCACCAGCGACGAATGTGGCCCGTTGGGTTCTGCAGCAGGTGAGCATGTGTTAGTCGAGATTAAAAAGGGAGTTCTGAAGGTAGGCAGTATGACCGGTAGCAGGGATGCAGAAAACAGCTCCCTGAAGTTTCGCTTTAACGCAAAGACCAGGCGCCTGGAATTGATTGGAGCCGACACCCTTTTCTTTGACCGAGCTACGGGAGAGCAAAAGCTTTACAGCGCTAATCTCATTACCGGCCGTCGTGTGATTGAGAGATCAAAAATTGACGAAGCCGGCACTCATGCGGTGGGCCAAAGCCGTTCGTTCAAGGGGCCTCAAGTAAAAGTAGATTTTGCCGGCAGAAAATGCATTAGACTCACTGATAAGGAGTTCGGTTGCCCGATCATTTATGATCTCAACTGAGGACTGTTCCTGATCGCATGCAAGCAGCTGCGCACATCTACAAGCAATCTGAAGTGCCTGAAACGCCTAAAGCGATTTGAAGAGCCCAAAAGCGATCCGGCTTTTCAAGCAGATCTATCCTGAACGAAGTGTTACACTCTGCTGTCATTGTCACTGTCACAGATCAACCCGGAGTAAAAGTCTTTGTCCGCAAAATACAGATTTCATCATTTGTTGAAGATCTCTAAGCAATTACCGGGATTAATTCCGCTGCAATTTCCCAAGCGCAGTCTGTTTCCGCAGAAGATTACACTATGCAGCCGCACCCTGCTGAACTTCACTCGGCGCAGCCTGCTTCTAGTTATCCTGACGATTTGCTATCTCAGCCCTATCTGCATTGCAGAAAGCAATGCAGATAGTAACGCAGAGCCACCAATTCAAGTAAGGGACATCTACACACCCGAGTTAAATGCTTCAGCACAATCGCTACGGAGGCACCTGTCCCAAACCAGCAATCTTAATGAGCGAAGAAGCCTCCTTCTTAAGATAGCCGGGCTCGAATACTCTATGGAGCAATTCAAAAAAGCAAGAGCAACGTTGTTGCTCATCGAAAAGACCTGCTCGCCATCAAACCCTGTGGGAAAGGCTGCATTATTACAGCACCTCGGCACTTGTTCACTCTCTTTGCGAAACAGGTCTCAGGCTAGAGATTACTACCAGCAGGCACTTGATATACTGCCCATCGAAGAAAGCAATGCGCGTTTTGAACTGCGTATTCTCCAGCAACTCTGTACATCGTTATCGGCTGATTCAGAGCCGGATCGAATCATATCTCTTTTGAACCGGGAACTGGACTTATGTTTCAAGCTTAAAGACAGGCTTTCAATTGGCTGGGCACAATTGGCGATGTCCGATGCATATCATTCGAAAGGTGATGCGGCGAAACGAGATTCATTTTTCGAAAAAGCTATGTTTTCTTTCAAGAAAGAACTTGCAAATGAAGAAGAAGACATTCCGGATGCCGTTCCCAGCAATATATGGGAAGTGATTGAGGCTGGTCCGCAGCGTTCACCTGCAAGAATGTGGAAGAGTGAGACTAAACCCAAAGCTATTTTACTTTGCGTTCATGGTCTGGGTTTGCACAGTGGCCACTACCATGACTTTGGTGTCGAAATGGCCAAACACGCAGTTAACGTCATCGCCATGGATGTTCGTGGATTTGGTGCCTGGTCATCTGTAAGTGGAAAGAATGAAGTAGATCTGGAAGGTGCTATTCATGACCTGGCAGCAGTCGCACGATTTACTCATAAACTAAATCCTGGCGTGCCGGTATTTTTACTGGGCGAATCTATGGGCGGCGCCATCGTCTTGCATACATCAGCACGATACCCGGAGATTGTAGATGGTGTCATCTCGTCCGTACCAGCAGCCGATCGTTATAACTCGGCAGAAACTATGGGCAAGCTGGCCTGGCATTTTCTTGTGAAACGAAATAGAGACTACGATGTATCCTCGGACATCATCAAAAGAGTCAGCGAAAAAGAACACTTGCGCAGTGATTGGGAAGCAGATCGTTTCGCCAGATTCAAAATGGCTCCTCTACAACTTATTGCCTTCGATAGATTTATGAAAAGCAACCTGCGTATAGCTGCAGGCATGAAGAGACCGGCGCTGGTGACACAGGGCGATCAAGATCAATTAGTCAAAGCCGATAGCACGATTAAGCTCTTCCGAGCACTCGGAACCGATGACAAGAACCTTCTTTTACTCGGAAATGGCGAACATTTGATTTTTGAAAAAGGACAATTCGATTCTGTGCTAATTGACTCAATAATGGGATGGATTGCTGCCCACTCCAACACTTGACTTATTCTCTGCTGGAGAATCTGCTTGGGTATCTACAACAAGTGGAACCGATTTCATTATCGCCTCTGTGAGCCCTTTCACATATGCAGCTTCTTGTTCAGGACCGTAGCCTATCCCACCAACTTCGTTGTATACCCAGGGCACAGGGTGAGGTCCCGCTCCTGAGTAGAGTTGAACCTGGGTAATATTGCCTGGATCAATTCCGGGCCGTCCTGCAAAATTCACCTGGGTTAGCTCTACAGGGCGCCCTTCAGCACGCGATCTCTCTGCTACAAAAATCTCAGCTGCTTCCTGACTCTCGTCTGCAATTTCTTTATTGCTGAACTTGACCTTAGGATTTGAAGCTGTTCCGCCTCTCCACAGTCCAAGCTCCTGAGCAAAAACTTCGCCGCAATCGTTATATTTTTGTGTGTGATCATCGTGAATACTTACAGCAAGATCTGCCTTTGCTTGCTGAGCAATATTGGAACGCTGGCGAAGCGAAACCGAATCAAGGGCCGAGTTCTTGGTAAAAACAACTTCGTAACCCGCAGCCTTTAAATTGGCTCCCACTTTCTGGGCGACGTCCCAGACTTCGTATATTTCGGGGAAATTAGGATAGTCGTGGTCGTTCAACCCGCTTTCCGGATCTACGCTGGCAATATCCGTACCGCTATGTCCGGGATCAAGCACAATCACAGGAGGCCCGGCAAGTCCCAGCTCATCGTAGATATGACCGGTATCCAGAACGGTGTCGTCCGGCACGGTATCGTTTATCTGCTCGACAGTATTGTCAAATTTCTCGTCGCCTGCGCTGCCCATGAAGAATAACTTTCCAATTAGTCAAATTTGAGTCACCAGGTAAAGCAGTACCAGCTTACCCTTGATAGTCGGAAGAAATCCGGAAACAAATGTGAATATCTTGTTACTGGAAGCTCCCCCCAGAGTCTCCTGTATGCGCTCCTTAAGAAGCTCAGGGAGCCGATGCAGCAGGAACCGTGAGCGCGGAGAAGGCTCTGCATACATCAGACAGTGACATTTCAAAAATCCCATCCTTCATGCTTACGCTAAGGCCGCTTCTAGAAATTTGATACTCATCGCTAGTTCCGGCGGGATTTAGAATCTTAAGCATTTTAGTATCCGGGTTGTAATCACAAATACTCAGGCAATGATCGCTGGTTGATAAGCCAACAGGCATTTGTTCACGAGTTGTTCTTGAAAGAATAGCCGCAATTACTTGCTCATTTCTTCGGGGCAAATGAACGTTGACATATTTTTTTCCACTGAGCAATTCAAATACTTGTTTTTGGCTGCCGCTGTGTGCCACCACTCCAAGGGGTGTCTGGCGCCAGAACTCAGGAAGATCAGGTTCTTGATTCCGAATTTTCGCTTCCCCCAGTGCCAGCACAGTAAGCCAGCAGCCCTGCTGCGGGTCCAGACTGAGTTGCGACATCTCAGCATGAGTAAGCGTAACTTCCAGTGGCTCTTTGTATCCGCGAAAGTTAAGCTCAAACTTATCCGGGCCGAGCTGCTTAATAGTCTGCGTCACTATTTCTGGATGCTTCATAACTACAGCTTCAACTGCAGATAACCAGTAGCAATCGCCCACAGGACCCTGCTGCAGTCCGGCAATGCTTGGGCCCTTTGAACTACCCCAGAGCTTGTAGCCATCGGGAGTAATATTCGACACAAGGTTCTTAAAGAACTTGCGGTAATTCGTGACCAGATTTCTGTATTTATACGTCGGAGATTCGATCAGATAAGGCGCGTTTACAGCAAGTTCAGGAGAAGTATTTACCTGAATGCTCTCTCCGTTTGCCAGCGCCATTATCGAATTAAAATCCAGTCTGTCTATAAAACCGTGCGCGTGATCAATTGTAAGTGCTAGAACTCCCAGCAATACCGCCTGACCATAAGTTAGTTTCGGATTCTTCTCCAAATGCCCGATTGTTTCCAGAGTCAAAGGGCGGCTACGACCGCCGGTCCAGTGCTCGTAATTTTTTTCGATCATTGAACGAAGCTGCAGAACAGCTTCTTCTTTGCTAGAAGGAGGCGTTAAGAAATTGGCCGGTCCAGGCTCCGGAATATGTGCATGTGAACTTTCAACTGGCTCAGAAGTCTCAGTTGACTCAATTTCCTGAGCATGTAGTTCGCTCACAAAAAAACAACTCAGAGCAAAAATCCATAACATAATCTCTAAGACAAAGCAAAGGATTTGTTTGAAACACACATTGCAAGACCGATCATAACTGCATAATCTCATTTGCTGGGCTCTGCCCTATGCATGGCTTTAGGGTTGCCTTGCTCAGGTTTTTGCTCCCTGTGATTATAAAGCCACGCAAGCGCGTTCAAAATCATTTTATGTTTTCCAGGTGTCAACTCTGGATGAGGACTCATAGCCAGGACGACTCCGAGGCCGTATCTTGTGAGAATCATAGCTGGGGCACCGAGCATGACACCACGCTCACCGCCTGAAGCCACCACTTCGCTGCGAAAAAATCCCAGCGGCTTGAAGCCCTCGGCGACTGCATTATCTGGCGCCGCAAAAATAGGGCCGTTTTCGTAGGCAATTTTTATCCTGTTTGTATCAAGACCAAAAACTTCCGCCCCCTCCTGAGTAAGTTCCACATCTACAAGCGTGGCGTCAGAGACCCTGTACCAGTGTTCAGGGTCTCTGGTTTTAAATGGCAAGAATCCAAGGTAATCATCTTTCAACCTTGTTGCGAGGTAAGCTCCGGCACAAACGCCCAGATAAACACCACCGTTCTGTATAAAGCGGCGTACTTCTTCGCGAGCTTCAGGTCCCATACTCAGAGCTTCCTTTGAAGCACTTCCTCCGGGTACAACAAGTGCATCGAAATCTTTAAGCGCTCCGCCTGCAATATCGTCACCATAAACGGACTTAAATTCGACGGCGCTTGTGCTTGCTAATAAATGCCTGAAGTTTTCTTTGGCTCGATCAGATGCTCCCCGCCCGACAAAGAGCGCTACTTTTAATACTGCCGGAGTATTCTCTGCTACTTTAGCACTGCCTGCTTCTTTAGTAGTACTGCCTGCTTCTTTAGTACTTCCTGCTTCTTTAGTAGTACTGCCTGCTTCTTTAGTACTTCCTGCTTCTTTAGCAGTCTCAACTAAAGATTGCAGGCGTGCAAAATGAATGACCTTGCTGTAAGTAGGCCCGTCAACAGGCTTATCGCCTTCTCCCCAATAAGTGCCTTCCCAGTAGCCAATCGCAGTATCATCGTCGCCCAACACAAGTCGAACACTGCCGCAACCAAGCCCGTTTCGATGTTTTTGCTCTGCCCTGGGCGGCAGGTATTCGGGTTTGAAATGATAAACCGATGAGCTGTCGATAACAGGAATCTCCACATAGCGAATTCCCTCTTCTTGTTTTATCTCCCCCGGTCTGCCGTCGGCTATCATTACGTGTCCGGTGTTGGCCGCATTCTTTTTGCCTGTTTGCCAGGCAATTATGTCGCCGGGTTGCAGTTGCCGCCAATCTCTTAAGCCTAGCCAGCCATCAACCGGACCATCGTTTAACAGAGCCGCAAAAAAATGCGCCCAGATTTTCGCTTGTGGGTAGGCTGCACCCGGCTCTCTTGAACGCACAGCAGCATAGTGCCGTGTAGCAACTTTGTGAACTACAAAGCTGACAAAACCAGAACAGTCTGTAACTGCTTTAACAATGCCGTTCGCCTCGAACTCTATTTGCTCCGAAGCAGGTACTTCGTTGTGTTCGTAACGTACAATGCTTGCCTCAGCAAATACTTTCTTTGCTTCTTGCAACACCAGCTCATTCAAATTGGCTTCTTTCGACTGCACAGAATTGTCTCTGGTGCCAGACACAGCAGAGGCAGATTTACTTTGCATTGCCACATCTGAAGGCTTGCTTGCAGGAACTAGTGCGCTTACATGAGTTCCGGTGTTTGCCTGCGACGCTACGCTTGTTTGCCAACCCGTACTTAAATGCAATCCCGTGTCGCGGTGCTCGGATAGCCAGCGCAAGGCGCGCAGCTCTACTTGCTTCATCCCTGGAGTTTCTTCCGGATGTGGACTTATCACCAGGATAATGCCACGGCCATATTTGGAAACTATCATCGCCGGAGCACCAATCATCACCCCCGGCTTCCCACCGGGAGCGACCACTTCACTGCGAAAATATCCAAGCGGTGTAAAACTGGGATCTGGTGGTTCGAAAGGCGGTGCGAAAATAGGACCATCTTCGTAAACTATTTTGGTGTTCTTTTCTTTGATACCAAAAATTTCCATACCCGCCGGTGTGAGTTCGACATCCACAAGCGGGGCTCCAGAGGTTCTGTACCAGTGCTCTTCATCCAGAGTTTTCAACGGCAGCATGCCCAAATAAGACTCTTTCAATCTTGAAGCCAGGTAAGCTCCCGCGCATACACCGAGGTAAATTCCCCCCTCTCGGACAAATCTACGTATTTCTTCGCGCGCTTCCGGACCCATACTGTAAGATTCGGTAGTTGCCGAGCCGCCGGGTATAACCAGAGCGTCGAAATTGCGAAGCACTCCGCTGCGAATATCTTCGCCGTTGATTTTTTGATAACTTATTCCAGCATCATTGTTCCTTCTAAACTCTTTCCTGAATTCGCTTGCCTCGGTGCCTTTGTCAATAAATAGCGCCACCCTGATGACACTTTCCTGTGCAAACAGAGGGCGTAATGGAATTAGAAATACGGATACAGCTAAATTCAAAAGCAGAACAAAGAGGAAACAGGCATTTTTATTCATTGTGGCAACTCATCTGTATCAACTCATCAGTGTTAACAGCTTCCATAACAACTGCAGCTTATATACCAAATTGACTACACCCATGAGCGCAAAAGAGATTAAATCTGGCGAAGCCTCATCCATTTTCAGGTCAGTAGTCTTATGCTGTTTTCCTGAAACTTCAGTTCTTTTGCCATAAAGTTGAATCAAATCTCTCAGATTATTCAGGAGCAAGATATAATTGGGGTTGACTCAAGTGCAAGACCTCAAAGAATATACCAGTGCCAGATAAAACTCATGAGTGATGATCTCTCAATTAGTAATAGAGTTGGCTCGTGTCTTCAAGGAGTGCTACTAGGTACAGCCCTGGGAGATGCACTTGGTGTGCCGGTAGACGGGCTAAACAGCCGTCAGATCGCTCGCCGCTTCGGTGAGGTACGGAATTTTCATTTTGCCGCAGGCATGGGTTTTGTTAGTGATGACACGGAACAAACCGCTCTGCTTGCTCGAGCAATTGCAATGAATCCGGACGATGCCGCCGCCTGCGCAGAAGATTTTAAGAAGTCACTTTTAGGCTGGTTCCTTCGCATGCCTACCGGTACAGGACTTGCCACCTTACGAGCTTGTTTAAATATCCTCTTTAGAGCAAAGAAAACAGGTATAAATTCTGCCGGAAATGGCTCTGCCATGCGTGCGGCAATTATCGGTGTCTTCTTCCATGAGTCGGCAAAAAAACGCCAGGATTATGGAAAAGCAATTTGCAAAATTACTCATACCGATCCTCGTGCTCTTGCTGCGACACTTTTTGTAGCGGAATTGGCAGCTGCTTGCACCAGAAACGCAAGACAAGCATCTTGCAAAACCTGTTTTGATGAGGCGTTTGCTACTGTAGAAAATCCGCCTCTCAGGGAGAGATTGCAAAGAGCGGCAAAACTGGCTGGAGAAAATGCCAGTATTGAAAATGCAACAAAAGATCTCAATTGCACTGGTTTCGTTTTGCACAGTGTTCCGCTTGCAGCATTTTGTTTTCTGCGCTTTGGCGATGGAGATGCAATGGACGCTCTTAGTCAGATCATTTCAGCAGGCGGTGACACCGATACTAATGCTGCGATTCTGGGAGCCTGCCTTGGCGCTAAGAAAGGCGATTCCGGACTCGGAACCGAACTTGTCGATGGAATCATAGGTCCATTCGGGTCGCCCTTCTTGCGGCGAATGGCAAAGTTTCTCACGCATTTAAAACGTGGGGACCTTGAGGATGAAAACGAAGTAAGTGACGAAGACTCCGAAGTACCAGGCTATAATCTTGCTTCCGCGTTGACCTACAATCTTACCTTTTTACTTCTGGTATTAATTCACCTGGGCATACGTAGTGTTTATCTGGTCCTGGATCTTGTGCGAAAGTGATTTTGCCCCGCAAACTTTTTCAACAACGCATTCAGCAACAATTGTTCTCTAGCACTTGGATTAGCTTTGTTATAAAGCACACGCAATTCTGACATTATGCTTGTCTTGTTAAAACTCTTTGTGAAACCGACTTCGTGAAGCAATACTGCAAGCTGCTCTAAAAATTGATCGGCGTCCGAGCCGTTTGCCAGCTCGACCTCAGCCCCGAGCTCAGTCCCGAACTCAGGCTCTAGCTCAGCCTCGATGTCACCGGCAAGTTCAAGCTCCAATTTTGAATCACCTGCTGATTTTGAAGATGCCGGCCGTGTCAATTCGTAAGCAAAAATGCCTGCGGCTTGCGCTAAATTGAGCGATGGAAATTCCGGATTGCTTGGGATGCTTGCAATAAGCTGGCATCGCTCGAGATCTTCTACTTTCAGTCCATCGCGCTCTTCGCCAAAAATAATTGCAATTCGATTTACGCTCTTATTCTTCAGACTGGCTGCCAGTTCTGTAATCGGCTGTGTTGAACAAACTCGTTGATGAGCACAGGTGGTGCCAACGGCTATGTTTATGTCTTTGAGTGCTTCGGCAAGACTGTCGAAGCATTCAGCAGCCTTTAGCAAATCAAATGCGCCAAGCGCCATTTTTCTTGCTTCGGCATCCTTATAATTTCGCGGCGGGTCTATTAAGCGTAAGTTCCGAAAGCCGAAGTTTTTCATGACCCGCGCAACTGAGCCGATGTTACCGAGAAAGGTCGGTCTTACGAGGACAAAGTATATGTTAGCAGGCTGCAACGCTTTCGCTCGTGTGAATATCAGGTGTCATGTATCCGAAGCCATTTATCTGGGGGCATTTATCTGAAGCCATTTATCTGAGGCTAAGTAATAAGAATAGCGCACTTTCTAGCCTGCTCAGCAAGACGATCTCTAATTGCCGACCGAAGAAAACGTCTACGCGTTTCTGTCCATAAATGCCTGTGCAATTGAGATTCCGGAGCTATTGCACGAATTTTGCACATTTGTTTGTTAAAATGCACTCACGTTATCTTAACGTGTCCATAGCAATTAGTGACTTACCCGCACCTGTCACATCGGGAACATCAGGATCGGATCGACAAATTGAGGTAGCCGGGCGACAAACAGTTTTTTTAGTTGGGCAATCAATAATCAGGGGCTTAAACGGGCTTACAATGCATTTAGTCAATTCCAAGCTATAAGATATTCAGAAAAAGCAGTTAACTATTAGTTTTCTGCCGAATTTTTGCGAATAGCCTTTGCCTGCTATTCGTTACTTTGACCTGAAGCTCTCTAAACAGACAGTTCATCAAGAAGTTATTTCAATTTTTGTGGAGACTATTGCCGGTCTCCAGACGGCTGGCGCGTTTATTATCTGGCATTCAATTCAACTCTTTAATATGCCACCACTTGTGGAGGCATGTTTTGCTGCGGCTGCGCGAAGAATCTGGAGGAAGCTAGATGGGCTCTAATGGCAAACTTGAACTTGAAGAACCGGCAAAAGCAGAAAAGCAGGAGACTGAAGCTTCTCCAGAGAATAACGCACTTGCAACAGTAAATGCAGAAAGAGTTGCCGACCAATCGCCTGGAATGCGCCGCAATGATGAAAGCGCCAGACAGGGTAATGATCTCAGCAAGCAAGGGCTACTGGGCAACCTGACAATTACCGAGGGTGCAGACAAGAAAAGACTTGCGGAAGAATCTTCTTTAGAATCTCGTTTAAAGGATGGGGAAACAGATCTTCCCAAACAGAAAAGACCCGACGCCAGCCCACTTAAGCCCGAAGATTTATCCCCGCTGAGTCCGGAAAAAAGAGCGGAGTTCGAGAAGGAGTACAAAAAGTTAAATACCGCAATCGAATCAGGCGAACTCAAGCCCAACCCAAAAGGCATTGTGCCGCTTCATAAAAATGGCGGAGAAGTCTGGGATGAAGACAAGTTGAAATGGGCTATCAGCCGCCCGGCCGATGCAGAAGCCCCAAAAGTAAATGCAAGCGAAATGCCTTTCACTGGTCCATCGACAGTAAGTGCAAAAGGCTTTGTCGAAGTGCTTAAAGAGCAGGGTTCCTCATATGCAGATAAGACTGAAGACGTTCTTGTTCGCAGGGCAGACGGTTCTATAAACAAGCTTTCTCTTGATATGGGACAGCTTGCAAAGCTCAATGAGCTCAAGTGGCGCGAGCAGGGTAATATCGCATTGAATGCCGGAGCACTTCTTGCTCAAAGTGCGCATGAGATCAATCTTGCTAATCTGAACTCACTCAGCCAGATTCAAAACGGTGCCAGAGAAAGGACCGAAGAAACAAATCAGTGGGCCGGCATAAAGACAGGCAAAGGTACTTTCAAATGCGAGGCAGATGAGCTGAACTGGGGTCAGGTTGCCGATAAAAAATGGGGGCGTAGTCTTTCAAGCTCTGTTTGGGCCGACAAAAAAGAAACTCGGGTCTGGGAAACTCCGGGCAAAGCAATGTGCGGCTGGTTCGAGCATATAGGCGAAAAATATGTGGCCAACGGAAAAGACACCGCCGGCAAAGTTATTCCTCAGTATGTGGGTGCTAATGGGGGAGCACACTATATTCAGGGTTTTGCAGAAAAAATGCTTAAGTTTGCCGACTCCACAAGGGGAGTGAAGCCAGATCAAGCCAGCCAGCCGCAAGAGCCGGAAGATAGAATTTCCCAGCCAGAAAAGAAAGCTCCGCAGCCTGAAGAAAAGCTTCCACAGTCTGAAAAGAATGCTCCGCAGCCTGAAGAGAAGCTTCCACAGTCTGAAGAAAAAATTCCCAGATCTGAAAACATAGATACAAGTGATGCGGCCCTGGACAAAAATCTTCAAAAAGCCCTTGAAAAACTCAAATTACCTTCTCTTGATATTGAAAACGGAACAATAAAAGATCCATACAAATTCTGGCCAGAAAAGGGTGTTGAATCATCTAAAACTCTAAACGCCGGTGAAACCGACAAGCAAACAGCAGTCAATACAAAGCCGGAAGCAGATAAAGAATCTCGTACTATCGAAGCTGGAAAAGAACCCGGCACTATCGAAGCTGGAAAAGAGTCTGGAGAAGAACCTGGAAATGACCCCGGAAATGAATCAGAACTGAAACAGCTGCCTGATAAAGTCATGAAGCTGGCACATCCAAAAGCAGGGCAGGGATATTATCATCCGGTAAAAGCCTCTGTTTCTGAATTATTGGGCAGGAAAATCAGCGAGGGCGAAACAAGAGCTTTTATTGCAGCTTCAATGGCGATGCGCAAAGAAAACAGTCAATCAGTAAATGAGTTGAGCCGAAACGACATGCTCTTGCCGGGCAATGAAAAAGAAATGAAAACCTTCCTTGACAATATCGGCAACGGCAAATTTTTCAGGCAGAGAATTGACTCAGAATCAGTCAGCAATCTTAAGGCTGAATTCAACAGCAAGTTGACAAAATCCAGTACTCCTGAAGTCGATAGCAAAAAGACCGATTCAGTATCTGATACTGATTTGCACAAAGCAATTGAGCCCAGTGAAACAAAGACAGGAGAAGGGGAAGAAAAAGGACTGTCCGAAATGAAACGCCTCCCAGAGGCAGTTCTTGATCTGGCACATCCGAAAAATGGCCAGGGCTATTACCAGCCGATAAAAGCTTCTGTCAGCAAACTCCTTGACAGAGAGTTGAATGAAGGTGAAACCAGAGCACTTATTTCAGGGTCCATGGCTATGCGCAAAGCAAATGGACAGCATACAGCTATTTTGAGCAAGCATGAATCAGTGCTGCCGGGCAATGAAAAAGACCTGAAAGTGTTTATGGATAACATAGGCAACACCAGATTCTATCGCCATGGACTCGCAGACAACGCTATTGAAAAACTCAAAAACGACTTTAGCTCGAAGCTGATACAGGCTCCTGGAGATAGACAGGCTCCTGCTCCTCAGCCCGAGCCCGGCAAGGAGAAACCACAGGCTCCTGCTCCTCAGCCCGAGCCCGGCAAGGAGAAACCACAGGCTCCTGCT
>CAZTQO010000067.1:0-12425 GCA_964615655.1 uncultured Candidatus Obscuribacterales bacterium | reverse complement strand
CCTCAGCCCGAGCCCGGCAAGGAGAAGCCACAGGCTCCTGCTCCTCAGCCCGAGCCCGGCAAGGAGAAGCCGGTAGACTTCCGAATACCCGAACCGAAGCCTGATCTTCTTACTCCGGTAATGGCGCTGAAGGAAGATGTTGCGCTTAAAGGTGATCAGCTAGTGCATGTGCACGAGCACGAACCTGCTCTCAAATTGCAGGCGGGAGATGACTCTCAAAATGCAAAGATCATTACACTTGCAAAAGATACAAGCTTCGCACGCGTACACAACGACAGGAAAATTCTCTATCACGATAAACTGACCGAGCCGAAGGGACTTGCAAAAGACATGCCTGTTGCAGTAGTTCCCGGTATGAAACCTGGAACCCAGGGACTTCTTGTGCTTCGTGATCAGTCAGGCAATGAGCATCTTACTCCCTTTATTGCCGGACTAATGCGCAACGGCAAAGGCACCAGGGATGATGTCGTATTGAGTCCTGCTGCAGCCCGAGAACTGGGCATCGGCAAAACAGATAGGCCGGAGCGTATTGCCGTTATTGCCCTCAGTCTTGAAAAGAGTGAACAGACTCTGCCTGCAAATAAGGACGAACTCAATAAATCTGTGAAAGACAGGCTCTTCGAGATTGCTTCCAATCCCGAAGTTCTAAAAAAGGCCGAAAGCGCCCTTGAAGGAAGTGAGGTAAAAGATAAAGCATATTTTCCGAAGTCACCGGAAGATCCACGCTTTGGAATAAGGCGGACTTCACGCGATGCAAACGACCTTTCGTACATCAAACAAAATTTACAAAAGGAAGCCCAGAAAAATAGAGACATAGCAGAGAATCTTAAGCCAGGCAGCCAGAAGGCAGCTGAAACCGTTGCTGCAATTCGCAAAAGCGCAGAGGCTGAAAAGGCCAGACTTCAGTCTGAGCAGAAAAAGATGCAAGAGTTACACAGTCTCCTTTCAAAAGGTAAGACTCTCGATGACATCGACAGAAATCCCCGAACACACAAGCTACTATCCGACCTGCCTCCGGATCTGAAATTAGACGTTAAAAAAGCCATATACAATCGAGACGCCGCAGATAAAAACCGGCAACTTGCCGATCAAGTATTTCCTCTTGATCTTTTCGGAAACAAGCAGAGATATCTCGATGCAGCAAGAGAGGCCGACACTTACGCAAAGAGGCAAGAGTACGGCGCGCGGCTTCTTTCAGATCGATATGCAAAAGTTCTGGCAGACAAGGTAGTTTTGCAAGACAGAATTATTCAAGATACAGAAAATCCCAAAGCTCAGGAGCTTCTGCATTACAGATATTCTATGAAGGCTTATGCTGCAGACGTCGTTGCTGCCAATCCCGATCTTGCTGTAGGAAGAGGCTCGGGTGGAGCATTGCAGGGCAAGCGCATTGTTTTCAATGCGGGTCATGATCCATTTCACGGGAGTCCGTATACCGGATTTGGCGCTTATTCATGGAGCAAAACCGCAGAGAATCCTCGAGGTATGAGTGAATACGATTTCAACAAGCAAAGCACGGCGATTGCAGGTGAAATGACAGAGCTCATGGGAGGCGTACCGATTTACATAAATCAAGACGAGCTATACGAAAGAAAGCCTGAAGCTCAAAAGATGCCGGGTCTGGCAGCAGCTATGGAAGCCCCTAAAGCCGACGTGATGATCTCTAATCACATGGATGATTTCCCGGGTATAAAGCCAGGCACACTTACACTAGTTAATTCAAACAGCCGCGGGCTCGGTGCGCTTGTGAGCCAGGCCAAAGGTTTGCTTGGCGATGTACCTGTTAAAGGGGTCAGAGCGCAAGCAAGGGGAATTCAACATTACCTTCGCGGACCGTCCGTATTGAATGAACTGCTTACAACAAGCCCGGGTGATCGTGAAAAAGCCATGAACCCGCATGAAGTTGCAAAAATTCAACTTGGCATGATGCTTGCCGTATCAAGACATTTGACGCCCCCGAGCAAATCCAGATTGCAATCAGAAGCTGCAGCCGACAGCAAAGGAGGCAGCTGGGACGACTTCTGGAAAGATAAAGCACCAAAATCGACGCCCTACAGTCTCAGTTACCCGCGCATTCATGGCAAAAACTGAAACTGAATAGCCCCTGCATCCCCCGGTCCCAATACGCAGTATGTAGTAATTCTTAGGGAGTTTGGTAGTAATATTAAGTCTGACTCAGCGAACTGCTCCCCTGTGTATGTTTTAATCGGAGCTGAGTAAGCTAATAGTGTCAAACAAGCCGCCCAGTTTACTGCGCAGCTGGGTTGAAGGCTAGCAAGTTGATCTGAGTATTGACCATGAAACTGACCTTTATCAACCATGCTTCCTGCAAGGTTCAATCAGAGACCATCGGGATTCTCATGGACACATGGATAGATGGTCCCGTGTTCAATTTCGGCTGGGATTTGCTCATCCGGACTCCGTTCAGTTTCGATGAAATTATGGAAGGCGTAAGCTATGTCTGGATTTCGCACGAGCATCCCGATCACTTTTCAGTCCCGTTCTTAGTTAAGCTTGCTCAGACATACAAAGACAAAGTCACCATACTCTTCCAGAAGACCAGAGACCGAAGAGTAGTTGGATTTTGCGCTTCGCAAGGTCTCAAGTATCAAGAACTTGAAGACCGTGTGCCCACCAAACTCAACGATGAAATTACGGTTACATGCGGCCCAACCGATTTCTATGACTCCTGGTTAAACATATCCGACGGCAAAGATTCAATTCTGAATTTAAATGATTGCCACACGCGCACAGACAGGGATATAAAGGAAAGAATTCTGCCTTTTGTGCCACCGCCGACTCTTTTGCTATCACAATTCAGCTATGCTTCCTGGAAGGGCGGCAAGGAGAACACTCATTACAGGGAAGCAGCTGCCCACCAGAAGCTTGAAACTCTTTCCAGGCAAATACGCCTTTTGAAACCTGAATTTACTTTCCCTTTTGCAAGCATGGTCTATTTTTCCAACATTGAAAATAGTTACATGAACGATCTCGTAAACACCCCGGAAAAAGCAGCGATAGTGATTGGCAATACAGGGTCCAGTCCTATCGTTCTATATCCGGCTGATAGCTGGGAATTAGGGGCTCCTTACGATAACTCGCAGGCTCTTGAAAAATACAAAAAGTGCTATGAACTTTTGGATCAGCTTCCTCTGCGCAGTGCCGGCGATTCTGTTCAGTGGAACGAATTATCTTCTGCCTTTAACGAATACAAGGCCAGGGTATTCAAAAACAATTCGAAGTGGCTCATTGAGCTCGTTGCCATGATACGCCCACTGAGAGCATTTCAAGCACTTACAATGGAACTCTATGATATTGACACGGTCTTGTCCTTTTCAATACTTCAAGGCATGCGGCGAATTCCAGCGACTGAATTGGCTGAACCAGCAGATATGAAGATGCATTCTTCGTCTCTTATGTTCATTTTGAAAAATGACTTCGGATTCGACACTTTGATGGTAAACGGCCGGGTTGAAACAACTAGAAGCGGCTTCTCCAAAATGACTAAATCCCTTGCTATCGGCTCCCTTAATGCAATGGGGCTCTCACTTTCACCGAAATTGCTTTTTGACTTCCCGGTCATTCTCATGCTCTTGAAAATACTGGCTGGTGTAATTGCTAAATTGAGGCAAAGTGAGAACGCAGCTCCCATAGAGGCAAGCAAGAAGCAGGAAACGAGTTTGATTGAGCTGGCAAAATGAAAAGTGATTCTCAGGATTGACTGCTCTGACATTTTTTCATGACTTTCTAACAAACAACTCCTTCTCCATGGCTCGAATTTTTTCGTAGTCTGACTGAGCCAGCTCTCTCTTTCCAGCCAGGGCGATGATTCCAATACTCGTTAGATAATCTACTGTTTCCGGCACGAAATCGCCGTTCTTGAAGAAGATATGATCACTGAGAAAAGTCTGCAATTTCGAAATTTCAGCGAAGGCTTCCAGGTTCAATATATTGCCTTGAGCCGGCGATTTTAGAAAGACCGGCATTACAGTTTTTTTGAATACATATTCTTTGCATGATACATCTCCGTCTACATAGATCTCAACTAATTTATCTGCCTGGCTGCTGCCTGTTGCAACCCGTGAAAAACCAACAACCGGACCGCCGCACATTCTGGCACCGGTTTCTATTAGCCGAGGTCCGTTTTCAGTGAGCATGATCTCATTGTGACAGGCACCCCAGCGCATTCCCAGTGCATCGAGTGCATCTTGTGTATATTCAAATATATGACCATGCGTTTGTGCGTTAAACGGCACAAACTCTACATAGTCATATACAGTCTTGCGATCATTTGCAGCCGAGATTTTGTTGTATTTGATCAAATGAGCAAGATAGTGATTGCCGTTTGCACTTACCGTCCCTAAAGCAAACTCGGTTCCAATCGCTTGCTCCTGTACAACGACTGTTTCATTAGCTTTGCCAGTGATTTTGGAGGGTTCGGATAAGACCCGGTTGAAAGCCTTTCTCCAATCTCCGCCTTTTGATATGTGAAAGACATTATCGCTTCCTGCAGATACCGGGGGTTTGATTATAAGCGGCAAATCAGATAATTCATTTGCCTCCAACCACGCTTCAGCTTCATTCTCTGATACAGCATTGAGTGTCTTAAGAGCTGGAACTCCGGCTTCATGCAAAGCTTCCTGCATCAGGGCTTTATGAAGCCTGTTCTGTGCTTTTTTCGGATCATTTGCAAGATGCGGAGTTAAAGCCAGAGCCGGAGCTTCCGCAAGCGGAACACCCTCTTCTGTGCCGGGAATAATCGCAAGCGGATCGTATTTTCTAAGCAGCTCTACAAGATTTTCCTGCTCCGGTATAATTTCGATAAAGTCGGAGCTCTTGATTTTAGCTCCGAAACCATTCCAATCCAATGGCTCGAGCGTAACTGCAATTGCGTTTATGCCACGGGATTTAAAAGCCGGTGCCAGCTCTGTTCCAGATGACAGTGGATCGACGATTACAACCGGTCGTTTTGACGTATTCATCTGCTCTATACCTTATTTGCATTTTTGCATTACTGTTCATTTTGTTTGAATTGCAACTACTTTAAGTGCTGCATTGCTCTTTACGATGTTTGCATTGACGTTTATTTGAGGTGCAATGCTCTCTACTTCAATTGCATTACTCTTTGCACCCTTTGCTTCAATTGCATTACTCTTTGCACTCTTTGCTTCAATTGCATTACTCTTTACTTTTGAATTCAAATTCTTCTTGTTGATTATCAGCTGCCCAATCAAAACAAAGAGCAATAAAATTGCCGCTGGAAAGGGAAGATAGCTCTCATTGAAACCGGCAGAAATGATTAAGCCGCCGACAGCGGTTCCCAGTGCGGCTCCCAATCCGAAAGCCGAAGAATTCAGAGCAGCTAAAATAGTCCCTTCATTTTCATGCAACTCATACAATATTTGCTGCTGGGGGGTGGGTATTGCCCATCCAAATGCACCCCACATAAAAAATGGAATCAGGCCGATAAAAGGCAGTTCTCTGGTGAACGGAATGGAAATCAGAGTGAGCATCAAGCCGAACAAAATTATGGTCATAGTCAGGCGTGGATTTTTGCATCGATCAGTAAAGAATCCAATTGCTGAGCTGCCAAGAAAACCGCCGAGCCCCCAGCTAAACAGAGTCAGCCCCAGTGAATTGGGTGAGCCTGATTGAAGAAGGGTTACATAAGAATAAAGACCCAGACTGGCTACGGCGGTGAAGCAAGAGATACCCACTACCGATAAGGTTTTTGGATCTATCAGTATTCGAAATCTTTCTCCAGCTGCTTGTGGTGGCGGGAGTTTAATATCCGCATCCTGCATCGAAAAGCCGATCAAGGAAACAAGGGCCAGAAAGACAAGGTAAGCTACTGAAACCTGCCATTGGAATAACGAGGAGAGGTAGAGTCCTAGAGGAACACCAAATACTACTCCCGCGCTGTTTGCACTCCAGACCAGACTCAAGCCCCGCCCTTTAGCAGTTGCACTAACCAAACAAACTGCAATGCTGATACACAAGGGCGTGAAAATACCGGCTCCAATTCCAGCAATGCAACGTGCAATCAAAAAGACAGCGATGTCTTGCGAAAGCAACGTTATCATATTGCCGATAACAAATACCGACAGCGCCAGCTGAAAGGTTTGTTTTGCTGGTTTATCAGCAAATACTATTGAAAAGAGTGGTGCTGAAAGTAAATAAGCCAGGCTGAATACACTCATACCCTGCCCGCTTACGGCGACGGGCTGATTGATAGTCTGGCCGATTTGAGGTAGGAGACCGGCAATCAGGAAATTACTGCTTCCTACCGAAAACATACCTGTTGCTAAAAAAATTAGATTCTTCCACATGTGCTTGCAATCTCAATTAATGATTTGGACTCAAAACAAGACTCAATAAAAGGCTCAAAAAAAAGACTCAAACAAAAGACTCAAAAAAAAGACTCAAAAAAAAGACTCAAAAAAAAGACTCCATCAAAGACTCAAGTATGGACTCGATTTGTTCTAGTGATGCTGATGATTGTATATAAGAATCAGGTCTTACAAGAATTGCCTGGCTTTCATAATGCTTGCTATCTGTCCAGAATTTCCCATGGCTTTTAGCGGAATGAATCCGAATTACTTTTACAAAATCAGGAACTTTAAGATCCGCGCTAAAAGCATCTTCGCAAGCACATTCGAAATCCGGCCCACCCTTGCACTCATTTCTGCACTCATTTCTGCAATCATCTTTACACTCATCTCTGCACTCACCGCGCCAATCACCGCGGCAATCACCGAGGCAATCACCGAGGCAATCACCGAGGCAATCACCGCGGCAATCACAAAAAATAAGCAGTGTGAATTTCGTAAAGTCAAGAAGCGAATAGAGTCGTGTTTTATTGATCGAACCGTCACCGCCACAGCCTTTGAGGCTGCCGTCAAAAACTTCTAAGTCAAAGATTCGGGAGCCCGCAAGCTCGGATCCGCCACCGGAGGCAGAGCACTTAACACCTTTGTTGCTATAACAAACGCCCATACCGGTGATATTACCGGCCCGTCTTTCGACAATTTTTACGTAGTCTTCGGCATGGGTGCCATTAGCTGAGTACTTGGTTGAACGCACCAGTTCAGCAGACGTTTCAATCACATTCCGAGCTACTGGTTTGCGCTCGTTCTCATAACTCTGCAGAACTTCACTGGATGCTCCGCAATTAATTACCATGTTGAGCTTCCACATAAGATTGAATGCATCTGCAAGACCCGTATTGAGACCCTGTCCGCCATTTACCGAATGAATATGGCAGGCATCACCGGCAAGAAAAACACGGTCTTCGACAAAGAAATTCTCGGCTACAGACTCCTTGACGGAGAACTGTGAGAACCATTCTATTTTCTTAAAAGACAGGTTATGGGGATGCATCGCCCGATTTATTTTTGCAGTGGCCTCTTCCATTGAAAAGTCGTTAGTATCCATTCTCACGTAAAATCTGTCGATTTCGCCTTCGCGCGGAATCCAGGCCACATCAGATGTTTCTGCCTGAAATACGATAATTTCAGGAACTTTAGGGAAATCTGTTTCGATGATGCCATCGATTACCGCCCAGACAATTTGCGGTCTTGTGATCTCAAATGGCACTTCAAAATAATTGCGAATAAAGGAACGAGCACCGTCTGCACCAATTAAGTAACGAGATTGAATTTGCTCCCCATCTGAAAGAGTGGTGAGGCATCCTCCGCTTACAAGTTCAATGTTCACTATTGAAGTTGATCGTTTTACTGCCGAAGCCGTCTCTTTGAGTTTTTTATCTAAGAGCTTTTCCAGATGTGATTGACCGAGCATCAGGAAATGCTTGTGAAAGCACCCCTCAAGTTCATCCCACCATTTTGATTGTCTGGAAACAAACTTTCCGTCTGCCCAAACTGAGCTGGTGTTGCAGGTCTTTCCCGATGGATAGAGTTCGTCAAATAAACCGGCGAGTTCAAGCAGCTGCAAGGTGCGTGCGTTAAGCGCATCGGCTCTGCCTACTTCTAAAGGGCCATCGGACTTATCGACAATTACAATTTTGAGCCCACAAAGTTGCCCCAAGTAGGCACAGATTAGACCCACCGGACCGGCGCCCACAATTACGATGTCAGCAAGTTTTGGCTGCTTTTCTTCTACAGTCTTTTCCGTGTTCATTTCAGTGCTCTCTTCGTGCTGCCTTCGTGCTCTCTTCGTGCTCACTGCAGTACTCTCTTCCTGCTCTCTTCAGTGCTCTCTTCTCGCTTCACTTCTCTGCTCTCTTCCTGCTCTCTTCAGTGCTCTCTTCTCGCTTCACTTCTCTGCTCTCGAATCAATGCTGCGCTCATTGATAGAAGGACTCAAGACCAGGATTCTCAAACGGCGGGTTGCTCAAAACATGAACTCGTTGAATATGACGGGGTGACTTAGAAACAAACTTTTCTCTGCCGTGCAAAAGCGAAAAATTGTCTGCAATTACTATGTCCCCGCTTTGCCACTCATGGGCGTAAAAATTAGCCGGAGAGTAAAGAGCTTTTTCAATACTTTTATGGAAACTCTCTAAGTATTGCTCGGCAATACCCGAAAACTCGGAAGCTGCCGGATTTACAAAGTGACCTTTGCTTTTGCAATGAGGTTCGCTGTAGCGAATTACCGATAGATCCTTATGCGGATGCTTCGTGATAACAGGCGATTGCGTCTTGCTGTCATAAAACTCCATTTTTCTTTGATACCTGCCGCTAACCTTGCTCCAGATTTCTTTTTCTGCTGGAGCTGCATTTTTCAAAGCCAGAATTGTGTTTGAAAAGGTTGTTGCACCACCTTGTCCAGACAATGGCGCTTTTACACAATGAAAAATTTGATATTCAGGCACTTGAGGGCGATACATACCATCCCAGTGCAGTGGCATGTAGCTATTGTCAAAAATGTGATCTTCAGGGTTTTCCTCTTCAATTAACTCAAGAATTTTCCCAAAGGGCCAGAGACTGACCTCACCAAAATGTTCACAATAGCCAGAGAAATCCTCGGCATTTTCAAAAGTATCAAACCCTCTTAATACAACGAGTTGATGCTCAGTGAAAAGTTCACGCAGCTTATCTATATTCAGATCTTGCACTTTCACTTTTCCGCCGAAAGGCTCCACAAGCACACCGAAGGGTTTCAAGGCAGTAACTTTGTGCCGTGGTGTTGACGGTTCCAGGACATTGTGACCTATGACGCTGCGATCTACGACCACGTGCTCTACGGCTACGTGCTCTGTGACACTCTGATTTACGACTGCGTGATCTAGGACTCCGTGATCTTGAACTGCATGATCTTGAACAACGTGATCTTGAGCTACGTGATCTTGAGCTACGTGATCTTGAGCTACGTGATCTTGAGCTACGTGATCTCTGACCTTAGGATCTATGACTTTAGAAGGCATATCTTGCCTCCGCCTTTAATTCGAAATGGCTGGGTCGACCATCTGCTGAATGAATTAGTTTTGCGCCGAGTGCCTCGGCTTCTGAACGTTTTAGCAAGACATAGCCATTCTCACCTTCCACTGCAACGCCATGCCAGGGAGTCATCCAGGTTTCATTTCCTATTAATCGAATTCCGAACTTTTTTGAGCCACAGGTTTGAGGGTGAATAGAAAGTCGAACAGCCCCGGGAAATTGCTCAAAGAGTAGTTTGCTCCAGGCATTACTTCTTCTGATCACCTCATATGCTCGCAAGCGAGCTTCTTTCTGGACAGCCGAACGACTCTTTGTCTGGCCCGCATGCATGGCATCTTCAAACAAGAAACGAGTGATTCCACTGTACATTCGATTGGCTTCTTGTTCATCAACACTGGCTTCAGGTCTGGCACCATTGCGAACTTTGAGCTTGAGAAAATCCAGGGGCTGTCCAAAGTTTTTCATGAGCTCTTCACGCATCTGCACAAAGTGCAGACCCTTATAGAAGTCGTCTAGATTGAAAATTGATATATCAGAAAAAGACAGTTCTTTGATGAGTCTGCTTATCTCATTTTGGTATGCAGTCACATGGCTTTCTTCCATTCCAATCACATCACTAAAGACCCTGCCGTCTGAGCAAAGCAAAATTTTGATTCCTGGTGAGTAGATTTTTTTGATCCGCATACAAAGCAAACCCAGAAAATTGAGAGAAAGTCTTTCGGCATGATCCGGCAGAGGGCCCAAAACCTTTTCAGGGTTTGGTGATTTCCCGGGGAAAGCTGGCAATATGAAAGTTACAGCTTCATTCTTTTTTACAGCCGAAACTATCTTTTGCAGGTGTATAGACGCACAGGTTTCACAAGCCGGGGCACAGGGGGCGACTCCGGCCGGTAGACGGCGATAACTCATCAGCTCAGCCATTATTCTTCTTGCAACTGCCGTAGAAAAATCTCCGGCTACTGCTTCAGCTAATGCCCAGGCAACTTCATTAGCCCCGGTTGCTGCTCCGGTTGCTGCTCCGGTTGCTGCTCCGGTTGCTGCTCCGGTCGAGGCTTGAGTGAACAGGTTCTGATTTTCGAAAATTAAGGTGGAAGCTGGATTTATCATTTTCGTATTTCTCACGTGAGAGCGGTGCTCATGACCTGCCAGGGCATGAACAGTGTTTTTCTTTTTGACCAATTAATCTCGGCTGCGTCTTGTCTAATTTAAAACAAGAACAGGTATCCGTCCAATGCATAGTTCGTATTTCTACTATGCGCCAGACGCATGATTACTTTCTGGCTCTTCCGCACGGCTTTCCCCCGGCACCTTCGGACAGCTTCACCCACTTGACTTCACGCACGCCATAATCGACTTTGATTCAAGTCTCGAATTATCGATTAGGAACGGCTTGTTCCGGCGCAGCTTCAGTGGCTTTGTAAGTTCCTTCCATCGCCCAACCTGTATACTCGGGCGTCTCCAGATATTTGAAATCTCCTGAATAAATAGTGGGCGGGTCCGGAGAGTTGGCATATTTCTTGCCAAAAATGACCCTGTTTCCCTGAATCTCGCCTCTATCGACGTCCCAGCGGCTGCCATCTTTGTCGACACCACGTCCAGTTAGACGATTCCCTGATTGAAGAAAACTTGCATTACTGATAAATGGCTGGCCGTTGTATTCATAATCGACTTCCCATTCCCCGGAAATGAGCGGAGGATTAGCCTGTGTTCCTCCCAAATTTGCAAGCGGGTTTGCCACCCATTTACCGGTCATGGTTTTGCCTGAATTGATCATGCCCGGAACGATTGCAATAAGCAATCCAAGCAAGCAAAGAATTCCAAGAGCAATACCAATAACTTTCCCATCGACTTTGAAACCGGAGTCATTGAATCTGGAAGAATAGTTTTGCTTTTTTTCCTCATTGCCGACGGCACCGGACTCAAGAGGTGTTAATTTCGTGCGGCAGAATCTGCAAATCCGTGCCTCAGCCTTCACCCACTCGGCACAGTCCGGGCACTTCCTGTATTCAAATTGGGAATCCTGCGGTTTATTCATTTTATGGACCCGGCATGCATATACTCAACCAGTTTAGCACTAGTACTCTGACACAGGGACTATGACTGGTCAATTCTCCCCAACACCTAATGAGTTTCTTCGGGGCAGCTGGAGCTTACAATCGTATTTACGCAGCTCTATACACGGCGCCCTTTTTTGTTCAGAGCGGTCGTATTTTCATTCAGGACCGAGCGCATTTTCATTCAGGCGCCATCAAGCAGCAATCCACACAAATTCCGGAGAAGCGGAGTGCAGTAAATAAGCAGGGGCGATCGGCTCTGATTTCAAACACTCATGCATTAGACTGCGTGAGACCAGGCCTTCATCCTTCTTGCAGAACCATTCAAGTGCAATGTACTTTTGAAGATATTTGAAACTCACTCCGTGAAGGTAATGCCTGACAAATTCGAGCACGGCAGACACTTTACCTGCTATTGCCGAATCTAAATTTCTGTCAGGTTTCTTCTTTTTGGGGGAGATCAAAGAGTAAACATCTCCAACGTTTCGTTTGATCACACCACTCAACTCCAGATCAATCAACACTGATGATAACTCGCCAATACTTACGCCGCAACGACGAAGAATACTATCAGAGTTCAATGGTTTCTCAGCTAAGAGTTGAAGAATAGCTTGCTCCAAGCTTTTGCTTTGCGAGCTTTCCAAGAGTAGGTCAAATTCAAAAGAGTTTGAATTGGCATTGCCATTGCCTGATTCAACCTTGTCTTCATCAATGATGTCTGGTCCAACACGATCTCTTTCTTCAGGCTGATTATCAGATAGATCCTGAGCTGCAGGTGTCAGAACTTGCGCCTCTTCTTGCTTAAAATCTATCGATAGATCAAACTCGCTAGCAGGATGCGCTCTGGCAGGTGTCAGGTAGCTACGTTTACAAACAATCGACAAGAAATGGGATGAGTGGACTTGCAATGCCAATGGACGCATGAGAGTTTCAATAAGTGCATTGAGCGACAAAAGCATTTTCCATGCAGACG
>CAZTQO010000066.1:23674-39277 GCA_964615655.1 uncultured Candidatus Obscuribacterales bacterium | reverse complement strand
TCACATATGATACCGCTATTATCGGCGACGTCTTGTATAGTACGTTATGATTCTCTTTTGATTTCACAGAAACGGGTTAACCATGCTGTTTTCAACGGAATGATCGAAGAACTCCTTATTTTTGGGTGACCCTGAAAGACCGGCATTTCGGCAAAGCAGAGAATCCATTTCTGGTAAAAATGACGGACCCAAGTGCTTTTGCGGCAATTAAAGAATTTTTGATCCTAAATCGCGGCGTTTAGCCGCGCTTTTCGAACCTGGAGTCAATACAAATGAGCCGACCCGAAGGGAGGCCGACTCAGCTTGGCCAGACTTAAAAATGAACGCTGCCAAGTAAAAATACAGTGCTACACTAAACTCAAACGAAAAAATGTCTCATTGTCATTGACAGGTTCCGGGTAGAGAGCTCGATAGAAAGTTCGGTAGAAAGTTCGGTAGAAAGTTCGGTAGAGAGCTCGGTAGAGAGTTCGGTAGAAAGTTCGGTAGAAAGTTCGGTAGAGAGCTCGATAGAAAGTTCGGTAGAAAGCTCGGTAGAGAGTTCGGTAGAGAGCTCGGTAGAGAGCTCGGTAGAGAGCTCGGTAGAGTATATTACTCTGGTGTTTCAGGCACCCGCTCATCTTTGATCTCTTTGAGATAAGTCCTTATGGCTTTCAAAAATTCGTAAGTCTCAATAGGATAGCAAAGCACAAATTCGGCACCACCAGGCAAGAGTGGTTCTTGAATGCACACACTGTCAGGTCTTTTTGCAAGAAAAACAAGCGGAATTCTTGCAAGCGTCGGTTCAGCTTTCAGCTCATTCAACAAATTGACAGTCCAAGATTCTTCGTCTTGCATTTCACATACAATGAGACAGGGAAAGTTTTTTTGTGTGAGAAACAGTGCCAGTGCTTCGCTGCTGGCTTTTATCACTTCGCATTCGGGCACAACGCTTTGCACTGCATTCTTGACAAAATCAAAAACTTCTTCTGCTTCAAATGCACAAAGAACTCTAACCGCCACGCTAGCTCGTCTCCATTCTGAAAGAAATTCCTACTCTAATTAAGTCAGCGTTCTAATTCAAGAAATATCGATCAATTGAATCTGGATTTTTACTTTTCAAGGCGGAAGCTATCAAGAATGCTCCCATCGGCTGCGATCTGCTGCAGCTCAAGCCGTTTGGATTCAACATGGCAAAAAGTCATCGAATGCTTACGGCTGCAAAACTTCACTGTAAAAGGAAGCCAATACGCCTTTTCAGTTTCGAGCTCAGGGGCAGTCAAATGTGCCCCGCCGGCGCCACTGATAATATAAATCACCCCATCAGCCTTGCACCTGCCAATGCCGTCAAAAGAACGGTCCAATTTGAACTGACCGGGAATAGCCCCCCTTGCGTGCACGACTGAGCCATTTTCCTTTTGAACTTCAAAATGAATCGGGTAGCTGCGCTGGTAAGAATGTGAATGTCCTGAAAAACAGATATCTACACCGTTGTTTTCAAATATATCTGCAAGCAGTCTCATTCTTTGCTCATTCCTGTGGCTGAGATCCGAATTGAAACCCGGCTGATGAAAGGAAACGAATTTCCACTTCGCTTTGGTGCTTTTCAGATCCGACTCGACCCAATTTCGAAGTTTCTCATCAGTCCAGTCCATATAACTGTTGCCGTCAAGCACAAGAAAGTGACAATCGCCATAGTCAAAAGAAAAGTTAGCCATTTTCGGATAAGCATCTGCGGCTGCACGTAAGAAGTCATTCTTCCGTTCTTGCGATCCGTACAGATTAGCAGTGTTTTCCCCGTGCTCACTTATCGGGCCGTTTAGCGGCTGCCTGAAAAGAACGAAATAAGAAAGACTGTCCGGAGCCGTATTTAGATTACGAGCATCTTCAAAACCACCTTCTGCAAGATCATGATTTCCGGGAACTCCTACCGTGATAGTTGATTGCATGACTCTTTCACCGGAAGCGGCACCGGGCGCAGCTGACAGAAATGGAAAGAAATTGCGCAAATAGTTGTTTATGGTTCCGATTGGATACACGATGTCACCGGCTATTAAAAGAAGCTCTGGCTGCTTCTGCTTCCATAGCGACGCAATTTCAGCTTCGCCCTTGCTGCCCAGCCCAATGTCACCAGTAACTGCAAAATCAAGCGGGCTGCCTTTTTTCGGCGCTGCTTTTACAGTTGATTCAAAAATCACATTATCGCTCTGCCTGATTCGATATGACAGAGTGTTGCCAGGGCTGAGATCACTCATTTCCGCACAATATAAAAAAATATTCGGATGACCATTCACCGCGAGATGATCGATTTTAGATACTTTCTGCCAGGTTTTTGAGTTTGCATCTTTATATTCAAAAAGCCAGCCGGCGAGCTTGGTTTCTTCGCTAAGCCAGAGCACTGCCAGAGACTTGCCATTATAGTTATAGCCCAGCTGAACATAAGGACTGCAAAGGAAGACCTGTTTTGCGTGAGCACAAGAAAGCAAAGAGAAAGAAAGGGCAGCAACTAATACTGCCAGCTGGAAATTGTATTTCCGGAAAGTCTCTTTTGCTTTCCTCAAGAAAGTTTCCTTTGATTTCATCGTTGGCAGCCGAGAACTCCGATATCACGAAAAATAGACTACACAAATCAAGCTGCCAGGAAATGACTACATATTTATGTAGTCTGTCTTCATCTACTCATTAATACGATTTTCATACATTCAACTAACAAAATCGCTCAGCTAACGTAATCAGAGAGCTTTTCCCGGCTGTTCCACTTTCTGAGCTTCCTCATTGCCCTTATAGTCGCACGTCGCACAAGAATCGAATCGCAGTGCATCTCACTTGCAATTTCCGCATCGGTAGTATGCTCAATACCGTCAACTCCGTAGCGAAGCTCAATTACCCTTCTTTCTTGATCCGATAATCGCAAAAGCATTTTTTTTACACGCCTGGACAAAAAATGCAAATCGGCTATCTCTTCAGGCGAACCGGCTTTCCTGTCCTCGACCAGATCAAGCAAACTGTCCTCTGACTCTGCCGAAAGTGCCTCGTCAAGTGAGAGTAGATGTAGATCCGACTTCAAGGCATTGAAAATTTCATTCTGCGAAAGCCCCGTGGCCGCTTCGAGTTCTTCTTTGCTTGGAGCACGCCCCAGACGCTGGTAAAACGGCTTTGCAGCCCTTTTAAGTCTGTAGAGTTCTTGAGTTACATGGATTGGTACTCTGACTGCACGCGACTTGTTCGACAATGCTCGTTGAACCGCCTGCCGGATCCACCAGGTTGCATACGTAGAGAATCTGGTCCCTTTTTGAGGATCGAACTTAAATGCGGCCTGAATAAGGCCCAGATTGCCTTCCTGAATCAGGTCTTCGAGTTCGAGCCCGTGATGCAAGTATCGCTTGGCTATACTGATTACCAGTCTCAGATTTGAAGAGACCAGTTTTCTCATGGCAATGAGATTACCAGTTTTGATTTCAGATGCCAGTTCTTTTTCTTCTTGCGAGCTTAAAAGTCTGTTTTTCGAAACACGAGACAAATAAAGATGAAGAGAACCTTGATCGAACTGTTCGGTTTCAGAAGTGCCAGCACCGGCAGTGTTTGAAGCAGACGTTGAACTATCAGTGTCCACAAAAACACACCAGTCGGCGGCATCACCGACGTCAGCCATATTCATATACACAGGAATCACCCCCCCATACAGGTAAAATCACCTGTCGGAATACTTTCAATAATTCAGATTTGAAAAAACAGATAAACTAGCTGAACACAATCAGTGATGCATTAGGCAACTGACACTTGCAAGTGATCCGAGCTGAGTTTCTAAATATACAGCGGTCCCCGAGGCTCTTTCAAGCTTGTCTCTGGGACCGATACTTGCCTGGTGGCATCATGGTTACCTCACGTTTTACTAGACAGATTCCGCGAGAGAATCCGCTTGCAAAGCCGGACACATTTCTTTCTTGTTACTAACCATTATTACACTTTTTTATGAGCTTCGATCATTTATTTTCGTTTTTGTCAACAATCCAAAGGATGATAATGCTTATCTCGCACCTCGCTGTGCTGAATTCTCCTAATTTGCACTCGCTGATTTGCACTCACGGTTTTGAACTCGCTAATTTGCACTCACCGTGTTGCACTCACGGTTTTGAACTCGCTGATTTGCACTCGCCGTGTTGCACTCACGGTTCTTAACTTGCTTGTTTGCGTTCGCTGTTTGCTTTCAATTGTTTTGCAGATACTGTGTGGGCTCGTTCTTGGAGGGTTAACAAAGCTGAATCGCAATCTCCCTTCTCTTAGAACGCAATTCTTGTTTCCAGATTACTGTAGCATTTCCTTTGATTCTGAATTCCGTCCTGGAACAACTTTCTTACTTGACTGAGTTAAGCAAGTTCGCAGATGAAATGTCTGTTGCTAAACAATCGCTAGAAAGACCACTAGAACAATTACTAACACACGCGAGACTCAGAACAAAAAGCACAGCCAATTCGCCACGAACCTTGAACCATCTCAGATTTGAAAAATAGGTTTAACTAAAGTTATCGCGTGGCAAGCCTGGCAAGCCATCCTTAAATGTAATGCAAATAACAGAATTTGTTGAAACTCCCCACTAGTCAGAATTGACATTTAGTGATAAAACTCTTATAGGCTCGGAGGTCGCATGAAGACAGTCAGTCCGAAAACAAAAAAAACAACAAGCAGACGCAAATCCAGTCGCAAGAAGGTCTCTACAGTCCTTTCGATTTGCCCTGTTAATGGTGCAGGATGGTGTCCTTACCCTTTTTCAGCTGCTCAACTGAAAAAGCGGCTCAAACGAATGCAGGAAGACGAACAAGAAGCCTCAGCTGAAAAAGTTCAATCTGGAAAAAGCAAGTAAGCGGAATCTTCTAAGCCTGTAGCTGCTTGATTTGCCTTGATTTGCTTACTTGGCTTGCATTACTCATGCGGGCTTGTTTTACGCGGCTTGTTTTACGCGGCTTGTTTTACGCGGCTTGAATTCACTTACCTGTTGCTTCATTACTGTTTGCTTGACTTCATTTGCAATACTTTGGTTTCCCAGGTACTCGCCTCGTCCTGCCTGGAGTGAGACCGCAAGAACTTCGAATACAATTCATATGTAGCCATTATCTTTGAGTCATCTTTGGGATCGATGGTCGTACGCGTCTCAATCATTTGCTTCAACGCGTTTTCGGCCTCCTGGGTTTTACCATGCCTTTCATAAAGCTCAACTATTCCAGGAATGTAATCAGCATATTCCTGACTTTTGTAGCCACCCTTACACAGTTTCCGAAGTGTTTCAAGAGCCATCAAATAGACCTCTTCGGACTCGTTCGAGTCACCTTTCCTGTCTTTAACTCTGGCAATTCCAACAAGACAATCAACAACTGAAAATCCGAACTTCTTTAGTTCATCCTGGTCCTTAGCCTGACTCTGTTCTAGAAGCTTCTCGGCGTTTTTATAGTCGGTCTCAGCCTGCTCAAGGTTACCGCCATCCATACTTTGCTGGGCTCGTTCCATCAAAGATTTCCAGTCCTGGCAACTGGCGCTCATACTCATAGTAAGATTGAAAGTGGCAATAAAAGTTAGCAGAATCCGATTCATCAAAATCTCCTCTGGACCGTAGATCTAATGATATTTTGCCTCATTCCGGAGCTTTTTCTTCGCAATAATGATAAGAGGGAGGATCTGCTTATGCTGATCCTCCCTCTTTAAGAGCGAATAACTAATTAGTTATCGTCAGAAGGAGCTTCGGCTGGAGCATCCCCGGGTGCATCATCCCCTTTGCCTGCAGCAGCTTTGGTGTCAGCAGCATCGGACTTTGCCTTCTCATCCTTACAGCAATCGTCTGCGCTGGCTTTATCACACTTTTTACCGTCTTTCTTTTCGCATTTCTTGCCTTTGCCAGCATAAACCGGACTTTCCAGCGAGAAAGATGCTCCCAGTACCAGCAAGGCCATCAACGGAATCAAGTTCTTCATTTCAGCTCTCCTTAAAATGTAGAGAAATTAGCTTCAAATTCTAGCAGGCATTCGTATTTCATCGACTGCAGGATTCAAAATTAAACTGCCCGAAGATATTGAGTCACAAGCCTTTTCTGCTGGACTTAGTTCAAACATTGAACTAAGTACACCAACTATACATAACATATGTACTCGTTTCATTCGATCAGGCAAACAGAATCCACGTACTAGCTAGAAGATCTAAGTCGCCCCCGCTAAGCAAATGTTTCAAGATCCTAATTTATTCATCAATTGAACTAAGCACTGCTGTATTTATTCCGAATTCGGAATAAATACCATCCTGAATATGTCGGCGAAATTTGTCCGCCGTGGCGGACAAATTTCGTAAGAATTTGCCGTTGCTCCGAAGTTCGCCAGTCCTGAAATTTTTGGATTAAGCAAAAAAGCATCAGAGCGGGCTGTCAAGTGGTCTCAATATTCAACTCGTTAAGCGCTTCTCTTAGACCTACACGCATACGCTCACAATAATGCAACGCCATGATTGCTTTATCTATTCGCAACCTGCCAACAGCCACAAGATTTTGAGCTTCCCCGGCAGCGTCTACTGTTTTACCGCTGACTTTTCCTGCCGACACAAGAATTTGAGCAATATCGCCACCATGTTTCGATTTTATACGTCTGGCTGTTTCAAGATCATCGTCATTAACCAGAGCAGCCTGCTTCAATAAATCTACAATTCTCTGACCGGCAACATTATCTCTGGCTGGCGCTGCTGCTTGCTGCGTCGGTTTCATAGTTGATTGGGTTGTGCTTGTAGCCGCAACACCTGGCTTCCGTCTTGCGTCAGGATTTTTTGCCCACTCTATGATGTCATCGTCAAGATTTCCGCCAAGTTCAGCGGCTCTCCTCATCGCCATGATCGACTGTTCTGGGGTCAACTTTTTTTCTCTGACCATTTCTTGAAGTTTAAGAGCCGCGTCCAACCCTCTTTCGGATACTATGCCCGAACCCACAAAGAGCTGCCCGATCAAAACATTCGGAGCCCCTTGCTTGCTCAAAAGTTCAAGCATAGAGTAATCGGGAATCGGTATATCAGCCCCTGGAAAACTAGATGCTGCGTTCTGCCCAGAGCTTTGCTGGTAAGGAGCTTGATTGGAAGCCGGTTGCGCCGGTTGCGTAGGCTGCGGGGGAGTTTGCTGGTAACCGGCCTGCTGCGGATAAGAAGCTTGCTGCTGCCCGTAAGGATTGTACGGAACATTTCCAGCCTGCGGCCCATAGGGATCATAAGCGGGCGCTTGTTGATAAGCCTGGGGAGAAGGACCAGGCGGTTGAGCATAAGGTTGCTGCGGTTGAGCATAGGGTTGCTGCGGTTGAGCATAAGGTTGTTGCGGTTGAGCATAAGGCTGTTGAGCTTGTGTTTGAGCTGGAGGTGGCTGCGGCTGGCTATACTGGCTGGTTCCGTAGTTAGGAGCATACTGAACCGGCCCTTGCGGAATCTGCTGAGTGGTAGGTGTGACCGCCGGACCATAACCGCCGCCAGGTGCCAGTTCCTGCGGAATAGAAGCGCTGCCCTTTGGTTGACAGGCCATACAAACCATGTCAAAAACCATGTCCAGATCGCTTTGCGGCAAGCTGAACAGCTGCGGTCCAGAGTTTTCCGAGCCTTCGTACATCGACCAGATCGTTTCATTACATCCGAGGTCAAAAACGCAGGTGATTATAAAAACAGGTGAAGATGGGGTGGGTCGGATCGGCAACTCAAAGATGGTCCCCCTGATTCGCAACGCCCCGGTGAAGAGTGTAGCGATATCTTCCTGTTTTGGAGGTCTCTCCGTTAAGGGTAGTTTGTGCCTACTGGGTTGTTGTGATCCACTCGGCTTTTGTGGCTTGAACATTAAGTCGGATTGCTTCCTGCTATGTTTCTAAAATTGCTTCCTTAAATTCTGCCTTAATCTGCCTGAAAAAGAGGCCGACAATTGCCTTATGCCCAATCTTGCCAAGATTTGCGCAAATGCTTGTCAAAGAAATTCTACTAGGATCTGGCTACAATTGGGCTTTTTCAAAAAAAGAAAAGACTTCACTTTATTAGTGGCGTTACCACGCAGCTTTGATCTTGCCGTCCGGCTGTCTGATACATGGCGCCCAGCACAAGCAAAAAAGTTTCAAATTTATGTTGCTTTTCTTAAGTCCTATACTCAAGCGCTCAAGCTTTTGCGTTTCCGGGTCAAGCGAAGCTTTCAATCCTGCCATTTCGGATGCGAACTCAGATTGCAATTGCTCGAGTTTTCCTTCCAACTTGTCAACAGACTGCTGAGCCTCGTCTACGTCCATGTTTTTTCTGGAGACCCGAGCCATCTTGTTTGCAGCACTTGTTGCTCTTTTGATATTTGTCTTGCTTACAACCTTGCGACCGACCAGAGCTTCAAAGATTGATGCACCAACATTAACTGTGCTCTCGAGCTGCAACATTCTGGCTTCTGATTGCTCTTTGCTCAACTTTTGGTGTGCCAGTGCTAGTTTTTCTTCCAGAGCAGCCAATTTAGGCTGGTATCTGGCCGAGAGTTCATCCAGCACTCTATCGCGTTTTTCTCTTGCAGTCTGCATCAAGCGAATTCGAAAATCTCTTTCCGGTTCGCCCGGATTCGAGCAAAGAGCTGTGTGTGGACAGCAAAAGAGCTCAAGTTTCTTATTCAGTGTAAGCCAGTCTATTAAATCCTTTGTCCAGTCTTTGTAACATGCAGCTATTGTTGCTTCCTGTGGGAGCTCCGAGAACTCAATGCGCTCGTCAAATTCGTCTTTTAAGGCGTCCGCATTGAAATTGACGTTGAATGCTCTTCCCCAATTAGGCGGAATTTCTCCTGATTTGATCAGAGTCAAAAGATTGATACTTACTACATTATCAATTTTTGATTTGCTATCCAGAAATCTAAGCTGGCAGGATGCATAAATCATCGGTTTGTAAGTCAGCTCGGCCCCCTCTGGCAACTCCCTTCCGATCGATGCGAATTTTTCTTTAATCGCCGGATCAAGTAGCCGCTTTCTGCGTATCCTGACTCCAGAACTTGCAACTCCAGAACTTGATTCTTTACCTGCAACTGATGCCTGAGACTCATCCGCGCCTGAGCCCGAAGCACTGCTTGCACCTGCAAGCATTGCAGCCCCCGCGCCCGCGGAACTGCTTGCGCCGACAAGCTGGTCCTCATCCGAGCCCGGTTCAGAGCCGGATTCTAAATAACAGTTTTCTTTGAGAGCTCGCAGCTGCATTCGCGAGAGCGGTCCCTTCAGATATGAAAGAGCCCATCTTGACTTGAAAATCACCGGTCGGCTCTGGTGAACATTATTCATCAAGAAAACCTGCTTCGAAAGACCGGATATAAGTTTGTCCATTTCCTTACGGTTGAAACTCTGCCCAGAATCACTGGCTGCACTTTCAAGTCCATCAAGCAAACGCAGTTTGTCCCTTTCGGTTTGTAAACGGCCGACAAACCAGGTGCCGGTATTTCCCAGCGCCTTGTAGTCGAGATCCACCGGATTCTGCGTTGCAAGCACCAGGCCGAGACCGAAGGCTCTGGCCTGTTTGAGCAAGGTTATCAGGGGTATTTTTGAAGGTGGATTTGCGACAGGCGGGAAATACCCAAGTATTTCGTCCATGTAGAAAAGCGCTCTCAAGCTTGAAGTCCCGCTTTGAATACGCATCCACGAAAGAAGTTGTGTCAAAAGCAATGAAACAAAAAACATACGCTCGGCATCAGGCAGATGCGCAATCGAAATTATACTCAGCTTGTTTTTGCCTTTTTCGGAGTAAAGCAGCCTGTCTATATCGAGTGCCTCGCCTTCAAGCCATGCTTCAAAGCCCGGCGAAGCGAGCAAATTGTTCACTAATACGGCAAATTCAAAACGTTCCTTTTGCGGATAAAAGCTCTCAAGCGACAGAGCACCAACCTGGCTCATCGGAGGATTCTGAATCTTCTCAATCAGCCCGTGCAGGTCCAGGTTCTGCCCCTGCTTCCAGCAAAACTCCAGAATCGAGGCAAGCAGAATATGTTCCTTGCTTTTTAACGGGTCGGCAGATATACCGAGCAATGCCAGAATACTTGTGGCGGTACTGGATATTTGCTCTTTGAGCAGATCCCGCTCCTCAAGCACCTGCTTCGACGGGCAGTTAAAGGACTTCAAAATTGAAAGGGGTTGTCCGATATTTGCACAGGGAGTGTAAATTGCAAACTGGGCAGATTCTCTCAGGCGTCTGATTCGCTCACCATCCTGTTGCCAGTCTGAAAGCCCGTCTTTCCATTTAGCGGCTTCTCGTTCAGCAAGAGCCTCCTTGCTCAACTGAGCTCTTCTTGCTTCATCCTCATCTATGTAGGGCAGAAACGATTCGGGAGCCAGCTCCGGAAAGTTAAGCATCAGGTTAGCAAGATCACCTTTGACGTCGACTGCAATCACAGGAATGTTATCAATTGCCGCTTCCTCGAGCATGTCAATGCAAAGTCCGGTTTTTCCCGAACCTGTCATGCCGACACATACAGCATGAGTCAATAAATCTCGCGATTCATATAAGAGCAGGCTATCTGTACAGGCTTTTCTATCGAAATCATACTCTTTGCCAAGATAAAAAACGCCAAGTTGCTCGTAGTCGACGGACATGTCACTTCCCCGCTTTCGCCCAGATACAGTACAAACCGTACAGTACAAACCGTACAATACAAACCGTACAGTACAAACCGTACGGTACGAACCAGTACACGGTACGAACCAGTACACGGTACGAACCAGTACACAGTACAAACCAGCACGCTAGCTACCTGCCCAATATCATACAGTTTTGAGGACAGTTTTGAAAACCTTCCAGCATCGTTAACGGTAAACTATAATTTCCAGGAATTTTACCCCTGATTTTTGCCCAAGATTATTGTCCCCTGATAATGACGATACCGGAGCTTACTTGTGCTTGAAAACAACTCTGCAATTCTTGTCTTAAACGGCGGTTCAAGCAGCATTAAACTTTCGCTTTTCAAATATCCGCCGCCGGCTGAATCAGGCGATTCAAGTGCTTTGCTATGGAGCAAGAATATTTCGATCAATATTCGGGAAGCCGGAGATGATACGCTGCAGAGCATCTTGCTTGAAAATATCAGCGATAATTCGGCCGGGGATATTTTTTGCATAGGACACAGAGTGGTGCATGGAGGCGCAGATTTAAGAAAGTCATGCTTGATTGACGAATCAGTTGAAGCACAAATCGCAGCATTATCGGAACTGGCTCCGGTGCATAATCCGATTGCAGCAAGAATTATCAAGCAAGCAAAAGTGCTTTTTCCGGATGCAAAACATATTGCGGTTTTTGACACTGCATTTCACAGCAGCATCGAAAAAAACAGATACCTGTATGCAGTGCCTTATAACTGGTACCGCGATCTGGGAATTCGCCGTTACGGCTTTCACGGAATCAATCACCAGTACTGTTGGCAAGCCGCAAAGAAAATGCTGGCAGCTGATTCAGGCAATTCTGGCAGCTGCGCAAAACTGGTGAGCTGCCATCTGGGAAACGGTTGCTCTCTTGCGGCAGTACGTAACGGCAAAAGCATAGACACTACTATGGGATTCACGCCGTTAGAAGGGCTTATTATGGGAGCTCGTTCCGGAACTATTGATCCGGGAATCATCTTTTATCTGATGCGCGAAAAGAACTTCAATATCGAAGAGCTGGACAGGACATTGAACAATCACTCTGGAATGCTTGCGGTCTCAGGCATAAGCAAAGACATGAGAGAAATCGAAGCTGCTGCTGCAAGCGGAAATGAAAGAGCAAAACTTGCTTTTGAACTATTTGTTTTAAGCGTGCAAAAACACATTGCTTCAATGGCTGCATCACTTTCCGGCCTTGATTCCTTGATTTTCACAGCAGGTATCGGCGAACATTCTGCAGCCGTACGGAGCGCCGTCTGTGATGGTCTTGCGTTTCTAGGAATCAAGCTTGATCCCGAAAAAAATCGAAGCTGCAAACAGGACGCTATTATAAGCAGCCATGACTCACAAGTAAAAGTGCTCAGAATCGAAGCAAGGGAAGATCTTCAAATTTATCGTGAATGTCAGAGCTGCGTCTCAGTTTCTCCCAGCAAATAAACAGCTTGCCTGCAAGCATTTGTATGCGAGAGTCCTGGATTGTCGAACTTCAATTTTTCAATCAGTTTCCTACGTTCGGGAATGTCATTTAAAGGCTATGCCTCTGAAAAATGGATTGAGAAGCACCGGTTCTCTTGAAGCATTGGCAAATCCAAACGGAACTCCATTTGGAGTGCCGCAATTTGCCGTGTAAAACGGCCAGAATGTTCCAACAACCGGACTCATGACCCTGTGAGTAACAGCGAGTTTGTCAACGCCCACAGGCAGTGTCGACTGCCAGGCATCAAGCTGCATCAGTTGGGCACGGTCCATCACCGCACCACGATTCCTGAATAATCTTGCAATTTCATCGAAGTTTTGATTCAGCTTAGCCTGACTTTCAGCCTGTGTTCTTTTGTAAAAACTCAAGTCAATCGCTTTGTTGGAACTGCGTAGAAATTCCTGAATGGCATCCTTTGAGTGGATCGTCTCTTCAATGCCCTCGAGATCAGGAGTGGCAGCCGAACCATGTTTCATGAGGCAGTTGATGCATAAACATAGTGCCTGTGAACTTGGAATCGAGCCACAAATAATTGTCTGTTGCTTTAAGACCCGAGCGGGCAAGCACCGAGGCTTCGGTCATCAAAGCATTACTAGGTGGTGCTTGCGGCTCAAATTCGGACTGCCGGGGGTTTAAGTGCCGGCAAATAAGATTTCTGAACTGAGCTCGGGTACAGACAAGAGGTGAGAGGTTTGATTGTCTCAGCTGCTCGCAAACACTCTTTGTATAGCGATCAAGAATGCTCAGATATTCTTCGTGTTTTTGAATTGAGCGCCTGCCCTTCCACTTTCTACCGCTAGAATCATCCGGCATGTAGCTCACCAGCACATAAAATTCCCGCTGAGGAATAAAGCTGACTTCCTGCACACGCCTGAACCATTTATCAGTGTAGTCGGCATACCAGCGCAGATACTGGTCATCACAATCGATCTGGTTTTGATATCGGGAAAAATATTCATCCACAGACAAATTTGAGGAACTGACAATAAACTGAAGATCGGCATCAATTGCATTTGCACTCACCGCAAACGCCCTGGCAAGCTTTTCTTTTTCAGCATCATCAAAATAAAGAGCATTTATACCCTTGCATTGAATCAGCCTTCCCAAGCTGCTGTCACAAAGGACAAGTACACCCTCTTCAGAGTCCTGACCGGGAATTGAATGTATAAAACACACGTCTTGCCAGCTGTCCGCTGGAGCCCGCCTTTTAAGCGGGCTTTTAATTGTTTTCAACATAAGATTGCCTCCGCATATCGCCTTGTTATGCAGCCTGCCAATAACGATCCGTTTCCTGCTTCAAAAAACAGGAAATCATGTATACGCCACCATATGCAGTGCATACGGCGTTTGATTCCGGAGCCTCATGGCTCCTGGTTCACGTATGGCATTTCGACCGGGCAGGCGCTAATGCCCGGAACCTCCGGCTAAAACATGCTTTGCTGCAAGCTCCTGCCTTGCACGATTATTAGCAAGTTTTCTACCGGCGGAGATTCCAAACGTGATATTGATCTTGTTTATTTTTGCGCGAATGTAGTGTGCAGCGATTATAGGCTGCATTTGTGGCTTATTTGTTACGTTACCGCCTAAAATTCATGTTTTTAGCAGAGCAGAGCGTGGAAAAATGACTGAAGCAGAATAAATTGACTGAAGCCAAAAAAAAATGACTGAAGCAAAAAAAATGACTGAAGCAAAAAAAATGACTGAAGCAAAAAAAAATGACTGAAGCAAAAAAAAATGACTGAAGCAAAAACAAATGACTGAAGCAAAAAAAAACAGCTGAAGCTAATTAAAAGGAGCTCTGTTCATGGAAAAGCGAAAGTACGGCAACACCGACATGAATGTTTCAGTGCTTGGATTCGGCGGAGCAGAAATAGGTTTTGAGGGAGCCAGCCAGAAAACAGTAAAGGAGCTTCTCAATAGTGCGCTCGACGCGGGGCTCAACGTAATAGACACCGCCGAATGTTATGCAAACAGCGAAGAACTTATCGGCGAAGCGCTATCCGGAAGGCGCGATCAGTATTATCTTTTTACCAAATGCGGTCATTCTCCTGAAAGTTACGAAATAGGAGCCTGGGAAAAAGCCCAAATAAAAGAAAGCGTTGACCGCAGCCTGAAACGCCTGAAAACTGATCGCATCGATCTTATTCACCTGCACAGCTGTTCGCTCGAAATTTTGCAGCAGGGTGACGTAATCACAGCTTTGCAGGAAGCAAAAGCTGCGGGCAAAACCCGATATATTGGCTACAGTGGCGACGGCGAAGCCGCGCTTTATGCCATCAAAAGCGGCGCCTTCGATTCACTGCAAACATCGGTAAATATTGCAGATCAGCAGGGGATTGAGCTTTTGCTTCCTGAAGCAAGAAAACGAAATATGGGAGTAATCGCCAAGCGTCCGGTAGCAAATGCGGCCTGGAAAGAAAAATCATTTCCGGAGTATTTTTATATTCAGGAATACTGGCGCCGTCTGCAAGAGTTGAACTTCGATTTCATAAACGGCAATCTTGCCAAAGAGATCGGCATCGCGCTCAGATTCACGCTTTCGGTTCCGGGAGTTTGCACAGCAATTGTCGGAACAAAACAGCCAAAACGCTGGCAAGAAAATGCAAGGCTCATTGAAACGGGGCCGCTTGCCGAGCAAGAATTTGAAGCCATCAGAAAGCGTTGGCAGGAAAAAGCTCAGTCAAGCTGGGTAGGTCAGGTATAAAATTGAGATCAAATCGATATGTCCAGGTGTATTCGCATATGATTATGCACAAACATATGTATATGGTCATATGCATGAATATATTTGCAGCGGTTTCAGGCACCTGCATCATTTCTGCATTGAATTGCAGCGCTCATGCTCAACAAAGTATCAAGGATTCTTCAGGCTCTACTTTTATGGAGGAAGTTGCAGAACCGGGAGACCAAAACAGAGCACAGCAAATAAAAGGCGACGACGGCTCGCTCTTCATGGAAGAAGTGCCGGACCCCAAAAGAAAAAGAAGAGCAAAGCCGGTACTGGGTGAAATTGACTATTCAGGATTGGGTGTACCGGTTGACGCAAAAGGGCGGATTATTCCTTTGATTCAACCCGGAGCCGGACCTGTAATGAGAAACTACAGCAGGTTAGAAATGGGTTACACACCACCTACTGTTTACATCCCTTACTCCACTTATTACGGGCCTTTCTCAGGACCTTTTCCTTTCTCCTCAAACTCCGGAATTCAACCCCAATTGAACGGCATATTCACTGTGCCGCTGGGATATCCACGTTACTACATGAGTTCATCCGATGATCCCGCCTCCCAGAACATAGACTTTGGTGTCAGAGCAGATAGTTTTAACGCCGGTGCTTCGATGTGGTCACCAGGATGGAGATCCCCATTTGGCGGCTCCCTTTACGGGCAGCGAACTCAATTTCAGAACAAAACTTCGATTCATTCATTTTTTCCTGAAAATATGAATCAATGATTTTTTTATCCAGCTCGGAGCGAGCGACGGAGGAGCGAGCGTCGCAGGCGAACCGGCAGCGAA
>CAZTQO010000066.1:0-23574 GCA_964615655.1 uncultured Candidatus Obscuribacterales bacterium | reverse complement strand
AGCGTCGCAGGCGAACCGGCAGCGAAGCGCAGCAAGGCGACAGAGCCTTGCGAAGCGCAGCGGATTCCAGCTCGGAGCGAGCGACGGAGGAGCGAGCGGAGAGCATATAAAAGAATCGTTAAAATAGCCAAATTTGCAGCAATCAGCATAAAATTATGTCTGTAGGTTTTGATTTACAGAGGCAGTGAATTCATGATAGGTCGCGTTTTTCTATTTCTGGCGGTTAACGCCATCATAGTGATGACTATGTCAGTGCTTATGAGCGTGCTGGGAGTTCGGCCTTATCTCAATCAATACGGGCTCGATATCCAGAGTCTTGCTATATTTTGCGCAATCTGGGGTATGGGAGGCTCATTCCTCTCATTGCTTATGTCCAGAGCAATAGCAAAATGGTCGTCCGGTGTTAAAGTAATTCCGGCTGACACCCGTGACCCGGCACTTTCGCAGCTTGTCGGCATAGTTCATGATCTTGCACGCAAGGCAAATCTGCCAAAGATGCCTGAAGTCGGTATATATGACTCGCCTGATCCGAACGCCTTTGCTACTGGACCAAGCAAATCAGCAGCTCTGGTTGCTGTGTCCACCGGACTTCTCTCACGCATGAAAACGGGTGAAATCGAAGCTGTACTCGGACACGAAATCAGCCACGTGGCAAACGGCGACATGGTTACCATGACCCTTCTTCAGGGCATCATGAATGCTTTCGTCATGTTCCTTTCAAGATTGCTGGCATTTGTGCTCACAAGCAGTCGTGATCGGGACGAAGAGCGTGGTCCCGGGTTCATGTACTACATAGTTCAAATAGCTCTCGAGCTTGTATTCATGTTCTTTGCTTCCATGATTGTTGCCGCATTCTCGCGCTGGCGTGAATACCGGGCAGACGCAGGCAGTGCACGTCTTTGTGGCAAAGAAAAAATGATTGCAGCTTTGCAAGAGCTGGAACGCAGTTACGAGCTGGTCGGATTAAGACAACAGCCCACGGTACAGGCTTTGCAGATTTCAAGTAAACCAAGCGGCTTAATGAAACTCTGGGCTTCGCACCCCCCACTTCAAGAACGCATCCGCCGGCTTCAGGAAGGGAATTTCTAAGCTTAAGTCTTCTTGTCCAATTCAGAAGAGTTAAAGCCTTTCAGATCAGTGGCTTTCAGAGCTCTGCCTTCTGGCGCTAAAATGATGTAAACTCATTTCTTGTAGCTTTTGAAAGAAACAGGAAGCAGTAATCGGAGACCATTAGTGCCAGAGCAACAAGAAAGTGCCGGGGCAAATGCCGAAGCCAGAGACATCAAGATTGGTGAGCTTCTTCTAGCCGTAAATGTTGTGTCCAGCGGCGACCTCCAGGAAGCGATTCAAATCGCTAAGCGGATGAACCTGCCAATCGGGCGGGTGATTGTGATGTCAGGAGTTATTTCGGAACAGAACTTGCAATATGTTCTTGAGGCTCAGTCTCTGGTAAAAGACAGCCTGCTTGATCTTGATACAGCCGTGATGGCGCTTAAGAATGCATTGAGCGAAACTAAATCACTGCAGGAAGCACTTGCAGATTTGCGCTGGGCGCCTAAGAAGGACGCAAGCTCGAACAAACTTGGCGAATTGCTTGTCGATTCAAATTATGTTACCCAGAATCAGCTTGATCAGGCGCTGCAAGCAAGTTTCGACACCGGCATGCCTCTGGGCGGCACCCTGGTTTTGCAGGGAGTTCTGAGCGCGCAGCTATTGCCTATGGTTTTGAATGCTCAGGAGCAGATTCGCGAAGGACAACTCTCGAGATCCCAGGCTGTAGATAATTTGAAAGCAGCACTCATGTTCTGGGCCAAAGCCGACGATTCAAAAGGCGGTCCGAAAGATTCCGTATTTGACCGGGCAGCAAGCGACGACAGGGACTCCAGCTTTGATCGAGGAAGCTCGGCAAAAGGGGCCGGTTTCAAAACGACAGCTGACAAGCAAAGCAGGGAAAGGCAGATCGCATCGTCTGCACCACCGCCGCCTCTGCCACCAATGCCGGTGCCATCAAAGACTATGGGCTTGGTGGATATGATGAAGATGGCAGGATATTGCGACGATCAGGACATTCAGCAGGCAATCGAACGAGCTCTGGCAAACGCGGAAATCGCTTCCAAACTTTTCATGGCCACAGGACTTTTGAGTAAAAGCAGCTTCGAGAATTTTCTCAGGTGCCGAGCACTCATTACTCGTGGCAAACTCCGACCCGAGCAGGCAATCTATGCCCTATCTTCATGCAGAATCCGCCAGGTCTCATTAGAAGCCGTTTTCGACGAAATGGGCATAAACCTGGCCGGTTCCTGAAGCAAGCAGCCAGTTTTGAATTTTCTAGCGGCGCTCCAGACCCAGACCGGGCATCCGCCGGACTGAGCATCTCCGGAACCAGATCCGGATCTAGTTCCTTTTGCACAAAACTGCAAATGAATTGCAGATTAGCACAGATACAGCAATGTCACTTTTCGATTCTAGACTCTATTCAAGATAGTGAGTCAGTAAAAGCATAGTTTTGCCAGCACGGACAGAAAGAAAAAGAGCGGGAGCATGGCTTGCAGGTAGCTTCCGCTCTTTTTCCTTACAAAGCAGGACAGTACCAAGAATCAGTTCAAATAACTGGTTCTTGGGTACAATAATATCTCGAACTCAATCATAAGCTAGATTATCCGCATCTGGTTTATTCCGGAGATAAGATCATGGTGAACGAACAATCGTCTGCATTGTCGCTTATGGAAAAACTCAAAGAAAGCACAAGATCGATGCACAATTCTGCCGAATCAAGCAAATTCCAGAGCTGGCTTGCCCACGGAAAACTCAGCGAATCGGTTTACGCAGATTATCTTGAGCAGCTATATCTCGTTCACTCACTGCTTGAAGGTGAAATCAAGAATTCCGGTCAGGAGAGTGCCGCCATACTAACAGACAATCAGCTTCAAGAACCGTTTTTGAGAAACGATCTTGAACATTTTGGCAGACACCAGCTAGGCGATAGCATTGCACTGGAATCGACAAAAAAGCTGCTTGAGTCTATAAGAAAACTCTCCGAATCCTGCCCGGTTGCACTTCTCGGCATGCATTATGTGCTTCTCGGAAGTAAGCATGGCGGCAAATTCATTGCAAAAAGCTGCCAGGATTCCTACAAACTCACAGATGGAATTGGCGCTAAATATTTCGATCCTTATGGGCAGAATTTCATGCCGCTCTGGAAAAACTTCAAAGAATCAATGAACAGGCTGGAACTCACCGAAATACAGGAAGAAGAATTGTGCCAGGCAGCAGGTGATATGTTTTTGGCTATTGCTGAAATCGGCGATGAAATGATGAAATCAAAAATTCAACCGGTAAGTTGAAACAGCACAAGGTTCAAACACTGCCAGCCCCAAGCATCGCAAGCTCAAGTCTAAAAATCGCCTGTTTCTTGTTCTTTTTCCACAGCTTTGTTGTAAGCTGCCGGGTTCTTGCTTGCCAGTTGTTTTGCTTGCTTGTTGTATTCTTCGGCTTCTTCTTTCCGCCCTGTTTGACGCAGCAAATCAGCATAACTATTCAGAGCTTCAGTCAAAAGATCCGGATCAAGAGGTTTCATGCTCTCTGCCATTTTCTTGCCTTCGACAAGTTCGTTTTCTGCGTCTTTAAAATTGCTCTGATCACGGTCAAACTGTCCGAGCCTCAAATAAGCTCTGGCAAGCTTTCGTTTTGCTTCCGGACTTTTCAAATCAGCAGCCTGCTTTCTGATCTTCAGCGCATCTTGAAGCAGCGGTCGCACCTCAGTTAAACGTTGCTGCAAGATCAAGCACTCTGCAAGCAATGTTTTAAATTCAGCCGTTTTCTGGTGGCTTGCAAGCTTGAGAGAATCAAAAGTATTAATTGCATCATTTAAGAGCTGTTCGGATTTGAGAAACATCGAACGAGCGAGCAGTTTTTTCACACAAAGAACAACCGTGTCGGCATTTGCTTCCGCTTCAAGCTGATACATGGTGGCTTCCACTGAGCCTTCCTTGGTGTTTTTCAAATTAGCCAGCAGCTTTTCACAATGGGCGACTTCATCAAGCACAAGCTGTGTATTCACAGCAATAATTTCTTGATTGCAATTTTCTTGCTCAGCATATTGACCTATTTTTCCGTAGGTATCTGCAAGCAAATAAAGTGTGTCCAGAAGCCTCTTGCTTTTGTCTTGAAAAGCCATTGAAGTTTTCTTTGCTTCCAGAAGGGCATCTTTGGCAGCTTCAAAATCACCTTTTTTCAAAGCTTCTTGGGCTCGTGCCTGCTGCCAGTTCCAGAGCAATCTGTAAAAGCCGGGGCCCTGGTCACCTTCAGGACCGGACCAGAACGCCAGGCTAATTATTGCCACAGCCACAAGCACCAGGCTGCTTGCAACGCCGATAAGCAGGTTGTTACTGCCTTTCTTTTTCTTGTCTGCAACTGCTGCATGCTGGTCGCCGCTCAACTTAATCCGATCAAAGGTCTTGTTGAGCAAGTTGTTCTTTTTCTGGGTTATAGCTACGGCTCCGGGGCGCAAGCCTTTTACTCCGGCCTCCAGAGCCGCATCGAGCAGGCTCTGTCTGACCTCACCGGCACTCTGGTAACGATCGTCAGGGTTTTTTGCCAGACATTTCATCACAAAAGCTTCCACCTGAGGCGGGATCTTAGCTTCAGGCACTGTCTCGGAAAAAGGAGGCGGCGGGTCGTTTATGTGCTTAACCACCGTATTAACGAATGTGTCTCCCATAATCGGAGGTACACCCGAAAGGGTTTCGTACATCAAACAGCCAAGGGAATAAATGTCTGACCTCTGGTCGAGACTCTTGCCGTTACACTGCTCCGGGCTCATATAGAGGGGACTGCCGAATATTTCACCTGTAACGGTAATGTTCTGCCTGGGCCGGCCATCAACCGGCAAAAGCTTAGCTATACCGAAATCCACGATTTTGACTACTATCGAGCCGTCTTCCTGTCTCATTAAAACAAGATTGCTCGGCTTCAGATCTCTGTGCACAACCCTCTTCTTGTGAGCATGCTCAAGACCATCGCAGGTTTGCTTAAAAATCGCGACTGCTTCTGAAAGCGGAAGCCTGACTTCTCGCTCCAGCACATCTGCAAGACTTTCACCTTCCAGACAGTCCATGACGAAATAGGCCTGTCCGTTTTTGGTCATACCAAAATCATGAACTGTCACGATGTTCTGATGAGAAAGTGAACTTGCTGCTTTTGATTCGTGCTCGAAACGGGCAACAGCGGTCTTATCGCTGACAAGATGCTCGAGAAGCAGCTTAACAGCCACGATTCTGTCCATATAACGATGGCGGGCCTTATAAACAATGCTCATGCCGCCTTCGCCCAAGACGCTCATTATTTCGTACTTATCAGCAAAAACCTGACCAATGAGCGGGTCCACCTTGGGATGATCCGGGCAGGTTTCTCTGCCTGCCGGAACTTCTTTGTTGCAAACAGAACATATATTCAGTTTGGGCTCGTCCTTTTGATCCACCACTGCTTTTCAATATTTCCGTGTTTTCCCCATCCCATTCATTTTAGCGCCTGTTTAATCTTTCAGCACTAAATTAGTTGCCATGCCGTTTCTTCAATTCATGAGACCAAGCCGCTTGACAGCACCCCTCAAATTATGGTCTTTCCTGGGATAGCCTGTAAAACAACGCTTTTCAGGAGAAACTAAACTTGTTAAGCATTAAGTTAACGTTCGGCTAAATTCGGAATAAATACTAAGCTCGAACAGAATTTTTGCCGAATTCGGAATAAATACAGGACCCCAAACAGAGTTTTTGCCGAGTTCAGGTCAGGGCCGCGCCCCGAATTCATTCTTGAACCTTTCTGGGCTCTTGCGGAGGCACTAACAAAACTATGCTGCTTCCTTGCCAGTCCGCGGCTTTCAAGACCGGAGACTGCGACTGATTAAAATCTTGCTTGCTTTCGGCGTCGACCATCTTAGATGTGTAGGTGAAAGCATCCTCCAGCTTCTTATTTTTCTTCAGCCCGTCCATAAAATGTTTGGTGAATATACCGTTCTTATATCTGAGCGAATCATGTGCAATTTGGTTTTCTCTTGCAGAAGCTATCACAAGCTGTCCGGTGCCCTGAATCAGATCTTCATAACTGAACGATTGCGGTCCGAAAATGCTTTTGGCACCCGGGTCTGCTGAACCGGAATGACAGGTATCCAGCACGATTACGATCCGATCCGAGTCCAGCCTGCGTTTTATAGTACGGGCCAGGTCTTGCAACTCGATGCCTGTAGCAAAAGCATTTTTAGGATCCGTGTCATATGCAACCAGAAAGTTTTTCCTTGCCAGATCCTGGGCAGCAGAAGTTCCGTGCGAAGCGAAATAAACAAAGACAATATCACCCGGTTTCACATTTTGGGGCAGCCACTTTCCACCCAGGACACTAAGTATGTTTTCTCTGCTTGCTTCTGCATTTGTAAGCAGCTTTACATGATCAGCTGAAAAATTCCCTTCTTTAACAAGAAAAGCAGCGAGATCCTCTGCATCCTTTGCCGGATAGAGAAGGTTCCATTTGGGATCTTTGAACTCACTTATACCAACAATCACTGCCCATTTATCTTTAACAAGACCCGGAGCAGTCACCGCAGATGGTGCTCTATCACTTGGCGATGAGCTTGTATTTGCTTCTCTTGCACTATTTGCTTTTTTCGCTGAATCAGCTGCTGCTGCCCAAACAGGTTTCAGCCCGGAACCGGCAGGCGACGCCGTGTTTACCGGTGTAGCTAATGCAACAGTCACCGGAGAATTCATATTCATTCCATGCTCAAGGTCCATTTCAACGGCGAGCGGTTTTGAAATATTGGTGGAAACCACTGTTACAGCTGGTTCTTTTCGAAAATTCAATGCATCATCGCTTTTCTTGAACTCAATCGTGCCTGCCGGATCAAGTGCAAAATCGATCAGACACTGGCTTGCAATTGCCTGGGCACTGTGTTTAGGCGAAATCATTACTGAACGCGAATATTTGTCGGGATCTTCTATGAGCTTCTGAGGCGAAAGCACAAGTTTTACTTTTTCCGTGCCCGCCACCTGATCGAATTCAAGCACGCCTTTTTCAGGCACCATAATATCCTGACCTGATTTGACATAGTTGCTTTCAGCAGAACCTGCCGCAGGGAAAAGCAAAGCAGAATCGCCTCTGCTTCCCTGTTTGAGCACTATATAAAGATAGCCGTCTATGTTTGCTTGCACATGAAAGCGAAGCTGATCGCCTGAAACGAAATGGTAACGGCTGTCTACAATTGCAACTTTATTGTTTCTGGTCAACTCAATTGAATAAGTAAGGCCGATGTTCTTTTTCTCGCCTGCCGCCTGGTTAATTTGCCGGTAATAAAGACTTTTTGCGCCTTCGGCAAAAGCCGCAGGCAAGCTCAAAAACACCGCAAGCAGTGCAAGCGGCAGTAGCAAAACATGATCAAATCGGCAAGTCATAGTTCCTGTAATATGCCTCCGTTTCGACTATATTTTCTAACTCTACTTTTAATTCTGGCAAATTAGGAGTTCTTTTGAGAAATTCTCGAAAAAAAATATTTCTACTTTCAGAGGCTACAAAAACAGGATAAGTGTAATATCGGAAACTGCCCGATTGTTCTGTTATCCGAAGGGGTAAATAATCTAAGACCCGAAGCTGGAAAAAAAATGAGCAAAACTCCCGCAGGACTTATGGATACATTGCTTGAAGAAGCTGCCGAGCCCGGAAGTGTCAAAGAACACACGCTCGAACAGGCTCACTATGCTTCCTTGAATGTCGAGCAAGTCATGTCCGAAAAATTCGATGCGCTTGTTAAGCAAGTGGAATCGGAGTGGCAGCCGCCAGAGCAGAGTATCACTGTTGAGCGCGAAGACGGCAAAAGAGCCCCACTGCCTAAATGGTTACATGACGCCGCTAATATAGCCGGGTCGGTGAAGCTTATCAGAGTGGCTTTCTGGAAGCGAAATGAGGGCTATTGCTTTGTAATGCTGCGTGCGGAGCTTGATTCAAAGGACCGTCCTAATTATTACAACCTGGTGATTGGCTCAAGAAGAAGGCAATCTCAGGGTGCCCGTGTGGAAAAGCTGCGCCAGGAAAGGCCCTGGTGGTCCTATTTGATTCCCGGCTACAAAGGTTGATATCGTACCTGCAAAGGTTGATACGATATCATACCCATACCTGCAAAGCCCAGAGGGCTATCTATCACAGTCCTTTGAGCTTGCCGCTGAAAACGTTATAGTCAAAAGTAAACTTGATATCGACATCATCGCCTGCACCTTTTGGCAGGGGCGGGAATGGTGCTGAATTAGTAATTGCTGTTTTGGCGGCATCATCAGCTGCAGCTATCCCGGATGAACGAACCAGCTTGATACCTCCAAGCTTGCCGTCTTTCAAGACTTTGAATTTTAGGGTCAAAGTCAACGACTCTGCGCCCCTTGGTGGGAACCAGTTCCGCTTAATTCGCTTCTGCACCTCTGCCAGATAGCTGCCAAAATCAACCTCGTCTCCGTCTCCTCCACCGCCGCCACCGCTCGCGTTCGGGGCGCCAGTGCCGTTGGGACTGCCGTTGGGACTGCCCTCCTGAGGAGCCGGATCAGCCGGCGGCGCCGGCTCGTCGCTCTGGACCACCGGATCGGGAACAGGAGTGTCGGTTTTAACGGCAACAGCCACAGGGGTTGGCTTTGGAGGCGTCGGCGTTACCTTCTTGGGCGGCAACTCTACTTTCTTAGATTCGAGTTTTGCCTTCGGCTTTGGAGGCTCTGGCTGTTTTTTCTCGGGAGCAGGCGGTTTCGGAATTTCTTGCATCAGTTCGATATCAGTGGTCTGCACTTGCGGCTTCGGTGGTGCAATGAAAAAGATCACCATTACGATCAGAGCGCAAATCACAGAAAAGTGAAAGATATAAGAACCGCTTGTTGCCTCAGGCATGCTTAGCTTATACCTGGGGGGCTCCTTGCCGCGTCTCTTCTCCAGAGCCCGGTCATAAGCGTCTCTTGCTGCATAAAGATCAAAACTGAGAATAAGAGCCAGATACAAAAGGGTTATTGCACGCCCCGTTTGCACAATTTCAAGGGCATGCTGCACGTTTATCTTAGTTGCGCAATTAAATAGAGCAGCAAAACTAACAAGTGCGTTTAGAACCGCCTCTGTTCCGAAAAGCAAACTGATCAAAAGCAGATTAGCAACACTCACGCCAATGAAGAGATAACCTTTGGCGAACTCTTTGTTGAAAAGCTGCCCAAGCCCCGGAAAAAGAAGCGAAAGCACGAAAGCACGCCCCGGCTCGCGAGCCTGAAGCTTCTTCAACCCGGTCTGCGGGTCCGAACTCTTCTTACTCAGTTCTATTTCTTCAGGACTTTTGGTGCTCTTCATAAGCAGGCTAGGTTTTGCCTTTCATAGCAACGTAATAAGCCTATATTCTCCGACATTTTTGCAGGATGTCATGCATACCTTAGGAACAACTTAACTCCTCAAACACGCAAGCGATGTCAAGACCGCCAGCCCGTGCGCCATTTAAATCAAAATTATAATTCTTACAGCTTTTTGCTTAATTGCAAAACCGCAATGCAGAACTTCGTACATTTTCTGAACAAAATGAACTTTGCAACCCGGTTCAAAAGCAAACAAGAATCAGGTCTTATTGCCTTTCACTATATACGGTGGCATCATTCGCTGATGCCGAGGATTTCGCGTATCATCTCTGTTGGTCCAACTTTCGGCTTGTAAAATGCCGCAGACCAGTTCTTATTGAAAGTAAGCGCTGAATCAAGGCTTTGAGAGCTGCCAGCCATCGCATGCAACAGCGAAAACAAATATTTGCACTCATTGACTGCACTCACCCTGGGCTTTGAAGAATCAAAACCTGCAGGTATCTGAACGCCTTTATAAGCAGGGACCGATCTAGCTGGGTTCTGCTTCTCTTCACTTTGAACTCCCAGATAACGACTGTACTCCTGACCTAAATCAACGAAATCAGCATTCAGATTCTCGAACTTTTCCTGTTTTGTAAGCTGATCCAGAAGCCTTTTAATTCTTTCGGTGTTGAACGTAAGAACGCGGGTTCTCTTGAAGCCGGCTTGAATAATCTTGTAAATATCCCTGAAAGAAGGTGCATTGAAGACCTGATTAGCTCTTGCTCCGTGAACACGAAGCAAATCGTTGCTTACTGCACCATCCGGCTTGACCAGCATATCCATGAGCAATTTTTGACCGGGCCCCATAACAGCAAAAGAAATCAACTCTTTAGCATCGCCCGGAATCAGGCGCCCCGGTTCTTTGCTTTGCTTTATCGCCAATATGACCCAGTCGTTCAGATTGAGCAAATCTCGGGCAAGCAAAATCGCACGATTGCGATCAAGCGGAGAAGGGTGATTTCTGTTCTCTTCAAGATTTTTCATCTGAACTACCAATGCTAAAACAACAGATGAAACATTGTACGGTTCCTGCTTCACTCTGTGATTACCTCAAATTAAGAGAGTAAAGCTGGAAGACCCCAGACAAACACTCCAATCTCGGTAACGGTCATAGCCGATAATCTGGCATGGCCGCCATTAAGAGCAGCCTGAAAGGAATAAATGCTTAATAAGCGGGTAAGATCTTTTTAGCTTTATGAGATCTTGGCCAGTTATGGAAGGGCAAAAGTCAGAAAGCCTGCTGCTATGTGAGCACTGCAATAAAACCGCAGCAGATTGCAGCTGCAAAATAGCGGAACGGAAAAGTGAAGCAGGCAGGGAAACTCAAGCAGCTCCGGCCGGCGCAACGCTGCCTTTTGAGGAAGCTCTGCAAGTTCCTGAATCACGCTTGAGGGTCTCCCAACAGGAAAACGACAGCCTCCCGTCATTTGATCCCTGGATAGGCAAGAACATTAACGAACAATACGAGATTGTTGCGTTGATTGCCCGAGGAGGCATGGGTGCTGTATATAAAGCTCGCCACCTGCTTCTAAATCAATACAGAGCCATCAAAGTAATCAGGCACGACCTTCACCGTGACGACGTCGTTTACCAGAGATTTCGAAAAGAAGCTCAGGCAGTAAGCGGCTTGTCACACCAGAACATCGTGAGCTTTTACGATTACGGCATCTGGGAATCAGCACCATATGTGGTGATGGACCTGGTCGAAGGAGAGTCGCTGGACTCGCTGTTGAAATCGAGAGGGCGGCTGGATATTAACGAGGTTCTGAGTATCTTTGCTCAGGTTAGTGAAGCGCTTGCTCATGCCCATAGCAAAGGCATTTTTCACCGTGATATCAAACCTAGCAATATCATGCTCGTCAAAAGCGACGACGGTAGTTTAAGTGCTAAAGTGCTTGATTTCGGAATCGCCAAAATTCAATCTTCGGAGGACGGTCACAAACTTACAAGCACCGGTGAAATCTTCGGCACCCCAGCATACATGAGTCCGGAGCAGGGAAAAGGGCAGATTGTCGATGAGAGGTCCGACATTTATTCACTTGCCTGTGTCATGTATGAAGCTTTATCAGGGCAGGTACCTTTTGAAGGACGCAATCCGATTGAAACCATAATGAAACACTTGAATGAACGGCCTCCCAAACTTCTGGACCCGAGAAGATCCATAAATCAGGAGATGCCTGCTTTTCCACCGTTTCGCGGCAGCAGCCCCGCCCAGACTGCTATTAAATGGCTCAACCAGAAGATTCCGGGGCTGATAAAAGCAGGAACAGTCGATGACCCGGTTCTTAAAGACATGGAAGCCATAATAAATCGTTGCCTTGAAAAAGACCCGGCAAACCGCTACCAGAAAATGGACGCACTAAAAGAAGATCTCAAAAAGCTGAGTTACGGTGAACGCCTGCTTCTGCTGCAGGAAGAAATATCTACTCGCAAGCGGCTGAAGTTTATCTCGAAAGCTTACAATTATTCATTGATTGCAGCTGCAGTTCTCTTGATTCCGCTATCTTATTATTGGGTTTTTGTAGATCCCGATTCATGGAGACAGGAACTTCATATAGCCCTGCAAGACCCGGACAACGCCGACAAAAAAATTCAGCAGCTAATTGTCGATCTACCGCAATTTGATGCTTACCACAGAAACAGGGCAATGTTGCTCTGGAATCAAGCTCAGGTGCTGAGAATGAAAAGCTGGCAGCATCCAACGCTCTTAGGCTTCGCTAAACTCAGGTACCAACAAGCCTACGACGACTTGCGCAAGTTTCGAAAAAGCAACAACCCTAGCAAATCATCTCTTTCCGAAATCTCGATCAAGGGAAATTGTCTTTCGGGTCTTGCAATGTGTTATTTGCAAGAAATGAGCCGGGATCAGGATCTGGCAAAGAAAGCAGCCGAAGCAAAAAGGATCTTAAAAGAAGGCATAAGGGTCGAGCCCAGGCAGAACGAGGTTCTGGCAGCCATTTACTCTGCCGAAGACTCGGTCAAGATACAACGACAGCTCTTTGAATTAGAGAACCATAACAGGGAGAGCTCACACGAACTTGCCGACGCATTACAAACTCTTGCACGCTGTTACCTGCCGCTTGGAGAGTTCGAAAAAATCGATCAAATGCTTGAAGAGCAGGAGCGTTTACTTAGACCCTTTCCGAAGGAAAAATGGTCCCTGGTGGATTGCCTGACAAACAGGGCTGAGATCAAGGCATATCTTGCAGCAAACACAAGCAACAGAGTTAGAAAAACAGAGCTTCGTTATGACGCCATACACGAGCTCGACGAAGCTATGACCTATCAGTCTGAGCTTTACGGCAAAAAGGACCCGCACGTTCTGGAAATACAAAGACGTATTGATGAAATCAAAAAGCTAAGTAAATCGTAATAGTTTTGAATGTTTCTAAAAACGCTGGATTTTATTACGCGTCAGTACTCGAATGCGTCAAGCCATACTCTGCTCGCAATCAATACTCGGCTCTCAATCAATACTCTGCTCGCAATCAATACTCTACTCACAAATCAATACTCTACTCACAAATCAATATTCTATGATTGCGCCGTTCCGTTCAATAACAATATCCGCGAGTTCCTCATCTGAAGCAAGCAAGATTCCCGGCATCAAATTATCCAGATTGTCATTACCACGTTTGGCCCAGCGCTCAGAAACAAGCACCGTTGCCCCGTCCAGAATCAACTGCCCGAGCATTGACTGCATTACATTGAGCTTTTTTACGGTAGCCTGATCAAGATTAAAACGGCTTGCAACTACCTCAGGTTTCAACACAAGACAGACAGATTCCAGATCAAGCAAGATACTTACCGGCACATCCTTCTTCTGAATATTGCGAGCCATATTCAGCCCTTCCCAGAGAATTTCCAGCTCAAAAGGACTGCGGAATCTCTTGAACCTGATGGTAATGACCCTTTGCAAAATCTTGAGCTGAGCTTCAATTGAAGCCGGCATCGGCACAGAAAATGGCACGGGTGAAGCCGGAATCGGTGGAGGCGGAGGCACAACACCGGCTCTTGAAGCCCCAGAGGCCGGACCACCATCGAGTTTGGTCAGCATTTCACCGGCGGCAGCGGCTTCTTTTGCAAGCGGCGCTTCACTGTCTTCGGCAACCGGATCAGGAATGATACCTCTTTGCCCTGTGGCAGCGAATGTCCAGAGATCGGCGCCCAGTTCAGCTGCATTTTGATAACGAGCTGCCGGATCTTTTTCAAGACAACGCATGATTATGGTTTCAAGCTCGAGCGGAAATTCTACATCGGGCACCATCACATTGAGAGGTTGAGGTATTTCGCTCAGCTGCATAAGCAAAACTTTGATTGCGCTGTCGTGAACAAAAGGCGGCTGTCCGGTGAGCGCTTCATACATAACACAACCGAGTGAATAAATATCGGAGCGCGGATCGGCTTCGGCCCCTGCGCACTGCTCTGGCGCAATATAAGCAGGGCTTCCGAGTACGTTGCCTGTAGGAGTGAGATTGTCTCGATTCTCTTCCACATGCCGTTTCGCAATACCAAAGTCCAGAATTTTGGCTATATCAACCCCGGCCTCCGACTGAATAACCATGACATTGCTTGGCTTAACGTCTCGGTGCACAACCTGCTTCTTATGGGCATGCTGCAGGCCATCGCATATCTGCGTGAATATATTAATGAACTTGCGAACTTCAAGACGCCCTTTTTTCTCAATCAGGTCTGTAAGCGGCTTGCCTTCCAGATACTCCATGGTCATAAAAGGCTGACCATGCTTGGTAAAACCAAACTCAAGCATTTCAATCAGGTTGCGGTGCTTAAGATCCTGGCAGGCTTGAGCTTCCTGCTCGAATCGCTTTTTGCTTTCCACATCATTTAGCAAATGCGGGTGCAAAACTTTCAGGGCAACAATAAGACCGTCTTCTATGCGCTTGGCTTTGTAAATAACACCCATACCGCCGTGGCCCAGGCGCGAAATAATTTCGTAAGTGCCCTCAAACTCTTCATGTGGAAGCGGCTGCTGAGCCTCGTCTTCCTCCACGGCCTCCATCATTTCTTCAGGAAGCACAGTATCAGTGATAATAGCCCGCGGCATATTATCCTGATTTATCGTCCCGACCATGCTGTGAATCATGCCGACATCGCTTGAAGTATAAATCCAGACAATTGCCGAATCTTCTTCATTGCCCACATGCAAAATCCAGGTCGGATCTTTTGCACCTTCAGCCAGAGTCACTGTAAGTAAATAAGTGTCATCTTCCTGCTTCCAGCTCAAAATTATCGGACGGCCGATATCATGCTGCGCTTTCAGCATGCTGAAACGCAAATCTTCCTGGGTGGGCGCCTCTTTTAACGGCACCATTTTCTCAGGCGCTTTAACGTCGCCGGTTTTTTTCTTAAACGAGTCCTGGAGAGCCATCTTAGACCGCTGCACCGCTAAATATTATAGGGTTCTAATTTAGACATTCCCAAAATGAGAAATATCTCACAGATCTGAATGTTAATTGCTTATATCAGGGAAAATAACTGAGTACAACAAAGCAAAGTTTACACCGGGAGAACCCTCTTGAGTTCTACAGCCCGAAGCAATTTTCACCAACAAGCAGAACTGGCGCTTGCCGAACTCGACAGCCAGAAGGCTGATGAACTCTTTCTGTCACTGGTTGTCGACCTCGAATCCGAATTCGGCAAAAACCAGAAAGACGTGGCTGCCGAACTTCAACGCATAGCAAAATCAATCGAAGCAGACGGCAAACTCGATGAGTCGATTCGTTTCAAGCAAAGAACCTGCGAGGTAATGCTCCGGCGCAGCATGGCCGAGAGGCGCCGCAATCAAGCTCCGCCTAAACCGGCTGTCGAAGGCAAAAGCTTTAATAGCATGGTTTTTGTAGCTTTTACCGCCGACCCGGCTTCTTATGCGGCATTTTTGCAAAGAACAGGACTTATCCATGAGCTGAAAGTATTGCCCGACGGCTCGCGCTGGATTCGCAACAAAGAGTCGCAGTTGATTTTAATTGCCAGGGCAGGCAGGTTAACGGGCTATTTCCCGCTTTTCATTGCAAGCTACAAAGACGAGGCGCTTAAACAGATGCAGGAAACCGGTCATTTTATAGACGGCGAAGAAATCGATATATGCGGCATGAAGCTTCTTTTGTTGAAAGACCGCGCCAGCCAGCGCTTCTTGCTTGCCGGTCAGGAAATACTGCAAAATTTCTAAATAAATAGCTACTGGCTTGCTCTTTGGAGCAAAATCAAGTCATGAGCATAAGGAGCAAAAATGGGTTTTTTCGACAAAATCAAAAAGGAAGTTGAGAGCACCCTCGACTGGAAGAAAGTAAAGATCCTGGCCGGTGATTTTTACGCCGGAGACTGGGATTTTAACGGCGGCATGATGACACCCGATGTTTCAAGCGGCAGGGCCGACTGTATTGCACTCATGGGCGAAATAGATTCAATTACGATTCAGACCCAGGAATCAGTTAAAGACCTGGCAAAAACACTGGGGCTTACCGTAGCAGGCGGTGTTTTCTTCGGACCGCTGGGTGCAATCGCCGGATATTTTGCAGGCGGCGACCGCAAACAAGTTTGCGTGCTTGTAAAATTGAAAGAAGGCAAACAGTTTTTGGCAGCCATGGATCAGAGAATTTATCAACAAATGCTCGCTTTGAGCATGATGTAAGCCGCTGCCGGAGCACCGATGGTCTCGTGTTTTGAAAAGAAGAATAAAGCCGCCGCAGCATTGAGCGTAAGCCAGAAGTTGGTGGTTTTTGCCTCGACTTCTATACTAGTTGCCTCTTTTGTGCTCATTGCTTCTTTTTCTGCACCTGCCCACGCCGAGCAATACAAGCGCAAGCTCAATCCTGATGCCCCTAAATCCAGACCGGATATAAAAATGCCGGCGAATTTAATAAGGCTGCCGCTAACAAGACAGGCAACCTGCTATACATGTGGGGTTTCGGCACTTCAAAGCGTGCTTGCATACTACGGTCAGGAATATAGAGAAGACGAACTTGCTAAATTGCTGAAAGCCAACTACCGCAACGGCACTGCTTACATGCGCATTGCCAGATTTGCAGAAGAGAATGGCTTTAGTGTAGACATACACAAAGGTATGAGCATTAGCGAGCTCAAGACCCTGATTGATAAGAAACTGCCGGTAATTTGCCTGCTGCAGGCCTGGTCCGATGTGCCTGTTGATTACAAAAGCGAATGGAATGACGGTCATTATGTCGTAGCAGTGGGATATGACCAGGAAAACATTTTTTTCATGGACCCGAGCACTCTGGGCAACTATACCTATATTCCGGACTCAGAATTTGTAGATCGCTGGCATGATACCGACGGCAAAGAGCGCCTGCAGCACTTCGGCATGGTAGTGTCTCAGGAAAAGAGCGGCTACCAGCCGGATATTGCAAAGTTCATGGAATAAGAGCAGTTATGCAGTAGAATAAGCGCCTGATTCTCAGGGGCTCAGCTGAGCCAGAGTTAAGAATTAGCGCTAAAGAGAAATTCAAAATATGGTCGAAACAGTCGAAAGCAAAGAAACAAAAGAAAGCCAAAGTATCGAGCTTAAGCAGGAAGCCGAGCTTAAACAGGAAGCAGTTGAAGCAACAATTACTGAAAGCACCGAAGAAGAAATTGCTGAAGAGCCGCCAAGGAAGTTGCCACTATGGGCGATACTGCTTGCAGTTGGTGCCTTTATTATATTCAATCTATTTTTCCTGGCGTATGCCATGCAACTGAGTGGTAATCCGGGCTGAGTCTAGAAGCTCTTCTTTAGCGAAAGCCGCCAAAGACAGGATGGAGCAAGGGCATACCCTGATGCTCTCCCACTACTTTTACAAGAATCTCTTTTCCGACGCTAATTGCGCTCTGGTCCGGAATAAAACCTCGCCCCTGGGGCAGGTTTTTTGCCTGAACAATATAACCGCCATCTACTTTAAGAACGGCACGACCGGGCATAACCTGCCCCATTATTCCCCTTGACGATGAATTTAACATAAATAGCTCCCCGCTTTTGTTTTCCTTTCTTGATTACATGGGGGCAGCGTTTATTAGGAGGAATTCAGTAGTATAATTGAGCGGTCAGGTTTCAAATCTGGCATAGAAGCGCCCATAGCTCAGCTGGATAGAGCGCGTGGCTTCGAACCATGAGGTCGGGAGTTCGAATCTCTCTGGGCGCGAATCATTGGTATCACGAGTCTTTTAAGCTACTGTTTCAGGTGTTTCTGGGGTAGGCATTTTTTGACCGGTGATCGTATGGTGATCGTTTTTGAGTTGAATAACATCGGAGAGAGCGATCAACATCAGGCTCACCTCTTCAATTGTTCTAAGTAACTGAGCGCCGTCTTTGCGCTCTTGAGCGTATGCTTGACAGTATTTACTTGAAACACAATTCCTTCCCTGTAGTCAGCTTCAATTCGCCGCTCTTGCAGTGTTGCAAGTTCTGTTCTCAGACCGCGCCTAAGCTGATTTTTCCGTTTATCAAACGCATCCGTTCTAAGTTGTGCTTGCACGTAGGAATGAATCTTGCTGAGCTTCTTCTCGTTTTCCTTTAATTCCGCAGCCTCATACATAACGCCTTGCTGTTGTCTTATCGGCATGAGCAACACAGGATCCAATTCCTTGTCTCGAAGATAATTGTGCGTTAACTGAAAAATTCCATAGTATGCTCTGCTAAGAGCAGCTCGGTAATTGGCCTGAAGTTCCTGTTCCCTATTGGCATCGTCTTTGCCGACAACAGGATTATCAATAAGCAATTCCGCGAACAAAAAATAAAACTTCCAATCAAACACTGTCTAAAAGTCCAACAATATACGCAACTTGGCATCACAAGCATCAGACCTAGGAGCCCACCACTGGTTGAAACTCTCCCAGGATTGCTCTGCTGCCAAATAATCTCGCGCTGTTTTTACTTTCAAAACCAACCATTTTTCCTCAGGTTCTTCAGGATCTGCGGATTGTTTAAGTGTGAAAACATCACCTGAGAAATTCGCCAGCAAACGATGAAAGGCTTCAGTAACAACTTCTCTTAGCTCATTGTTTTCTTCATACAGCAATTCAATTTGATCTGGATTCAAAAGCTGAAGATTCGGTTTATTGACAATGATTGCTTTGAACGTTGCAGACCCCATTGGAAACGCGCTTAAAATCGCCATTCTCGACGTTCCCTCTGAGACACCTCTTAAGAACCATTCGTCCGGCTTGGAAGACGGTTTTCTAGTATCATCAAATGATGCGTCTGAGAACGCTGCAGCAATTTCTACTGGTATAGATTCATCTCTTACAATAACTGCTTGCGTCATATCCCTTTACCCCAGCTTATTTACAGTTTCGACTTTTACATTTATAGGCAATTCAACTGTTCCAATTATCCTGTTTTCATGCTTTATAGCGCAATCAAATTTTTGCAAGCCCTCTACAACGGGCAATCCATTTGGAAAAACAATCTTGACGTTAAGCTGCGTGGTCAATTCATTTGGTTTAACTGCTATTTTTAAACTGTGAGAAGTTGTTTCTCCGGTGAGAGTAAGAAGTACTTCAATAGTTGTCTCTACTGTCGCATCCAGGGGCTTTTCTACAGCTAAATTGGCACAGAACCAGAGGGGAAGGTTAATTCGAAACGATTCCTTGTTTTTCCGTGGAAGGGTTCTCACGTGAATCTCAAGACTAGGCAATATGCCGATGAGACTATGTTCAGGCGATGACTCGAGTTCTCGAACTATCGATTTACAAAAGAGCCCCCAAAGCAACTTAAAAGTAACTCGGGGTGACGACCTCGCAACATCCTTCCGCCCTTTAGTAGCTTTGCCCACTTTCACGCTCCTGTCCAAGATATGAGACTTATACCCGATTTGGGCAAGATAATCATCAGAGACTTCGCAGATCTGAGCTTCCTTTACAATCAGCTCCGGGATTCTGAGGCCTGCTCCATTACAGGCGCTAGCGCCATAGGTCTTTTCCTGATTATTCGGACTGTCGTGCCGCGCCAAAGGCGCCCGCGCTTTGTTGGTACTCGCAAGTGATTAAGCTCCCCAGCGATCCATTCATCGGATTTGCCTTCTGCGCTCCACTCAAGATCTTTTGCCTCCAGCGATACTCCTCGGGATCAATGATCAGCTCACGCTGTCCTTTTGCACCTGTAGAAGTAAACCCATAAGGGCGACTGCCTTCAACAAAAGCTCGCTTGCCTTTTCCAGACGCCGACAAAACTTTATTACTCTTGCCATCGCTCATGCGGCGCCGGATCGATCGAGCTTCCTTTTCAGACACAAGCAAGAATATTCCAAAGGCAAACCAGCCATCGTCGGTGCTAATGTCAACGTTCTGGTTCAGGCTTTTAAGAGTCTTCGCCCGTTCAAGAAACTGCTCTCTTGCAGTTCGGAGCCCTTCTTCAGTATTTCGAAAAAATCGATCTAGATCGTAAACAACTAGACCGTCACATTTTTGAGCTTGCATCAGATCTAACGCTTGCTTGAATTTTCTTCGATCAGACGCCTTGCTGGTAGCGCTTTCGACCGCTTCAATGCCTGCTGCAATTTCATAGTTATTAATTGAAGCCCAGGCTTCAATACGCCGCCGCTGATTATCCAGGCTGTTATTTTCTTCCTGAGAGTCAGAAGAAACCCGATAGTAAGCAACAAAACGCTTTTGCACTTCATCTACAGGCCATACAGAGATATTCCGGTTTTAACATAAGAAGCGCGTTCTGGCGATATGGATATATTGCGCAATATTGCAACACATAAATTTGACCTGGATATCTGTTTTTGTCGGACAGGCGGGCGTGTATTGGTCCGAGTGCTATTACACAATTCCGCAATAGAGTCGAATTTTAACCTGAATATCTCAAGAGCCCGTTAGTCTTTTCTTCCGCACAATCGGACAATACCCACAAGATTGCTCCGCACCGTCAGCTCCCTGCCGCAATCGTATCTGGCGAGCCAATAAACTGCGCCAGAACGAGATCTTTCATCGGTTACTTCAAGAGCAGTCAATTTTCCGACTCTCAAACCGGTTCAAACATACACTTAACCTCTATCTAAACAACATCACCATATATGGTGCTACCCTTGACGCATCTGGATTATGACGATTTTTCTAACGACGCTGCGAGCGCGTTCGACAGGGGCGAGGCTCAAAACTTTATGATCTGCCACACCTTAGAGCGCTCTAATTTCGCTCCAGCTCCTTTAATACAGCCTGCGGAATTTCCTCAAGTCCCTTTTTCAAGCGACGGGCCAATTTTGCCGCCGCCTGCTTGACTTTCTTCGTACACAGACCGGCGTATTTGAGCGAATAGGAGTAGTGTCTGTCCAGGCAGTGTGACGACAACATACCTTCAACTCGACCGTGAAAGTGGAACTTCCGGCAGGGATAACAGAAGACCCAGAAATTAGCCCCCGATTCAAAAGCTGGCAGAACCGGTACGCCGTGATGCTCATCTACTCTTATTGGCTCGAAATTTATGTCCTTCATTTTTTCTCCTTATCTCTTAATGCTAATTTTGCTAACCTGCTAATTTGTCCCTGAATAGGTACTTTCGAGATGCTAACGAGATGCTAACGACCTGCTAACGGCTTGCTAATCGGGGTGCAGAGAGCCGGAATTAGCAACAATTAGCAAACGGTTAGCATTTGAGATTAGAATGGAATTGACCCGTTTAGCGGATTAGCAGACTTAGCAGACTTCATCCTCAACCTCTCTGATTTCATAAACATTAGTCCGAGGTATCCCCCGAAAAACGACAGTTTCGTTAATCCGGCGGACAAGACCGTGTTCTGACAACAAGGCTAGTAACTCAGAAGCCTTTTGCTTGCTTCTGACAGCATTTGGCCCAAGCTGATAGCACTCGACAAGAGAGATTACCCTCTGTCCGCTACTGCGCTTGCGCGACAGCCACTGCCAGAATTTTTCTGCCAGTTGAAGTTCCGGCTCTTGTTCTGCAATGCCCTGAAGCCGAAGCGCTTCCTTAAGGTAAAAGCGTATAAGTACAATTGCAGATTGCAGGTCATCCATATATATCTGGCTGGCTTCCAGGTTTCGACTCAGGGAAAACAAGGCCGCCAGGCGCAGGCAGTGTTCTGCCGCCTTACTTGCAAAGCTTCTGATAGGAGCGAATTCACCGTCTGCAGCCAATAACGACTCGACTTCGTCATGAAAGTCACAATACGCTTTCTTTGCTTCGGGTTCGAGTTCAATGGTCCGTGGAGCGAGTTCATTCACAGTGTCAGGCTTGAGCGGGAGCGGTCTGAAGAGAGCAGACCGCAATAAATCCCACAGATCTATGATTGCCGAATCTTTTGATAAATCAACATCACAGTACTTCCTGCTTCCAGCCGTGCTTTCTGGATATACGATCAAGAATCTCGCCGTAAGACCTTGATCTTGTACAAGCCCATTACCCAAGAACAACGCAGCTACGGCTGGTTGAGCCTGAATGTGAATAGCTAACCGCTTGCCCAGGTCTTTCGAGGCTCCATCACCGCTTCGCACTCTGTCAGGCGGTTGTCCGTCCCAATATTTCGATAACGTTGCAGCCGTTTTTAGCCGGTTTTCATCATTCATCGAATGTCCGCCGATGAGTCGCCCGCCTTCATCAGTGAAGAGTCCCAGAGCAGGTTGACCAGTTGCGAATAGTTTTGCCAATCCTTCGACGGTAGGGTCTGAGACAATTACGATCGGGGCTACCGGAGGCTCTGGGCTTGGTCCAAGTTGTGCAAGCTTAAGGCTTTTTGTTGCTTGATCAAGCTTGGATGACAATATCGATTTCACGCCTGAGTCATATACTTTCAAGGTATCGTGGTACTCTTTCGTCAGCCGCTTGTGCTCGCGAATTTTCTCCGCTTCAAAATCGCGAACGGGTTTGAGAACTAAGTTGTCTACTGCAGATTTCCGCTCGCCGGATGCGCCTATTGTAAGGAAATACTCGGACACTGGAAAACGTCTACCATCAATCTGTGCATCCGCAATCGGTTGCATAACCATAGACACCGCAGCTAAAACGCTTTGAGCACAGAGCGACATCGGCGCTTTGACAACTTGGTTGAGTCAAAGAATCGCGGAAGACAAAAGGTCTGGTAATGCCTCTATTGGATACGGCTGCGCAGGTGTAATCTTTCTGGATAGAGGCTTAACATCAATCAACCAGCTGAGACCTTCGACCGATTTCTCGGAACAGAGCGTTTCCGGCGGCTGCCAGGGTTCGAGCTTGCTTAAGAGCTGTTTCAAGCGCTCGGCGGTTCCGCCTGCGTTTACCCAGTCCGTTAGATCCTTGTATCCTTCAATCCCGATCGTCATTCGAACCGAGATCCCAGCTTTCGCGAGATTATGGCAAACCTTGTTCCCATGTTTTTCTCCGACGAACTCGCCTGAATTCGGATTCGGTTTTTTGTCCAGGTCGGCGATCATTACGACCTTGCAGCCGATCAGCGCTGTCGCATATTGCGGCTCGAAGGCTTTGTCAGCGCCACGCGGCGTCGTCGTTGCGGTGAATCCGAGGCTCTCGGCTGTTTCGACATCTTTCTCACCTTCAACGAATAGAACCGTCCGACCTTTACGACCGGCTTCGAGTAGTTTTGGCAGCCGGTAAAGCTCCAGGCGTACGCCGTCGACGTTCCATTTGAATTTACCGTCGATATAGTGACCCTGCCGGAAGTTCTTCGGGTAGAACCTGGCACAGCGAAAGATCTCCTTACCTTTGGCGTCCTGGTAAATGTAGAATTTTTCCATTTCTCCCCATTCGTGAAAGTAGAAGATGTCGTTTCCAGCCGAGCGCCATTCAGAACTCTGCTTCGTTTCTTTTCCAGGAAATACAATCCCTTTATTTTTCAGCGCCCTGAAAATAGAAGGGGTGTCGCAGCCAGCAAAACATTTAAGCTGGATTTTCCCTTGCTCGTCGTCGCGCCAGCGAAACGAAGCTGATTTATCATCATGCGCCGGACAGTGCCCGGAATACCATCCGTTAGATCCGCCTTTTGCTTTGAGCTCCGGTATTCTGGCAATGTCGGCGGCGAGATTCAAATTTGCCGCTAACAACTCATTACTCATCAGAAGCCCCCCAATACTCTGGCATCATGCCATTACATGCGGTGTTGCCCCTGATTCTCTTTTCAGATTTACTTTCGGAAAGAATGGCTCTCTGTTCTGCGCCCGGCTGATGGAGGTCAAATTAAATGACACTCGGGGACAATTAAAAATGAGCTGTTGA